>NZ_CP134771.1:726875-1453750 GCF_031880315.1 Pseudomonas baltica | reverse complement strand
GAGGCCATGGCCAAACTGGCGTCGTCGCTGCTGCATGCCGATATGACCGTCTACCTGGATGCCGGCACTTCCACGCTGGAGATCGTGCCCTACATCACGGCGCTTACCGGCATGACGGTGGTCACCAACGACTTCGGTATCGTCGAGGCCTTGGCTGATGTCCTGCATGTCGACGTGATCCACACCGGCGGCCTGCTCGATCACCCCAATCGTTCGTGCGTGGGCGGCCTGGCGGCCAGTACCTTGCGGCAGATCGCCACCGACGTGGCCTTTATGTCTACCAGTTCCTGGGACCTGCAGCGGGGGACCACCACGCCTTCGCCGCTCAAGGTCGAGGTCAAGCAGGTGGCCATGCAAGCGGCCTCGCAGACCGTGCTGGTGGCGACAAGCTCCAAATACGGCACCTTTGGCATGTACAAGATCGCGGCATTGGCGCAGTTCGATGTGATCATCACCGATGCGGCGCTGGCCGAGGCGGCGGCGGACGGGATTCGCAAGCAGGGCGTGGAGTTGATGCTGGCATAAGGGATCCGTATCGCCCTGACTCTGGTGGAGCGGGCTCTGCCCGTGAACGGGCTCGCGAATCCTATGCACGGTTGTGCGCAGAGACGCTTTCGCGGACTGAACCCGCTCCCACAGCGGACATCCGCCAGATCCAAGCCCTTAGGGGCTTTTTTTTCGCCCTGTTAACCAGTGTTAATATTTGTTAATTTGAAAAAATATCTTCACAAGATCGGATCATTGGTTCAGTATCCATTTCACCCTTCGAGGAGCTTTTTCATGAATAACAAAAACGTTGGTGTGATCGGTCTAGGCGCAATGGGCTTGGGCATCGCTCGCTCGCTGCTGCGCTCGGGTTTCAATGTGCATGCCTGTGACGTGCGCAGCACCGTGACCGAGCAATTTGCCGCCGAAGGCGGTGTCGCCTGCGCCACGCCTGCCGCCATGGCCGCGCAGTGCGAAGTGATCATCACCGTGGTAGTCAACGCCGAACAGACCGAAACCGTGCTCTATGGCGACAACGGTGCAGTCGCTGCCCTGCGCCCTGGCAGCCTGATCATCGGCTGCGCCACCGTCGCGCCGACCTTCGCCGTCGAACTGGGCAAACGCCTGGGTGAACAGAATCTGTTATATCTCGACGCGCCGATCTCCGGTGGCGCCGCCAAGGCCGCTGCAGGCGAGATGACCATGATGACCAGCGGCCCGGCCGATTCCTACGCCAAGGCCGATGCGATCCTCAGCGGCATGGCCGGCAAGGTCTACCGCCTGGGCGATGTCCACGGCCTCGGGTCGAAGGTCAAGATCATCAACCAGTTGCTGGCCGGCGTGCACATCGCTGCCAGTGCCGAGGCCATGGCCCTTGGCCTGCGTGAAGGGGTCGATGCCGACGCGCTGTACGAAGTCATCACCCACAGCGCCGGCAATTCGTGGATGTTCGAGAACCGCGTGCCGCACATCCTCAACGCCGATTACACGCCGCTGTCGGCTGTGGATATCTTCGTCAAGGACCTGGGCCTGGTGCTCGATACCGCCCGCACCAGCAAATTCCCGCTGCCGCTGTCGGCCACCGCGCACCAGATGTTCATGCAGGCCTCGAGTGCCGGATTCGGCCGCGAAGATGACTCCGCGGTGATCAAGATCTTCCCGGGCATCACCCTGCCCACCGGCAAAAAAGACGTTTGAGGAGCCTGGCATGAGCAACACTAAACCCTTGCTGGGCTGCATCGCCGACGACTTCACCGGTGCCACGGACCTGGCCAACATGCTGGTGCGCGGCGGCATGCGCACGGTGCAGAGCATCGGTATCCCCAGCGCCGAAGTGGCTGCCGGGCTGGATGCCGACGCTATCGTCATCGCCCTCAAGTCGCGCACCACGCCGGCTAGCGACGCGGTTGCCGAATCGCTGGCTGCCCTTGAATGGCTGCAAGCGCGCGGTTGCGAGCAGATCTTCTTCAAGTACTGCTCGACGTTCGACTCCACCGCCGCGGGCAATATCGGCCAGGTCAGCGAAGCGCTGCTCGGCAAGCTCGGCAGTGACTTCACCCTGGCCTGCCCGGCGTTTCCGGAAAACGGCCGGACGATCTTTCGCGGACACTTGTTCGTGCAGGATCAACTGCTCAGCGAGTCGGGCATGCAGCACCACCCATTGACGCCCATGACCGATGCCAACCTGGTGCGCGTGCTGCAATCGCAGACCACCCGCAAGGTCGGACTGTTGCGCTATGACGCGGTATCTGGCGGTGTCGAGGCGGTACAAAAGCGTATTGCCGAGCTGCGCGCCGAGGGCGTCGGCATGGCGGTGGCGGATGCATTGTCCGATGCTGATCTCTACACCCTGGGCACTGCGTGCGCGGGCTTGGCGTTGCTCACCGGTGGCTCGGGCCTGGCCCTGGGGCTGCCGGACAACTTCCGCCGTGCGGGCAAACTGCGCGACTTCGATGTCAGCGAGCTGCCGCAAGTGGCCGGCGGTGAAGTGGTGCTGGCCGGTAGCGCTTCGGTCGCCACCAACGGGCAAGTCGCCGCTTGGTTGGAAGCGGGACGTCCGGCTTATCGCATCGATCCGTTGGCACTGGCGGCTGGTAAACCGATAGTGGCCGAGGCCTTGGCATTTGCTCGGGACGCGGCGCAGACGGTACTGATCTACGCCACCAGCGCGCCGGATGAAGTCAAGGCCGTGCAGCAGCAGTTGGGCGTCGAGCGTGCCGGCGCCATGGTCGAGGAGGCGCTGGGCGAGATCGCCAGCGGCCTGCGTAAGGCTGGCGTGCGACGTTTCGTGGTGGCCGGTGGCGAAACCTCCGGCGCGGTGGTCCAGGCCTTGGGCGTGCAACTGTTGCAGATCGGCGCGCAGATCGACCCGGGCGTGCCGGCCACCCTCAGCACTACCGCCGAGCCGCTGGCGCTGGCGCTCAAGTCCGGCAATTTTGGCGGCCGCGACTTTTTCGCCAAGGCCCTCAAGCAACTGGCCGGGGGTGCGCAATGATCGACGAAAGCGCCGTACGTGAAGAAATCTGCACCGTGGGGCGCCTGCTCTACGGGCGCGGCTACACCGTCGGCAGTGCCGGCAATATCAGCGCGCGGCTGGACGACGGCTGGCTGATCACGCCCACCGACGCCTGTCTCGGGCGCCTGGAGCCGGCAGCCATCGCCAAGGTCAACCTGGCCGGGGAATGGGTCTCGGGGGATAAGCCCTCCAAGACACTGGCCCTGCATCGTCAGGTCTACGACCGCAATCCGGGCGTGGGCGGGGTGGTGCATACCCACTCCACGCATCTGGTGGCGCTGACGCTGGCGGGTGTGTGGCATGTCGACGACATTCTGCCGCCGATCACCCCGTATCAAGTGATGAAGGTCGGCCATATTCCGCTGGTGCCTTACGCCCGGCCAGGTTCGCCCAAAGTGGCCGAGCGGGTTGCCGAACTGGCCAACAGTGTTCGCGGAGTGATGCTCGAGCGCCTGGGGCCGGTGGTCTGGGAGAGTTCGGTGGCCAAGGCCTGCTACGCCCTCGAGGAGCTGGAGGAGACCGCGCGCCTGTGGCTCATGACCCAGCCACGGCCAGTGCCGCTGGACGGCGCGGCGCTGGACGAGTTGCGCGATACCTTCGGCGCCAAGTGGTAACAGTTTTTGCGACATCTGCTTCTGTGGGAGCGGGCTCTTCCCGGGATGCTTTTGGGGCGCATGGGCCAGCCTCTTCGCGAGCCTGGCTCGCTCCCACAGGGTATAGCGGTGCGTTCAGCGGTTTCACCCAGACAATAACAACAGGACATAGAGCATGACTTACCTTCATCGCATATCCGTATCACGTCCCTGCCGAACAGGAGCCCGCGCATGAGCCCGATCCTGTTGATGACCATCGCCGGTGTCGGCATCGCGTTGCTGCTGTTCCTGGTGCTCAAGTACAAGTTCCAGCCATTCGTGGCCCTGATGCTGGTCAGCATCCTGGTAGCACTGGTGGCCGGTGTTAAACCTGCCGATCTGGTAGCGACCATCGAAGGCGGCATGGGCAAGACCCTTGGCCACATCGCCATCATCATCGCCCTGGGCGCCATGATCGGGCGAATCATCGAGCTGTCCGGCGGCGCCGAGGCGCTGGCGAAAACGCTGATCGCACGCTTCGGCAACAAGCGCACGCCGCTGGCACTGACGGTTGCGGGCTTCATGGTCGGCATCCCGGTGTTCTTCGAAGTGGGGGTGATCATCCTCATGCCGCTGGCCTACGGTGTCGCTCGCGCTGCACGCAAACCGCTGCTGATCTTCGCCCTGCCGATGTGCGCGGCGCTGCTTAGCGTTCATGCCTTCCTGCCACCACACCCGGGTGCGGTCGCCGCTGCCGGGCAACTGGGCGCGGACCTGGGCCGGGTGCTGATGCTGGGCCTCCCGATCGTCGCGCTCCTGTGCATCGTCGGCTACTTCATCGCCGGGCGCATGACCCGCAAGACCTACCCGATGACCGACGATATCCGCAGCGAAGTCTACGGTCCGCACATCACCAACGAAGACCTGGTGGCCTGGGCCAACGACGACTACTCGCACACCAGCGAAGCCGCGCATGCCAAGACCCTGGGCCTCGAAGAAAGCGCCAGCAGCCTGAAAAGCAAACTGCCACCGGCGCCAGCGCCCGGCTTCGGTTTGATCATTGCTCTGATTTTGCTGCCGATCATCCTGATCCTGCTCGGGACGCTGGCGACGACCCTGCTGCCGGCCGGTTCCGGTCTGCGTGATGTGTTGACGGTATTGGGCGCGCCCTTGGTGGCGTTGTTGCTCGACACCCTGTTGTGCGCCTGGTTGCTTGGCTCGCGCCGTGGCTGGAGCCGCAGCCAGGTCTCGGACGTGATCGGCTCGGCACTGCCGGGCGTGGCCATGGTGATCCTCATTGCCGGTGCCGGCGGCGTGTTCGGCAAGGTGCTGGTGGACACCGGCATCGGTGCGGTAGTGTCCGAAGCGCTGCGCTCCACCGGCTTGCCCGTGCTGGCGTTGGGGTTCCTGTTGACCTTGCTGTTGCGTGCCGTGCAGGGTTCGACCACGGTGGCGCTGGTGACCACCGCCGGGATCCTCAGCCCGCTGATCGCGACGCTCAACCTGAGCCCCAACCACCTGGCGCTGCTGTGCCTGGCCATGGGCGGTGGCGGCCTGGCGATGTCCCATATCAACGATGCCGGTTACTGGATGTTCACTAAACTTGCGGGTCTGAACGTCGGTGACGGCTTGCGCACCTGGACCCTGCTGGTGACTCTCCTGGGTACCCTGGGCTTTTTGGTGACCCTGCTGCTCTGGCCTTTTGTCTGATTCTGCAATCACGGAGATACCATGCCTCGTTTCGCTGCCAACCTCAGCATGCTGTACACCGAACACGATTTCCTCGAGCGTTTCGCGGCTGCTGCAGCGGATGGTTTCAAGGCGGTCGAGTTCCTGTTTCCCTACGACTACAGTGCGCAGACGCTCAAACAGCTGTTGCTCGAGAATGGCCTGGAGCAGGCCCTGTTCAACGCGCCGCCCGGTGACTGGGCGGCAGGGGAGAGGGGCATCGCCTCGCTGCCGGGCCGCGAGCAGGAGTTTCGTGACGGTTTCCAGCGCGCGCTGGAGTATGCGGCGGTGCTGGGCAATGACCGGATCCACGTGATGGCAGGCCTGCTGCCGGACGAGTCAATGCGTGCCCGCCATCAGGCGGTGTACGTCGACAACCTGCGCTACGCTGCGGCGCAGGCCGCCAAGGTCGGCGTCACCGTGGTGCTGGAGCCGATCAACACCCGGGACATGCCGGGGTTTTTCCTCAATTACCAGGCTCAGGCGCAGGGTATTTGCGCCGAGATCGGCGCGGACAACATCAAGGTGCAGTTCGACTGCTATCACTGCCAGATCATGGAAGGCGACTTGAGCGTCAAGCTGCGTCGGGACATGGCTGGCATTGGCCATATCCAGATCGCCGGGGTGCCGGATCGGCATGAACCGGACTTGGGCGAGCTGAATTATCCGCAGCTGTTCGAGTTGATCGACCAGTTGGGCTATAAAGGCTGGATCGGTTGCGAATACCGTCCCAAGGGCAGCACCAGCGCAGGCCTGGGCTGGCTGCGGGCCTGGCGCGAGCGCAGCGAGCAGGCGTGATCGGCGCGTTTCACTTTCAATCCTCGGTGGCAATGGGTAGGGTTCGGGGATGTGCTATTCCCCTAAGC
This sequence comes from Pseudomonas baltica, assembly GCF_031880315.1. NCBI lineage: Bacteria > Pseudomonadati > Pseudomonadota > Gammaproteobacteria > Pseudomonadales > Pseudomonadaceae > Pseudomonas > Pseudomonas baltica. The sequence goes on along the minus strand of NZ_CP134771.1, from coordinate 1,447,583 downwards.
ATGATGGTGTTCGTGCCGGTCTTTTCGCGGGCAAGCCTTGTTCCCACAGGTTTACATCTGTGAGAGCACGGCTCGCCGGCGAAAAGGCCAGCCCGTGCACCGCATACCTGCCTGATCTACCGTCGCCGAGGCCCTCATGTCGACCCTGCGTATCTTCAAGCAACACCCTGCCTATCGCGATGACATCGCCGACCTGAGCACCATCCGTCCGGTGCCGGGCCCTGGGATCGAGCAGCTCGACCCGTTCCTGTTCCTCAACCATCACGGCCCGCAGATCTACCGGCCCAACAACAACGGCCTGCCGTTTGGGCCGCATCCGCACCGTGGCTTCGAAACGGTGACCTTCATCCTCGACGGCGAGCTTTCGCACCTCGACAGCGGCGGCCATGAAAGCATCATCATGGCCGGCGGCGTGCAATGGATGACGGCCGGTGCTGGCCTGATTCACGCCGAACTGTCCCCCGAGGCGTTCAAGCGCAACGGCGGGCCGCTGGAAATCCTGCAGCTGTGGGTCAATCTGCCGGGCCGCCTGAAAATGGTCGCGCCGGCCTATACCGGTTTGCAGCGCGAGCAGATACCGGCCATTGAAGTGGACGGTGGGCGCGGGGTGGTCAATCTGATTTCTGGCGAGTTCGCCGGCCAGCGCGGGCCGATCGAGTCACTGACCCAGGTGACCATGATGACCGTGCACTTGCAGCCGGGCGCCGAGGTCCGGCTGCCGACGCCGCCGGGGCAGACGGTGTTCTTCTATACCGTCAAAGGTGAGGTGCAGGTGGAAGGCGAGGTCGCGCGCTTGCATCATCTGATCGAGCTGAACGACGGCCCGGATACCGTGACCGTGCAGGCGCAATCGGTGGCTACGCTGCTGTTCGGGCATGCCACGCCGATCAATGAACCGGTGGTCTCCCATGGGCCGTTCGTGATGAATACCCGGGCCGAGATCAATCAGGCTATCAGCGACTATCAGCAGGGGCTGTTCGGAGCAATCCCCGGGACACACTAAGGGCACAGGCGGCTCGGCACGCCTTTGGCAATTAGTTGATTTCCCGTTCACCGGGATTTGACGTGGCGGCTACCAAAATGCCGTCGTTCGACAGTGGGGCCTCTTAGCGGGCGAGCCTTGCTTCCACAGTTCGCCGGTGGACCTGGGTTCGTACTGCTGTGGGAGCAAGCCTTGCCCGCGAAGGGGCCACCAGCTTCAACACCGGCCCCTGGTTTATTGATTCAAGATTTGTAATTGCCTGGTTTATCCATAACCCGGACAGCTGCCGTTCAGTTTGCCCACGAAATAATTCCCCGTCCCCTTTCTTGCAAGGCAGCTACCGATGTCATCCAGTCTGGCCGTGCGGCCATCCCCGGCGCAGCGCCGCCAATCACTGTGGCTGGGCCTGTTGGCGCTGCTGTTGTTCGTTGTCGGCAATGTTCATCAGACGGCCATCGGTTTCGATTCGCGGTTCGTCATGTTCGCCCAGGAGATGCTGCGCAACGGCCCCAGCTTTTTCCCCACCACCTACGGGCAGCCCTACCCGGACTACTCCGCCACGTCGACGTTTTTCGTCTATCTGCTGTCGTGGCCCTTCGGCCAGGTCAACAGCCTCACCGCCTGGCTGCCCTCGGCGATCGCCAGCGCCACGGTGGTGGTGCTGATGTATCGGCTGCTGGCGCCTTATTCGCAACGCTGGGCGCTGGCCAGCCTGACGCTGATGCTGATGAGCCTGATGTTCATCAGCGAGACCCGTGCAGTATCGCTCGACCAGATGCTCGCGGCGGTGGCCTTTGCAGTGTTCTATCTGGCCTATGCCGCCGATCACTTCGCTGCCCCCCGGCGCCTGGGCTGGGTGTTGGTGCTGCTGGCGCTGGGCTTCGCCATTCGCGGACCGATCGGCCTGGTGATCCCCACCGGTATGTTGTGCGGCTATTACCTGGTCGGCGGGCAATGGCGCCGGCTGTTCACCGTCGGTTTTGCCGCCCTGGGGCTGCTGGCGATCGGTATCGCGCTGACGCTGTGGCTGGCGCGGCTCAGTGGCGGCGATGCTTTCGTCCAGGACGTGATCCGCATGCAGGTGGTGGGCCGCATCGACGGTTCCGAAGGCGCCAGCGGCCCGTTCTATTATTTCAGCAGTTCGCTGGGTAACTACGCGCCAACCTATCCCTTGGCGTTGCTGACGCTGGCCGTGCTGGCGTGCAGTCGCAAAGCGCGCAACAGCCAGGCGCTGCGTCTGGTGGCGGCGTGCTCGGTAGCGGGGCTGATCGTGCTGGTGGGCTTGTCGATCCCGTTGGCAAAAAAAGCCCGCTACGTGCTGCCGATGTTGCCGATGGCTGCCGTGGTGGCCGGATATTCGTTTCAAGCACTGGGCGGGCGGGCGCTTGCAGTATTGCGCGTGTCGATTCAGGCGCTCTGGCTGATCTTGCCGGGGGCGTTGATCGTCGGGTTATGGCTGGCGCAGCGCAAGCTGGGCGAGCCCGTCGCTTCGTTGATCTGGATCTCGGTATTGCTGGCCGTGCTGCAGATACTGGCCGTGGTAGTGCTGTCGCGCCCGCATTGGCGCAGCGCCGGAGTGGGCGGTTGCGCGGTGTTGGCGGTGTGGCTCGCGTATGTCGGTGTGGTCGAGCCGCTGCAGCATGCGCAGTACGACACCCGTGAGTTCAGTGAGGCGGTCTATCGCACAATCCAGAACGCCCCGGCGCCGCTGGTGCTGCAGGGGCTGACCAAGGACGGCAAGGCGATCAAGTTCATGGTCAATATCGATGCCGACCTGCCAGCGACCTTCAGCAGCAGCGCCGATCGGTTGCAGACGCTGCAGGGCCCGGCTTACGTCGTAGTCAGTCAGGACGATTGGCAGGCGTTGCCGGCCGACGTCAGCGGGCGATTCGAACAGGTGCTGCAGGGCCAGTTCGACAAGCAGCCTTACCTGTTGATGCACTTGGCGCAGTGAATGTAGCGAGGGGGCAAGCTCCCTCGCTACATGAAGCCGAAATCAGACCGAAGCCTGGCCCTTCCACTTGCCATGGGGAATCGGCAACTCGTGCGACTCGCCACGGCCAATCGGATAGTAAGTAAAGCCCTTGAGCTTCATGCGCTCGGCGTCGTACAGGTTGCGACCGTCGAAAATCAGTGGTGCTTTCAGGCGCTTCTGGATCATCTCGAAGTCAGGTGCCTTGAACTGTTGCCATTCGGTACAGATGATCAGCGCATCTGCCCCGCTCAAGGCGGCTTCCGGCGTGCCCATCAAGTGCAATTGAGGGTGCTCGCCGTAGATCAGTTGGGTCTGGTGCATGGCTTCAGGGTCGAAGGCGCGGACATGGGCGCCGGCCTCGAACAACGCTTCCATCAGCTCCCGGCTCGGGGCGTCGCGCATGTCGTCGGTGTTGGGCTTGAACGCCAGGCCCCAGAGGGCGAAGGTCTTGCCCTTCAGGTCGCCCTGGTAATAGGCGTTGACCCGTTCGAACAGCTTGTGTTTCTGGCGCTGGTTGATGGCTTCGACGGCCTGCAGCAGGTCGCTCGAGCAATTGGCCGCTTCGGCGCTGTGGATCAGCGCGCGCATGTCCTTGGGAAAGCATGAGCCGCCATAGCCGCAGCCAGCGTAGATGAAGTCGTAGCCGATGCGCGAGTCGGCACCGATGCCCTGGCGTACCGACTCGATGTCGGCGCCCAGGTGCTCGGCCAGTTCGGCGATCTGGTTGATGAAGCTGATCTTGGTGGCGAGCATGCAGTTGGCAGCGTACTTGGTCAGCTCGGCGCTGCGCAGGTCCATGAACATGATGCGATCGTGGTTGCGGTTGAACGGCGCGTACAGTTCGCGCATCACCTCGCGCACTTCTTCGCGCTCGCAGCCGATGACGATGCGGTCCGGGCGGCGGCAGTCGTTGACGGCCGAGCCTTCCTTGAGGAATTCCGGATTGGAGACGATATCGAAGTCCAGGCGGCGACCACTGGCCGCCAGCGCCTTGTCGATGTGCGCGCGCAGGGCGTCGCCGGTGCCCACAGGCACGGTGGATTTCTCTACCACGATCAACGGCTCGGTACGGTGCCGGGCAATGGCATCGCCCACCGAAAAGACGTATTTGAGATCGGCGGAGCCGTCGTCGCCCGACGGCGTGCCCACGGCGATGAACAACACCCGACCGTGCTCGGCCGCGAGTTTTTCATCGGTGGTGAAACGCAGGCGCTTGTTTGCCAGGTTGTCTTTGACCAGTTCGGCAAGGCCCGGCTCGAAGATGCTCACCTGGCCCTGTTCGAGCAGCTTGACCTTGGCTTCATCGACATCCATGCAGAGCACGTCATGGCCGACTTCGGCCAGAACGGTGGCTTGTACGAGGCCGACATAGCCACTACCGATTACACTGATTTTCATGCGCGGATCCTAAGGCTCGATGCGGGGTGTGCGTCTTGAGTTGATGGTCATGACGCCGAGGATGACCAAGGTCACTCCCAGGGTTTTGAAAGCGGAAAAGTCTTCGTGGAACGCCGGAACACTGGCTGCCAGCAGATAGACCAGCGCGTAGCTGATGCTCAGCAGGGAATAGGCGCGTCCCAGGGGCAGGTCCCGCAGTGCCATCAGCCAGCAGCCCATGGAGAGCGCGTAGGCGAATATGGCGCCGGCGACGATGGCCAGGTCCTGATACGACAGGGTGCTCTGGCTGAACGCCTGTAGCCACTGGCTGGGCGACGGCAGCCGCGCCATGCTCCAGCGCATCCCCAACTGGGCACTGCTGACCAGCAATACGCTGCCCATGGCAAAGCTCAACCCGCGCTGCAGGCTCATACCTGCCACCCCAGACACAATACGCCGAGCATGATCAGGCCCACGCCCAGCCAATGACGCCGGTCGATGTGCTCCTTGAACAGGAAGCGTGCAGCCAGGGTAATCAGCACGAAGTTCAAGCTCAGCATCGGGTAGGCGATGCTCACTTCCAAATGCTGCAGAACCAGCAGCCAGAGCAGCAGCCCGAAGCCCAGGCTGGCGAGCGCCAACCACAGCCAACCGCTGCTCAATTTGCCCAGCAGGCCGGGCTTGGCATGGGCGCCGCGCCAGCTCTCGACGGCATGTTTCTGGGCGATCTGGCCCAGGCAGGTGAGCAGGCAGGCGACCAGCAACAGGACGAAAATCATGACGGCGTCTGAGCATAGACAAGGATCACCAGGCCGCCTTGTTCATAGCGCTTGGCATCGCTGGGCAGGCGCTCGAGTTCATGGTCTTCACCCTCGCCCTTGACGCGCATGATCACGCCCACGGAACCGGTTTTGCGCGCATCGATGATCCATTGGCCGACGTTGTCGAGGGTAACGCGCCGGTACTGGGCGTCGGGGTAGTTGAGCCCGTAGTTGGCCTCGCCCTCGGTGTTGTAGAGGAAGATCTGCGGCTTGGCGGTATGCCACGACACGGCCGCTGCAGCCCCCAGTTCGTTGGACATCAGAGTGTGCATCTGTTTGAGCTCGGCACTGTGCCGCGCGATAAAGGCATCCGGTGTCTTGCGATTGACCACCACAGCGGGCAGTACCGCCGGGAGCACCGCCACCAGCAGCCCCATGGCCAACCCGGGTGCCATCCAGCAGCGAGCAGGCTTGAAGCTGCTGACCAGGTTAGCGGCTATCCACGCCAGTAGGACGGCGCAGATCAGCGCCACGTGCCAGGGCTCGTCGATGTAGATCGGCCGCCTGTGCTGCACGGCCGCCAGCATGCCCAGGCAGACGATACCAAGTACCGCGTTGAGTCCCGAGTTGACCCGCAAGGCGCGGTGGCGACCGGCCTCGAGTGCCGTGATCAGGCTATGCCCCATCAACAGCGCCAGCGGCAGCATGCACGGCAGGATATAGGTGGGCAGCTTGCCCTTGGCCAGGCTCAGGAAGGTCAGTGGCAGCAACAGCCACAGCGCCAGGAAGACGATGTTCGGTTGCAGGCGCTGGCGCCAGCTGTGCTCCAGTGTCATCGGCAGTAGAGCTGCCCACGGCAGGCTCGACAGCACCAGCAACGGCAGGTAGAACCACATCGGTTCGTTATGCTGGGCGTCATCGCCAGCAAAGCGCTGGATGTGTTCGTGCCAGAAGAAAAAATGCCAGAAGTCCGGCTCCTGCAGATGCACGGTGATTGCCCAAGGCAGGCAGAGCAGCACCGCGACGAGCACGGCGACCCAGCCGTAGCGCAGCAGTTCGCCGAAGCGCTTCTGCCAGATCATGTAGGGCACGCCTACCAGCACCGGCAGGGCCAGGGCCAGGAAGCCTTTGGTCATCACGCCGATGCCGCAGGTCAGGCCCACCGCTGCCCAGGCCCACAGGCGGGTGCGGCGACTGTGACTGTCGAACGCCCACCACAGGGCCATGAAGCTCAGGTTGACCCACAGGGTAAAGGGCGGATCGATATTGGTATAACCGGCCAGGCCGACGATCAGGCCAAAGCTCATGTACAGCACGGCGCAGGCCAGGCTGCGGCGCGGGTCACGCCACAGGCGCTGGGCCATGAGGTAGGTCAGCAGCACGCTGAGGCCCAGGCTGAATGCCGAGGCCACGCGCACGCCGAACAGGTTCTGACCGAACACGGCTTGCCCGGCGGCGATCATCCAATAGCCGGCCACTGGCTTTTCAAAATAGCGCAGGCCCATGAAGTGTGGCGCCGCCCAGTGGCCGGTCAGGAGCATTTCCTGGCTGGCCTGGGCATAACGGGTTTCATCGGGTGCCCACAGCCCGTGGAACGACAGGGGGATCAGGTAAAACAGAGCGCACACGAACATCAAGGAGAGAACGGCCCGTTGTCGGGTCATGGTTGTTGCACTCCCAACCAGCCTTCGCGGCCATTCAGGTGCCCGCGGCGCAGGTGGCCGACGGGTATCGAGTCGTGGGACGCCGGCAGCATGTCGCCCAGCGGCGTGAAGCGGATGCCCTGGCGTTGCGCCTGTGCCAGCAACTGGCGAAAGGCGCCAGCGTACAAGATGCCTTCGACTTCGGCATGGATGGTGTACAGGTTCAGCGCCTGGGGCTGGAAGCGTTGCAGGATCCAGGCGTTGAAGGCCTCGCTGCTGACTTGCGGCCCGACCACCTCATCGAAGGTCGGCAGATCGACGGGTATCTGTACGGTGCCCGGCTGGCCGTCGGCCAACTGCGGACGAAAGATCGAGGTCCCGCGGCAGTCGCTGTTGTAGCGAAAGTCGAAGGCCTGTTTGGCTTGCACGACACGCTCGTCGCTGCGCCAGCCGGCGGTCGCCGAGCAATCGACGGCGCGGCCGAGAATATCGCTGAGGGTATCGACCCCGAGGCGAATCTGCTCGTGCAACTGGGCATCGCTCCAGCGCCCGGCATTGGCCTGCCAGCCATGGTGGTCCCAGGCGTGCAAGCCGACTTCGTGACCGGCGTCCTGAGCCTGGCGCATCAAATGCCCCAGGTCGCGACCGATCGGTTTGCCGGGCCAGGCGGTGCCGGCCAGGAGAATATCCCAGCCGTACAGCCCGGCGGCGTTGGAGCGCAGCATCTTCCAGAGGAACTGCGGTTTGATCAGCCGCCACAGATGCCGGCCCATGTTGTCCGGGCCGACACTGAAAAAGAATGTCGCCTTGACCTGGGCCTCGGCGAGCATGTCGAGCAGTCGCGGCACCCCTTCACGGGTGCCTCGGTAGGTATCGACATCAATGCGCAAACCTGCCTGCATCAACGTTTGCCTTCTCGTTCCAGCATGGCTTCGCGCAGGAAGAAGTCGAGGGTCTTGCCGATGGTTTCGCTCAGCTCCACCGTGGGTGCCCAGTTCAGCAGGCGGCGGGCGTTGTCGATGCTCGGCTTGCGGTGCGACACGTCCTGGTAGCCGTTGCCGTAGAAGGTCTTGCTTTCGACTTCACGGAAGCCGGCGAACGGCGGGAAGTTGCCGCGCAGCGGGTGCGCTTCGAACTGACGCAGCAGCTCTTCACCCAGTTGGCGAATGCTGGCTTCGTTGTCCGGGTTGCCGATGTTGATGATCTGGTTGTTGCACACGCCGTTCTGGTTGTCGATGATCCGCGCCAGCGCCTCGATGCCGTCGGCCACGTCGGTGAAGCAGCGTTTTTGCGCGCCGCCATCGACCAAGCGGATCGGGGTTCCTTCGACCAGGTGCAGAATCAGCTGGGTAATGGCACGCGAGCTGCCGATACGGGCCGAATCCAGGCGATCGAGACGCGGGCCCATCCAGTTGAACGGGCGGAACAGAGTGAACTTCAGGCCCTTGTCGCCGTAGGCCCAGATGACCCGGTCCAGCAGCTGCTTGGAGACCGAGTAGATCCAGCGCTGCTTGTTGATCGGGCCGACGATCAGGTTGGAGGTGTCTTCGTCGAAGTTCTGGTCCTGGCACATGCCATACACTTCAGAGGTCGACGGGAAGATCACGCGCTTGTTGTACTTGACGCAGTAGCGAACGATCTTGAGGTTTTCTTCGAAGTCCAGCTCGAACACGCGCAGCGGGTTGCGGGTGTATTCGATCGGCGTGGCGATGGCCACCAGCGGCAGCACCACGTCGCACTTCTTGATGTGGTACTCGATCCATTCGGAGTGGATGCTGATGTCGCCTTCCACGAAGTGGAACCGTGGGTGGCTGCGCAGGCGCTCGATGGCGTCGGAGCCGATGTCCAGGCCAAACACTTCATAGCGTTCGTCCTGCAGCAGACGCTCGGACAAGTGGTTGCCGATGAAACCATTGACGCCCAGGATCAGCACGCGGGTCAGGCGGGTCGGACGGCGATTCTGGGTGCTGATCAGGCGCGAGCCTTCGACCAGGCCCAGTTCGTTGGCCAACTGGGCGCCACTGAGGAACAGCCCGGCGTCGCCACGCTGGCCAGCGGTGATTACCAGCGAGTCCTGGCCGCAAGCGATGCGCAGCGGGTTGACGCTGATGACCTGGCCAGGCGCAGTACCTTCGTTGCCGGCCACGACCTGGGCGTTCCACACGATCAGTTTGTTTTCGCCCACGGCGCAGAAGGCGCCCGGGTACGGCTGGGTCACGGCGCGCACGAGGTTGAACAGCTTCTCGGCGGGCTGGTTCCAGTCGATCAGGCCATCAGCGGCGGTACGGCGACCGTAATAGCTGCCCTTGCTGATGTCTTGCGGGGTTTCCTTGAGGGTGCCGGCCGCCAGTTGTGGCAGGGCATCCTTGAGCAGGGCAGCCGCGGCTTCGCGCAGCTTGCCATGCAGGGTCAGGGCGTTGTCGGTGCGCTCGATGGCGACGCGCTGTTGCGCGGCGATGTCGCCGGCATCGGCGCGCTTGACCATGCGGTGCAGGGTCACGCCGGTTTCAGTTTCGCCGTTGACCAGCACCCAGTTGGCCGGTGCGCGACCACGGTAGTGGGGCAGCAGCGAGCCATGCAGGTTGTAGGCGCCACGCGCGAATGAGCTCAGCACGTCACCATTGAGCAGGTTGCGGTAGTAGAACGAAAAACCGATGTCGGCGCCCAGCTTGCGGATACGCTCGATCCAGATCGGGTGGTTGACGTCTTCCGGCGCGTGCACGGCGATGCCTTTGACGGCGCACAGTTGTGCGACCGAACCATAGAAGGCGTTTTCCTTCGGGTCATCGGCGTGGGTGAACACTGCCGCGATGTCGTAGCCGGCGTCCAGCAAGGCTTGAATCCCGGCACAGCCGATATCGTGATAGGCAAAAACAACGGCTTTCAAAGTCATGACGCAGCCTTGGTGGTGGAGTTGGCAGAAGAAGGTTGGGTGTCGCGCTCGGGTGTCTTGGCAGGATTGCGCAGCACGCGTTCGATAAAGAAGCGTGGGCGCGCGCGCACATCGCTGTACATGCGCCCCAGGTATTCACCCAGCAAGCCCATGCCGATGAACTGGCCACCGGTGAACACGAACAGCACGGCGAACAGCACGAAGCTGCCCTCACCGGCCCAATGGGCACCGAACATCAGCCGCAGGGCGATCAGGATGAAAGCAAACAGCACACCCAGGAACGCCATGATGAAGCCGACGATACTGAGCATGCGCAGCGGCGTGGTGGTCATGCAGGTGACCAGGTCGAACATCAGGTTGACCAGGCGCATCGGGCTGTACTTGGAGTCGCCGTGCTCGCGCTCGGCGTGCTGCACCAGCACCTCGGTGGTATGGCGGGCGAAGCTGTTCGCCAGGATCGGGATGAAGGTACTGCGCTCGCGGCACGACAGCATGGCGTCGACCACCGAGCGGCGGTAGGCGCGCAACATGCAGCCGTAATCGCTCATGGCCACGCCGGTGGAGCGCTGCACGGCCTTGTTGATCAGCTTCGACGGCCAGCGGCGCAGGGCCGAGTCCTGGCGGTTGTTGCGCACGGTGGCGACCACGTCGTAGCCCAGGCGGGCCTGTTCGAGCAGGCGCGGGATCTCTTCGGGCGGGTTCTGCAGGTCGGCGTCGAGGGTGATCACCAGGTCGCCCTTGGACTCTTCGAAACCGGCCATGATGGCGGCGTGCTGACCGTAGTTGCGGTTGAGGATCACAGCGACCACCTGGCTGCCTTCGCGCGCGGCGGCGCGCAGGAGCATTTCGGCAGATTCGTCGCGGCTGCCATCGTCGACCAGCACGATCTCGTACTCGCAGTCGAGTTGCGTGCAGGCGGCCTCGGTGCGGCGCAACAGTTCAGGCAGGCTTTGTTCTTCGTTATAGACCGGGATGACGATCGAAACGCTATTGATTGGATAAGGTCTCACGGGCGACGTCCGAGGGTTGTTTCAATGGCGCAGGCGACACGTTCGACATCGTCGAGGGTCATGTCGGGGAACAGTGGGATCGAGCACAGGCGTGCCGAGTTCCACTCGGTGGCGGGCAGCTTCACATCAGGGAAGCGCTCGCGATACCAGGTGTGCAGGTGCGTGGCGATGAAATGGATGCCGGTGCCGATGCCTTGCTCCTGCAGCCCCTTCATGAAGGCCTCGCGGTCGATGCCGCAGCGCTCGGGATCGACGCGCACGATGTACAGGTGCCAGGCATGCTGCTGGGGATAGCTGGGCAACTGCAACGATTCGATCGGCAGGTCTGCCAGGCGCTGCTGGTAGGCGCCGGCAAGCCTGGCGCGCTGAGCGTTGATGTCGTCCAGACGTTTGAGCTGCACCAGGGCAATGGCGGCGTTGATATCGGCCAGGTTGTATTTGAAGCCTGGCTCCATGACCTGCGCCTGAGGCTTGCGGCCGTGGGTCATGCGGTCGTAGGCGTCGACGCCCAGGCCATGGAACTTGAGCATGCGCACGCGATCGGCGAAGGCTTGATCGTCGCTGACGAACATCGCGCCTTCGGCACAGGTCATGTTCTTGATGGCGTGGAAGGAGAAGATCGCCGTGCCTTGCTGACCGATGCGGCGACCGCGGTACTGGGTACCGGCCGCGTGGGCCGCGTCTTCGATGACCTTGAGGCCATGGCGATCGGCCAGCGCATAGAGCGGGTCGAGGTCGAACGCCGCGCCCGCGTAATGCACGGGAATCATGGCTTTGGTGCGCGGCGTGATGGCGGCCTCGAAGGCGCTGACGTCACTCATCAATGTATCGCGGTCGACATCGATGAACACTGGCGTGGCGCCCAGCAGGCAGATCATGTTGGCGGTGGACACCCAGGTCTGCGACGGGGTGATGACTTCATCACCCGGGCCGATGCCGAGCGCCAGCAGCGCGATGTGCATGCCGCCGGTGGCCGAGGACAAGGCCACGGCATGTCGGGCGCCGACGTATTCGGCAAACTGTTGTTCGAGTTCCTGGGCCTTGGGCCCAGTGGTTATCCAGCCGGAGCGTAATACTTGCTCGACGGCGGCGATTTCCTCATCGCCCATGCTGGGGCGCGAGAAGGGCAGAAAACTTTGGCTCATGACATTCCTTCAGGCTAGGTTTTGCAGGCAACTATCGCCCATTCGCAGCAGGCTCCATGCCCAGGTAAAGCGTAGCGGTATGAGTCTGTAAATCTAGGCCAGGTCCGATTCCAGACCGGTTGCCGGATAATTCGATAGACGACAGTCCGGCTGTTGACGCGATGGTAGCTCGCTCTGCCACGGGGGGAAATAAACCTTGTGCTGAGTTTTGAAGTTGTTCAGCCACCGTTCATGTTGGGCGCAATTTAGGACCACGGCGGTACGTTTGCAGTGAAGCGCTTGTCAAAAATATGTCGACACATTTTGAATCATAATGAAGTTTGTATCAGGCGGGGCTATGTTAATTCGTTGCATTGCTTATAATTGTCTCGCTATCTAAATAATATGCCTGCTGGCCCGCTCGGACAGGCACTCAAGCGAGTCCGTTCATGTCCGACGTTCGCCCTGCGGCAATCCCCGTTGCATCACCCATCGTCAAACCTCCCCTCTGGCTGCTGGTCATGATTACCATCAGCGGCACACTCGCCATGCACATGTTCGTTCCAGCGCTGCCGGCTGCGGCGCGGGCTTTCGATGTCAGCCCGGCGGCGATGCAGATGACCATCAGCGTCTATATCCTCGGCCTGGCAGCCGGCCAGCTGGTGTACGGCCCGCTGTCCGATGGCCTGGGGCGCCGACCCATGTTGCTGTTCGGGCTGGGGCTGTATACCGCAGGCAGTCTTCTCGCATCGCTGGCCGGTGATGTTCATACCCTGATCGCGGCCCGTCTGCTGCAGGCCTTGGGCGGCTGCGCGGGGCTGGCGCTCGGGCGCGCCATGGTACGCGATACTTCGACCATCGATGACTCGGTCCGCGACCTGGCATTGCTCAATCTGATGGTCATGGCCGGGCCTGGCCTGGCGCCGCTGGTGGGCTCGCTGCTGTCGGTGCATTTCGGCTGGCGTTCGATCTTCGTGGTGCTGGGCGGCATGGGGCTGGTGACCTTGCTCTTCAGCTGGCGGCACTTGCCAGAGACCAGTCGGCCGTCTGGTGAGGTCAGCCTCAGGGCATTGCTGCGCGATTATTCGCGGCTGTTGCGTTTGCCCTCGTTTGTCGGCTACGCACTGGGCGGTGGCTGCACCACGACGTCGATGTACGGTTTTATCGCGGCGGCGCCGTTCATCTTCGTCGATGAGTTGCATCGGCCATTGCAGGAGGTGGGCTTGTACCTGGGGATGTTGATCGTCGGGATGTTCGTCGGCAATGCCCTGACACGGCGGCTGATTCGCGTCGTGCGCCTGGAGAGGTTGCTGCTGGTGGGTAACCTGATCGGCCTGGGCAGCGCGCTGACCTTGCTGGCGGTGGTGTTGCTCGGGGCGGTGAGTGTGCTCACGGTGATGATCCCGATCTGTCTGTTGACGCTTGGGGCGGGGCTGGCGAGCCCGGCGGCGATGACCAAGGCCTTGAGTGTGGACGCCCATTTGGTGGGGTCGGCGGCGGGGTTCTATGGCTTTGCGCAGATGCTGGTGGGGGTGCTGTCGACCAGCGCGGTGGGCCTGGGCCATGACCCGGCATTAGCGGCCGCGACGGTACTCAGTATTGCGGCGGTGTTGGGCTTGACGGGGTTTTGGGTGGGGGTGCGGAACGAGCGCAAGGACCGGGCTGCGGATAATCTGGCTGCCCGGCCGTAGTGGTTGGCGATCTTGCGGGCCTCTTCGCGGGCAAGCCTTGCTCCCACAATGTACAGCTCACTCGTGTGGGAGCCTTGCTGTCACAAATGTACGGCTCAGTCGTGTGGGAGCCTTGCTGCCACAAATGTGAGGCTCACTCGTGTGGGAGCAAGGCTTGCCCGCGAAGGGGCCGGCAAGCCGACCGACTATTTAGTCCGCAACGCCTCGCGCAGGTCCTTCACATCCCCGCTCGACACCGCTGGCGCAGCATTGCCCCAGCTGTTGCGTACATAGGTCAACACCGCCGCGACGTTATCATCCGACAAGTTCCAGCCGAACGCCGGCATTGCCGGCGCCGTCGGTGCGGCGTCGGTGGAGCCAGCGCGACTGCCGGACAGCACCACGCGGATCATCGACGCCGGATCGCTGCCATTGACCAGCGGCGCGCCTGCCAGTTTCGGGAACAGGCCCTCGACACCTTCACCCTTGCCGACGTGACACGCCGAGCAGCGATCGGCATAGATCGCCTTGCCGGCGACCATGGTCGGATCGTTGGCGGCCAACGCCTTCGGCGCCTCGGCGGTCTTGGGGTCATCCTTGAGGTAGACCGCCACCGCCATCAGGTCTTCGTCCTTCCAGTGCTGCGAAGAATGCTCGACCTCTTCAGCCATGGGGCCTGAAGCGATATCGAAGCGGTTGGCGCCGGTCTTCAGGTACTGGACGATGTCCTCGGCGCTCCAGCCACCGATGCCAGAGTGGGGATTGGCGGTGATGTCCGGCGCTACCCAGCCCTGCAGATTGTTGCCGCCCAGGAAGTGATCGTTGTCGTCACCGCCGATAATGCTCTTGGGCGTATGGCAGGTGCCGCAGTGCCCCAGCCCTTCGACCAGATATGCACCGCGGTTCCATTGCACGGATTTTTGCGGATTGGCCTTGAACTCGCCTTGGGTGAAGTTCAGCAGGTTCCAGCCGATCAGGCTGGTGCGGATGTTGAAAGGGAAGGGCAGCTGGTTGGTTTCCACCGGATTGTCCGACGGCTGCACGGTTTGCAGGTAGGCCCAGATCGCCATGTTGTCTTCGCGCGACACCTTGGTGTACGCGGTAAACGGCATGGCCCCGTAGAGGCGCTTGTTGCCTGGGCTATGGCCCTCGGACATGACCTTCTGGAAGTCCTCGAACGTCCAGCGGCCGATACCGTGGACCGGGTCCGGCGTGATGTTGGCGCCCAGCAGCTTGCCGAACGGCGTATCGAGTATCACCCCGCCAGAAAACAACGGCTTGTTCGGCAAGGTATGGCACGCGGTGCAGTCACCCAGGGTCGCCAGGTAGCGGCCCTTTTCCACCAGGTTGTAAGAGTCGCCGCCGGTGCCAGCATGGGCGTAACCGACCGCCAGGCCCAGCAGGCCGGCGCACAACGAAAGGGAGGTTTTCATACGCTGATCATCTCCCCAGGACGTTTGAGGTAGCGGCTGCGGATGGCATCCGCAGCCTTGAACGCCAGGGCGCACACGGTGCCGGTCGGGTTGTAGCCGGGGTTCTGCGGGAAGGCCGATGAGCCCACCACGAACAGATTCGGCACCCCCCACACCTGCAGGTGCTTGTTCACCGAGCTGGTGGCCGGATCGGCGCCCATGATGAA
Source organism: Pseudomonas baltica (assembly GCF_031880315.1). NCBI lineage: Bacteria > Pseudomonadati > Pseudomonadota > Gammaproteobacteria > Pseudomonadales > Pseudomonadaceae > Pseudomonas > Pseudomonas baltica. The sequence goes on along the minus strand of NZ_CP134771.1, from coordinate 1,432,509 downwards.
ACCGCCGACGATGTGCGAGGACTGATACGGCGCGCTGTCCCAATGGCCTTGCTGGCTTTTCACGACCATTTCGCGCGGATTCATGCTCTTGGCGATTTCCGCGACCTTGCCGATGCAGTATTTGGCCATCTTGCGATCGTTTTCCGGGAAGTCGAAGGTGATGCGCAGCAGCGGACGGCCATGGGGGTCGACGTAGTTCGGGTCCAGCGACAGGTAGTTGGTGCGCACCGAGTAACTGCTGGCCTCGCAACCGATGGACATGGTGCTGAGGTAGTTCTTGACCGTGGCCTGCTTCCATTTCGCGCCCCAGGCCGGGGTGCCTGGCGGAACCGGTCGCGAGTCGATGGGCGCGGCGCCGATCGGTGTCACGCGGGTACTGCCGCCACCCATGAAGCCGAGGCCGGAGTGGTCGAAGTTGTCGTTGTTGAACTCGTCGATGCCCATACCGATGGCGCCACCACCGATGAAGGGGTTGAAGTTCTTGTCATCGAAGAACATCTGCACGCTGTTGGCGGTCTGGTACGCGTAGTTGCGCCCGGTGGTGCCGGTGTTGCTGACCGGATCGTAGGGCTTGCCGACCCCGGACAGCAACATCAGCCGCACGTTTTCGAAGATGAACGCCGAGATCACCACCAGGTCCGCCGGCTGCTCGAATTCATCGCCATTGGCATCCACATAGATGATCCCGGTGGCCTTGGTGCCCGTGCTGTCCATCGTCACCTTGAGCACTTCGGCGTTGGTCACCGCGGTGAAGTTGGGCTTGCGGATCAGTGCGGGCAACACCGTGGTAATGGCGCTGGCCTTGGAGTAGTTGGCGCAGCCGTAGTTGGTGCAGAAGCCGCAATAGGTGCATGGCCCCATCTTCACGCCAAGGGAGTTGGTGTAAGGCTGCGAGACCAGCGCCGAGGGCACCGGGAACGGCTTGTAGCCCATGTTGCGGGCCGCCTCGGCGAACAGGGTCGGGGCGTAGGTCTGCAGGGTGGGCGGATTAGGGTATTCGGCCGAGCGGGCGCCTTCGAAGGTGTTGCCGCCCTCGATGATCTGGCCCTTGATATTGCCGGCCTTGCCGGACACGCCTGCCAAGCGGTCGAACGCGGCGTAGTAGGGCTCCATTTCTTCCCAGTCGGTGCCCCAGTCCTGCAGGGTCAATTCAGTTGGCAGCTCCTTGCCGTAACGCTCGGTGAGGTGGCTGTGCAGGCGAAATTCGTGGGGCTGGAAGCGAAAGGCGATGCCGGCCCAGTGGTTGCCGGCACCGCCGGTACCGTTGCCGGGGTGGAACGAGCCCCAGGTGCGCATCGGCAAGGCGGTTTCGCTGGCGCTGTTGCGCATCGTGCAGGTGTTCTGCTTGGTGCGCAGCATCAACTCCTGGCGGCGGTTGTAGCGCAGTTCGTCGGCCGCCGAGGCAAGGTTGAAGTCGCTGGCGGTATCGCGCCAGGGGCCGCGTTCGAAGCCGATGACGTTCAGGCCGGTGTCGGCCAGTTCGTTGGCGATGATGGATCCGGCCCAGCCGAGCCCGACAACCACGATGTCAGTGGAAGGTAGTTTCTTGGCCATGCGGATTAACCCTTCTTGTTCCAGGCGGAGCTGCCGATGATGGAGAGCGGCACCAGATCGAGTTTCTGGTTGTGCTGGCCGATGTAGTCGCGGTAGTCGTAGCGGGCACCGGGAAAGCCGATCATCTTCCAGGACACCATTTCACGGTTGCCGCCGTAGATCGGGTCGGCGAAAAAGCCTTCCATGGTGTTGCCGAGCACTTGCTGGAAAAACAGCTTGCTGTCGACGCCATCGAATTGCGCCGTGCCGTTCTCCAATGCGGCCAGGACCTGATCGCGCTGTTCGGCGGACAGGCCGCTGAAGGGTTTCTGGAACTGCGCCTGGCAATATTTACCCAGCGCGGCGAGGCCCAGGTTGTAGCGCTCGCGCGGGTTGAGCGGCGACTGGTCGCCTTGGGTCGGCGTGCCTTTTTCGAACGGACCTTCGCGGTACAAGCGGGCAAAAGTGCCGTATTCGCCGGCCAGCTGGCGGTCGATGAACACCGCGCAACCGGCGTCCTTGCCGCTGACGCTGAGGTCGTCGGCCGGGATCAGGCGTTCGACGATGGCTTCGACTTCTCGGCCCTGTTCAGCGCTGAAGAATTGCCAGCCTGGAGTGTCGTAGTGCTGAGGGCCGTTGTGGTCGAAGGGGATCCATTGCGGTACGCCCACCAGGGTCGCGGCCTTGGCGCTGGCCGCGGCGCCCACGGCGACGGTGGTGGCGGAGGTAAACAGCAGTTGCCTGCGGGTCACTCCCTTGTTGGGCTTGTCGGTCATGCAGGGCTCCTGCAGCAGACGTCAGCGAGCGATCCGCAATGGATGCGCGCAGTGAGGCCTGTTGCGTGGTGATCACGGTTGTACCTTGTCTACGCAAGGCGAAGTGCTGCTTGGGGGCAGGTGCGACTTTTGGTAGCGCGCGCGTTGGGTTTGTTTCGTGAAATAATAAGGCGCGTGCAAGATAAGTCATCTATATGACTGCCCGGTTTTCAGCTTAGACATATTTTGACGTATTCGCGCCAGGCATTCGGTAACAGGCTCTTGCGTGGAGTGTAACAATCGCTCTGGGTCCTGGGTGTGAGCGGTGGTGCTGCGGACCCCGTCGCCGCCGAAGAGGTCGGTCCCCCGCGCCAATCGCGAAGCCTGGCGATGTCGGCGCGCCGCTTGATCTTTGTCCAGTGCAATGCGATTTTGTCGAGGCAGCCATCCCGGCGTGTTCTCACAAGGATCGAGTCATGACGACCGCTTGCCCGCGCTCCCTCGCCGAGCGCCTGACGGGCATTGATGAAATCGAATGTATCACCCCCGATCTCAATGGCGTGCCCCGCGGCAAGGTCATGACCGCCGAGGGCTTTGAGCAAGGGCGCCGCCTGCAATTGGCGCGGGGGGTACTCCTGCAATGCATCATGGGCGGCTACCCGGCCGCCGAATTCTACGGCGCGGATGATGGCGACCTGGCTCTGGTGCCTGATCTGACCCAGCTCTATCGACTGCCCTGGAGCGATCAGCCGCGTGCGCTGGCGATCTGCGATGCCGAAGAGCTCGATGGTCAGCCCTCGTGCTTGTCCACACGCGGCCAGCTCAAGGCCGTGATCGCCCGCTATGCAGCCCAGGGATTGGCGCCGGTGGTGGCCACCGAGCTCGAGTTCTACGTGTTCGATCGGCATCGCGATCCCCAGCAGCCCTTCTTGCCGCCCAAGGGTCTGGACGGGCGTCGCGAAGACGGTGCCAGCGCCTTCAGTGTCAGCTCCAACAATGGCCTGAGGCCGTTTTTCAGTGAGGTCTATCGCTGCATGGCGGCCTTGGGCCTGCCACGCGATACCTTTATGCACGAGATGGGTGTCAGCCAGTTCGAGATCAATCTGCTGCACGGCGACCCGTTGCTGCTGGCCGATCAGACGCTGCTGTTCAAGCACCTGCTCAAGGAGGTCGGCCTCAAGCACGGCTTGATGGTGGTGTGCATGGCCAAGCCGTTGGCGCATACCGCGGGCAGTTCGATGCATATTCACCAGAGCCTGATCGCCCTGGACAGCGGTCGCAACGTGTTCAGTGATACGGCCGGGGAGCCGACGGCGATGTTTCGTCACTTCATCGGCGGCCAACAGGCGGCTATGGCTGACTTCACCGCGTTGCTGGCGCCGAACGTCAACTCCTACCACCGCTTCATTCATCCCTACGCCTCGCCGAACAACGCGTGCTGGTCGCTGGACAACCGCGCGGCGGGCCTGCGTATTCCGGCCAGTTCGCCGGCGGCGCGGCGGGTCGAGAACCGTCTGCCTGGCGCCGATGCCAATCCCTACCTGGCCATTGCCGCGAGTCTGGCGGCCGGCTTGCATGGCATCGAGCGCAGGCTGGAGCCGAGTGCGCCGGTGCAGGGCGAAATGACTGTGCCGGATAATTTGTCGCTGCCTTGTACCTTGCACGCTGCATTGGAGCGTCTGACACGCAGCGAGCTTGCCAAGGAACTGTTCGGCAAGGAGTTCATCGAAGGCTTTGGTGCGAGCAAGCAGCTCGAACTGATCAGCTTTTTCAACGAGATTACCCCCTGGGAGCGCCGTGTACTGGCGGCCCACGCTTAGCAGGAGGGGATGTCGCGGCTTTAGCGGTTTGACCGGTGTTCGTGTTGGCGAGCATCCGGTCTTTTGTTGTTTCCATCACCTCAAGGAGCCGCTCGGAACGCCGATGCGCCAGATCTGGAAAAATTTTCGCGCGCTGTATTTCGCCGCCCTGATGATGTTGATCGGTTCGGGCCTGCTCAGCACTTACCTGGGCTTGCGCCTGGCGGCCGAGCATGTCGACGGTATATGGGTGGGCGCCTTGATGGCGGCCAACTATTTCGGCTTGGCTCTGGGGGGCAAGATCGGTCACCGGCTGATTGCCCGGGTCGGGCATATACGTGCCTACGCCGCCTGCGCGGGTATCGTCGCTGCGGCGGTGTTGGGCCACGGGCTGGTGGATTATCTGCCGGCCTGGATCATTCTGCGGGTGATCGTCGGCCTCGGCATGATGTGCCAGTACATGGTCATCGAGAGCTGGCTCAATGAGCAGGCCGAAGCGCGCCAGCGTGGGCTGGTGTTCAGCGGCTACATGATCGCCTCCTACCTGGGTTTGACGCTGGGGCAGTTGATCCTGGTGATCCACCCGGGGCTGGGCAACGAACTGCTGATGCTGGTGGCGCTGTGCTTCACCCTGTGCCTGGTGCCGGTGGCGCTGATCCGCGGCATTCACCCTTCACCGCTGCATCCGGCGCCCATGGAGCCGCGGTTCTTCATGCAGCGGGTGCCGCAGTCGCTGACCACGGTGCTGACGGCGGGCCTGATCATTGGTTCGTTCTATGGTCTGGCACCGCTGTACGCCACGCAGCAAGGCATGAGTACCGAGCAGGTCGGGCTGTTCATGGGGAGTTGCATTTTCGCCGGGCTGGTTGTGCAGTGGCCGCTGGGCTGGCTTTCGGATCGCTATGATCGACCGCTGTTGATTCGCTGCATGGCAGTGGGGGTCGTGCTGGCCTCGGTGCCATTGGCCGTGTGGGGGAGGGCGCCGGTAGAAGTGATGTTTGTTGCGGGCTTTGTCGTGTCCTTGCTGCAGTTCTGCCTGTATCCGTTGGCGGTGGCATTCGCCAACGACCATGTCGAGGGCGAGCGGCGGGTTTCACTCACCGCCATGCTGCTGGTGACCTACGGTGTCGGCGCCTGTATCGGGCCGCTGCTGGCGGGGGTGCTGATGAACTACTTCGGCAGTCAGATGCTTTACGTGTTCTTCGGCTTTTTTGCCCTGTTGCTGGTGGTCCTGATCCGACCCAAGGCGGTCACCAATCTGCACGTGGTGGACGACGCGCCTCTGCATCACGTGGCCATGCCGGACAACATGACCAGCTCGCCTTTGGTGGCGGCATTGGATCCGCGGGTCGATGAGCAAGTGGTGCAGGATCAGATGCAGGATGAACCAGCCAAGACGTGATGACGTCGCGAGGGGGGCTTGCCCGCGAAAGATGTATCAGGCCCTGACAAGGGGCCTGGTGCAGTTTTTCCGGGGGGAAGGGGCGAGCCCCCTCGCTACAGGTGCGTCTCAGAAATCGTCTTTGTCGAACCGTCGCGCTTCGCGCTGCAGCTGGAAGACGAAGTTCTCGACATTGCGCAGGGTCGCCGCAGAGATGTTGTGAAAGCGTACGCCGGCGAAGGTGATGCCCAGGCTTTCCTCGTAATGCAAGTGCCGCAGTTCCACCGCAGTGGTGAGCCTGGTGTATGGCGTGGGCAGGTGCGCGGTGTAGCGCTCGTAGATCTGGCCCAGTTGCAGCGCTTCGCTGTGGTCGCCGTCGAAACGCAGCTTGCAGCCGGTCGCGGAGATATCCAGCAGCTTGCCCCTGAGCGAATTCTTGAGCTTGTCGCCGGCGAGTTCGACGTCCACCAGGGCAGTCAGCTTGAGGGCGGCACGAAAGGCGTTGCGGCGCTGGTGATAGAGGACTTCGCGGGGCATGTCGCCGCGGTAGCTGCGGCCGTTATCTGCGCTGTCGACCACGGTCATCATGCTGTGGCATTCCCAGGCGATACGTATCCCGTCGTGGAAGCCTTCGACCCGGAACGGTTCGCCCGCCTGCAGGTACTTTTCGCCATCGCGCGGGATCATTTCGTCCAGGGCCATGGTGGAATTTTTATGATCGACGTCGACCAGAAAAGTCTGGAAGCGCTGGGCACGATCGGCAAAGGTGATGGTCAACGGATCGTGGGATTTTTCCAGGGCGCGCAGATTCGACGCAATTTCCAGTGGTGTGGTGAGCACCTTCGGCGGCTGCGGAGCGTCTTCGGCGTTTGAGACGTTGAACACGGTGCTTGTATCTCCAGGCAAAATCGACATCCAGTGGCTGGCATTCTGCCAGCTTGTTGCGCCTCTTGATAGAGGGTGCTTACGCCTGGCTGAGCGGTCGTTGCTTGGCCAGCCGGGAGGTCGATCCGCGGGCATCGTACAACGAGGGGGCTTCGCCGCCCATGAGGATACGAATCTGCGTGGCGGTGGTGTTCTGCTGGTGCGTGATCGAGCGGCCATTGAGGTCGTTGATCGACTGGCAGTCGAGCAGCAGGCTGCTCAGCAAATCGCTGCGTTGCAGCAGATGAGCGCCTTGGGGAGAGCTGTCAGCGTAGTTCTTCAGGCCTTCGCGATCAGCTGCGAAACCCATGGCGGCCAATACCTGACTGCGCTTGCGTCCGCGCTGCTCGAGCTGGACGACCAAAGACTGCTTCTTCGCCAGGATGGTTTCTAGCAACTGCATGTCCCGCCCGAACAGGGCGTTGGATTCGACCCGCAACAGCTCGAGTAGCTGGGTTGCCGGGGCGATGTCGTCTTCGATCAATTGCAGCAAGGTCGTGTCGTGCATGGCTGGCTCTGGAGTGAGATAACGTCCTGAAGCCCGGCGAGGTCGGTCGGCCTGGCCTTAAGCTTCGAAATTCAGCAGTTTGCTGGCTACGCGCTTGCTGTCGACCTGGTAGCTGCCGTCGGCAATGGCTGACTTCAGCTCCGCTACGCGGGCACTGTTGACAGTTGGTTGATCGCGCAGGCTATCGCTGATCTGTTGCAATTTTTGAGCCTCGTCACTGAGATGAACAGCTTCGCCGCTCGTCGCAGTGGTCTTGCTCACTGCAGTCGTTGCGTCAACTGCGGTGGTGTCCTTGGTGCCACTGGTGCGTGTCGTGCTTTGCACCGGTGAGTTGCCGTTCAGTCGGCTCAGGTCGATCGCCATGGGGTAAACCTCGTTGGTATGTGGGCGCTTGCCTTGTTTTCGACCCCTGTACGAATAACTTTAGGGTAAATACTGAAAAAAAAGCACAAGGCCCGCTGCGGAGTCTGTTCTCCACGGTGTAGTACACACAGTGTAAGAAAAGCTGCTCCGTACCGCCAGCGTCTACATCGAGACTTCAACCTCGCCCGGGCCGGTGATCCTGGCCTTGATGACCCGTTGCGAGTTCAAGTTGCGCACCGGGATCTGCTGGCTCATGGCACCCTTGGCCAGCGCCTCGCCGGGCATGCGCACCGCCAAGGCACCGGTTCTGGCGATGATCACCACATGGTCACCTTTGTTCACCACCTCCGGCTGTTCGATCATTACCGCCGATAACACCTGGTCGGCTACCGTCTGTCGGGTCAACTTGTAGCCTACCGCCTGATCCAGCGCTGTCAGATAGCCTTGAGTCAGCAGGCCGACATCGCGTTCACGCATGACAAGGTCCGGAGCGCCCAGTACCGTATCGCGCGTCAGGGGACGGGTGGTCATCACCACATCCCTGAACAATTTCACCTGTGCCGGCACGAAAACCGTCCAGGGCGTAGCGGTGTCGCAGCGTACCCGCACACTGACCCGACCCAGTGGCGCGCCTGGGCTGGCCATGGTTGCCGTCAATTGTTCGGCGCACTTGGGCATCCGTAGACGTGGATCGATATCGTTGACCGTCACCTCATAACGACCTTCGGTTTGTGCCGTGGCCAGATAATCTTCTACCGTGAACTCAAGAAAACCCTGTGTTGCACCGATAAGCTCTTCAGGTGACGTAAATTCTTCGGCATTGACGTTGCAAAGTGCGAGTGAACAAGTCGCTGCCAGGATCACTGGCAAGCTGCGTATCATGCGTCGGGAATATGTCGTAATGGCATTCATGTAAGGTTAATAGCAAGGCGCGTGCCGACTTCGTGTCGAACGAGCGTGAAGGAGTCTGAACAATGGCTGGTGTAATGGATTCAGTGAACCAGCGCACCCAACTGGTAGGGCAGAATCGTCTCGAGCTGCTGTTGTTCCGGCTCAACGGTGACCAGCTTTACGGGATCAACGTCTTCAAGGTGCGCGAGGTGCTGCAATGCCCCAAGCTCACCCTGATGCCGAGGTCCAATCCAGTGGTGCGCGGGGTCGCCAATATTCGCGGTGCGACCATCCCGATTCTCGACCTGGCCTTGGCCACGGGCGGCAAGAGTCTGGAAGGCGTGGCCAATCCGTTCGTGATCATCACCGAGTACAACCTGAAGATTCAGGGGTTCCTGGTGCACTCGGTCGAACGCATCGTCAACATGAACTGGGAAGAGATCCATCCGCCACCCAAGGGTACCGGTCGCGACCATTACCTGACGGCCGTGACGCGGGTCGACAACAAGCTGGTCGAAATCATCGACGTGGAGAAGATCCTCGCCGAGGTGGCGCCGATGTCCGAGTCGATTTCCGTCGGCGTGGTGGATGCCGCGACCCAGGTCAAGGCCACTACGCTGCGCGTGCTGACGGTCGACGATTCGTCGGTGGCGCGCAAGCAGGTCACCCGTTGCCTGCAGACGGTGGGCGTGGAGGTGGTCGCTCTGAACGACGGTCGGCAGGCGCTCGACTACTTGCGCAAGCTGGTGGACGAGGGCAAGAAGCCTGAAGAAGAGTTCCTGATGATGATTTCCGACATCGAAATGCCGGAAATGGACGGCTACACCCTCACAGCCGAAGTCCGCGCGGATTCGCGCATGCAGAAACTGCACATCGTCCTGCATACTTCCCTGTCGGGTGTGTTTAATCAGGCTATGGTCAAGAAGGTCGGTGCCGACGATTTCCTGGCCAAGTTCCGGCCTGACGATCTGGCATCCCGAGTCGTGGAACGCATCAAGCTTCACGAATAATGTCCACGAATAACGGCCCGGGGTTCGCCCCGGCCGAATAAACGATTTAAAGAGGCGGTACCTGTGTCGACGGCTAATGCGGATTTTGATCAGTTCCGAGTATTCCTGGAGAAAGCCTGTGGCATTCTGTTGGGTGACAACAAGCAGTATCTGGTCTCCAGCCGTCTCAACAAGCTCATGGAACAGCAGGGCATCAAGACGCTGACCGAGCTGGTGCAGCGCGTCACTGCGCAGCCACGCAGCGGTCTGCGCGAGTTGGTGGTGGATGCCATGACCACCAACGAAACCCTGTGGTTTCGCGATACCTATCCTTTTGAAGTGATGAAGAACAAGGTGATTCCGGAGGCCATCAAGGCTGCGCCGGGGGCACGCTTGCGGGTCTGGTCGGCGGCGTGTTCGTCGGGGCAGGAACCCTACTCGCTGTCGATGACTTTCGATGAATTCGAGCGCAGCAATCCAGGCCAGTTGAAAATGGGCGCGCAGATCGTCGCCACCGATCTGTCGGGCACGATGCTCACCAACTGCAAGAGCGGTGAGTACGACAGCCTGGCACTGGGGCGCGGCTTGTCGCCGGATCGTCTGCAGCGCTACTTCGATCCCAAGGGCGGTGGTCGCTACGCGATCAAGGCGCCGATTCGCAGTCGCGTGGAGTTTCGCTCGTTCAACCTGCTGGACAGTTATGCCAGCCTGGGCAAGTTCGATATCGTCTTTTGCCGCAACGTGCTGATCTACTTTTCCGCGCAGGTGAAAAAGGACATCCTCATGCGTATCCATGGCACCCTCAAGCCGGGCGGCTATCTGTTTCTGGGGGCCAGCGAGGCGCTCAATGGCTTGCCGGATCATTACCAGATGGTCCAGTGCAGTCCGGGGATCATCTACCAGGCTAAATGACCCACCGCATCACCCCCCCCTGTGGGAGCCCGATTGCGCATCAGGCGGCGAAGCTGTTAAAGGCTTCGCCGCCTGACGCGCAATCGGGCTCCCACAAATGTTTTCAGGTAGCAGTAAAAATGGCGTCAAAACTGACGCGGGCATTGCCGCTTTGCCGTCACGTGGCGGAATCGGATTGCCGCTTTTCTGGCATTGCCGCCCTCATTGCCGTACTGGCGATCTGCTCTAACCCCTCTAGATCAAGCCTTTCCAGACTTTATGAAAGTTGGCACAGGCATTGCTATATCTCTGACAAGAGAATCAGCTCTGCCGCGAAGGGTTTCAGACATGAGCATCAGTTTCGACAAAGCGCTCGGCATCAGCGAACAGGCATTGAAGTTCAGGGCCCAGCGCGCCGAGGTCCTGGCCAACAACATCGCCAACGCCGATACCCCGAACTACAAGGCTCGGGATCTGGACTTCGCCGCTGTCCTCAAGCAGCAGAGCGATACCACCAGCAATGGCGCCTTCAGCCTGGAAACCACCGACGCCCGTCATATCGACGCTTCCGGCGTCAACAGTGGTGGCGATCCGGCGCTGATGTACCGCATTTCGACTCAACCGTCGCTGGACCAGAACACCGTCGACTCGCAGATCGAGCAATCGAACTACGCGCAGAACTCGGTGGACTTTCAGGCCAGCTTCACTTTGTTAAACAGTAAATTCAAAGGGCTGATCTCGGCCCTGCGCGGGGATTAAGCCATGTCTCTAGCCAGCGTTTTCAACATTGCCGGTACTGGCATGAGTGCTCAGACCACTCGCCTGAATACCGTCGCCAGTAACATCGCCAACGCCGAGACCGTCTCGTCGAGCATCGACAAGACCTACCGTGCGCGCCACCCCGTATTCGCCACCATGTTCCAGAACGCTCAGGGCAACGGCGACAGCGGTTCGCTGTTCGCCGACTCCGACTCGTCGGGCGCCGGTGTGCAGGTATCGGGTGTGGTCGAAGATCAGAGCAACCTGGAAGCGCGCTACGAGCCCAGCTCGCCGGCCGCCAACAAGGATGGCTATGTGTATTACCCGAACGTGAACGTGGTTGAAGAGATGGCGGACATGATTTCCGCCAGCCGCTCCTTCCAGACCAATGCGGACATTATGAACACCGCGAAAACCATGATGCAGAAGGTCCTGACCCTCGGTCAGTGATAGGGGCGCAAAAGCATGACGACGACTTCAACCACGGCAACTGGCGCCGCCGCACTGGCCCAGTACCAAGCGACTACCAGCACCACCGACCCGTCTACCGGCACCGCCGGCAGCGCGTTGGGCAAAGATGCGTTCCTGCAATTGCTGGTCACCCAGCTCAAGAATCAGGACCCGCTCAGCCCTACGGACAACACTCAGTTCGTGTCGCAGATGGCCCAGTTCAGCAGCCTTGAAAGCATGCAGAACCTCAACACCACGGTCGACAGCCTGGCCACCACCTACCAATCGTCGCAGGCGCTGCAAGCCTCCTCGCTGGTCGGTCGCTCGGTGGTCGTGGCAAGCGACACGGCCGTGCTCGATCCCACCAAGGGCATCACCGGTACGGTGGCCGTCACCGGTGCCAGCACCGCGACGACCGTGGGTGTGTACGACAGCACCGGCAGCCTGGTCGATACCATCGATCTGGGTGTCCAGTCCACCGGCAACTCCGCCTTTACCTGGGATGGCCTCAACTCCTCGGGTGTTGCCGAGCCTGCCGGTAACTACAGCTTCAAGGCCACGACGACCCTCGATGGTGTCGCTACGGCTGCAACGACGTACCTGCCTGCCACGGTCAGCAGTGTGACCATGGCAACCACCAGTGGTGGTGAAATGACCCTTAATCTCGCTGGGGGCAGCAGCGTGGCCCTCTCGAAAGTCCAGACGATCGCCAATTAACGGCCGGCTCACCGCCGCAGGAGTAGCAGCATGTCTTTCAATATCGGTCTCAGCGGTCTGGCGGCAGCCAACAAAGCGCTGGATGTAACAGGCAACAACATCGCCAACGTCGCCACCACTGGCTTCAAGGCGTCGCGCACGGAATTCGCCGACCAGTATGCCGCCTCGATCAAGGCCACGGCAGGTAGCACCACCGTCGGCAGCGGCGTGCAGACCCAATCAGTGGCACAGTTGTTCAACCAGGGCAACATCAGCACCACCGACCAGAGCCTCGACCTGGCCATCAACGGTGACGGTTTCTTTACCATGAGCGACAACGGCACCAAGGTCTACACCCGTGCCGGTGCGTTTTCCAGCGACAAGTCGGGCTACATCGTCGACAGCTCGGGCGCCAACCTGCAAGGCTACTCGGTGGATGCCAACGGCACCCTGCAGACGGGTGTGCTCAGCAATCTGAAGATTGATACCTCGAACCTCAGCCCCAAGCCCACGTCGACCATGTCCGAGACGCTGAACCTCAACTCCAGCGCGGCGACGCCGACCGTGACCCCGTTCGACGCCACTAACGTCAACAGCTACAACTTTACCTACAACACCGAAATCTTCGACAGCCAGGGTAACTCGCACCAGCTGAACCAGTATTTCGCCAAGGATTCCAGCAACAACTGGACCATGTACACCACGGTCGATGGTCGCAACCCGACCGACCCGACCAATACCACCACTGGTACCGATCCGCTGGTCAACCCGATCAGCTTCACGTCCTCGGGTGCGTTGGATACCGCCAACATCACCACGCCGGTTTCGCCTGCCGCGGCTGGCCTGAGCGTGGTCAACGGTGTGTTCAGCCTGGCTAACTGGAGCCCTGCCACGCAGAATGCCGCCGGTACTTGGGTCAGCAACGGTTCGACTGCGTCAGCGGCTATCACCCTGGACATGACCTCCGTCACCCAGTACAACGCGACGTCGGCCGTTACCGCCAAGACGCAAGACGGCTACGCCACCGGCGAGCTGTCGAGCCTGAGCGTGGACTCCTCCGGTTCGCTGTTCGCCACCTTCACCAACGGCCAGAGCAAGACCATCGGCCAGGTGGCAATCGCCAACTTCGCCAACGTCCAGGGCCTGACGCCGATCGGCGGCACCAAGTGGAAAGAGTCGTACGCGTCGGGCGTGCCGGTCATCGGTACGCCGGAAACCGGGACCTTGGGCAGCATCCAGTCCAACGCGCTGGAAGACTCCAACGTCGACCTGACCTCGGAGCTGGTCAACCTGATCAAGGAACAAAGCAACTATCAGGCGAACGCCAAGACTATCTCGACTCAAAGCACCATCATGCAGACGCTGATCCAGTCGGTGTAATCGACCCGCTCTGAAAACCCTGCGGGAGCGACCCCGGTCGCTCCCGCAATGGGATTTGCACTGCCTCGTATAACGCGTCAAAAAAACCGACGGCGGTAGTTTGCCGCTCCTGGCAACAGGGCGCCGTATTTCCGTCTTGATACAGCTCACCATTCCCTCGCTCCAATGCGCAATCCTTCTAAATCAAGGCTTGTAGCGGTCTTTTCAAAGTTGGCCCACTAATTGCTCTAGCACTGTTATCGATTCGCTAACCGGCAGTCGCCCGTCACCGGAGATACAGTGTGGACAAATTACTTTATGTAGCCATGACCGGCGCCAGCCAGAACGCGCTCGCGCAGAAGGTGCACGCCAACAACCTGGCCAACGTTTCCACCAATGGCTTCCAGCGCGATCTGGAGCAGGCGCGTTCGATGCCGGTATTCGGCGACACCTTTCCCTCGCGCGCCTATGCCATGACCGAGCGCCCGGCGACCGATTTTCAGCCCGGCGCCATGATCGAAACAGGCCGTGACCTCGACATTGCCGTCAGCGGCAGTGGCGGTGATGGCTGGATCGCGGTGCAGACCCCGGATGGCAAGGAAGCCTATACCCGCTCGGCGAGCCTCAACATCGATGCCCTGGGCGTGTTGCGCACCGGCAGCGGCTTGCCGGTCATGGGCAACGGCGGGCCGATTGCGGTGCCGCCGGATGAGAAGATCGAGATCGGCAGCGACGGCACCATCAGCGTCCGCGGCATGGGGCAGTCGCCTCAGGCCTTGGCGCAGGTAGACCGCATCAAGCTGGTCAAACCCGACCTCAAGAACATGACCAAGGGTGTCGATGGCCTGATCCATACCGCTGACGGCAAGGCTGCCCCGGTGAATGCCGACGTGCAAGTGACGTCCGGCTTTCTGGAGGCGAGCAACGTCAACGCCGTGGAAGAGATGACGTCGGTGCTGGAGCTTTCGAAGCAATTTGAAATGCACATCAAAATGATGTCCACGGCCAAGGAAGATGACCAGGCCATGGCCCGCGTTTTGCAATCTTAAGAATTATCTGAAACCCGCGCCGACGAACCGGCGCCCGAGGAGACGAATACCATGCTTCCAGCACTTTGGGTCAGCAAGACCGGCCTTCAAGCCCAGGACTTGAACCTCACTACCATTTCCAACAACCTGGCCAACGTATCGACCACGGGCTTCAAACGTGATCGCGCCGAATTCCAGGATCTGCTGTACCAGATCAAACGCCAGCCAGGCGCTCAGTCCACCGCAGACACCGAGCTGCCATCGGGCCTGCAGGTCGGTACCGGTGTGCGCATCGTCGGCACGCAGAAGAACTTCACCGCAGGTTCCCTGCAAACCACCGATCAGCCGCTGGACCTGGCCGTCAACGGTCACGGTTTCTTCCAGATCACCCAGCCGGACGGCACCACCGCCTACACCCGCGACGGCACCTTCCACCTGGATTCCACTGGCCAGATCGTCACTTCCAGCGGCATGGCGTTGAACCCGGCCATCGTCGTGCCTAGCGATGCCCAGACCTTCACCGTCGGCACCGACGGCACCGTGTCGGTCACCGTGCCTGGCAGCGCCGCCGCTCAGGTCATCGGCAACCTGCAGATCGCCGACTTCGTCAACCCGGGCGGTTTGCAGTCCATAGGAAGCAACTTGTACCTGGAAACCGCTTCCAGTGGTGCACCGCAAGCCGGTACGCCTGGCCTCAATGGCCTGGGCACGACGCTGCAGAACACCCTGGAAAACTCCAACGTCAGCACCGTGGAAGAACTGGTGAACATGATCACCACCCAGCGTGCCTACGAGATGAACTCCAAAGTGATCTCCACCGCCGACTCCATGCTGCAGTACGTCACGCAGAACCTGTAAGGCGTTAGTCAATCTGTTCAAACCACTGTCCGTCTGTTGGCGCCCAGGCGCCTGTTACACCGTGAGGTCGAAAGTCATGAGTCGTTTGTTCGTTACCGTCATCGCCTTGAGTGGAATCACTTTGCTCGCTGGCTGCATGGGCCCTCAGCCCAAGCCAAACGACCCGTACTACGCCCCGGTGTTGCCACGCACACCATTGCCGGCAGCGGCCAACAACGGCTCGATCTACCAGGCCGGGTTCGAGCAGAACATGTACGGCGACCGCAAGGCGTTCCGGATCGGTGACATCATCACCATCACCCTGAACGAGAAGACCGCCGCCAGTAAAACGGCGAACTCCAAGATCGCCAAGACCAGCGCCACCACCATGGGTATCACTTCGCTGTTCGGCAGCGGTGTGCATTCGGGCGACGCCAACCTCAATGCCGGCTACAGCGGCGACCGCGCCACCAACGGCAACAGCCAGGCAGCGCAGGGCAACAGCCTGACCGGCTCGGTCACGGTGACCGTTGCCGACGTCTTGCCCAACGGCATCCTGGCCGTGCGCGGCGAGAAATGGATGACCCTGAACACCGGTGAAGAACTCGTGCGAATCGCTGGCATGATCCGTGCAGATGACATAGCAACCGACAATACAGTGTCGTCGAATCGGGTAGCCGATGCGCGGATCACGTACTCGGGAACCGGCTCCTTTGCCGACGCGAGCCAGACTGGATGGCTGGATCGCTTCTTCCTTAGCCCGTATTGGCCCTTCTGAGTGCGCCTGACCATGCTCAAACTCAAACACCTGATTGCGGCGACGATGTTGTTGTCCATGGCCTTCAGCGTTCAAGCCGAACGCCTGAAGGACATCGCCAGCATTTCGGGCGTACGTACCAACCAGTTGATCGGCTACGGTCTGGTGGTGGGGCTCGATGGTACGGGTGACCAGACCACGCAAACGCCGTTCACCCTGCAGACGTTCAACAACATGCTCGCCCAGTTCGGCATCAAGGTGCCGTCGGGCTCGGGCACCGTGCAGCTGAAAAACGTCGCGGCGGTGTCGATCTTTGCCGATCTGCCGGCGTTCTCCAAACCCGGTCAGGCCATCGACATTACCGTGTCGTCCATCGGTAACTCCAAGAGCCTGCGCGGCGGCAGCCTGTTGATGACTCCGCTCAAGGGGATCGACGGCAACGTCTACGCCGTCGCTCAGGGCAACCTGGTGGTGGGCGGCTTCGACGCCGAAGGCCGCGATGGTTCGAAGATCACCGTCAACGTGCCGTCGTCGGGGCGGATTCCTGGCGGTGCCACGGTCGAGCGTTCGGTACCGAGCGGTTTCAACCAGGGCAACAGCCTGACCTTGAACCTCAACCGCTCCGACTTCACCACCGCCAAGCATATCGTTGACACCATCAACAACATGCTCGGCCCTGGCGTGGCTCAGGCCATCGATGGCGGTTCGGTGCGCGTCACTGCGCCGCTCGATCCCAACCAGCGGGTCGACTACCTGTCGGTGCTCGAGAACCTCGAGATCGATCCTGGTCAGGCGGTCGCCAAAGTCATCATCAACTCGCGCACCGGTACTATCGTGATCGGCCAGAACGTCAAGGTTTCGCCCGCTGCGGTCACGCACGGCAGCCTGACCGTGACCATCACCGAAGACCCGATCGTCAGCCAGCCTGGCGCCTTGTCCAACGGCACCACGGCTGTCGTGCCGCGCTCCAAGGTCAGTGCCCAGCAGGAAGCCAAACCGATGTTCAAGTTCGGCCCGGGCACGACCCTGGACGAGATCGTACGGGCGGTGAATCAGGTGGGCGCAGCGCCCAGCGACCTGATGGCCATTCTTGAAGCCTTGAAACAGGCCGGCGCCTTGCAGGCCGACCTGATCGTCATTTGAGGTAAGCGACCATGGACATGCCTAAAGGGGGAGTTTCCGCCCCTGCCGATAGCGGCGCCTACACCGACCTCAATCGTCTGAACAACCTCAAGATTGGCGATCGCGACAGCGACGCCAACCTCAAGAAGGTCGCTCAGGAATTCGAGTCGCTGTTCGTCGGCGAGATGCTCAAGTCCATGCGTTCCGCCAACGATGTGCTGGCCAAGGACAACCCGCTCAACACCGAGACCGTCAAACAGTACCAGTCCATGTACGACCAGCAGCTCGCCGTGACCATGTCGCGCCAGGGCGGCATCGGCCTGCAGGACGTGCTGATGCGGCAATTGTCGAAGACCAAGGACGTGGGCCACAGCGCTGGCAACAACCCGTTCCAGCGTCCTGGCAGCAACGGCACGCCCCTGGGGGCGGTGCACAGCAGCGCCGCCGACAGCACTGCCAGCACCTCGGTCAGCGGCGCCAACCTCATGGCCAAGCTCAACGAGCGGCGCCTGTCGTTGCCGAGCAAACTGTCCGATCGCTTGCTGGCGGGCATCGTCCCGTCGGCTTCCGGCGATGGCACCACCGACGCCAGCCGTAACCGGTTGCACCCTGAAGGCACGGCACATTCCAACGTCCTGCTGGCGGGCCGGAGCCAGGTCGCCACAGCCACCGCTGCAGTCGCCAGCACCAGCGACGCCACCGGCACCGATGGCGGCAACGGCGACTGGACCCAGGATCCGACCTTGCCGATCATCAAGGCGCAGGAAACCCGCCGCGTGCAGATTCCGTTGGCGCCTGGCAAAAGTGCGTTCGCCTCGCGTGACGAATTTATCGACACCATGCTGCCGATGGCGCAAGAAGCCGCAGCACGTATCGGCGTCGATCCCAAGATCCTGGTGGCCCAGGCCGCGCTGGAAACCGGCTTCGGCAAATCGGTGATGCGTGCCGAAGACGGCACCAGCAGCCACAACCTGTTCGGCATCAAGGCGTCCGGCAACTGGCAGGGCGAGCAAGCGCGGGCGATCACCAGCGAGTTCCGCAATGGCGCGATGGTCAAGGAAACGGCGCAGTTCCGCTCGTACTCCTCGTATGCCGACAGTTTCCACGATCTGGTCAGCCTGTTGCAGAACAACGATCGCTATAAAGGTGTGGTGAATGCGGCCGATAACCCGGAACAGTTTGTAAAAGAGCTGCAGAAAGCCGGCTACGCCACCGACCCGGACTATGCCTCGAAGATTTCCCAGATTGCCAAGCAGATGAAGAGCTACCAGAACTACGCAATGGGTAGTTCCTCCACGACTTTATAAGGGCTGAACCATGTCGCTGATCAACATCGGGCTCTCGTCGCTCAATGCCAACACCGCAGCGCTGAACACCATCAGTAACAACATTGCCAACGTTGATACTGACGGCTATTCGCGCCAACAAACGGTGACCACGTCGTCCGCCCTGCAGAATATCGGCGTAGGCTACATTGGTACTGGTACGACGCTGTCCGATGTTCGTCGCATCTACAACAGCTTCCTCGATACCCAGGTACAGACCACCACCGCCCTGGCGGCCGATGCCACTGCGTACTCGACCCAGGCGTCGAGCACCGACGCCCTGCTGTCGGATGACAGCACCGGCATCTCCACCACCCTGGCGTCGTTCTTTACTCAGTTGCAGGCCGTGTCGACCACTGCCAACGATGCCTCGTCGCGTGCCTCGTTGCTGACCTCCGCGAAAGCGTTGACGGCTCGGTTCAACTCGGTCGCCTCGCAATTGGCTGCTCAGAACACCGACGTCAACAGCCAGCTCGCCAGCACCGCCAGCAAGGTCAACGACCTCGCGGCCAGCATTGCCAAGCTCAACACCCAGATCACTCAGGCGAACAACGGCGGCAGCCCCAACAGCCTGCTCGACTCGCGCAACGAAGCCGTGCGCCAGCTCAACGAGCTGGTGGGCGCCAAGGTCATCGACAACAACGGCAGCTACGATGTCTACATCGGCAATGGCCAGACCCTGGTCAGCGGCAGCACGGTCAACACGCTGACGACCGTACCGAGCACCACCGATGCGACGCAGATGAGCCTGCAGCTCAACTATTCGCAATACAGCACCGACGTCACCTCGGTGATCAGCGGCGGCAGCATCGGCGGTCTGCTGCGTTATCGTTCCGACGTGCTGACGCCTGCCACCAACGAGCTGGGGCGTATCGCCCTGACCATGGCCGACACGGTCAATAGCCAACTGGCACAAGGCGTCGACAGCTACGGCAACTTCGGCAGCGCCCTTTACAGTGACATCAACAGCGATGCGCAAGTGACCCAGCGCAGTATCGGCGCCACGACGAACAAGGGTTCCAGCAACTTCAACGTCAGCATCAGCGACACCAGCAAACTGACGGCCAACGACTACCAGGTGACCTTCACCGACGCGACCCACTACTCCGTCAGCAAACTGCCGGACGGCACCGCCATGGGCAGCTACAGCACCGCCGACAAACCCGAAATCGACGGCTTTCAGCTGTCGCTCAACGGTACCAGCGTGCAGGCCGGTGACACCTTCAAGATCACCCCGACCCGCTCAGCGGCCACGGCCATTACCACGGTCATGACCGACTCCAAGACGCTCGCTGCTGCGGGTGCCTTGACCGTCAATGCCGGGGCCAGCAACAGTGGTTCAGGCTCGGTCACCCAGCCAGCCCTGAGCTCGGTGCTCGACGACGGTTCGAGCGCCGACCTGCAGGCCGGCATCAAGAATTCCTCGCCGGTCAAGCTGGTGTTCGGGGCGACGGCCACCGACGGTACGCAAAGCTACAAGGTCTACACCGCCGCAGGCACCGAGATCACCAGCGCCGCTGGCAGCATCGTGCCTGGCCAGAACAACGCATTGAGCATCACCATCCCGCTGCTGGACTCGAGCGGCGCCGCCATTGCCGGCAAAAGCTACAGCTTTGCGATGACCGTGTCGGGCACCCCAGCCAGCAACGATACCTACACCGTGTCGATGACCGCCGCCGGCTCCTCGGACAACCGCAACGCCATCACCACCCTGGCGCTGCAGACCAAGGCCACCATCGGTACCGCCGACGGCAACGGCGTGAGCCTGTCCGATGCCAACGCATCCTTGGTATCCAGTGTCGGTGCCAAGGCGGCCCAGGGCACCAGCGACGTGACCGCGACCACCGCGGTATTGACTCAGGCCACCACTTCGCGGGATTCGGTATCGGGGGTCAACCTCGACGAAGAAACCGCCAACCTGGTCAAGTATCAGCAGTACTACACCGCCTCTTCGCAGATCATCAAGGCGGCCCAGACCATGTTCGATACCTTGATCAACAACCTTTAAGGAGCGCTGACGTATGCGTATTTCCACCAGTCAATACTACGAAACCAGCGCTGCCAACTATTCCCGCACCTACGGCAACGTGGTTGCATCCGGCGAAGAGGCCAGCAGCGGCATCAAGGTCAATACCGCCGCCGATGATCCGGTCGGTGCCGCGCGCCTGCTGCAACTGGGCCAGCAGAGCTCCATGCTGACGCAGTACAAGAGCAACATGACCGCCGCCACGACCACCATGACGGCTTCGGAAACTGCGCTCACCAGTATTACCAATGCACTGCAGCGCGCCCGCGAACTGGCGCTATCGGCCAGCAACGCCACCTATACCGACGCTGACCGCCAGGCCAACGCCGAGGAGCTGTCGCAGATCCAGTCTCAAGTGCTTGGCTTGATGAACAGCCAGGATGCAAGCGGTAACTATCTGTTCTCGGGTTCCAAATCATCGACGCCGCCCTACACCGTGAACGCCGATGGTTCGTACAGCTATAACGGCGATCAGACCTCGACGAACGTCGCTATCGGCCAAGGCTTGTCCATCGCCACCAACACCACCGGTTGGGATGCTTTCGAGCAGGCGACCAATACCACCCGTACCAGCACCACGCCGAGCGTCAGTGACGGCAAGGTCACGCTCTCGGGCGGTATCGTCTCGAACAGCGCTACCTACAGCTCTTCGTTCACCAGTGGCGCGCCCTATACCATCAGCTACACCAGCGCCACGCAGCTGAAAATCACCGACAACACCGGTACAGACAGGACCTCGGAACTGACGGCCAATGGCGTGGTGTCGGCCAGTACCGCAGCGGATCAGACCGTCAGTTTTCGCGGTGTCGACCTGACCCTCAACGTCAACCTTGCCACCGGTGATGACGCCTCGACTGTGTTGACCGGTCGCAGCTTCACTTTTGCGGCCACGCCGGACACCTTCAACACCGCACGGGTCAGCACCAACACCTCAACGTCGCAGATTACCTCCGCCATCACTGGCGCTTCCGATTCGACTGCGTCCGCGGCCACCCAGGCGGCCGATGCGGTTGCCTACACCAGCAAGTTCCCTGCGAACGGTGCGGTGGTGAAGGTCACCGGCACCACGCCGACGACTACCGTGGCGTTGTATGCGTCGCCTTTGACTGCCAACAGTCAGCCGATCGACAGCCAGACACTCACGGGTGGCTCGGTGACCCTCGCCGGCGTCAAGTTCAGTATCAGCGGTACGCCGGCCACCGGCGATCAGTTCACGGTGCAGTCCAATACCCATACCAATCAGAACATTCTCAACACCTTGAACGATCTGAGAACTGCGCTGATGACGCCGACTGACGGCGACGCCGTGGCGACCCAGAAGCTCAACGCTCAGCTGCAATCGGCCATCGGCAACCTGGCTTCCGGCAGCGATCAGGTCAGTACGGCGCTCAGCTCGATTGGTGCTCGGGGCCAGGCGGTGGATGCACAGTCGACCACCAACACCACGCTGACCACCAACAACGACACCAACCAGTCGGCCATCCGCAATTCCGATCCGGCCGAAGTCATGACGCGCTTGACCTTGCAGCAGACCATGCTCTCGGCGGCGCAACTGGCGTTCAGCCGTATCTCGCAGCTTGGCCTGTTCAACAAGCTCTAAGCTACACTCGCTACCTGTAACCGCGGGGCAGGTGCCCCGCGGTCATCCCTTCTGTAGCGTCCGCGCTTGTCACGTTGTCGCCGGACGCCTGCCGCGTGAGAGCGTTCATAGTGTCTTCAGTCCCGCTGATCAGCATCGTCATTCCCGCTTCCAATCCGGATTTCTTCGCGATGGCGTTGCAGGATGCGCTGGCGCAGACCTACCCCCATCTGGAAGTGATCGTCTGCGACGATTCGCGAGGGCAGTGAAATCCAGGCCGCTTGCGAAGCTCAAGGGCTCAACAGCCAGGTGCCGATCCGCTACCACCGCAACTCGCAAACCCTGGGCCTGGCGGGCAATCTGCAGCGCGGGCTGGATGACGCGCAGGGCGAGCTGGTCAAGTTCCTCTGCGATGACGACCGTCTGTACACCGAGTGCGTGCGCCGTCAGGCTGCCGCCATGCTGGACAACACCGACGTCAACCTGGTGCTCGCGCAGCGTTATTTCTGCGATCGCGATGAGATCCGCCTGCCCGCACGCATGGCCAATGTGGGCATTGCTCCGACTACCGCACTGTTTCTGGGATCGGACATGCTCGGCATGCTCGATACGTATCCGGCCAACTTTCTCGGTTGCTTCAGCAGCGCGTTGTTCCGTCGTGTCGATTTGCAGGCATTGCTGCCCGCGCTCACCCAGCCAGGGCATTGTTTCGAGGCATTGCTGGATCTGGCGTTGTTCGCTTGCCTGCTGGGCCGCGGCAACATGGTGTATATCAACGACATCCTCACGGTTGAACGCCTGCACCCGCAGCGCTTGAGTCGGCGCCAATCGATCATTGATGGAATGGAGCGCGAGCGTGGCTGGTTGGGTCAGATGCTCAAAGAGCGCAGCAGCGAGCCGCCGCAAAAAGGCTATGTGCGCTATGTGCCGCTGGAACAGGCCGAGCAGTCGCCCCGTGAATGGGAGGAGTTGGGCCTCAACCATGCGCTGATCCGCAAAGTCGGGCAACAGGCCTTCCATGTCGGCTTGGCCAGCGAAAGTTTTGCCGAGCTCTACCAGGATTGGCTCGGCTGCAGGACACTGAGCCCGGCCCACCTGGAGCTGTTGCCGGATGTGGTCGCCAGTTGGCCGCAGCGTCCGCGCATCGTGCCGGTGATCGTCAACTCCTTGGGTAACAGTGCCGGGGTGGAGATCAGCCTGCGCAGCCTGGCCGAACAACATTACCCGCCTGAGCTGATTCTGGTGCTGAGCGCCGACTGTGTCGCGCCGCAGTTGGAGGAAAAAGTCTTTACCCTGCCGTTGCAGGACGACGTCAACGCCCAGATCAACCAATTGCTGCCGCAGCTGGACGGCGCCGACTGGATCTACCTGCTGCGCAGCGGCGATCGCTTGACCGCGCCGGCGTTGTTTCTGCTCGCTCAACGCATCAGCCAAAGTGCTGACTTGCAGTGCCTCTATAGCGATGAAGGTGCGCTGCGCGATGGCGAATCCCGGGACCCGGTGTTCAAGCCCGACTTCAACCTGGACATGTTGCGCAGCTATCCCTACGTCGGGCGCAACCTGGTGTTTCAGCGCCAGGCCGTGCTGGCATGCGGTGGTCTGCAGTCGTGCTTTGGCGAACTGGCGGGCATCGACATGTTGTGGCGCTTGTTCGAGTCGTCCGGCAGCCTGGCGATCGGGCATGTCGCCGAGGTGCTGGTAGAGTCGCAATATTCCCTGGCGCAGTGGCTGGCCGTGCCGCAGGTAGTCGAGCAGAACGCCCCGGTGGTCGAAGCCCACCTGCAGCGCCTGGGCATCGACTATCGGCTGCAGTCGGGCGCCGGCGTGTTGCTCACCCATATCGAATACCTGCATCCGACCCGCCCGTTGGTGTCGATCGTGATCGTCAGCAAGGATCAGCTCGCGTTGGTGCAGCGCTGTGTCGAATGCCTGCTCGGCAATACCGGTTACGGCCACTTCGAGGTGGTGCTGGTCAATAACGCCAGCGTCTCGGCCGATGCTCGGGCCTGGTTTGCGGGCATGGCGCAATTGGGTGGCGACAAGCTGCGCGTGCTCGATTGTGCATCGACCCTGACCCCTGCGGCAGCCTTCAATGCGGGCGCAGCGCAGGCCCGTGGTGAGTTCGTGTTGTTTTACAGCCCGTACCTGGTGGCGACCCAGCAGGACTGGCTTGAGCAGATGGTGCAACTGGCGCAGCGCCCGGAGGTGGCCATTGTCGGCCCCCGCCTGGTTCGCCCGGATGGCGCCATTGAACAGGCGGGCCTGGTGCTGGGGATGAAAGGCGGCTGGGGCACGCCGTTTTTCTCGGTTGCGGCCGACGCGCCGGGGTACATGCAGCGTTTGCAGATCACCCAGAACTACAGCGCTGTGGGCATCGACTGCCTGATGGTGAGCAAATCGATATTCGATGAGCTGGATGGGTTCAATACCACCCATTTCGCCAGTCTGGGGCACGACGTGGACCTGTGCCTGCGCATCGCCGAGCAGGGCCTGCTGACCGTCTGGACGCCTTATGCGCAGCTGGCGATCGGCGCCCGCAAGGCGTTCAACGACACGGCCGAGGCTCAGCAATTGGCCGGTAGCCACCTGCTTGACCGCTGGCTGCCGTCTATCGCCCGGGACCCGGCCTACAACCCCAGCCTGAGCCTGGACGGCGCCAGTTTCGTCCTTGAACCCGGCAAACGTAACGACTGGTACCCCTTCACTCATCGGCCATTGCCGACCGTGCTGGGCCTACCGATAAACACCACGGCCGTCGCCCACTACCGGGTGGTGCAGCCGCTCGAGGAATTGGAAGCGGCAGGGCGTATTGTCAGCCGCGTAGCCTATGAAACCCCGACGCTGGTGCAAATCGAACGGTCGCGTCCGGATGTGGTGATCCTGCAGGGCCGGTATTTCGAGAACGCCATTCGCGAGGCTGTCGATTTCAAGCGCTACTTCAACAGCCGGTTGATCTTCGAACTCGATGATCTGGTCACCAACGTTCCGAAAAAGAACGACCATGCGCGAGATCTGCCGCCCACGGTGGCCGACAGCATCCAGAAAGTGATCGCCCTGTGTGACCGGGTCGTGGTGTCGACCGAGCCACTGGCCGACGCGCTGGCGGGGATGCATCAGGATATCCGCGTGGTGCCGAACATGTTGGCGACCGACCTATGGAGCAATCTGCACAGCAAGCGGCGCACTTCGCGCAAGCCTCGGGTGGGTTGGGGCGGCGGCACCAGCCACCGCGGCGACCTGGAGTTGATTGCCGATGTCGTGCGTCTGCTGGCGGACGAAGTCGAATGGGTATTCTTTGGCATGTGCCCGGATATCCTGCGTCCCTACGTGCATGAATTCCATGGCGTGATCGGTCTGAGTGTCTATCCGGCCAAGCTCGCCAGTCTCAACCTGGACCTGGCCTTGGCACCGCTGGAGTTTCACCCGTTCAACGACTGCAAGAGCAACTTGCGCCTGCTGGAATACGGCGCCTGTGGCTACCCGGTGATCTGCAGCAACACCGCGGCCTATGGCGGTTATCTGCCGTGCACGCGAGTGCTGACCAACTCCACCGCAGAATGGCTGGAGGCGATTCGCATGCACCTCGCCGATCCCGAGGCCAGCTACCGCATGGGCGACGAGCTCAAGCGCACGGTGATGCGCGACTACATGCTGCGCGCCGATAACGTCCAGCATTGGGCGTCGGCATGGCTGGGTGACTGACCGCTAGACGGCCCGTAAGGGGGCAAGCCCCTTGCGGCATGCGGGCCACGCGTCGCCGTGGCTGGCATGCTTCATGCAAATCCCCCCGATAGCGTCATAAATCCGCTCTTTGCGATGCAGTGGTTCCCGACCGCGACGTATCACTGGCAGTCGTCGAATCCTCTTTGTCCCGTCACAGCCGTCTGTCCGTCTAAGGAAAGGTCATGCCAAATCTGCCAGTCTCCGAACATTCGCCGGCATTGCATGGGCGGCTTACGCTCGTGCTGCTTACGCATAATCGTCCGGCCTTTGTGCGACGCGCGCTGCAGTACTACGCCGCGCTCGATTGCCAGGTGCTGGTAGTAGATTCGTCGACCACGTCCAATGCCGAGATCGCCGGTCAGTTTCCTGACGCTGACTACCACTACGTCCCGCAATTCTCTTACCGAGCCCTGGCCGCCAAACTCAAATATGCCGTGCAGCAGGTCGAGACGCCGTTCATGGTGTTTGCGGCAGATGACGACTTTGCCTTGCACGATGGCCTCGCCAGCGCATTGACATTCCTCGAGCAGCATCCGGACTACGGGCTGTGCCACGGTTATTCGCTCATGTACCAGGCGCAGGCCGACGCGGTGTCCTATTACCGCCGCGACCGCAAGGTGCAGGAAGACTACGCCTACGACTCGGGCCGGGCACGTGCACTGGCCTACATGGGCCAATACCTGCCGACCCTGTACGCAGTGACCCGCACTGGGCTTATCCGCGACTGGCTGGCCCAGGTTGCAGATGACATCAGCTTCGAGTGGCTGGAAATCAGCCAGGTATTCTGGCTGCTGGCCAGCGCCAAGGCGCGGGTGTTGCCAATTCCCTATGTGGTACGCGAGCTCAATTATTTGCAGTCCGAGCATGGCAGTGACGTGCTCGGCGTGCTGCGTCGACCGGACCAGACATCGGTGGCGGCGCGCGAGGCATTTGCCGAGCGGCTCGCCAACGTGCCAAGTTTTGCCGAGCACGACCCTGCGCAACGCCACGGCGCAGTGCTCGACTGCTTCGATGCGATGAGCGAATGCCTGAGCAGCGGCCGTTCGTTGGGCTTGGAGCTGATCGTCGAATCGCGCTGGAAAGACGCGTTCAAGCCGCCGCAGCGCCTGTTCGAACCTACCCAATACGTGGAAATGCCGTTCTACAATCAGGCGTTTTTCGATCAGCTTACCGCCATCGAGTTTCTGATCCACGCAAAGCCGGCGGGGCGCCTGCAGCTCGCGCAACTGGAAGGGGTCTGGACCCGCCAGGAGATGCTGCTCAAGGGACATGCCAACGACGTTGCCGAAACCGTCATCGAGCGTCTGTGGAAGGCCATGGATTACAGCGTGTTCAACCGTCGCGTGGTCGAGCAACTGGTCCTGCGCCTGAGCGAGGTGGATGAAACCGAAGCATGCGAGTTGCTTCAAGCCTGGGCCGAGCGTCTGCACAGTGTGGACATCCGCGACAACCTCGAGACCTTCGCGAGCATGCCTTCCGGCCGCCTGATGAGCTGGCTCGAGGCGCGCAGCCCGGCGCCCGCGCAGGGCCAGGCGATCACCCAGTACCTGCAAAGCCAGGCCGCTACGCCGCAGATCGGCATCTTGCTGCTTGACCTCGATAACGACATGGAGAAGCTGCAGGTCACCCTCGATAGCCTCGTCGAAGGTCATTACACCGCGTTCAAGATCACCGTCTTCACGACCGGCGAGCCGCCGGTGGCGACGACCGTGCTCAACACCTTGCATTTCGTCAAGGTGACCAAGGCGCTGTACATCGACAAGCTCAATCAGATCGCTCGGCAATCGTCCTGCGATTGGCTGATCCTGGCCGAGGTGGGTGACCAGTTCACTACCGCTGGCCTGGCCCGTGCGGCGCTGGAGCTGCTCAAGGCGCCCGAGTGCCGGGCGGTAGCCGCCGACGAAATTCACCGCCAGCACGACGGTTCGCTCAAGGCCGTGTTCCGGCCGGGGTTCAACCTTGACCTGCTGCAAAGCGTGCCGGCGCTCATGGCTCGCCATTGGCTGATCCGTCGCGACGTGCTGGTCGGGGCAGGCGGCTACTCGGCCAACTTCAGCCAGGCGCTGGAGTTCGACTTGCTGCTGCGCATCATCGAGACCGGCGGCATGGGCTGGCTGGCCCACCTCGACGAACCGTTGCTGATCTGCAGTGCAGTGCCGCTCGAAGAGAACGTTCACGAGCGCCAGACGCTGATTCGCCACCTCACTACCCGTGGCTACCAGGCCGCCGTGACCAGCGAGTCCCCAGGCACCTATCGCATCGATTATCGCCATAGCGCGCGGCCACTGGTCAGTGTGATTCTGCCGTGCCAGGACAACCTCGCGCAGTTGCAGGCCACGCTTGAAAGCCTGCGCCTGCGCACCCGCTACAACCGCTATGAGGTCCTGGTGGTGGACAACGCCTCGCAGGGCCCTGACATGCTCCATTGGCTGGACCACAACACCCAGCCTGCCGGGCGCGTGCGGGTACTCAAGAGCGAGCAGCCGATCAGCCTGGCGGCGCTGTACAACGCTGCCAGCCAGCAGGCCCAGGGCGAGTTTCTGGTGCTGCTCGACAGCGCTGCCGAGGTCGTCAACCCGAACTGGATCGAGTCATTGCTCAACCATGCCTTGCGCCCGGAAGTGGGGGTGGTCGGCGCCAAGCTGATCGACGCCAGCGGCCAGGTGACGCAGGCCGGGCTGATCCTCAGCCAACGCGCAGGCGTATTGCCGGCCTTCAGCGGTGCCGCCAACGGTGACCATGGCTACCTGCAACGCCTGATCGTCGACCAGAACTACTCGGCCGTATCGGCCACCTGCCTGATGATCGGCAAGGCGCTGTTCGAGTCGGTGGGGGGGCTGGAAGACAATCTGTTCGCCAGCGCCTTGAGCGATGTCGATCTGTGCCTGAAAGTCAGCCAGGCCGGCCAGTTGATCGTGTGGACACCCTACGTGCAGGTCGTGTACCCGGGCAGCGTCGCGCAACCGGCGCAGACTTTGTTCTCGCTGCAGCGCAAATGGCCGGGCAATTTTGCCCATGACCTTGCCTACAATCAGAACCTGTCCCAGCTCGGCGGCTCGTTCGCCTTGGGTGACGCCGCCGCCATCGACTGGGCGCCGCTGCTGGGCTGAGCCCGCAGCGCGCAGAGGATCACGCCATGTTCAACGACAAATCGATTTTCATCAGCGGTGGCACCGGCTCGTTCGGGCGCAACTTCATCCGCCGCCTGCTGGAGCAATATCAGCCACGCCGGGTGGTGGTGTTCTCCCGCGACGAGCTCAAGCAGTATGAAATGCAGCAGGTGTTCAACGCGCCCTGCATGCGCTATTTCATTGGTGATGTGCGCGACGCTGAGCGCTTGCGCATGGCCATGCGCGGCATCGATTACGTGGTCCATGCCGCGGCGCTCAAGCAGGTGCCGGCGGCGGAGTACAACCCCACCGAGTGCATCCGTACCAACGTCAATGGCGCCGAAAACATCATCAACGCAGCCATCGACAACGGCGTCAAGAAGGTCATTGCACTGTCCACCGACAAGGCCGCCAGCCCGATCAACCTGTACGGCGCGACCAAGCTGCTGTCGGACAAACTGTTCGTCGCCGCCAACAATATCGCCGGTGCGCAGGAGACGCGTTTCTCGGTGGTGCGCTATGGCAACGTCGCCGGTTCCCGTGGTTCGGTTGTACCGTTTTTCAGCAAGCTGGTGGCCGAGGGCGCCAAGGACCTGCCGATCACCGATGCGCGCATGACTCGCTTCTGGATCACCCTCGACCATGGCGTGCAGTTCGTGCTCGACAACTTTGCGCGCATGCATGGCGGCGAGATTTTCGTGCCGAAGATTCCGTCCATTCGCATCGTCGATCTGGCCAGCGCCATGGCGCCCGGCTTGCCTCATCAGCTGGTGGGGATTCGTCCGGGCGAGAAGCTGCACGAGTTGATGGTGCCGACGGACGATGCGCGCATGACGCTGGAGTTCAAGGATCACTACACCATCCAGCCGTCGATTCGCTTCACCCAGGCTGACCTCGACTTCGCCGTCGACGGGTTGGGCGAGCGCGGTGCGCCCGTGGCGGAGGATTTCGAGTACAGCTCCGACACCAACAGCGAGTTCCTCGACGTGGCGCAGATCGCCCGGCTGCACGGCGAATTGCAGGCATGATCCCTTACGGCCGGCAGAGCCTGGACGCGGCGGATATCGACGCCGTGCTCGAGGTGCTGCATTCGGACTGGCTCACCCAGGGCCCGACACTTGCACGCTTCGAGGCCGCCGTGGCCGAGCGCTGTCAGGCGCAGCACGCGGTGGCGGTCTGCAATGCCACAGCGGCTTTGCACATCGCCTGCCTAGCTGCCGGTCTGGGCCCGGGCGACCGCCTGTGGACCAGCCCCAATACCTTTCTGGCATCGGCCAACTGCGCCCGGTACTGCGGCGCCTCAGTGGATTTCGTCGACATCGACGCCCACACCTGGAACCTCGACGCCCATCGGCTGGCGGCCAAACTGGCGCAGGCCGAAGCGGAAGGGACCTTGCCCAAGGTGGTGGTGGCGGTGGCCTTCGCCGGCCAGAGCTGCGACATGCAGGCCATCGCCGCGTTGGCCGAGCGCTACGGGTTTATCCTCATCGAAGATGCCGCCCACGCGTTGGGCGCCGACTACGCTGGCCGGCCGGTGGGCTGCGGTGCTTTCGCGGCCATGACGGTGTTCAGTTTTCACCCGGTGAAAATTATCACCACGGGGGAGGGCGGTATGGTCCTCACCAACGACGCGCAACTGGCCGCCAAGCTGCAGCGCCTGCGCAGCCATGGCATGACCCGCGACCCGGAGCAAATGGACGAAGCCAGCCACGGCCCTTGGTATTACCAGCAGGTCGAGCTGGGCTTCAATTACCGCATGACCGACATCCAGGCCGCGCTGGGGCTCTCGCAACTAGGCAAACTCGATGCCTTTATCGCCCGCCGCCGCTATCTGGCCGAGCGCTATGGGCAACTGCTGGCGGATTTGCCCTTGACCCTGCCGAGCGCTCAAGCCGAGGCGCAATCGGCCTGGCATCTGTACGTGGTGCGGTTGCAGACCGAGCGCCTGTCGGTCAGCCATCGGCAGGTGTTCGAAGGCCTGCGGGCCGGGGGGATCGGCGTCAATCTGCATTACATTCCGGTGCACCTGCAGCCCTATTACCGCGAGCAGGGTTTTGCCGCCGGGGATTTCCCCGAGGCCGAGCACTACTACACCCAAGCCATCAGCCTGCCGATGTTCCCGGCGCTGACCGATGACCAGCAGGATCAAGTGGTCGAGCAGCTGCGCCAACAACTGGAGCGGCGTTCGTGAGCACGGTGGCGATCATTCCGGCGCGCGGTGGTAGTCAGCGTATCCCGCGCAAGAACATCAAGCTGTTCAATGGCGAACCGATGATCGCCCATTCGATTCGTACGGCAAGGGCCAGCGGCGTGTTCGACCAGGTGGTGGTCAGTACCGATGACGCCGAAATCGCCGAGGTTGCCCGCGCCTGGGGGGCCGAGGTGCCGTTCAGGCGTCCGGCGGCGCTGGCGGATCATTTCACCGGTACCTCGGCAGTCATCGAACACGCCCTGCGGGCACTGCGCGACAGCGGCCATGATCACGACCTGGCGTGTTGCATCTATGCCACCGCGCCGTTGCTGCAGGGCCGGTTTCTGCGCGACGGGCTGGCGCTGTTGCAGGCCAATGCCCAGGCGTCCTATGTGTTTTCGGTGTGCAACTTTCCGTTCCCGGTGCAGCGCGCCTTGACCCTCGATCCGCTTGGCCGGTTGACCGCGTTGTACCCCGAGTTTGGCCAGGTTCGTTCGCAGGATCTGGCGCCGGCCTATCAGGACGCCGGGCAGTTCTACTGGGGCCGCAGCGAGGCCTGGCTGCGTGGCGATGTGGTGTTCTCCGACCTCAGCCTGCCACTGATTTTGCCCCGGCATTTGGTCCAGGATATCGATACCGTCGAAGACTGGACCCGTGCCGAGTATCTCTACGCGGCCCTGCAGGCCAACGGCGAACTGCAGCCGTGAACGTGTTGATGCGGGTCGACGCCTCGACGCTCATCGGCAGTGGCCATGTGGCGCGCTGCCTGACACTGGCCAAGGCCCTGCAAGGCTTGGGCGCGCAGGTGAGCTTTGCCTGCCGCCGCCTGGCCGGTGACCTGAGCGCGCAGATCGCCGCGCAGGGCTGGCCGGTTTACCGGTTGGCGGTGGAGGCGCCTGACGATGGAGCTCAAGCGCGAAACGCGGCGAACATCGAAGCCTTGCTGCCTTGGCAGCCGGACATCGCCGCGCTGGCCGGGCAGCTGCCGCCGGGCACGTGCTTCGACTGGATCGTGGTCGACCATTACGGCCTCGATCGGCACTGGGAAGTGGCGGCGCGGCTGTGGGCGGCGCAGATCATGGCAATCGACGACCTTGCCAATCGCGCGCACGAGGTCGACCTGCTGCTGGACCAGAACTTCAACGCCAGCACGCAGCGTTATGCGCCCTGGCTCGAAGGGCGCTGTCGCACGTTGCTGGGCCCGGAGTATGCCCTTTTGCGAGAGGAGTTCGAACGTGATGCGCGGCCTGTGCGCCAAGTGGTGGAGCGGGTGGTGGTCAACTTCGGCGGTATGGACGCCGCCGGCCAGACGCTCAAGGCGCTTCAGGCGTTGATGGGGTTCGCAGGGCAGCAGGTGACATTTGTGGCCGGACTGAGCAACCCCCATTGGGCTGAGTTGCAGGCCTTGGTCGAGCAGCGGCCGCAGTGGCAGTTGCTGGCCTACAGCGCCGATTTCGGCCAGTTGATGGCCGCTGCCGATCTGTTCATCGGTGCGGCGGGCGGGACCACCTGGGAGCGCGCCGCGCTGGGCTTGCCGACCCTGTGCATGGCCGTCGCCGCCAATCAGCAAGACAACGCCCAAGCGCTCGCCGCGGCCGGCGTGCATCGTTATCTGGGGCCCTGCGCGCAGGTGTCGGTGGCGGCATTGGCCGAGGCGATTGGAGAACTGCTGGCTAACGTTGAAGCGCGCCAGCGCTATGCCCGGCTTTCGCGGCAACTGGTCGACGGTCGAGGCGCAAGGCGGGTCGCCGCCGCCTTGGGCGGGCTGCCTGGCAGTTGAAGGCCTCGGTCGGGTAACCATTTACCCTCAAGGCTTATAGTTAAAACCTGTGTATTAAAGGAGCGGCCATGACCAGTTTCAAGATCGGCTCGCGCGATATCGGCCTGGCGTCAGCGCCTTTTATCATCGCCGAAATGAGCGGCAACCATAACCAGTCGCTGGACACCGCGCTGGCGATAGTCGACGCCGCCGCGCATGCGGGCGCCCATGCGCTCAAATTGCAGACCTACACCGCCGATACCATGACCCTGGACATGGACGAAGGTGAGTTTCGCATCAGCGACCCGGACAGCCTGTGGGCAGATACCTCGCTGTACGCGCTGTACCAGCAGGCGCATACCCCGTGGGAATGGCACGGGCCGATCTTCGCGCGCGCGAAGTCCCACGGCATGTTGGCGTTTTCCTCGCCGTTCGATGAAACCGCCGTGGATTTCCTCGAAAGCCTCGAGGTGCCTGCCTACAAGATCGCCAGCTTCGAGAATACCGACTTGCCGTTGATACGGAGGGTGGCCGCGACCGGCAAGCCGATGATCATCTCCACCGGCATGGCCAGCGTCGCCGAGCTGGATGAAAGCGTGCGTGCGGCGCGGGCAGCGGGCTGTCGTGACCTGTTGCTGCTCAAGTGCACCAGCACCTATCCGGCTCAGCCACTCAATACCCACTTGCGCACGATTCCCCATCTGCGCGAGCTGTTTGGGTGCGAGGTCGGATTGTCGGATCACACCATGGGCGTGGGCGCGGCCGTTGCCGCGGTAGCGTTGGGCGCGACGGTGGTAGAAAAACACTTCACCCTGAGCCGAGCAGCCGGCGGCGTCGATGCCAGCTTCTCGCTGGAACCGGCCGAAATGCACAGCCTGGTGGTCGAAACCGAGCGCGCGTGGCAGGCGTTGGGCCGGGTGCATTACGGCCCGACGACTGCCGAGCAGAAGTCTCTGGTTTACCGCCGCTCCCTCTATGTAGTTCGCGATATGGCCGCTGGCGAGGCGTTCAGTGCCGACAATCTGCGGGCCATTCGACCGGGCCTTGGCCTGCCGCCCAAGCACTTCGACAGCCTGATGGGGCGTCGCGCCCGCCATTCGCTCAAGCGCGGTACGGCGCTGGATTGGCCGATGGTGGACTGACCGCCTCATCCATACAGGGAGATAGCCCATGCAGTTTTTACCCTTGCTGGACGCTGACGCCGACGTTCAGGCGCGTGTGCGGCAGCTGAGGAATCAGCCGGACGTGCGCAGGTACATGTACACCTCCCATGAAATCGGCGAGGTCGAACATCAGGCCTGGCTCGATTCATTGAGGGGCAACGCGCGCCAGTCGGTGTTTGTGGTCATGCTCGACGAGCAGCCCATCGGCATCGTCTCGCTGAACGCTATCAGTGCCACGCAAAAGACCGCCGACTGGGCGTTCTACCTGGACCCGCAGGTGCAGGGCAAGGGCTTTGGCAGCCTCGTGGAATTCTGGCTGCTCGATCATGCTTTCGATGGCGCGGGCCTCGAAAAACTCAATTGCGAAGTGCTGCACAGCAATACGGCGGTCATCGGCATGCATGAGAAGTTCGGCTTTGTACGGGAGGGGGTCCGCCGCCAGAATATCCTCAAGGACGGCAAGCGCCTTGACGTCGTGATGCTGGGTATCACTCGGGATGAGTGGCAAGCCAGGCGGCCGTCGCTCGAGCCTCTGATTCACCGTTTGCAAGGCAAAAGGTCGGCATGAGTCGACTGCGGTTTTCGGCGATTCGCCGACCCCGCGCCTGCACTCGGGAAATTTTCACGGTGGCTATCAATGTCGCGCCTGGCAAGCCGATAAGATAACCGAGATCAACAGCAACGGTAGGCGATAGAGAGCATGCAAACCTGCGTCGACAACCTGATGGAGCAGGGCGCACACGTGTTCGGGGAAATCCTCGACGTGCCTCGCACCCAGGCCCTTTACCAGGCAATGATCAAGGCCCGGGTTTTCGACGCCAGCCTGTTCATGGACGAGGCCGAGTACCTGGCGCAAGAAAACCATTTCAACGCCAACCCTACCAGGACGTTCAACTTCCTCAATCAGTTCGAGCCGCAGCTGCAATTCATCGAGCAGGATCCACGCCTGAGCGCCGTACTCGATGAACTGCTGGGCGATGACTACGAAGTCGTGGTCAAAAAAGCCGTGTGCGGAGTACCCGATGCCTGGCTGCCGGACTGGATACGGGAGAAAATCCGTGACGTCAACGTGGCCAACCTGGGCCCTTATATCAAGAAGCCCATGCGTGACATCACTTATTTTCGCGGCATCGACTTCCACCAGGACATCATCGATTGGCCCCAGGGGCGAGTGGAGCTGGACCCTTCCACCTTCATGACGCTGTATGTCTATCTGCATGACGTCACCGAACATGATTCGCCTCTGCACCTGATGCCCGGCAGTCACCGGCTAGGCGCCACGCTGTTCCCCCATCGGCTGCAACACCTGGAAGGCGACCGCTGGCTGTACAGCGATGAGCAGGGCAACAGCTTGCAATGCCGCGACCAGAAGCTGATTGGCGGCCCCGGCTATGTCGGGCTTTGGCACAATTGCGTCCTGCACGGTACTCGGCCGGTGGCCCATGAGTCGGAACGGTTTCGCCTGTCGCTGCGCTACTTGCTGGGCAAGTCCAACGGGAATAGCAAAAGGACCGCTATTGATGACATCAATTGCCTGATCAAGGGCGAGCTGACACCGATCCGCACACGACGCGACCTGGATGAAAAAGGCGTGGCGCAGATCCGTGGCAACATTATCAACAAGGGTTGAGCGCGCGTGATGGCAAATAAAAAAAACCGAACGTTGATCTTTGGCACCGGCGCCGGCGGGGTCAATTTCTATCGCAACAGCCGTGGCAGCCTCGACGTGATCGGGTTTGTGGATAACAACCGTGAAAAACAGGGGCAGGCGCTGTTCGGTAAAGTCATTTACGCGCCTGCACGCCTGAGCGAGCTGGTGTTTGATCAGATCATCATCGCCAGCGATTACTACCAGGAGATTTATCCGCAACTGGTCAATGAACTGGCGATCAGCGCAGATAAAGTCAGCGTTTTCTTTCATCACCAGACCAAGCCAGGTTTATTCCAGCGCCTGCGCTGGCGTCTTGAGCAGTTTGGCTACGTGTTGCTGTGTCGACGTCCGGGGTGGGTCTCCGATCTGCTGTACACGCATATGTTTGCTGCAAACAGCGACGTCAAACGCTTTGCCCTGCAATGGCTCGATGAGGCCGAGGCGAACAAGGTCCACGTGTTTCGCAAGGCCCAGGCGGGCAGCGTGCAGGGGCCACATGACGTCGGGCGAGAAGTGCCAGCCACCGCCATCACCGTGCCTGAAGTGGCGTTGTATCGTTTTGCCGATGGGCAGGTCCGTTCGATTTCGCGCACGGTCATCCTCCCTGCGGGACGCCTGATCAATGAGCGCGTCACCACCGCGATCATCGACAGCGCCGACTACAGCACCGGGCATCTGGTCTTCCATGGCGACGCTTTCGCCTTGGCGCGAGTGGGAACGGCCCCGGAGTATCTGGAGCGCGGGGTGCTGGTAAGCGGCGGTACCGAGACCAACTACTACCATTGGGTGCTGGAGATCATCAGCCAGCTGCAATTCGTGCGCGAGCTGCCCGGCGAATATGACGCTTATCCGCTGTTGATTTCCGAACATAGCCAGAGCATTCCTGCGATCAAGGCCATGTTGGACGCCATGGGCATTACCCGTCCGTTAGTGCTGCTCAAGAGCGTCGCTTCGTACTGCGTCGGGGACCTGTTGATGATCAGTGCGCCGAATAACGGCATCTTCAATTACAAAGGCTCGGCGCATTGCCAGCCCAACTACAATTTTTCCCGGCCTGAATCCATCGGCTTCTTGCGTGAAAAAGGCTTGTCGCTGGCGGCCGAGATTGACCGGACGGCGCTGCCCAAACGAGTGTTTCTGGGGCGCAAGGGGTTTCTGCGGCCTTACAACCAGGCTGAAATCCTGGCACGTCTCGAGCCACTGGGGTTCGAGTGCGTCTACATGGAAGAGCAGGATATCCACCATCAAGTGGCAATCATGGCCAACGCCGATATCATCGTCGGGCCAACGGGCGCGGCGTGGACCAATATCATCTTTGCCTCGCCAGGCGC
The DNA here is from genome assembly GCF_031880315.1 of Pseudomonas baltica. NCBI lineage: Bacteria > Pseudomonadati > Pseudomonadota > Gammaproteobacteria > Pseudomonadales > Pseudomonadaceae > Pseudomonas > Pseudomonas baltica. The sequence goes on along the minus strand of NZ_CP134771.1, from coordinate 1,395,609 downwards.
CAGGGCGCTGTGCTGGATGGCTGAAGAGATCGGCGCGCTGTCGTGCTATTCCAACCTGGCTGACATTGTCGGGGTCGACATGAACTACATCCGCTATCAGGCGAATACGGTGGCTTCTCGCGAGCTTTACTACAAAGGCTATTCGATCGATGCCGAGGCCGTGGTGCGATGGCTGACAATCGGTGAAGTCGATTCCCGTCCTGGACACTCTCGATGAATATTCAGTTTTTGCAGTTGCAGACCCACGGTGACGACCGCGGCTCGTTGATCGCTCTGGAAGAAGGCAAGAACATTCCTTTTCAGGTCAAGCGTGTGTACTACATGTTCGAAACGGGGGAAGGGGTCGAGCGCGGCCATCATGCGCACAAGTCCTTGAAACAGGTCGCGGTCGCGGTGCGCGGCTCGTGCCGTTTCCTGCTCGATGACGGCAAGGAGAAAATCGACTTCCGTCTTGATAACCCTTGCCAGGGCTTGTTGATCGAGTCATTCCTGTGGCGAGTGATGTATGACTTTTCCCCCGATTGTGTGCTGATGGTGCTCGCCGATAGCCTCTATGACGAAGCCGACTATGTGCGCGATTATGCAACGTTCCAAAGCATGGTGAACCTGTGACGACAACGGCAACGACGATTCCCTTCCTTGACCTGCAGGCCATCAATCACGAATACGCGGATGAGTTGAAGGCGGCCTGTGCGCGGGTCATCGATTCGGGTTGGTACTTGATGGGCGAGGAACTGGCTGGCTTCGAGGCCGACTTTTCCGGTTATTGCGGCGTGAGCCACGCAGTGGGGGTCGCCAACGGTCTCGATGCCCTGACGCTGGTGATTCGTGCCTGGAAGGAGCAGGGCAGGCTGCGCGACGGTGATGAGGTGATCGTGCAGCACAACACCTTTATCGCCACCATTGCCGCCATCGCCGAAAACGGCCTGACGCCGGTATTGGTGGATACCGATCTGACCACTTTCAACCTGGACGTCGGTGCAGTGGCGGCGGCCATTACCGGCAAGACCCGCTTGATTGTGCCGGTGCATCTGTACGGACAACTGGCGCCGATGCCCGAGCTAATGGCGCTGGCCCGTCAGCATGGCCTGTTGGTGCTGGAAGATTGCGCCCAGGCTCACGGTGCCAGTTTGCAGGGGCGCAAGGCGGGCAGCTGGGGTGACGCCGGGGCGTTCAGTTTCTATCCGGGCAAGAACCTCGGTGCCTTGGGCGACGCAGGGGCTGTGGTGTGCGGCGACGCGGCACTGGCGACGCTGGTGCGGGCGTTGGGCAACTACGGCTCGCGGATCAAATACCAGCATGAGTACGCGGGGGTGAACAGCCGTCTGGATGAAATCCAGGCGGCTATGTTGCGGGTCAAGCTGGCCCGGCTGGACGCCGACACCGAGCGCCGTCGCGTCATTGCCGAACGTTTCAGCGCGCAGATCCGCAATCCGCTGATCAACGTGCCCAAGGTCACGGACCGTGAGGGCCATGTCTGGCATCTGTTCGTGGTCACTTGCCGCTACCGTGATGCTCTGAAGGAATACCTGACCGGCCACGGCATCCAGACCAACATTCACTACCCGCTGACCATTGCCGAGCACCCGCCATACCGGCAATTGAAGATACCGGCGCGGGCGCAAGAGGCCGCGCAGAGCCAGCAGATTCTATCGATTCCGCTGTACCACACGCTGGGCGACGCGGCGCAGGCGCGACTGATCGATACTCTGAATCGCTTCATGAACGATCGATAGGGGCCCCTCGTGGGCTTCGCCTTGCCGCGCTGTGGCATCCGCCTGCAATTGCTCCTCGTGCATTAAACCTTCGTGCAAAATGTCACAAAATACGACACAGACGTTATATTGGCGTGACCTATGGGTCACGAAGTGCATCCCATTGTCATGTTTTTGTGGGCGTTGAAGTAGCTGCGTGGCCGAATGGCCGACCCTTCGCGCCTTGGCACCGTCGGTTGCTGCCCCTTGTGAGCCGCACGGCGCCGGTATCTGTCGGCCCCTCGATCCATCCGAGGGGTGATATTCAGCGGTTTATTATTGGGAAGCCAGAATGATTGGCATAAAAAGCATAGCGAGTTACGTGCCGAAGGCCGGCGTCGATAACTACGCGCAGGGTGCCAAATTTGCCAAGGACGAAGACTTCATCCTGGGCAAGATCGGTTCGGCGTTCCTGCCACGCAAGGACGCCACGCAAGAAACCTCCGACCTGTGCGTCGAGGCCGTCAACGCCCTGTTCGCGAACAACCCGCAACTCAAGCGCGAGTCCATCGACGCGCTGATCGTCGTCACTCAGAACGGCGACGAAGAAGGCCTGCCGCACACGGCCGCGATCGTCCAGGACAAGCTAGGCTTGCCGACCCACGTCGCCGCGTTCGACATCTCCCTGGGCTGCTCGGGTTATGTCTACGGCCTCTACGCGATGAAAGGCTTCATGGAGGCCGCAGGCCTGAAGAACGGCCTGCTGATCACCGCCGACCCGTATTCGAAAATCGTCGACCCTGAAGACCGCAATACCACCATGCTGTTCGGCGATGCCGCCACGGCCACCTGGATGGGCGAAGATGCTCCCTGGCAGTTGGGCAAGGCCAAATTCGGCACCGACGGCTCCGGCGCGCCGCACCTGAAGGTCAGCGATGGCGTGTTCTTCATGAACGGTCGTCAGGTGTTCAACTTCGCCCTGCTCAAAGTGCCGGCGCATTTGCACGAATTGCTCGATGAGTCGGGTTTCAGTGCTGACGATATCGACGCCTTCTGTATCCACCAGGGCAGCGCCGCGATCGTCGACGCCGTGGCTCGCCGGTTCGAAGCTGCGCCGCCGGAGAAGTTCGTCAAGGACATGCTCGAAACCGGCAACACGGTGTCCTCCAGCGTACCGCTGCTGCTGGAAAAGCACGTGCTTGACTCCAGCTGGAAGCGCGTGGCCCTGAGCGGCTTCGGTGTCGGTCTGTCGTGGGGCTCGGCGATCATCTATCGGCCTTGAGCCACGCTCGCTCCCGCAACGCAGGGAGCCCCGCCAGCCGTGTGTCTGCGCCCAAGGTGAGTTAACCTTGGGCGCAGTCGTTTTCAGGGAACCACAGCACCATGAACGAAACATTCCAGGCTAACGGGGAGGTCCTCGAGCGCCGCTGGCCGGCGCTGTGGGCGCGGCTGCAAGGCGAGGACCTCACGGCCCTGTCGCCGCGGGTCACGGGCTGTGGTTCGACCCTGAGCATCGACGGGGTGCAGTTGACCAGCCGTTACGATCGGGTAGGCGAGGCGCGGTTGCAGGCCGACAGCCTGGCGCTCGACAGTACGGTGGTGCATCTGTACGGGACGGCGCTGGGCGATCTGCAGGGGGTCTTGCTCGAGCGTCCAGCGCTGCGGACCTTGCAGGTGTACATCGTCAACAGCGCGCTGTTCGTGATGGTTCTGGGCTTGCTCGACCAGCGCCTGTGGCTCGGCGATCCGCGGGTCGAGCTGAGCCTGGCGGGGGAGCAAGTCGAGATGGCCTTGCCGTTCTTCGCCCTGCCTGGCGAAATGGTGCTGGCCGATGATTTCAACGCACGGATGCGCGATCGCCTCGTGAGCGAGACCCACCTGGCCTTCAACAACCGCCACTTTGCGGCCGCGCAACCGCATTTGCTTCAGCGCCTGCAAGAGACCGAAACACTAGTACGCAGCGACCCCGATGTGGCCCGGTTGTTCGATACCTTGCAGGGGCGCGAGGTGCTGGTGATTGCCACCGGGCCGAGCCTTGAACAGCATTTCGCGGCGCTCAAGGCGATTGCAGCACGGGCCGAGCGGCCTTTGATCATCTGCGTCGACACGGCGTACCGGCCGCTGCGCAAGCAGGGCATCGTCCCCGACCTGGTGGTCAGCGTCGATCAGTTGATCAGTGAGCGCTATCTGCCGCCAGACGACTCCCAGGCGGTGACGCTGGTGTACCTGCCGCTGGTGCCGGCGGATGTCCTGCAGCGCTGGCAGGGCCCACGCTATGCAGGCTATTCCGCCAGCCCACTGTTCGACGCGATGCGCCAGCGCCTGCCTCGCGGCAGCTTGCATACCGCAGGCAGCGTGTTGCATCCGGCCGTGGACCTGGCGGTGAAGATGGGCGCCCGACGGATCACCCTGTTCGGCGCCGACTTTGCCTTTCCCCATGACAAGACCCACGCCGGCTGGCTCGACAGCGAACTGGGCCCGTCGGTGAAGGCCGCGCGTTACTGGTTGCACGATGGCCACGGCCAGCGGGTCAAGACCCAGCTCAACTTTCGCAGTTACCTGCTGGAGCTGGAGCGCTTCATCGCCCGTCATCCGCAGGTGCAGTTCTTCAATACCAGTCGGGACGGCGCGCTGATCGCCGGGACGCACTACCACCCGGAGTTCGTGGCATGAGTGTCGATCTCGCCTTTGAGCATCAGGTACGCGAGTGTGCAGCACTGTTTCGCCTTGGGCGCGATGTGGAAGCGGCGCTGCGGATGGTTGAAATCTTCGACGGTTTGATCAAAGCGCTGGTGGGCTGCCCGCCTGACGTGGCCCGGCAATGCCCCGTGGTGTTGAATGCATTATTACAGGCACAAGAGCGTCAAGATTGGTTGGGACTGGCCGATACCTTGGAAGTAGATCTGCTGCAACTGTTGGCGCAGGAAGAGGCGTAAGCCTCGGAGTGTGACGCGGTTCACAGGGCAACGGATCGTCGTGAAAGCTTTTTTGGCGTCAAAGTTTGTTCGGGGCCTTGATTTACACGGGTTCTGGCAAAAACGGCAAAAAAACTTTGAAAAAGGGCTCAAGCAAACGCCCACCACGACGATAACTATTACGAAGGTTCTCTAGGCCACACCGGCTGTAGCCAGGGCCGGACCAGTACCCAAACCACGAGGAATTCATTATGTTAGGCGTAAACACCAACGTTGCATCTTTGGCCGTTCAAAACAACCTGAACAAAGCTTCCGATGCTCTGACCACCTCCATGACTCGTCTGTCTTCTGGCCTGAAAATCAACAGCGCAAAAGATGACGCCGCCGGCCTGCAGATCGCTACCAAGGAAACTAGCCAGATTCGTGGCCAGACCGTAGCAATCAAGAACGCCAACGACGGTATCTCGATGGCTCAGACCGCTGAAGGCGCTCTGCAAGAATCGACTTCGATCCTGCAGCGTATGCGTGAACTGGCCGTGCAGTCTGCGAACGACTCGAACAGCTCCAGCGACCGCGTTGCACTGAACGCTGAATTCACCCAGATGTCGGCTGAATTGACCCGTATCTCGTCGTCGACCAACCTCAACGGCAAAAACCTGCTGGACGGTTCGGCTGGCACCATGAACCTGCAAGTCGGTTCGAACACCGGTTCGGCCAACACCATTACCTTGACTCTGAGCACCAGCTTCGACGCCAACACCCTGGGTGTCGGCAGCAGCATCTCGATCACTGGTACTGGCGGTACTACTGGTAGTGCTCCAGCGAACACCTCCGCTGCGATCACCGCTATCGACGCCGCTCTGCAGACCATCAACTCCACTCGTGCAAACCTGGGTGCTTCGCAAAACCGTCTGACCAGCACCATCTCCAACTTGCAAAACGTGAACCAGAACGCAACTGCTGCACTGGGTCGTATTCAGGATACCGACTTCGCTTCGGAAACTGCTAACCTGACCAAACAGCAAACCCTGCAGCAAGCTTCTACCGCAGTACTGGCACAGGCTAACCAACTGCCATCCGCTGTACTGAAACTGCTCCAGTAAGACTGTTTAAAGCTTAGGCTTCGGCGGGAGAGGGCGCTCAGCGTGCTCTCTCGCTTTTTTTCTTTTGGAGGTCCTGCAAATGGACGTGAACGTCAAGCTCAATACTGCTTATACACCAGCGACACAGCCTTCGAGCGAAACCACCGGTACGGCCGACAAGCTTGTATCGACTGTCGTCACTGGGGCCTCTACCGACTCCGCGGATCCGTCCGTGAACGCTGCGAATGTTCAGTCTGCCGTCAAGGCGATCGACCAGTACATCAAGGCTTCCGAGCGTGACCTGGAGTTTTCTATTGATCAGGTGCATGGCATTGCGATCGTCAAGGTGGTGTCCACCGAGACGGGCGAGGTCATTCGTCAGATGCCGACTGAAGAAGCGCTCAAGCTGGCCGATAACATGAGCAAGCAAGGTAGCGTGCTGTTCAACGGCAAAGTCTGAGAACTGGCACGCAACGTGTTTTCACGCTGATACGCAGGCGTGCGCAGGTCGAAAGACCGGCGATAATTCTAGGAGATCCACATGACGAGTCCTATTACCACATCCACGGGCCTGGGCTCGGGTCTGGATATCAACTCGATCGTGACCGCTCTTGTCGACTCGGACAAGCTGGCGGCGCAGACGCAGATCACGACTGGCACCACGCAGAACACCGCGAGCATTTCGGCTGTCGGCACGCTCAAGAGTGCCATGGCTGCGTATCAAACCGCTTTGACCACCCTGGGCAGTACCACTACTCCGGCTTTCAACGCGTTTGCCGCGACGTCATCGAGCAGCACAATTACTGCGACGGCGGACAACACTGCCGTGGCCGGTAGTTACAGCATTGAAGTGTCAAAGCTGGCGACCGCATCGAAAATAGCCAGCGCGTCGTTCTCTGGCGGTTCAGCCAGTGCTATTTCGAGTGGTACCTTGCAGATCAGTCAAAATGGCACTAACTACAGCGTGGCGGTCGGTTCCGGCGCAACTCTGCAGACCGTGCGTGACTCGATCAACAGCTCGCTGCAGTCCAAAGGCATTACTGCCAACATCATCACCGACACCAGTGGTTCGCGGTTGGTATTGACCTCCTCGACCACAGGGGCGGGCAACGACCTGACCATGAGCGGGATCCCCGAGCTGACGGTGGATGGCACCACTGCGTTCTCCAGTTCCAGCTCGGCGGGTGGATACATCACCCAGGGCGGGGACGCCACCCTGACGGTCGATGGCTTGTCCGTGACCAGCTCCAGCAATACCGTCAGCAGTGCGATCGGCGGCATCAGCATGACGTTGACGGCAACCAACGTCGGCAATCCGGCGACCGTTACCGTGGCCACCAACACCTCCGGGCTGCAATCCTCGCTTCAGTCGTTTGTGACCGCCTACAACACGCTGCTCACGGCGGTGAATTCGCTGACGGCCACCACGACCGATACTGACGGCAACGTAGTCAGTGGTGCGTTGACAGGCGATTCGCTCCCGCGCTCGTTGAAGGCCGCGTTGAGCAGTGTGCTGACGACGCCTAGTACGACGTCAGGGAGCCTGACGGTGCTGTCGCAGCTGGGTATCACCACTGACTTCACCACTGGCCAGCTGAAATTCGACAGCACCGCGTTCAGCACTGCCATGACCGATAAGGGGCTGGGCAGCAAGGTGCAGGCGATGTTCTCCGGTACCAACGGTGTCGTTGCAAAAATGACCGCAGTATTGACTCCATATACGCAGACAGGCGGCATTCTTGATCAGCGCAGCACTCAGCTGAACAAGACCAAGTCGGACCTGGCCGACAAGCAGACCGCATTGGACCTGCACGTCGAATCGTTCACGGCAACCCTCACGGCCAAGTACAACGCCATGGACACCCTGGTAGGTCAGATGAAAGCGCAGGCCACCAGCATCACGTCGTTCTTCGATAGCTTGAACGCTTCGAAATCCTGATGTCGTTCAGCAAAAGCCCGGCCATGTGCAGACATGTGCCGGGCTTTTGACTTTTTGGCTAAAGTATTGTCGCTTTGCGTCGATACAGAGAATATACAAGTCACTTCAGTTGTGGTGAGGCAAGCAAATGAACCCGATGCGAGCTCTTCGGCAATACCAGAACGTCACTGCTCAGGCGCAGACTTCCGAGGCCAGTCCTCATCGCCTGGTGCAAATGTTGATGCAAGGCGTGCTCGATCGCCTGGCCCAGGCCAAGGGCGCCATCGCACGCAAGGACGTGCCCGGCAAAGGCCTGGCGATCACTCGTGCCGTCGCGCTGATCGGCGGCCTGCGTGAAGGCCTGGACATGACCAACTCGGCCAAAGAGCTGGCTCGTGTCGATGCCCTCTACACCTACATGATGACGCGCTTGACTGAAGCCAATATCAAGACCGATCCCAAGATCATCGACGAAGTCGCTGGCCTGATGATCACGGTCAAGGAAGGTTGGGATGCCATCGCTCCTGTCGCATAGTCCGGTGTTCAAGATGCCTGACAGTCCGCAAGCCCCTGAGGTCTCCGCCATGTCGGTTGCAATGCAGCGTATCGAAGAAACCCGCGAAGCGATGGAGGGCGCGCTGGAGCGTCGTGACTGGTCGACTATCGCCCAGCTTGATCTCGCTTGCCGCGATTGCGTCGACGCGTTGACGGGGGCACCCGACCTCAAGGCGCATGAGGGTGAAATACGTAACAGTCTGGAAAAACTGCTTTTTGTCTACAAAACCGTGATCGACGCCGCGACGGGCGAACGTCAAGCCTTGTTTGACGAGGTCATGCAGATTCGCCAAGCGAACAACGCGGCGAAGGTATACCATCTGTTCGGCTAGTCGTGTTTGAAAGTGGGTACTAAAGTCGCCATAAATTTGACTATGACCATTTTTTTGACTTTACTAGTGGCTGTTGGCAAGGTTCAGTCGTCAAAGAGCTGAACCGGCCTCCAAATACGTCGAGCTAGCCCCTTCTGGGCGTCGAGTTGACTAGGGAAGTTGCTATTGCATGTGGCGTGAAACCAAAATCCTGCTGATCGATGACGATAACGTCCGTCGGCGCGACCTCGCGGTCATTCTTAATTTCCTCGGCGAAGACAACCTGTCCTGCTCCAGTCAGGATTGGCAGCATTCGGTCGAAGGGCTGGGCTCCAGTCGTGAGGTCCTGTGCGTACTGATCGGCGCGGTGACCGCTCCGGGCGGCTTGCAGGCCCTGGTCAAGACCTTGGGCACGTGGGATGAATTCCTCCCGGTGCTCCTGCTGTCGGATGTCTCGCCGGCCGAATTGCCTGACGACCAGCGTCGCCGCGTCCTCTCCAGCCTTGAAATGCCGCCCAGCTACAGCAAGCTGCTGGACTCCCTGCACCGCGCCCAGGTCTATCGCGAGATGTACGACCAGGCCCGTGAGCGTGGACGTCAGCGCGAGCCCAATCTGTTCCGCAGCCTGGTCGGCACCAGCCGTGCCATCCAGCATGTACGGCAGATGATGCAGCAAGTGGCCGATACCGACGCCAGCGTGCTGATCCTCGGCGAGTCCGGCACCGGCAAGGAAGTGGTCGCGCGCAACTTGCACTACCATTCCAAGCGCCGCGATGCGCCATTCGTGCCGGTCAACTGCGGGGCGATCCCGGCAGAGCTGCTCGAGAGCGAACTGTTCGGCCACGAGAAGGGCGCATTCACCGGCGCCATCACTAGCCGCGCCGGGCGGTTCGAGCTGGCCAACGGCGGGACGCTGTTCCTCGACGAAATTGGCGATATGCCGCTGCCGATGCAGGTCAAGCTGCTGCGTGTACTGCAGGAGCGTACCTTCGAGCGTGTAGGCAGCAACAAGACCCAGAGCATCGATGTACGGATCATTGCCGCGACCCACAAGAACCTCGAGAGCATGATCGAGGTCGGGACCTTCCGCGAAGACCTGTATTACCGACTCAACGTATTCCCCATCGAGATGGCCCCGCTGCGCGAGCGCGTCGAGGACATCCCGTTGCTGATGAACGAACTGATTTCGCGCATGGAACACGAAAAGCGCGGTTCGATTCGCTTCAACTCCGCGGCGATCATGTCGCTGTGCCGTCATGGCTGGCCGGGCAATGTCCGGGAACTGGCCAACCTGGTGGAACGCATGGCGATCATGCATCCCTATGGTGTGATCGGCGTTGCCGAGTTGCCGAAGAAATTCCGCTACGTCGACGACGAAGACGAGCAACTCGTCGACAGCCTGCGCAGCGACCTCGAAGAACGCGTGGCCATCAACGGTCACACCCCGGACTTCGCCTCCAGCGCCATGCTGCCGCCTGAAGGCCTGGACCTCAAGGACTACCTCGGTGGCCTCGAGCAAGGTCTGATCCAGCAAGCGCTGGACGACGCCAATGGCATCGTTGCCCGGGCTGCCGAACGCTTGCGTATCCGCCGTACCACATTGGTGGAAAAAATGCGCAAATACGGCATGAGTCGCGGTAACGGTGAAGGCGACGATCAGTCGGAGGATTGACGCCAGACTTGCAGACCACCGGTAGCGATAGCGGACCGGTGGTCATGCAAGGTTTTATTGCCCCTCTCCAACGTCTTTCTGGCGCCCCTACAAGCACCTGATTTCATTGGGAATTTCTGCTTTGTAAGCTGTTTGATGCAAAGCAGTTTGCGAACCCTGTCACAGTCCAAATGTTCCGGCACGGCTATTGCTATGTCTCAAGGACGATACCGTTTTTGACGGTGAGCCCACATGAGAGAGCAAGATGTCCCAGGCCGCCCCCATGTCTTCGACCCCGCCAGCTGGCTTCACAGCCACCGCCATTTCTGACCCGCAGGCTGCCGAACGGCCGAGCCTGGAGCAGGCGTTTGCGCTGTTCAACCAGGTGTCCAGCCAGCTCAGCGAGTCCTACAGCCTGCTCGAAACCCGGGTCGCTGAACTCAAGGGCGAGCTGGCGGTGGTGAGTGCTCAGCGCATGGCCGAACTGGCGGAGAAAGAAGTCATCGCCAACCGCTTGCAGAGTCTGCTTAACCTGCTGCCGGGGGGCGTGATCGTCATCGATTCCCACGGCCAGGTACGCGAGGCCAATCCGGCGGCGGCCGACTTGCTTGGGGAGCCCCTGGAGGGCGAATTGTGGCGCAATGTGATCAGTCGCTGCTTCTCGCCACGCGAGGATGACGGTCACGAGATCTCCCTCAAGGATGGTCGGCGGCTGTCGATCGCCACCCGTTCGCTGGACGCCGAACCGGGTCAGTTGGTGCTGCTCAACGACCTGACGGAAACCCGCCGCCTGCAGGGCGAACTGGCCCGCCACGAGCGGCTGTCCTCGCTGGGGCGCATGGTCGCATCGCTCGCGCACCAGATCCGCACGCCGCTGTCGGCGGCACTGCTGTACGCCAGCCACCTCACCGAACAGATCCTGCCGGCCGAGACCCAGCAGCGCTTTGCCGGGCGACTCAAGGAGCGCCTGCACGAACTCGAGCACCAGGTGCGTGACATGTTGGTGTTCGCCCGTGGCGAGTTGCCGCTCAACGACCGTTTGACGCCGGATGCGCTGTTCGACGCGTTGCAAGAGGCTGCTCATGTTCAGCTCGAGGGCCAGCAAGTACGTTGGCAGTGCGACACTGTGCAGGGCGAGTTGCTGTGCAACCGCGATACGCTGGTCGGCACCGTGCTCAACCTGATCGAAAACGCGGTGCAGGCCAGTGGCGGCCAGGCGCGGATCAAGGTGCACCTGTATCGACGCGCCAATACCTTGCGCCTGTGCGTCACCGACAGCGGTAGCGGCATCGATGCAAAGACCCTGGCGCGTCTGGGCGAACCCTTCTTTACTACCAAGACGACTGGCACCGGCCTCGGGCTGGCAGTCGTCAAGGCCGTGGCGCGTGCGCACCAAGGCGAGTTGCAACTGCGCTCGCGTCCCGGCCGCGGCACCCGCGCCATGGTGACGCTGCCGCTGTTCGCCACTCAGGAGTAAGGTCGATGCAAGCCACAGGCCAGAGAGAAATCAAGGTATTGCTGGTCGAGGATGACCGCGCCCTGCGCGAAGCCCTCGGCGATACCCTCGAACTGGGCGGCTGCGCCTACCGCGCCGTGAGCTGCGCGGAGGACGCCTTGCAGGCGGTGACCCGCGAAGCGTTCGGGTTGGTGATCAGTGACGTCAACATGCCCGGCATGGATGGCCATCAACTGTTGGCACGTCTGCGTGCCTTGCAGCCGCAATTGCCGGTACTGTTGATGACGGCCCATGGCGCCGTCGAGCGTGCGGTCGACGCCATGCGCCAAGGGGCGGCGGATTATCTGGTGAAGCCGTTCGAGCCTCGCACATTGCTCGATCTGGTGGCGCGCCACGCCTTGGGCAGCGTGCAAAATAACGACGGTGACGGTCCGGTGGCGCAAGAGCCGGCCAGCGCACAATTGCTCGAACTGGCAGCACGCGTCGCCCGCAGCGATTCGACCGTGTTGATTTCCGGCGAATCCGGTACCGGCAAGGAAGTGCTGGCCCGCTACATTCATCTACAATCGGGGCGCGCCACTCAGCCATTTGTAGCGATCAACTGTGCAGCCATCCCCGATAACATGCTCGAGGCCACCTTGTTCGGCCACGAGAAAGGTTCGTTCACGGGCGCCATTGCCGCCCAGGCGGGCAAATTCGAGCAAGCGGACGGCGGTACCCTGTTGCTCGACGAGATTTCCGAAATGCCCCTGGGCCTGCAGGCCAAGCTGCTGCGGGTGCTGCAAGAGCGGGAAGTGGAACGAGTGGGTGGGCGCAAGCCGATTACCCTCGACATCCGCGTGATTGCCACCACCAACCGTGATCTGGCCGGGGAAGTGGCGGCCGGGCGTTTTCGCGAAGACCTTTACTATCGTCTGTCGGTTTTCCCCTTGGCGTGGAAGCCCTTGCGCGAGCGGACCGCCGATATTCTGCCGCTGGCCGAGCGGCTGCTGGCCAAGCACGTCAATAAAATGAAGCACGCGCCCGTGCGGCTGTGCGAGGACGCTGAAGACTGCCTGGTCAGTTACGCCTGGCCCGGCAATGTGCGCGAACTGGACAACGCCATTCAACGTGCGTTGATCCTGCAACAGGGCGGCATCATCCGCGCCGAGGACTTCTGCCTGGCGGGGCCTATCGGCAGTGTCCACCTGCCGCCGGTCGGGGCCCCTGCCTTGTTGCGCGCTCCCAATGTTTCAATCCCGACAAGCAAGGCGGAAGATGAACCTCAGGCCCTCAGCGGCCTGGGTGACGATCTGCGGCGGCGCGAATTCGAGGTCATCATCGATACCCTGCGCACCGAACGCGGACGGCGCAAGGAGGCGGCCGAGCGCCTGGGTATCAGCCCCCGTACCCTGCGTTACAAACTGGCGCAGATGCGCGACGCGGGCATGGACGTCGAGGCGTTTTTGTTCGCTAGCTAACGATTCGTATCGAATTTGTATCGCTGTTCTGGAGAGCTGGCACCCTTGTTGCTACCTCTACTGACAGACGCTGTACCAGTGTCAAAAAATTGCGGACCGGCAAAGAGAGATGTCCATGAGCCAAGGTATTGAATTCAACCGTTTGATGATGGACATGCGTGCCATGCAGGCCGAAGCCATGGGTTCGTCGGCCAAGGCTGCGACGGCTGTGCCGGAAGTCACTGGCAGCAGCTTCGCCGATCTGCTCGGCAATGCCGTGGGCAAGGTCAACGAAACGCAGCAGGCTTCGAATCAGCTGTCCAACGCCTTCGAGATCGGCAAGAGCGGTGTGGACATCACCGACGTCATGATTTCGTCGCAGAAAGCCCAGGTTTCCTTCCAGGCGCTCACGCAAGTGCGCAATAAACTGGTCCAAGCTTACCAAGACATCATGCAGATGCCGGTCTGAGGACGAATTGAGTCATGGCTGAAGCAGTGGATAACGTACCGGCAAAAGCAGGCGGCGCAGGGGGCAAGAGTTCCCTGCCGGGCCTGAATTTCCTGGATAACATCACCAAGATGCCGGTGCTCCGGCAGGTCGGCCTGTTGGTCGGGCTGGCTGCCAGTGTGGCCATCGGTTTTGCCGTGGTCCTGTGGTCGCAACAGCCGGATTATCGTCCGCTGGTTGGCAGTCTGGCGGGTATGGACACCAAGCAGGTGATGGACACCCTGGCTACCGCCAATATCAGCTACAACATCGAGCCGACCTCCGGTGCCTTGCTGGTCAAGGCCGAGGACCTGTCCCGAGCACGTCTGGCGCTGGCGTCCGCCGGCGTAGTACAGGGCGATGGCAACGTCGGTTTCGAAATTCTCGACAAGGACCAGGGCCTGGGCACCAGCCAGTTCATGGAGGCGACGCGTTACCGTCGCGGCCTCGAAGGCGAATTGGCGCGCACCATTTCCAGCCTCAACGGCATCCGCGCCGCACGCGTGCACCTGGCGATTCCGAAAAGCTCGGTGTTCGTGCGTGACGAGCGCAAGCCGACCGCCTCGGTATTGGTGGAGATGTACGGCGGCCGCACCCTCGATCCTGGTCAGGTAATGGCGATCGTCAATCTGGTCGCTACCAGCATCCCTGAAATGGACAAGTCCGGCGTGACCGTGGTCGATCAGAAGGGCAACCTGTTGTCCGACCAAGGCGGCAGCTCCGAGTTGGCCATGGCTGGCAAGCAATTCGACTATACCCGGCGTATGGAAGGCATGCTGACTCAACGTGTGCAGAGCATTCTGGCGCCGGTATTGGGCAACGATCGCTACAAGGCGGAAGTCTCGGCCATGGTCGACTTCAGCGCCGTGGAATCGACTTCCGAACAGTTCAATCCCGATCAACCGGCACTGCGCAGCGAGCAATCAACCACCGAGCAGCGTTCCAGCAGCAGCGGCCCATCGGGTGTGCCGGGTGCCTTGAGCAACCAGCCGCCAGCCCCTGCGACTGCTCCGCAAACCACGGCAGGCGGGGCGGCGGGCGCTGCCACCGCGATTCAGCCTGGGCAACCGCTGGTGGACGCCAACGGCCAGCAGATCATGGACCCGGCCACAGGCCAGCCGATGCTCGCGCCGTATCCGGCTGACAAGCGTCAGCAGTCGACCAAGAACTTCGAGCTCGACCGTTCCATCAGCCACACCCGTCAGCAGCAGGGTCGCTTGCAGCGCCTGTCGGTGGCGGTGGTGGTGGACGATCAGGCCAAGGTCAACGCCGCCAATGGCGAAGTCACCCACACGCCGTGGAGCGCCGAAGATCTGGCGCGCTTCACACGCCTGGTGCAAGACGCGGTGGGTTTCGATGCCAGCCGTGGCGACAGCGTGACGGTGATTAACTCGGCATTCGCACCCGATACCGGTGAAGTGATCCCGAGCATTCCGTTCTACTCGCAGCCCTGGTTCTGGGATGTGGTCAAGCAGGCCCTGGGTGTGCTGTTCATCCTGGTGCTGGTGTTCGGCGTACTGCGCCCGGTGCTCAACAACATCACCGGTGGTGGCAAGGGCGGCAAGGGCCTGGCGGCCTCCGGTGGTGACGGCGCGATGATGGGCGCCGGCATGGCCGGTGGCGGCTTTGCGGGTGGCATGATGGGTGATGTGGCCGACGATCGCGTCAGCCTTGGCGGGCCGCAGAGCATCTTGCTACCAAGCCCTAGCGAAGGTTATGACGCGCAGTTGAATGCAATCAAAAGTCTGGTGGCCGAAGATCCGGGCCGTGTGGCCCAGGTCGTGAAAGAGTGGATTAACGCCGATGAGTAGCAATCAGGCCATAGTTGCCCCCAAACTGACCAAGGTCGACAAGGCCGCCATTCTCCTCCTTTCGCTGGGTGAAACCGACGCGGCCCAAGTGTTGCGGCACATGGGCCCGAAGGAAGTGCAACGAGTGGGCGTGGCCATGGCGCAGATGCGCAACGTGCACCGCGAACAGGTCGAGCAGGTGATGACCGAGTTCGTCGCCAGCGTGGGCGACCAGACCAGCCTCGGCGTCGGCTCGGACACCTACATCCGCAAGATGCTCACTTCGGCATTGGGCGAAGACAAGGCCAACGGTCTGATCGACCGCATCCTGCTGGGTGGCAACACCAGCGGCCTGGACAGCCTCAAGTGGATGGAGCCGCGTGCCGTGGCTGACGTCATCCGTTTCGAGCACCCACAGATTCAAGCCATCGTGGTCGCGTATCTCGACCCTGATCAGGCGGGCGAGGTGCTCGGGCACTTCGACCACAAGGTGCGTCTGGATATCATCCTGCGGGTGTCGTCGCTCAACACTGTGCAACCTGCGGCCCTGAAAGAACTCAACACGATCCTCGAGAAGCAGTTCGCCGGCAACTCGACCACGTCCCGGACCACGCTGGGCGGTATCAAGCGCGCGGCCGATATCATGAACTTCCTCGACAGTTCGGTCGAAGGCCAGCTCATGGATTCGATCCGCGAAGTGGACGAGGATCTGTCCGGTCAGATCGAAGACCTGATGTTCGTCTTCAACAACCTCAAGGACGTCGACGACCGCGGCATCCAGGCGCTGCTGCGCGAGGTGTCTTCGGACGTACTGGTGGTGGCGCTCAAGGGTGCCGACGACGGGGTCAAGGAAAAGATTTTCAAGAACATGTCCAAGCGTGCCTCGGAACTGCTGCGCGACGACCTCGAGGCCAAAGGCCCGGTACGCGTCAGCGACGTCGAAACCGCGCAGAAGGAAATCCTCACCATCGCCCGCCGCATGGCCGAAGCCGGCGAGATCGTGCTGGGTGGCAAAGGCGGCGAGGAAATGATCTGATCGGTGGCTCCACCGTTGTGGAAGCGGGCTTGCGCGTCCGGCGGCGAAGCGCTCAAAAGGCCTGCGGCCCTGGCCACCGGACGCGCAAGTCCGCTCCCACAGGTTTCGCTTTCATCGGGCCCTAATCGAGCATCAGGATATAAGCATGTCGCGCCCCACCAATGAAACCGCCAGTGAACTGATCCGCGCAGAAGACCTGCGCGGGGTCGATGTCTGGTCACTGCCCAGTTTTGACCCCGAATTGCCCGAGCCAGAACCTGAGCCCGTGGTGATCGAGGAGATCGAAGAAGTCCCCCTCGATGAAGTCCAGCCGCTGACCCTCGAAGAACTCGAAAGCATCCGCCAGGAGGCCTACAACGAGGGCTTCGCGGTGGGTGAACGCGAGGGTTTTCACAGCACCCAGATCAAGGTTCGCCAAGAGGCCGAGGTCGCCCTTGCGGCCAAACTGGCCACGCTCGAACAAGTCATGGTGCACCTGTTCTTGCCAATCGCCGAGCAGGACGCCCAGATCGAGAAGTCCATGGTGGAGCTGGTCGGGCACATTGCCCGCGAAGTCATCCAGCGCGAACTCACTATCGACTCCAGCCAGATCGAAACAGTACTGCGAGAGTCGCTGAAGTTGCTGCCCATGGGGGCCAACAATGTGCGGATCTTCGTCAATCCTCAGGACTTCGTGCAGGTCAAGGCGCTGCGCGAGCGCCATGAAGAAACCTGGCGGATCCTCGAAGACCCGGCGCTGCTGCCCGGCGGCTGCCGCGTCGAGACCGAGCACAGCCGTATCGACGCCGCTATCGAGACGCGCATCACCCAGGCCATCGCCATGATGTTCGGGCAATTGCACGAGCAGGGCATGCACCCTGCCGAGTCGGATACCGATGTCGACCTTGGCGCAGTGGAGGCCCAGCATTTGCAGCACCAGGCGCAAGTCAAGGCGGCCGCAGCCCAGGCTCGACAGGCGCCCGTCGCCGAGCCTGTGGCTGACCCCGAGCCGGGGCACGCGCCCGAACCCGACAGCGAGCTGAGCGTGGCGCAGCCCGGAGCGGAATCCGACGCTGACGCTGAGTTGGCCGCCGATCTTGCGCAGCTTGAAGTCGAGCTGGACGACCCCGTCGACGACGAGCCGCCGACCCGATCCAAGGCCAGGGCCAAAGACAAACCGCCGGAGCCGAGCGATGCATCTTAATCGCACCAGCTTCGTCAAGCGCCTGTCGAGTTATCCACAGGCCATCGATCTGCCACGCCAGCCAGTCGTCGAAGGACGGCTGCTGCGCATGGTCGGCCTGACCCTTGAAGCCGAGGGCCTGCGGGCCGCCATGGGCAGCCGTTGTCGAGTGATCAACGACGTCAGTTACGACGCCGTCGAGGTCGAGGCCGAGGTCATGGGCTTTTCCGGCAGCAAGGTGTTTCTGATGCCGGTGGGCAGCGTCGCCGGCATCGCGCCGGGCGCCCGCGTAGTGCCATTGGCCGATACCGGCCGCCTGCCCATGGGCATGACCATGCTCGGGCGGGTGCTTGACGGTGCCGGCCGCGCGCTCGACGGCAAGGGCGGGATGAAGGCCGAAGACTGGGTGCCGATGGATGGCCCGACCATCAACCCGCTCAAGCGCGACCCCATCAGCCAGCCGCTGGACGTGGGCATCCGCTCGATCAACGGCTTGCTCACCGTCGGTCGCGGCCAGCGCCTGGGGCTGTTCGCCGGTACCGGGGTGGGCAAGAGTGTGCTGCTCGGCATGATGACGCGCTTTACCGAGGCCGACATCATCGTGGTCGGGCTGATCGGCGAGCGTGGCCGTGAGGTCAAGGAGTTCATCGAGCACAGCCTAGGGCCCGAAGGTCTCAAGCGCTCCGTGGTGGTCGCTTCGCCAGCGGACGATGCGCCGCTGATGCGCCTGCGGGCCGCCATGTATTGCACGCGTATTGCCGAGTATTTCCGCGACAAGGGCAAGAACGTCTTGTTGCTGATGGACTCCTTGACCCGTTTTGCCCAGGCTCAGCGCGAAATCGCCCTGGCCATCGGCGAGCCGCCGGCGACCAAGGGCTATCCACCGTCGGTGTTTGCCAAATTGCCCAAGCTGGTGGAACGTGCTGGCAACGCCGAGGCAGGGGGCGGCTCGATCACGGCGTTCTATACCGTACTGTCCGAGGGCGACGATCAGCAGGACCCCATCGCCGACTCGGCGCGTGGCGTACTCGACGGCCATATCGTGCTGTCTCGTCGCCTGGCCGAGGAGGGGCATTACCCGGCCATCGACATCGAGGCCTCGATCAGTCGGGTCATGCCCTCGGTAGTCAGCCCGCAGCACATGACCCAGGCTCAGCAGTTCAAGCAGCTGTGGTCGCGTTATCAACAGAGCCGCGATTTGATCAGCGTCGGCGCCTACGTGGCCGGCGGTGATCGCGAGACCGACTTGGCGATCGCGCTGCAGCCCACGTTGGTGCGCTACCTGCGCCAGGGTCTGCAGGAAAACGAAAGCCTGCAGGACAGTAGCGACCGCCTCGCGGCCGTGTTCAATCCTGTGGCGCCAGGCTGATAGACCATGGCGATGAGTCGAGCGGCGCGTCTGGCGCCCGTGGTGGAAATGGCCGAGAGCGTCGAGAAAAAGGCGGCGCAGCGGATGGGGCATTTTCAGGGCCAGGTCAACCTGTCTCACGCCAAGCTCGCGGAGCTGGAAAAATTTCGCAGCGACTATCAGCAGCAATGGATGACCCACGGTAGCCGCGGCGTCTCCGGGCAGTGGCTGATGAACTATCAGCGCTTCCTCAATCAGCTTGAGACCGCCGTGGCCCAGCAGCACAAGAGCCTGGCGTGGCACCAAGGCAACCTCAACGGCGCCCGGGTCGTGTGGCAAAAAGCCTATGCGCGCGTCGAGGGCCTGCGCAAGCTGGTGCTGCGCTATGCTGAAGAAGCGCGGCGGCTCGAGGATCGACGCGAACAGCGATTGCTCGATGAATTGGCGCAGCGCCTGCCGCAACGCGAGCAATACTGAGGCCGCGACGAGAAAAACATTTTTTTACCGCCCGCCGGGGTTGCTGGAGGCGTGTGGCGATGCTAAACCTTTGTCAGTATTGGCAATAATCCTGAAGGAATATCCCATGACCGATGTAACTGCCAAACCTTCTGAAGATGGGAAAACATTGACCATCGAGATCAGGGGACGCTTCGACTTTGGCGCCCATCAGGCGTTTCGTGATGCTTATGAAAGGGTTCACCCCAAGCCGGCGAAGTTCATCATCAATCTCAAGGATACGAACTACCTCGACAGTTCCGCTTTGGGCATGCTGTTGCTGTTGCGTGATCATGCGGGTGGCGATCACGCGCAGGTGCAGGTTATCCACAGCACTCCCGATGTACGCAAGATCCTCGGCATCTCCAACTTCGACAAGCTGTTCAACATCTCTTGACCCTGCCCAAGCCCGACCCGCTAACGGTGTTGATCGCCGACGACAACATGACCGATCGCATGTTGCTGTCCTCTATCGTCCGCCGGCAGGGCCATTACGTGGTGCAGGCCGAGAACGGTGAAGAAGCGGTGCGGGTATTCGAAACCCAGCGTCCGCAACTTGTACTGCTCGACGCGATGATGCCGGTGATGGATGGCTTCGAAGCGGCGCGGCGGATCAAGGCCATGGCCGGCGAAGAGCTGGTACCGATCATCTTCCTGACGTCCATGACCGAAGAACAGGCACTGGTAGCCTGCCTCGAAGCCGGCGGCGACGATTTTCTGGCCAAGCCCTATAACCAGGTGATACTGGCCGCCAAGATCACCGCGATGGATCGCCTGCGACGCCTGCAGGCCACGGTCCTGGAGCAGCGCAACCAGATCTCCCAGCACCATGAATACCTGCTCAACGAGCAGCGAGTCGCCAAGGCGGTGTTCGATCAGATCGCCCACTCCGGTTGCCTCAGCTCGCTGA
The DNA here is from genome assembly GCF_031880315.1 of Pseudomonas baltica. Classification (NCBI taxonomy): domain Bacteria; kingdom Pseudomonadati; phylum Pseudomonadota; class Gammaproteobacteria; order Pseudomonadales; family Pseudomonadaceae; genus Pseudomonas; species Pseudomonas baltica. The sequence continues at coordinate 1,375,360 of NZ_CP134771.1, read as the reverse complement.
ACATTCGTTACATGCAGTCGCCCTATGCCTTGTTCAACGGCGACCTGCTGCTGGCCTCGTTCACCCCGTCGGGCGACATGCACGTGCTGCTCGGCGATTTTACCGGCCATGGCCTGCCGGCGGCCGTCGGTGCCATGCCGGTGGCCGAAGTGTTCTATGGCATGACCGCCAAGGGCTACGGCCTGGCGGAAATCCTGCGGGAGATGAACGCCAAGCTCAAGCGCATCTTGCCGGTGGACATGTTCTGCTGCGCCACGATGCTCAATGTCAGCTTCCAGCGCTTGCAGGTGGAGGTCTGGAACGGCGGGCTGCCGGACGGCTACATTCTCTGTCAGGGCGGCGAGCGTATCGCGCTGCAATCGCGCCATCTGCCGCTGGGCGTACTATCGCGCCAGAGCTTCAACGACAAGACCGAGGTGCACTCGCTCAGTCAGGGCGACCAATTGTTCCTGCTGTCCGATGGCGTGATCGACACCGCCAACGGCGAGGACCAATTGTTCGGAGCCGAGCGGCTCGATACCGTATTGAGTAACAACCGCTGGCCGCATCGGTTGTTCGAGGAAATACAGAGCGCGCTCGATGAGTTCCGTGGCGAATCACGGGACGACGTCAGCATGGTGCAGATTTTCGTGGTCGAGACGGCCAGCTTGCCGCACACCCCGGTGATTTTTTCCGACAGCGGCCAGTCGAGTCCGCTGGACTGGTCGGCCGCTTTTGAATATCGTGGGGAAACCTTGCGTCGCTTCAACCCGCTGCCCAACTTGCTGCAGTCGCTGCAAGAGGTGCATGGTCTGCGAGTTCAGAGTGGCGCTCTCTATAGCGTGTTGACCGAGCTATACTCCAATGCGCTGGAGCATGGTGTGCTGGGCCTGGACTCGGCGCTCAAGCGTGACGCTCAGGGGTTTGCCCAGTATTACCGTCAGCGCAACGAGCGTCTCGACGCATTGGCCGAAGGCTTCATCCGCCTGCAGTTGCGGGTATCGCCGGATGCGCAGGGCGGTGGTAGGCTGACCATTCGCGTCGAAGACAGCGGTAATGGTTTCGATGTACCCGAGATACTGGCACGTCCCACACCGTCCCAGGGGCTGTCCGGGCGTGGGATGAGCCTGGTCCGGCAGCTCAGCGAGCATGCAGTCTGGGCTGAGGACGGGCGCAGTGTATGTGTCGAATTTTCCTGGCAGCGTCCGGTCGGCAATTGAACCGGTGATTCTCCAGCTGGCGGTATGCCCAATACCCAGCTTGATCAAGGAGCGAACAAGTGATGACCGAATCAGCAACCAATCCCCATGTCGACGAGAAAGTGCTGTCCGCGCTGCAGGAGGTCATGGAAGATGAATACCCGGCGCTGCTTGACACCTTCCTCAGTGACTCCCAGCATCGCCTCCTGGCATTGCAGGCGGCCTCCGACCCCCAGGCGATCAGCCAGGCGGCGCACAGCTTCAAGGGCAGCAGCAGCAATATGGGTGCGCTCGTGCTGGCGCAGTTATGTTCCCGACTCGAACAATGCGCCAATCAGCCAAATGGTGGCGACATCCAGCAATTGATTCGCGAAATCGACCATGAATTCGGTGAAGTGAAGCCCGTCTACGAGCGTGAACGCGAGCGATATTCCGCCTGATCGCCCGAGCCGGGCGTATTGGCCCGGCTTTTGCTTTGTCTCTGCTATCTGTGCCACTGATTGCCGCGCAGCGGAGACCTTCCCATGCCTGTTGCCTCAAATCCATTACTGCAAACTGCGTCTACCAACCAGACGTCCGCCGCCAATGCCTTGCTGTCCAGCAAGCCACAGGAAGCTCCGCCCTCGGGCGCCGACAGCTTTGCTTCGGTGTATTCACGCCAGAGCCAGGCTGACTATGCGCAAAAAGCTGACGCTGCCCAGGCCTATTCCGACAAGCTGGCCAATGCGGCCGCCAACAAGTCGTCGTTTGCCAGCCAGCCCGATCCGGCCAAGCCCATCGTTGCCGATAGCGGCAAGGATCTGCCTGCCAAGGCCAAACCAGCGGCTGACGACAACAAGGTGGACAGCACCAAGGTAGACAACAACAAGGTCGACAGCACCAAAGGCAATGACAAGAAGGTCGCCAGCAAGGACAAAGACAAGGATCAGGATCAGGACACCACGGCCAAGGCCGGTGATGCCAAGGCGACCAAGAGCGACAAGGCCGATGAAGCGGCGGCCAGCGATGATGCCAAGGCGGATGACGCCCTTGTCAAAGCCACGGACCCTGCGGTCGATCCTGCTACGTTGCTCAAGCCAGCGGTTGATCCGCTGGCGACCGCTGCTGCGCCTGCTGCAACGACCCCTGCCGTGGACCCGAACCTGCTGGCGATGGTCGCGCCGCAAACCACTGCGGCCAAAGATGCGGCCAAGGACGCCAGCAAGTCGGACGACGATTTCGATCCGAACGCCGATCCCCTCGCCGACATGCCGGCTTTGCGCCTGGCCCTGGAGCAGAATGCCAAGGCTCAGGGCACGACCTCCGCTCACGCGGCCGATAACAACCAGGCAGCCAATGGCACCCAGCAGGCTGACGACAATGCTGCCGCCGCCGGCCTGACCACGCTGATCCAGCAACAGGCTGGCGCTGAAGGCAAAGCCGGCAGCGGTGACAAGGGCTTGGGCGCGGCCGCCACCGAGGAGGGCGTCAAGGGCATCAAGGGCGGTATCGGTGATACCGGCGCCACAAACTTTGGCGATCGCCTGAGTGCCTTGACCCAGGCCACCGGCAAGTCGGTGAGCAGCGCGCCCGCCACACCGCCGGCATCTCCTCTGGCCATGAACCAGTCGGGCTGGACCGAAGGCGTGGTCAACCGGGTGATGTACCTGTCGAGCCAGAATCTCAAGTCCGCCGACATTCAGTTGTCGCCGGCCGAGCTGGGGCGCCTGGACATCAAGGTCACCATGAACAGTGACCAGCAGACCCAAGTGACCTTCATGAGCGCCCACGTGGGCGTGCGCGAGGCACTGGAAAACCAGCAAGGGCGCCTCAAGGAGATGTTCGCCCAACAGGGGCTCGGTCAGATGGACGTCAATGTGTCCGACCAGTCGCGTCAACAGCAGCAAAGCGGCCAGCCTCAGGCTCAACAGACTTCCGGCGGCAGCGGCGGGCGTCTGGGGCGCAGCGATGGCGTGGACAGCGACGTCACGGTCAGCGATGCCTCGTCCGTTATCCACAGCACCTCGGTGATCGGTACCAGCGCGGTGGATTACTACGCTTGATGTCTACCCCCTTCGCGGGCAGTGCCCGCTGCCACAGGCGCCTATGTGTACCTGTGGCAGCGAGTTCTGAGCGCGAAGAGGCCATCTGCTGCACCCCATTCATGTCGTCTTTGACACCTCCAATCAGACTTCTGGCATAACACTTGCTCTCCCCTAATCGTGCGGTAGTTTAAAACCGATTAGCGACGGATTATTGGCATGGCGCAGAGCGAAGAAGCGAAAGACCCCGCAGTCAAAGGCAAAGGCAAACTCAAGTTCATCATCATCATCGTTGTCGCCATGTTGGTGGTCATTGGTGGCTCGGTGGGCGGCACCTGGTTCTTCCTGCACAAATCCATGGCCAAGCCAGACGACCATCCCGCCGTGGCGACGACCCCGGCCGGCAAGGCGCCGGCTATCTATGAAGCGCTGTCACCGGCGTTTGTGGTCAACCTCGATCAGAATGGTCGCCAGCGCTATCTGCAGGTCAGCATCACCCTGATGACCCGCGATCAAGCGGGCCTGGATGCCCTCAAGGTGCACATGCCGGTGATCCGCAACAACCTGGTGATGCTGTTCTCGGGGCAGAGTTTCGATGCACTGGCAACGCCGATCGGCCAGGAGATGTTGCGTCAGAAAGCCACCGCGAGTGTGCAGGAAGTGGCGCAAAAGGAAGTCGGCAAGCTGGTCGTCGATCAGTTGCTGTTCACCAATTTCGTATTGCAGTAGGAGCACGACATGGCCGTGCAGGATCTGCTCTCCCAGGATGAAATCGACGCGCTGTTGCATGGCGTCGACGATGGCCTGGTTCAAACCGAAAGCAATGGCGAACCCGGCTCGGTCAAAAGCTACGACCTGACCAGCCAGGACCGTATCGTGCGGGGGCGGATGCCGACCCTCGAGATGATCAACGAACGGTTCGCCCGCTACACCCGCATAAGCATGTTCAACATGCTGCGCCGGTCCGCCGATGTGGCGGTGGGTGGCGTGCAGGTGATGAAATTCGGCGAGTACGTGCATTCGCTGTACGTGCCCACCAGCCTCAACCTGGTCAAGATCAAGCCCCTGCGTGGGACCGGGCTGTTCATTCTCGACGCCAAGCTGGTATTCAAGCTGGTGGACAACTTTTTCGGTGGCGATGGCCGTCACGCCAAGATCGAAGGCCGTGAATTCACGCCCACCGAGCTGCGCGTCGTGCGCATGGTGCTCGACCAGGTTTTCGTCGACATGAAAGAGGCGTGGCAGGCGATCATGGATCTCAACTTCGAGTACATCAACTCTGAAGTGAACCCGGCCATGGCCAACATTGTCGGTCCTAGTGAGGCGGTGGTGGTGTCTACATTCCACATCGAGCTAGATGGCGGTGGCGGCGATCTGCACGTGACCATGCCGTATTCGATGATCGAGCCGGTGCGCGAAATGCTCGATGCCGGTTTCCAGTCCGATCTCGACGATCAGGACGAGCGCTGGAGCAAAGCCCTGCGTGAAGACGTGCTGGATGTGAGCGTGCCGTTGGGCGCCACCGTAGCGCGTCGCCAGCTCAAGCTGCGGGATATCCTGCACATGCAGCCGGGCGACGTGATCCCGATAGAACTGCCGGATGAACTGGTCCTGCGCGCCAATGGCGTGCCGTCGTTCAAGGCCAAGCTGGGGTCCCACAAGGGCCACCTGGCACTGCAAGTCATCGAGCCGATAGAGCGCCGCTGAACAGCGCGTTATGCGGCCTGTAATCACTGAATTTTTGCCTGTCGAGGACCCTCATGGCTGACGAAAACGAAATAACCTCCGCGGAAGACCAGGCGCTTGCCGATGAATGGGCCGCGGCCCTGGGCGAATCCGGTGACGGTGGTCAGGGCGATATCGATGCGCTGCTGGCGGCCGATGCTGCGTCCAAGCCACAGGGCACGCGCTTGCCCATGGAAGAGTTCGGTTCCATGCCCAAGGCGAGCCACGCGGTGAGCCTCGAAGGCCCCAACCTGGACGTGATCCTGGATATCCCGGTGACCATCTCCATGGAGGTTGGCGCCACCGAGATCAACATCCGCAACCTGCTGCAACTCAACCAGGGCTCGGTGATCGAACTCGATCGTCTGGCCGGCGAACCCCTCGACGTGCTGGTCAACGGCACCTTGATCGCCCATGGCGAGGTGGTGGTGGTCAACGAGAAGTTCGGCATCCGCCTGACGGACGTGATCAGCCCCAGCGAACGTATCAAGAAGCTGCGCTGATGAAGCGCTGGCTGATGGCGCTCGCCGTTCTGCCGTTCTCGGCTCTGGCCGCCACCGTCGGGGCGCCGGCAACCAACGAAGCGGGTCCTGGGGCCGCAGGGCCTGCCGCGACGGTGGCGGCTGCAACCGGCGGCAGTATGGCCGGGCAGTTGACCCAGCTGATGCTCGGGCTGCTGGTGGTTCTGGCGGTGATCGTTGCCCTGGCCTGGGTGGTCCGCCGTGTCCAGCAGGCCGCGCCTCGGGGTGGGCAGGTCATCGATATCGTCAGTGCGCGGGCGCTGGGGCCGCGCGATCGGCTGGTGCTGGTACAGATTGGCGACGAGCAGGTCCTGCTGGGGGTCAGCCCGGGCCGGATCACCTCGCTGCATGTCATGAAGGAGCCCGTGCGCAGCCCCGCTCGCAGCGAGCAGGCTGCGCCCGAATTCGCCCAGCGCCTGATGGAACTGCTGGGCAAGGATCAGAAGGATAAGAAGTAATGGGCGCCGTGCGCATCCTCTTGACGCTGTTGCTGGTGGTCGTGGCGCCTATGGCGCTGGCCGCCGATCCGCTGTCGATCCCGGCCATCACCCTGTCCAATGGTGCCAACGGCCAGCAGGAATATTCGGTCAGCCTGCAGATTTTGCTGATCATGACCGCGCTGAGCTTCATCCCGGCGGGCGTCATGCTGATGACCAGCTTCACGCGGATCATCATCGTCTTCTCCATCTTGCGTCAGGCCCTGGGCCTGCAGCAGACACCGTCCAACCAGTTGTTGACCGGCATGGCGCTGTTCCTGACCCTGTTCATCATGGCGCCGGTGTTCGACCGCGTGAACACCGACGCCTTGCAGCCCTATATGGCCGAGAAGATGAGCGCCCAGGATGCCTTGGCCAAGGCCCAGGTGCCGTTGAAGGATTTCATGCTGGCGCAAACCCGGCAGAGCGATCTGGACCTGTTCGTGCGCTTGTCCAAGCGCACCGACATCATCGGGCCGGATCAGGCACCCTTGACCATCATCGTCCCGGCGTTCGTGATCTCCGAGCTCAAGACGGCGTTTCAGATCGGTTTCATGATCTTCATTCCGTTCCTCGTCATCGACCTGGTGATCGCCAGTATCCTCATGGCCATGGGCATGATGATGCTGTCGCCGCTGATCATCTCGTTGCCATTCAAGATCATGCTGTTCGTGCTGGTCGACGGCTGGGCCCTGATCATTGGTACCTTGGCTGGCAGTTTCGGCGGTGTCTGACGCCATTGCCGATTGCAGGAGAATCGCCCCATGACTCCAGAAGTCGCGCTTGACCTGTTTCGCGATGCCCTGTGGCTGACCGTGGTGATGGTGTCCTTTTCGGTCTTGCCCAGCTTGATCGTCGGGCTGATCGTGGCGATGTTCCAGGCCGCCACGCAAATCAACGAGCAGACCCTGGGCTTTCTGCCGCGCCTGCTGGTGATGCTGGTGACCGTCATCGTCGGCGGGCCCTGGGTGGTGCAGACCTTCATGGACTACATCACGCGCCTGTACACCAGCATCCCGCAGTTGATTGGCTGACCCGCAGTGCTGCAACTGACCGATCTGCAGATCAGCACCTGGGTGGCGACCTTCATCCTGCCGCTGTTCCGCGTGGCCGCGCTGCTGACCACCATGCCGATCTTCGGTGCCAATACCGTTTCGCGGCGTATCCGCCTGTACCTCGCGGTGGCCATTACCGTGTGCATCGTGCCGGGGTTGCCGCCGATGCCGCAGGTCAATCCGCTGGACCCGAGCGGCATGCTGCTGATCGCCGAGCAGATCATCGTCGGGGCGATGATGGGCTTGTCGCTGCAGATGCTGTTTCAGGTGTTCGCCATCGCCGGGCAGATCCTGGCGGTGCAGATGGGCATGTCGTTCGCGTCCATGATCGACCCCACCAATGGCGTGTCGTCGGCGGTAGTCGGGCAGTTTTTCACCATGCTGGTAACGCTGTTGTTCCTGTCGATGAACGGCCATCTGGTGGTGTTCGAGGTACTGACCGAGAGTTTCACGACGCTGCCCGTAGGCCACGCACTGTTCACCAATAACCTCTGGGAGCTGGTGCTGCGCATGGGCTGGGTGCTGGGCGCCGCGCTGATGTTGGTGCTGCCGGCGATCACGGCGCTGCTGGTGGTCAACATCTGCTTCGGGGTGATGACCAAGGCTGCGCCGCAGTTGAACATCTTTTCGATCGGCTTTCCGCTGATCCTGGTGATGGGCATGGTGATCCTGTGGATCAGCATGGCCGATCTTCTTAGTCAGTATCAGCCGATTGCCGCCGACGCGTTGCAGTGGCTGCGCGGCATGATCAGGGCGCAATGAGCCATGGCAGAGAGCGAGAGCGGCGGCGACAAGACAGAAGACCCCACAGACAAACGCAAGCGCGACTCGCGCGAACAAGGTGAGGTCATTCGCTCCAAGGAGCTCAATACCGTTGCGGTGATGCTGGCGGGGACCGGCGCCATCCTGACCTACGGCGGCGCCCTGGCGCAGACCTTCGTGACCTTGATGCAGAAGAGTTTCACCCTGCCGCGCGAAGTGATTATGGATCAGCGCTATATGCAGATATTTCTGCTGCAGGCCGCCAAGGACGCGTATATGGCCACCCAGCCGATCCTGGTAGTGCTGTTGTTGGCATCCCTGCTGAGTCCGTTGGCGCTGGGTGGCTGGTTGTTCGCGCCAGGCGGGATGGCGCCCAAGTTCAGCCGCATGAACCCGCTGAGCGGCATCAAGCGCATGTTCTCGATCAACGCCTTGATCGAGCTGATCAAGGCGATGGGCAAGTTTGCCGTGATTCTGCTGGTGGCTTTGCAGGTGCTGCGCAGGGATCAGGCGCAGTTGCTGGCGATCGGCAAGGAGCCGTTGGAGCAGGCCATCATCCATAGCGTCCAGGTAGTGGGCTGGAGCGCGCTGTGGATGGCCGCCGGGCTGTTGATCGTCGCCGCGATCGATGTGCCGATCCAGATCTACCAGGGCCGTCAGAAACTGTTGATGACCAAGCAGGAAGTGCGCGACGAGTACAAGGACGCCGAGGGGCGGCCCGAGGTCAAGGGCCGGATCCGTCAGCTGCAGCGCGAAGCCTCGCAGCGGCGCATGATGGCCAACGTGCCGACGGCCGACGTGATCATCACCAACCCAACCCACTATGCGGTAGCGCTCAAGTACGACCCGGAGCAGGGCGGGGCGCCGGTATTGCTGGCCAAGGGTACGGATTTCGTGGCCCTGAAGATCCGCGAAATCGCCGTGGCACACGAGATTCAACTGCTGGAGTCGCCGGCCCTGGCGCGGTCTATCTACTACTCCACCGAAGTCGATACGCAGATCCCCGCCGGCCTCTACCTGGCGGTGGCCCAGGTGCTGGCGTACGTCTATCAGATTCGCCAGTACCGCGCCGGCCGCGGCAAGCGCCCCAAACCCCTCGACGACCTGCCGATTCCAGAGGATCTCAAGCGCGACGCCGATCCGGATGACGCTGATCTTCCTTGACTCCCTCAGGGGTTTTTTAGCGGTTTCGAAAGTTGGAAGGCTTCTTGCACAAGCACTATTGCGCCCGCCCAGGCGTCAAAAGTTTGCTTGCGATCATGAGGAAGACCGGTGGACCGTTCCCAACTTATCAACACCGCCCGCAGCAACATCGTCGGCCTGAGCCGCGGCAACATCGGCGTACCGCTGTTGCTGCTGGTGATGCTGGCCATGATGATGCTGCCGGTGCCGCCGTTCCTCCTGGACGTGTTCTTCACCTTCAACATCGCGCTGTCCATCGTCGTCCTGCTGGTGTGCGTGTATGCCATGCGCCCGCTCGATTTCGCCGTGTTCCCGACCATCCTGCTAGTGGCGACGCTGCTGCGCCTGGCGCTCAACGTCGCGTCGACACGGGTAGTCATGCTTCACGGACATACGGGTCACGAGGCGGCGGGCAAGGTGATCCAGGCGTTTGGCGAGGTGGTGATCGGCGGTAACTATGTGGTCGGTATCGTGGTGTTCGCGATCCTCATGATCATCAACTTCGTGGTGGTGACCAAGGGCGCCGGGCGGATTTCCGAGGTGAGTGCGCGTTTCACCCTCGATGCCATGCCCGGCAAGCAGATGGCCATCGACGCCGACCTCAATGCCGGCTTGATCGACCAGGCGGGTGCCAAGGCCCGTCGTTCCGAGGTCGCTGCCGAGGCCGAGTTCTATGGGTCGATGGACGGTGCCAGCAAGTTCGTCCGCGGTGACGCCGTCGCCGGCCTCTTGATCCTCTTCATCAACCTGCTTGGCGGCATGGCCGTGGGCATGTTCCAGCACGGCTTGACCTTCGCCGATGCCGGCAAGGTCTATGCACTGTTGACCATCGGTGACGGTTTGGTGGCGCAGTTGCCATCGCTGCTGTTGTCCACTGCCGCCGCGATCATGGTGACCCGGGCCTCCGGCTCGGAAGAAATGGGCAAGCAGATCACCCGGCAGATGTTTGCGTCGCCCAAGGCCCTGGCGGTCTCGGCGGGGTTGATGCTGATCATGGGCTCGGTGCCCGGCATGCCCCACGTCGCGTTTATCAGCCTGGCGGCCGTGGCGGCCGGTGGTGCCTACCTGTTGTGGAAAAAACAGAACGAAGTCAAAGAGTTGCTGGTCATAGAGGCGCAGCGTCAACAAGACTTGCTGCCATCGCCGACGCGCAATCAGGAAACCAAGGAGCTGGGCTGGGACGACGTCACGCCCATCGACATGATTGGCCTGGAAGTGGGCTACCGGTTGATCCCGCTGGTGGACCGCAACCAGGGTGGGCAACTGCTGGCACGGATCAAGGGGGTGCGCAAGAAGCTCTCCCAGGACCTGGGCTTCCTCATGCCGACCGTGCATATTCGCGACAACCTCGACCTGGCGCCCAGCGCCTACCGCCTGACCTTGATGGGCGTGATCCTCGCCGAAGCGGAGATCTATCCCGATCGCGAGCTGGCAATCAACCCCGGCCAGGTGTTCGGTACGCTCAACGGTATCAACGCCAAGGATCCGGCTTTTGGCCTGGACGCGGTGTGGATCGAACTCAGTTTGCGTAGCCAGGCGCAGTCATTGGGGTACACTGTCGTCGATGCCAGTACTGTAGTGGCCACTCACCTGAACCAGATTCTGCAAAAGCACGCCCATGAATTGATCGGGCATGAAGAAGTCCAGCAACTGCTGCAAGTGCTGGGCAAGGGCTCGCCCAAGCTGGCCGAGGAGCTGGTACCCGGCGTGCTGTCGCTGTCGTCCTTGCTCAAGGTCCTGCAGGCGTTGCTCGCTGAACAGGTGCCGGTGCGCGATATCCGCAGCATTGCCGAAGCCATCGCCAACAACGCGGGTCGGAGTCAAGATACCGGCGCGCTGGTCGCTGCGGTGCGCGTCGGATTGTCCCGCGCCATCGTGCAAAGCATTGTGGGCATTGAGTCCGAGTTGCCAGTTATCACCTTGGAGCCAAGGTTGGAACAGATTTTGCTCAATAGTCTGCAGAAGGCTGGAATGGGTCAGGAAGACGGCGTTTTGCTGGAGCCAAGCATGGCAGAGAAACTCCAGCGTTCGCTGATCGATGCCTGCCAGCGTCAAGAAATGCAAGGCCAGCCGGCGATTCTGCTGGTGGCCGGGCCGGTACGAGCGATGTTGTCGCGCTTTGGCCGGTTGGCGGTTCCGAATTTACATGTACTGGCGTATCAGGAAATTCCTGACAACAAGCAAGTTACGATCGTCGCGACAGTAGGGCCCAACGGCTGAGGGTGATGGGTTATGCAAGTTAAGCGTTTTTTCGCAGCCGATATGCGTCAGGCCATGAAACTGGTCCGTGACGAGCTGGGCGCCGAAGCCGCGATCATCGGCAACCGTCGGATCGCCGGCGGTGTGGAACTGACTGCCGCGCTGGATTACAAGCTCTCGGCACTGGCGCCGCGGGTGCCTAACGTCGAGCTCGAAGACGAGCTGCGCAAGACCCAGTCGCGCATCGTTACCGCTCAGGCGGAACTCGGCCAGCGTGGCGAGAGCCCTGCGCACACCAATCGCCAGCTGTTTGCCGGGCTGCCGCTGACGGCGGCCGAGCCATTGATCGAAGCGCGTTTCGAAGAGCCTGCGCGTCCGGCGGCGCCTGTCGCGCCAGCCCAGCCTGGAGTCGACCAGCGCCTGTTCGACTCCATGCGCTCGGAGCTCAACGGCCTGCGCGAACTGCTCGAAGTGCAACTTGGCTCGTTGGCCTGGACCCAGCTGCAGGGCAGCCGTCCGCAGCAGGCCAACCTCTGGCGCCGTCTGCAGCGCATCGGCCTCAGCGGCCCGTTGTCGCGCGACCTGCTCGCGCTCACCGCCGATATCGAAGAACCCCGTCAGGCCTGGCGCATGCTGCTCGCGCACCTGACCCGGATGATCGTCACCCCTGAAGTCGAGCCTCTGGAAGAGGGCGGTGTGATCGCCATGGTCGGCCCTGCCGGCATGGGCAAGACCACCACCCTCGCCAAGCTGGCCGCCCGTTACGTCCTCAAGTACGGCGCGCAGAACATTGCACTGGTGAGCATGGACAGCTTTCGTATCGGTGCACAGGAGCAACTCAAGACGCTGGGGCGCATTCTCAATGTCTCGGTGACCCACGTCGACCCTGGGCAATCCTTGGGGCAGGCGCTCGAGCCGCTGTTGCGCAAGCGCGTGGTGTTGATCGACACCGCCGGCCTGCAAGCCAGCGACCCGGCCCTGCGCCTGCAACTGGAGAGCCTCGCCGGTCGCGGTATCAAGGCGCGCAATTACCTGGTCCTGGCTACCACCAGCCAGAAGCAGGTGCTGACCGCGGCCTATCACAGTTACAAGCGTTGTGGCCTGTCGGGCTGCATCCTCACCAAGCTGGACGAAAGCGCCAGCCTGGGCGAGGTGTTGAGCCTGGCCATCCACCACGCCTTGCCCGTGGCCTATCTGACTGATGGCCCGCGCATCCCGGATGACCTGCATTTGCCGCGCAAACATCAATTGGTCACCCGCGCGGTGAACATGCAAATGCAAGAGGAGCCCAGCGAAGAGGCCATGGCCGATATGTTCGCTGATCTCTACCACAGCCCCGGCAAGCGCGCGGGTTGAGGTAAACAAACAATGAAAACGTTGCAATCCACCTGCATCGATGGTCTGCCAGGCAATCTTCAGATGATGAAGCGCAGTCAGTCGTGTGGCCTCGGTCTAAGTGACAAGGTAAAGAACGAACATGGGTAGCATGCATCCCGTACAGGTGATCGCCGTAACCGGCGGTAAAGGTGGCGTCGGCAAGACCAACGTGTCGGTGAACCTCTCACTGGCGCTGGCGGAACTTGGCCGCAGAGTCATGTTGATGGACGCCGACCTCGGTCTGGCCAACGTCGACGTGTTGCTCGGCCTGACGCCTAAACGCACGCTGGCAGACGTCATCGAAGGGCGCTGCGAGTTACGTGACGTGCTCCTGCAGGGGCCCGGCGGGATTCGTATCGTGCCGGCTGCCTCCGGGACCCAGAGCATGGTGCATCTGACGCCTGCCCAGCATGCCGGCTTGATCCAGGCCTTCAGCGACATCGGCGACAACCTCGATGTGCTGGTGATCGACACCGCAGCCGGCATCGGCGACTCGGTGGTCAGCTTTGTGCGCGCCGCTCAGGAAGTCTTGCTGGTGGTGTGCGACGAGCCCACCTCGATCACCGATGCCTACGCATTGATCAAGCTGCTCAACCGCGACTACGGCATGAATCGCTTCCGGGTCCTGGCCAACATGGCCCAGAGCCCGCAGGAAGGTCGCAACCTGTTCGCCAAGCTGACCAAGGTAACTGACCGTTTCCTCGACGTGGCCCTGCAGTATGTGGGCGCCGTGCCGTACGACGAATCGGTACGCAAGGCTGTGCAGAAACAACGTGCCGTCTACGAGGCCTTCCCGCGCTCCAAATGCGCGCTGGCCTTCAAGGCGATCGCCCAAAAGGTCGACACCTGGCCCTTGCCTGCCAACCCACGCGGGCACCTGGAGTTCTTCGTCGAACGTTTGGTTCAGCAAACCAGTGCGGGACCTGTCTCATGAGCGCAAGCGGATATCGGATGTACAACAAGGCGTCGCGCGAGTCTCAGCAGTATCAACTGATCGAGACCTACGCGCCGCTGGTCAAGCGCATCGCCTACCACCTGCTGGCGCGCCTGCCGGCCAGCGTGCAGGTCGAGGACCTGATTCAGGCCGGGATGATCGGCCTGCTTGAAGTTTCGACCAAGTACGACTCCAGCAAAGGCGCTAGTTTCGAGACCTATGCCGGTATCCGCATCCGTGGCGCCATGCTCGACGAGGTGCGCAAAGGTGACTGGGCGCCGCGTTCGGTGCATCGCAATACGCGCATGGTCAGTGACGCGATTCGTGCAATTGAAGCAAAAACCGGTCGCGACGCTAAAGATCACGAGGTTGCGGCCGAACTCCAGATGAGTCTGGATGATTATTACGGGATTCTGAACGATACCTTGGGCAGTCGCCTGTTCAGCTTCGATGATCTGTTGCAGGACGGCGAGCATGAAGGCCTGCACGAGGAGGGCGCCAGCGGTAGCCCGGAACCGTCACGCGGCCTGGAAGACGAGCGCTTTCAGGCAGCCTTGGCCGACGCCATCGCCAACTTGCCGGAACGGGAAAAACTGGTGCTGTCGCTGTACTACGACGAGGAACTCAACCTCAAGGAGATCGGCGAAGTGCTGGGGGTCAGCGAATCGCGGGTCAGCCAGCTGCACAGCCAGTGCGCGGCGCGCTTGCGCAGTCGCCTGGGTGAATGGCGGGCAAGATGAAGTATTGAAAAGGCCCGGTGGCCTGAGCCGAGCACCTGTGGGAGCAAGGCTTGCCCGCGAAGGCGTCCGTACTAACGCCTTCGCGGGCAAGCCTTGCTCCCACAGGAGGCAGCCCACGCCACAGGGTCGAAGCAACACTGCGGTCTTGATGTGAAAATAACTGGTTTTGATTGATCGCGCACCCAGGTGCTGGGTGCGTTAAAGACTGCTTGGAGGTCTACTTGGACAAGAACATGAAAATCCTCATCGTCGACGACTTTTCGACGATGCGGCGGATCATCAAGAACCTGCTGCGCGATCTGGGGTTCACCAACACCTCGGAAGCCGACGACGGCCTCACAGCGTTGCCGATGCTGCAAGCGGGCAGCTTCGACTTTCTGGTGACCGACTGGAACATGCCCGGCATGTCCGGCATCGACCTGCTGCGTCAGGTCCGCGCCGATGAACGTCTCAAAAGCCTCCCAGTGTTGATGGTGACGGCCGAAGCGAAGCGTGAACAGATCATCGAAGCTGCCCAGGCCGGCGTGAACGGCTATGTGGTCAAGCCTTTCACTGCGCAAGTGCTGAAAGAAAAAATCGAGAAGATCTTCGAGCGCGTCAACAGCTGAATGACGCCACGGGGGCAGCAGTATGGACAAGCAATCCAGTTTGGGTGACTTCGAGTCGACCCTGAAAAAGAATGCCCAGGAGTTGGTCGAACGCCTGGAACAAGGCAAGTTCGGCGAAGCGGTGCAATTGATTCACGAGTTGAACCAAACCCGTGACCGCGGCCTGTATCAGGAGATTGGCAAGCTCACCCGTGAGCTGCACAGCGCCATCGTCGACTTCCAGATCGATCCAAACATGCCACAGGCCGAAGAGGTGTCGCAGATAACCGACGCCACCGAACGGCTGTCCTATGTCGTGCGTCTGACCGATGCCGCCGCCAACCGCACCATGGACCTGGTGGAGCAAAGCACGCCGCTCGTGGGCTCGTTGGCCGACGACGCCGCCAGCCTGCGCCAGGACTGGCAGCGCTTCCAGCGCCGCGAAACTTCGCCCGATGAATTTCGCGAGCTAGTCAAGCGTGTGGACGGTTTTCTGACCCGCAGCGAAACCGATGCGCGGCAAGTCTCCTCGCACCTCAACGACATTTTGCTGGCCCAGGATTACCAGGACCTTACCGGTCAGGTGATCAAGCGGGTCACGCAAATGGTCACTGAAGTCGAAAGCAATCTGCTCAAACTGGTGCTCATGGCCAGTCAGGTTGACCGTTTTGCAGGGATCCAACACGACCATCAGCAACTGCGCGACGAAAAAGATAAAGAAAAACATCCCACCAGGGGTGAAGGTCCGCAGATTCATGCCGATAAACGTGATGACGTTGTATCCGGACAGGATGACGTCGACGATCTGCTGTCCAGCCTGGGGTTCTAGTTTCCAGATACTGATGACGGTCAACGAATTCCAGGGAGCACCCACATGAGCTTCGGCGCCGATGAAGAAATCCTTCAGGATTTCCTGGTAGAGGCCGGCGAGATCCTCGAGCAACTCTCCGAACAACTGGTAGAGCTCGAGAGCCGGCCAGATGATGCGGATTTGCTCAATGCCATTTTTCGCGGATTCCACACTGTTAAAGGCGGCGCCGGCTTCCTCCAGCTCAATGAGCTGGTGGAGTGCTGCCACATCGCCGAAAACGTCTTCGACATCCTGCGCAAGGGTGAGCGTCGCGTTGACTCGGAGCTGATGGACGTGGTGCTTGAGGCACTCGACGCCGTCAACAGCATGTTCGGCGAAGTGCGCGAACGCACCGAGGTCACGCCAGCCACGCCCGAGTTGTTGGCAGCGCTGGCGCGGTTGGCCGAGCCGGCCAGTGCCGACGAAGTCGCCGCAGCGCCTGCCCCGGTTGAAGTCGTGGCTGAAGAGCCTGTCGATATCACCGATGACGAATTCGAATCCCTGCTCAACAGCCTCAGCGCTTCCAAAGCCGAAGCTGAGGCCGAGGGCCAGGCACCTGCTGCGCCAGCCCCTGCTGCTGCAGCGCCGACGCCCGCCAGCGGTGACGAAATCACCGATGACGAGTTCGAGTCGCTGCTCGACCAGTTGCATGGCAAAGGCCAATTCTCGGCACCGGCCGCAGCACCTGCCAGCCCCGCTGCAGGCGCAGCGACCGGCAAGGCCGCGGCCAGCGATGAAATTACCGACGACGAATTCGAAGCCTTGCTCGATCAGTTGCACGGTAAGGGCTCATTCGCGCCTGACGCCGTTGCGCCAGCCGCTGCGGCTCCGGCTGCGCCTGCAGCCAATGCCGCGCCGGCAGGCTCGGCGGATCTGATCTCGGACGATGAGTTCGAGTCCTTGCTCGATGAGCTGCATGGCAAGGGCAAATTCACCGAAACCGCCGTGGCCACCGCCCCGGCGAAAGCTGCTGCGCCAGCCGCTGCCAAGCCCGCGCCTGCCCCGGTGGCCAAGGCTGAGCCAGCGCCTGCCGCCAAGGCCGAACCTGCCAAGGCCGCTGCCCCGGCGCCCGCTCGTGCGCCAGTGCCAAGCGGCGAAAAGCCTGCCACCACCGAGGCGGAAACCACTGTACGGGTCGACACCGCGCGGCTGGACGAAATCATGAACATGGTCGGCGAACTGGTACTGGTGCGTAACCGTCTGGTGCGCCTGGGTGCCAACAGCGCCGACGAGTCGATGCAAAAAGCCGTGTCCAACCTCGATGTGGTCACCGCCGACCTGCAGACTGCGGTCATGAAGACCCGCATGCAGCCGATCAAGAAGGTCTTCGGGCGCTTCCCGCGCCTGGTTCGCGACCTGGCGCGCCAGCTCAAGAAAGAAATCAACCTGGAGCTGGTGGGCGAAGAAACCGACCTCGACAAGAACCTCGTCGAGGCCCTGGCCGACCCGTTGGTCCACTTGGTGCGCAACGCTGTCGACCACGGCGTCGAAACCCCCGAAGAGCGTGAAGCTTCAGGCAAGGCGCGCGGCGGCAAGGTCGTGCTTTCGGCTGAACAGGAAGGCGACCATATCCTCTTGTCGATCTCCGACGACGGCAAGGGCATGGACCCGCAGGTGCTGCGCAACATTGCCGTCAAGCGTGGCGTCATGGACAAGGATGCCGCCGATCGCCTGAGCGACACCGAGTGCTACAACCTGATCTTCGCCCCGGGCTTCTCGACCAAGACCGAGATATCCGACGTGTCGGGCCGCGGTGTGGGCATGGATGTGGTGAAAACCAAGATCTCCCAGCTCAACGGCACCATCAACATCTATTCGACCAAGGGCCAGGGCTCGAAGATCGTCATCAAGGTTCCGCTGACGCTGGCGATCATGCCGACCCTGATGGTCATGCTCGGCAACCAGGCCTTCGCCTTCCCGCTGGTCAACGTCAACGAGATCTTCCACCTCGACCTGTCGCGGACCAACGTGGTCGACGGCCAGGAAGTGGTCATCGTGCGCGACAAGGCCCTGCCGCTGTTCTACCTCAAGCGCTGGCTGGTGTCCTCGGCCGCTCATGAAGAACAACGTGAAGGCCATGTGGTGATCCTCTCCGTGGGCACCCAGCGCATCGGCTTCGTGGTCGACCAGTTGGTGGGCCAGGAAGAAGTGGTGATCAAACCGCTGGGCAAGATGCTGCAGGGCACGCCAGGCATGTCGGGTGCCACCATTACCGGTGACGGTCGCATCGCCCTGATCCTCGACGTACCGAGCATGCTCAAACGCTATGCGGCACGGCGTATCTGATTAACGGCAGGGCAGCCTCCGTGCTGCCCGGCCTAATGGAGTGTTTATGGCAGTCAAGGTTCTGGTGGTGGATGATTCCGGTTTCTTCCGCCGCCGTGTCTCGGAAATTCTTGCCTCGGATAGCACTATCCAGGTCGTCGGCACCGCTACCAACGGTCGCGAAGCCATCGATCAGGCCATCGCGCTCAAGCCCGACGTCATCACCATGGACTACGAGATGCCGATGATGGACGGCATCACTGCGGTGCGGCATATCATGCAGCGCTGTCCGACGCC
Source organism: Pseudomonas baltica (assembly GCF_031880315.1). Classification (NCBI taxonomy): domain Bacteria; kingdom Pseudomonadati; phylum Pseudomonadota; class Gammaproteobacteria; order Pseudomonadales; family Pseudomonadaceae; genus Pseudomonas; species Pseudomonas baltica. Next base: position 1,357,191 of record NZ_CP134771.1, on the reverse strand, counting down.
GGTATTGATGTTTTCCTCCCTGACCCACGAAGGCGCCCGAGTGACCCTCGATGCGCTGGACGCCGGGGCCACGGATTTCCTTCCAAAGAATTTCGAAGACATCTCGCGCAATCCCGAGAAAGTCCGGCAGATGCTGTGCGAGAAGATTCACACCCTCGCGCGCAGCAACCGCCGCAGCAGCTTTGCGACTGCGGCGCCTGCTTCGCGGGCAGAACCCGCTCCCACAACCAGAGCCGCCCCCGTTGGCGCTGCGCCTGTGGGCGCTAGGCCTGCCCGCGAAAGCGTCACCCGCAGCCCGGCACCTTCTCCCGCTGCACGCAGCCCGGCCCCGCGCCCCGCCGCTGATGCCCCGGCGCAGCCGTTGTCGCCACCGCCCAAGCGTAAATCCTACAAGCTGGTCGCCATCGGTACCTCCACGGGCGGCCCGGTCGCGCTGCAACGGGTGCTCACCCAACTGCCGGCCAATTTCCCGGCGCCTATCGTGCTGGTTCAGCACATGCCGGCGGCCTTCACCAAAGCCTTCGCCGAGCGCCTCGACAAGCTCTGCCAGATCCAGGTCAAGGAAGCCGAGGACGGCGACGTGCTGCGCCCTGGTCTGGCGCTGTTGGCACCTGGCGGCAAGCAGATGATGGTCGATGGCCGCGGCACGGTGAAGATCCTGCCCGGCGATGAGCGTCTCAATTACAAGCCCTGCGTGGACATCACCTTCGGTTCCGCAGCCAAGTCCTACGGCGACAAAGTGCTGGCGGTGGTGTTGACTGGCATGGGCGCCGACGGCCGAGAAGGCGCACGTCTGCTCAAACAGGGCGGCAGCCAGATCTGGGCCCAGGACGAAGCCAGCTGCGTGATCTATGGCATGCCCATGGCGATCGTCAAAGCCAACCTCGCCGATGCCATCTACAGCCTTGACGACATCGGTCGGCACCTGACGGAGGCCTGCGTCTGATGGATGTGTTGAGCCTGATAGGGATCATCCTGGCCTTTGTCGCGATCGTCGGCGGCAATTTTCTCGAAGGCGGCAGCATCACCGCATTGCTCAATGGCCCGGCGGCGTTGATCGTCATCGGCGGCACCCTGGCTGCAGCGCTGCTGCAGACACCCCTGAGTGCCTTCGCGCGCTCGCTGGTGATCATTCGCTGGATCATCTTTCCGCCACGCATCGACCTGGCCCGGGGCATCGACAACGTCGTGACCTGGAGCCTGATCGCGCGCAAGGATGGTCTGCTGGGGCTCGAGTCGGTAGCCGACACCGAGCTTGACCCCTACGCCCGCAAAGGCTTGCAACTGCTGGTCGACGGCGCCGAGCCGGAGGCCATCCGCAGTATCCTCGAAGTAGATTTCCTGACCCAGGAAAGCCGCGACATTCAGGCCGCCAAGGTATTCGAATGCATGGGCGGTTACGCGCCCACCATCGGCATCATCGGTGCGGTCATGGGCCTGATTCACGTGATGGGCAACCTCGCCAATCCGTCGCAGCTGGGCAGCGGTATTGCCGTGGCGTTCATCGCCACCATCTACGGCGTGGCCAGTGCCAACCTGGTGCTGCTGCCCACGGCCAACAAGCTCAAGGCGATCGCTCATCGCCAGGCCCGGTATCGGGAAATGATGCTCGAAGGCATCCTGTCCATCGCCGAGGGTGAGAACCCGCGGTCCATCGAACTGAAGCTGCAAGGCTTCATGGAGTGATGGAGTAGCCATGTCTCGCCGCCGCCATCGACAGCCCGAGGAACACGAGAATCACGAACGCTGGCTGGTGTCCTATGCGGATTTCATCACCTTGCTGTTCGCCTTCTTCGTGGTCATGTATTCGATTTCCTCGATCAACGAGGGCAAATACAAGGTGTTGTCCGAAACGCTGGTCGGGGTATTCAACGATCAGGCCAAGACCACCAAGCCGATCAACATCGGCGAGGACCGTCCGCAGACCATCACCCCGGCCCAGCCACTGGTGCAGGATGCCGATCAGACCGAAGCGGCGATGGGCAAGGCCGATGCCCTGCAGACCATCGCCGACGATGTGCGCAACGCCTTTGGCGACCTGATCTCTTCCAATCAACTGACCGTGCGCGGCAACGAATTGTGGATCGAGATAGAACTCAAGTCCGGGTTGCTGTTCGGCAGCGGCGATGCGATCCCCAGCGATCTGGCGTTCACGATCGTCGACAAGGTCGCGGGCATTCTCAAACCCTTCGACAACCCGGTGCATGTCGAAGGCTTTACCGATGACCAGCCGATTCGCACGGCGCAGTACCCGACCAACTGGGAGCTGTCATCGGCGCGGGCCGCCAGTATCGTGCGCATGCTCGCCATCGATGGCATCGCGCCGCAGCGCATGGCCGCAGTGGGCTATGGCGAGTTCCAGCCGATCGACACCAACACCACTGCCGATGGGCGCGGACACAACCGGCGCGTGGTGCTGGTGATCTCGCGCAACCTTGAGGTGCGCCGTAGTTTGACCGGCTCTGGCACTTCTGGCGCAACGCCGGATGCAGCATTGCGTCGTGCTGGCACACAAAGTGCACCGGCTACGACAAATCCACCGGCGAAGAGCGGTGCCGTCAAAAGCCCGTCACCCAAGCCGTGAGTCATCCACACCTGGATCTCGGGCTGCGCCACGCGTGCAGCCGAGAGGAAGCCGCACAATGAGAGTCTGGGCAGTAGCCAACCAGAAAGGTGGGGTCGGCAAAACCACCACTTCGATCGCCCTCGCCGGGTTGCTGGCCGAGAGCGGCAAGCGCGTGGTCGTGGTCGATCTCGATCCGCATGGGTCGATGACCAGCTATTTCGGCTATAACCCCGACGAACTCGAACACAGCTGCTACGACCTGTTCCTGCACAAGGGCGGCGTGCCCGACGGCCTGCCGGGGCAGTTGCTGCAGTCGACCAGCCACGAGAACATCTCGCTGCTGCCGTCGAGTACGGCCCTGGCTACGCTGGAGCGTCAATCGCCTGGCCATGGTGGCCTGGGCCTGGTGATCGCCAAGAGTCTGGCGCAACTGTGGCAAGACTTCGACTACGCCATCATCGACAGCCCGCCGTTGCTCGGCGTGCTGATGGTCAACGCCCTCGCGGCGAGCCAGCAATTGGTGATCCCGGTGCAGACCGAGCATCTGGCCGTCAAGGGCCTGGAGCGCATGGTGAGCACCTTGGCGATGATCAATCGCTCGCGCAAGCAGCCTTTGCCGTTCAGTATCGTGCCGACCCTGTTCGATCGGCGCACCCAGGCTTCCCTTGGCACCCTGCGGGTGTTGCGCGACGCCTGGCCGGAGCAGGTCTGGCAAGGCTACATTCCGGTCGATACGCGCTTGCGCGATGCCAGTCGGGCGGGGTTGACGCCCTCGCAGTTCGACGGCAAGAGCCGCGGCGTGGTTGCCTATCGCGCGTTGCTCAAGCACCTGTTGACGCAACTGCTCGTAACGCAGGTGGCGTGATGAATCGTCCCTCGAATCGCAACTCCCGTCCCCAGCTGGCCTTGCAGTCTTATCTGGATGCGTTGCTGCAAGACATCACTGAAGAATTGCCACCGAGCAACGATGAGCGCCTCGAGGCTCAGGATGTATCCCCAGAGACCGCCGCAGAAGCCGTCACCGACGAGTTCCAGGCGGCTGTGCTCGAAGAGCAGGCGCGGGATGCCGCCAAGGCCCCGCATACGCCTGCGCCCGCTGTGGCACAGCCTGCCCTGAGCGACAAGCCGGTAACCCCGCTGAGCCGCTGGGCCGAGCCTGAGCCCAGAGTTGCGCAGCCGTTGTTGCTGCCCAGCGAGCCGCCGCTGTTCGAGCTCGACGAGCCGGATCTGCAGCTGGAATTGCCAGTGCTTGAAGTGACCCGCGCCGCCGAGCCCGTGGAATTGTCCTTGGCCTCGAGCCCGGCAAGCGTGGTGCCGGCACCTGCCGAATCTTCACTCGCACGTGTCGACGCACTGGTAGATGTACACAAGTCGCCGACCGGCGCTCAAGTCCCGGCGCCAATCACCGATAACAAGCATAACGCCAGTACTGATGGCCCACCGGCGCTTGGTGCCGATGGCCGCCCACTGTGGGCGAGCGAGCCGTTCGAATGCTTGTTGTTCGACGTCGCCGGGCTGACGCTGGCGGTGCCGCTGGTGTGCCTGGGGTCGATCTACTCCCTGGCAGGCCAGGAGCTGACGCCGTTGTTCGGTCAGCCTGAATGGTTCCTGGGGATACTGCCCAGCCTCAGCGGCAACCTGAAGGTGCTGGACACCGCCCGTTGGGTGATGCCGGACCGCTACCGGGATGATTTCAAGCAGGGCCTGCAGTTCGTGATTTCAGTACAGGGCTATGAGTGGGGGTTGGCGGTGCATCAGGTCAGCCGTTCGTTGCGGCTGGACCCGAACGAAATCAAGTGGCGCTCCCAGCGCGGCCAACGGCCATGGCTGGCGGGCACCGTGATCGAACACATGTGCGCCTTGCTCGACGTCGCGGCGCTGGCTGAGTTGATTGCCAGTGGCGGCGCCAAACAGATGGAAGCCGCGGCCATTCAGGCGGCCAAGGCTGCAGCCAAACCGGCTGCCAGGGCGAAAAGATAACGGCACGGGGCATGAGCCTCGGCGCCACCGAATGTTGCACTGAACACACACCGCCGCAGGCGGTTTTCGAGAGGTTAGGGGTATGAATAAGTCGTCTGCACAGGGTTCCGAAGATCCGATTCTGCAGTGGGTCACCTTCAAGCTCGATAACGAGACCTACGGCATCAATGTGATGCAGGTCCAGGAAGTGCTGCGCTACACCGAGATCGCTCCGGTACCCGGCGCGCCTTCCTACGTGCTGGGCATCATCAACCTGCGCGGCAACGTGGTCACGGTCATCGACACCCGCCAGCGCTTCGGCCTCAACTCCAGCGAAATCAGTGACAACACCCGGATCGTCATCATCGAGGCCGACAAGCAAGTGGTCGGCATCCTGGTCGACAGCGTTGCCGAAGTGGTTTACCTGCGTCAGTCCGAAGTCGAGACCGCACCGAACGTCGGTAACGAAGAGTCCGCCAAGTTCATTCAGGGCGTGTGCAACAAGAACGGCGAGCTGCTCATCCTGGTCGAACTGGACAAGATGATGAGCGAAGAAGAGTGGTCGGACCTGGAGAATATCTGATTGTTCGCCGAGATCGCGGTCATCGTCCTGGCCCTGTTGTGGGCCGGTTCGGTGGCGATGTTTCTGTCCTATACCCGCAAGCAGAAAACCCAGGAATTGCAACGCGCCGAGCTTGATGCCCGGCGCGACTTGCGCATCCGCGAGCTGGCCAAGCGCATCGACGACTACCAGCAGGGCACCGTGCGCATGGGCGATGCCATCCATGAACTGCGCGCGGTGGTCGCGCCGTTGCCGGACAAGCTGCTGCAACTCGAGCAGCGCGATCCGGAGAGCCTGTCCTTTGCTCAAGCGGCCAAGCTGGTGGGGATGGGGGCTTCTATCGATGAGCTGACTCAGGCGTGCGGGTTGACCCAGGCTGAGGCGGAGTTGATGAAGAAGCTGCATCGGTCTTGAGGATCATCAGCGGCGTTCCTTGTACCCAGTCTTGAATCTCTAGTGGATTCACTGGCCTCTTCGCGAGCAAGCTTTACTCCCACAGCTGTATGACTGTGGGAGCAAAGCTTGCTCGCGAAGACGGTTGCACGGCCGCCGCAATCAATCCGATGTCAACCGATGCGTGGTTGGCGTCACATCCTTCTCTGCCGGTCCTGTCGGCTCGACAAAATCCCCCGGCTTCTTGCCCTGCAACCGCCACGCAAAAGCGATGATCACCGCAATCGTGCGGTACAACTCCTGCGGAATACTGTCGCCCAGCTCCAGCCGCGCCAGCATCTTCACCAATTCGGCATTCTCGTAGATCGGCACTTCGTATTCCCGCGCGACGGCGAGGATGGCTTCGGCCAGTTCGTCGTCGCCCTTGGCGGTGAGGGTGGGGGCGTTCTGGCGATCGTAGCTCAGGGCGATGGCCTGGCGCGGTGTTGGCTGTTTCATGCGTTTTCGTCCACCCAGCGGTGTTCCAGATGTGTGCGTTTGCCGCGTGGCGCTACTCCTTGGTGGCAATCCAGATCGGCGACTTGCAGGCCGGCGCTCACCAGTTGTTCGCGCAGGTAGCCCAATTGCGCGGCGATCATTTGCGCGGTGCCGGGCACTTCGGCCCACAGTTGGCTGCTGAGGCTGCCCTGTTGCAGTTGTGCCTGCACTTGCAGTGGGCCGAGCGGTGACAGGTCGAAGGCCAGTTCCACGCGCCAGATACGTTCCTGGGGGTTCTGCGCGGACTCGCGGCGCTCTTCACTTTCCTGCTTTTGTGGCGGCGGGTCCTCGCGCTGGATCTTTACCTGCAAGGGCACGATATTGGCCATGTCGCGCATGGGGATTTCCAGCTGCCAGGTGGTTTGCAGCTTGTTGTCGGCATCGCTGCCGCTTTCGTCGAGGCTCGCCAGTTGGTGGCTCTGCACCCGCGACAGCGCGGCGGTGGCCAGGCGCAGCAGATGTTGCAGATCGTTTTCGCCCTCCATTGCCGGCAGCATCCGAGCGGGCAGGGGGAAACCGCCGACTTGTGGCTTGGCGCTGACCTGGCCGAGCATGCCCAGGGCGCTGCGCACATAGCCAGGCAGGCTCTGGGCAAGAAGGATGGCGGCATTGGCCGGGTTGAACGGCTGTCCACCGGTATTCGGCAGGGTGCTGGTCAGCTGGCTGACCAGTTGCAACAGTGCGCTCTTCAGGTCGGTCGGAGGCAAGCCTTGCAGCAGGCGTGGTTCCATGAACAGGCCGCTGTCTTGTAGGGCCAATGCAACACCGCGCGAGTCGCTCAACTGGCGAATGTCGGGCAGTTGGCTGAGCACGCGGCTGGCGGCGCTTTGCAAGTCGGCGCTCAAGGAGCCGCGGCTGTCGAGGTCCTGCAATAGATTGAGCAAACCGTCGAGGGAGCCCTGGCGGTTTTGCTGGGCATTCAGTTGCCCGGCCACCGCGAGTTGATCGAGGCGCCCGCTCAGAGGCACGAAGTTCAGCTCCTGGCTGCCCTGCACCTGGGCGCTGAGCAGGCTGCCGACGCGCAGTGGCTGGGGGCTGTCGATAGTCAGGGTCTCGCCGACCAGTGCGCTGTTGAGCACGGTGACCAGCGAGCGGTAGATCGAGGCAGTGGGGGTATTGCTGGTAGTCGGCTCGGCGGGCAGCAGCTGGCTGGTGATCACCTTGGCCTGTAGCAGCGTGCCGACCGGGACTTTCTGGGTGTCCAGCGCTGTCAGGTTGCTGGCCCGGTTTTGCGCCACGGCGACGGTCAATGCGTCACTGCTGGTCTGGCTGACCAATAGCAGCGTGCCTTGGCTCAAGGGCTGGAAGCTACTGACTTGCACGTTGGTCTGCTGGCCGCTCGGCAAGTTCAGGCGCAGGGTGAGAAGGAAGTCGGTGGCGGCCTGTTTGAGGGCAACCACTTCGGCCTGCACGGTTTCGCCACTGGGCACCACGTCTGCGGCGGGGGTCAGCAGGCTCATCAATTCGCCGACGGCGGCCGACTGGCGAGTGGCGGCGGCCAAGGCGGCGGTGGCGGGCAGGCTGTTGATTTCGCTGGTCATGCGGTTCCTGCGTCAGTGAGTTGTGTGCAGGTCGTGCCGGCCCCTTCGCGGGCAAGCCTTGTTCCCGCAGGATTCACGGTGCCTGAGTTGTACACCTGTGCGAGCGAAGGCGCCGGCGTAGTCAATACATCTTCGTCAGGACGAGTGGCAAATTGCCCCTGTAGAGCGCTGGCACACCGGTTATAATGCCGCGCCATGTAGTCCCGCCAAGATGAAAACATCGTTAACGCGGGCGCCCAGCCTTGATCGTGATCGGCCCGGCACTCACTATAGCGGCCGTGCCTGAGCCAACTTGAACGGCAACGCACCGACATTTGAACCATAAGGCAATGCATTGACCCCTCATCTCGAAGCCGTAGCGCTGGCATGTGAGCGTGACTGGCGCGTGCTTTTCGAGCACCTCGAGCTGCAACTCGGCGCCGGCGACATGCTGCAGATCAGCGGCCCCAATGGCAGTGGCAAGACCAGCCTGCTGCGCCTGCTGGCCGGGCTCATGCAGCCCAGCGCCGGCCAGGTGCTGCTCGATGGGGTGGCCCTGACGGAGCGTCGTCAGGCCTTGGCAGCGCAGTTGCTGTGGATCGGTCATGCGGCCGGCATCAAGGACCTGCTCACCGCCGAAGAGAACCTCGCCTGGCTGTGCGCCTTGCACCGGCCGGCATCGCGCGAGGCCATCTGGACGGCGCTGGAAGCCGTCGGCCTGCGCGGTTTCGAAGATGTGCCTTGCCATAGCCTGTCGGCCGGTCAGCAACGGCGCGTGGCGCTGGCACGCTTGTATCTGGACAGCCCGCCGTTATGGATTCTCGACGAGCCGTTCACCGCGCTGGACAAACAAGGCGTCGCCCAGCTCGAACAGCACCTGGTGCAGCACTGCGAACAGGGCGGTCTGGTGGTGTTGACCACCCACCACAGCCTGAGTGTCACCCCCGGCGGTTATCGCGAGCTCGACCTGGGGCAATTCGCACCATGAGCCAGGTATTCGGTCTGCTGCTGCGCCGCGAAGCACGTCTGCTGGCACGTCGGCCTGCGGAGTTGGCCAACCCGCTGGTATTCTTCGCCATCGTGGTGGCAATGTTTCCGCTGGCGGTGGGCCCGGATGCGCAGTTGTTGACGACCCTGTCCCCCGGCTTGATCTGGGTGGCGGCATTGTTGTCGGTACTGCTGTCGCTGGACGGGCTGTTTCGCAGCGATTTCGAGGACGGCTCGCTGGAACAATGGGTGCTGTCGCCCCAGCCGCTGCCCTTGCTGGTGCTGGCCAAGGTGGTCGCGCACTGGGCGTTTTCCGGCCTGGCGCTGGTCATCCTGGCCCCGGTATTGGCGCTGATGCTGGGCCTGCCCAGCGATTGCCTGGTGGTGCTGCTGGCCTCGTTGCTGCTGGGCACGCCGATCCTCAGCCTGCTCGGCGCGGTGGGGGCGGCGTTGACGGTCGGCCTGCGCCGAGGCGGGCTGTTGCTGGCCCTGTTGATTTTGCCGTTGTACATCCCGGTGCTGATCCTCGGCAGTGGCGCGCTGCAAGCCGCCCTGCAAGGTCTGCCGGCTACGGGCTACCTGCTTTGGCTCGGTAGCCTGACCGCCCTCGCGGTCACCCTGACACCCTTTGCGATCGCCGCCGGGCTGAAGATCAGCGTCGGCGAATAACGAGGCCTGACCGCGCAGACGGCCAGCCAGGACATTGGATACACCGTGATGAAGAGCAGCGTGTTGAGCTGGACCTGGTTCCACAAATTGGGCTCGCCCAAATGGTTTTACGGCCTTAGCGGCCGGCTGCTGCCGTGGTTCAGCGTGGCCGCCGTGCTGTTGCTGGGCATCGGCGTGGTCTGGGGCCTGGCCTTCGCACCACCGGACTACCAGCAGGGCAACAGTTTTCGCATCATCTACATCCATGTGCCGACCGCCATGCTGGCGCAGTCCTGCTACGTGCTGATGGCCGTGGCCGGGGTGGTCGGGCTGGTGTGGAAGATGAAGATCGCCGACGTCGCGCTGCAATGCGCCGCGCCCATCGGGGCGTCGCTCACCGCCGTAGCCCTGCTGACCGGGGCCATCTGGGGCAAGCCGACCTGGGGCAGCTGGTGGGTCTGGGATGCGCGGCTCACCTCGATGCTGATCCTGCTGTTCCTCTATCTGGGCCTGATCGCTCTGGGCCAGGCCATCAGCAATCGCGACAGCGCCGCCAAGGCCTGTGCGGTGCTGGCGATTGTCGGGGTCATCAACATCCCGATCATCAAGTACTCGGTGGAGTGGTGGAGCACCCTGCACCAGGGCGCGACCTTCACTCTCACCGAACGGCCGAAAATGCCCGCGCAGATGTGGCTGCCGCTGCTGTTCACAGTGTTGGGGTTCTATTGCTTCTTCGCAGTGGTGCTGCTGTTGCGCATGCGCCTCGAAGTGCTCAAGCGCGAAGCCCGCAGCAGTTGGGTGAAGGCCGAAGTCGCCGCACAGCTGGAGAGCCGATCATGAGTTTCGCCTCGTTCAGTGATTTTCTCGCCATGGGCCGTCATGGCCTGTATGTCTGGTCGGCCTACGGTATTTGCCTGTTGGCGGTGATCTGGAACCTGGCCGTGCCGATGCTGGCACAGCGTCGTCATTTGCAGGAAGAGGCGCGCCGTCTGCGCCGGGAGCAATCACAGTGAACCCGCTGCGCAAAAAACGCCTGTTGATTATCGTTGGCGTGCTCGCTGGCGTCGGCCTGGCCGTGGGCCTGGCCCTGAGTGCCTTGCAGGAAAACATCAACCTGTTCTACACCCCCACCCAGATCGCCAATGGCGAGGCCCCCCATGGCAAGCGCATTCGTGCCGGCGGCATGGTGGTCAAGGGCTCCTTGCAGCGCTCGGCCGACTCGCTGGACGTTCGCTTTGTGGTGACCGATTTCGACAAGTCGGTGCCCATCACCTACCGCGGCATCCTGCCCGACCTGTTCCGCGAAGGGCAGGGCATCGTCGCGCTGGGCGAGATCAACGACCAGGGCGTGGTGGTCGCCGACCAGGTGCTGGCCAAGCACGACGAGAAGTACATGCCGCCGGAAGTCACCAAGGCACTCAAGGACAGCGGTCAGGCCGGTCCCCAATCCATGCCGGGCAGTGCCCGCGACAATCAGGGGTAACGCCATGAACGCTGCATTGATGATGCCCGAGCTGGGCCATTTGGCGATGATCCTCGCCCTGTGTTTCGCCGTGGTGCAGGCCACCGTGCCACTGGTCGGGGCCTGGCGTGGCGAGCGCCTGTGGATGAGCCTGGCGCAGCCCGCCGCCTGGGGCCAGTTCGCCTTTTTGCTGTTTGCCTACGCCTGCCTGACGTATGCCTTCATGACCGACGATTTTTCGGTGGGCTATGTGGCCGAAAACTCCAACAGCGCCTTGCCCTGGTACTACAAGTTCAGCGCCGTGTGGGGTGCCCACGAAGGTTCGTTGCTGCTGTGGACGTTGATCCTCGGCGGCTGGACCTTCGCCGTGTCGATCTTCTCGCGCCAGTTGCCGCAAGAGATGCTCGCCCGGGTGCTGGCGGTGATGGGCATGATCAGCATCGGTTTTCTGCTGTTTCTGACCCTGACGTCCAATCCCTTCGCGCGGATCCTGCCGCAGGTGCCGAGCAACGGTCGCGACCTCAACCCATTGCTGCAGGACCCCGGCCTGATCGTCCATCCGCCGATGCTGTACATGGGCTACGTGGGCTTCTCGGTGGCCTTCGCCTTCGCCATCGCCGCGCTGCTCGGCGGCCGCCTGGATGCCGCCTGGGCACGCTGGTCGCGGCCGTGGACCATCACCGCCTGGGCGTTCCTGGGCTTTGGCATCACCCTCGGTTCCTGGTGGGCCTACTACGAACTGGGCTGGGGCGGCTGGTGGTTCTGGGACCCGGTCGAGAATGCCTCGTTCATGCCTTGGTTGGTGGGCACGGCGCTGATCCACTCGCTGGCCGTGACTGAAAAGCGCGGCGTGTTCAAGAGCTGGACGGTGTTGCTGGCCATCGCCGCGTTCTCGCTGAGCCTGCTGGGGACCTTCCTGGTGCGCTCCGGTGTGCTGACGTCGGTGCATGCGTTCGCTTCCGACCCGGCGCGCGGGGTGTTCATTCTGATCTTCCTGCTGGTGGTGATCGGCGGCTCGCTCACGCTGTTCGCGCTCCGTGCGCCGGTGGTCAAGAGCCACGTCGGCTTCGGCCTGTGGTCGCGGGAAACCCTGCTGCTGGGCAACAACCTGGTGCTGGTGGTGGCGGCGTCGATGATCCTCCTCGGCACCCTCTACCCGCTGGCGCTGGACGCCATCAGCGGCGCCAAGATGTCGGTCGGCCCACCGTATTTCAACGCGCTGTTCGTGCCCTTGATGGGCTTGCTCATGGCGTTGATGGCGGTAGGCATGCTGGTGCGCTGGAAGGACACACCGGTCAAATGGCTGGGCAACATGCTTACCCCGGTGTTGATCGGCAGCGCCGTGCTGGCGCCACTGTGCGGGTTGTTGGTGGATGATTTCGACTGGCAGGTGCTGACCGTGTTCGCCCTGGCCGCGTGGATCGTGCTCGCTGGCGTGCGTGACCTGCTCGACAAGACCCGCCACAAGGGCCTGCTCAAGGGCATGGGCAGCCTGACCCGCAGCTACTGGGGCATGCACGTGGCGCATCTGGGCATCGCCATCTGTGCCTTGGGCGTGGTGCTGTCGAGCAACAACAACGCCGAGCGCGACCTGCGCATGGCGCCGGGCGAGTCGGTGGACCTGGCCGGTTATCACTTTACCTTCGAGGGCGCACGTCACTACCAAGGCCCGAATTTCACCGCCGACCGCGGCACCATGGTGGTCACCCGCGACGGTAAACCGGTCACCCGTCTGTTCCCGGAAAAACGCCTGTACACCGTGCAGCAGTCGATGATGACCGAGGCCGGTATCGACGCCGGTTTCAGCCGCGACCTGTATGTGGCCATGGGTGAACCGCTGGAAAACGGCGCCTGGGCGATCCGCGTACACGTCAAGCCGTTCGTGCGCTGGATCTGGTTCGGCGGTTTGTTTACCGCCTTTGGTGGTGCTTTGGCGGCCACCGATCGGCGTTATCGGGTCAAAGTCAAAAGCAAGGTGCGTGATGCCCTGGGTCTGACGGGAGCTGCCGTATGAAGCGTTGGATGTTGGCCGTGCCGCTGTTGTTGTTCCTCGGCGTGGCGGTGTTTTTGTACCGCGGGCTGTATCTGGATCCCTCGGCCTTGCCGTCGGCGATGATCGACAAGCCGTTCCCGCAATTCTCCCTGCCTACAGTGCAGGACAACCGTACCCTGAGCCGCGCCGATATCATCGGCAAGCCGGCGCTGGTGAATGTCTGGGGCACCTGGTGCGTGGCGTGTCGGGTCGAGCATCCGGTGCTCAACAAGCTGGCGCAGCAGGGCGTGGTGATCTACGGCATCAATTACAAGGATGAAGACGCCGCCGCCGAGAAGTGGTTGACCGAGTTCCACAACCCCTATCTGCTGAACATCGCCGATGCCCAGGGCTCCCTGGGCCTGGATCTGGGGGTGTATGGTGCGCCCGAAACCTTTTTGATCGATGCCAAGGGCGTGATTCGCTACAAGCATGTCGGCATCATTGATGAAGCCGTCTGGCACGACCAACTGGCGCGCTTGTATCAAGGCCTGGTCGATGAGGCCAAGCCATGAAGCGCTGGCTGGCCGGACTAATGTTGTGCGTTGGGTTGATCGGCATCGCCCATGCGGCCATCGACACCTACGAGTTCGCCAACGACGCCGAGCGCGTGCGTTTTCGCACACTGACCCAGGAGCTGCGTTGCCCCAAGTGCCAGAATCAGGACATCGCTGATTCCAACGCGCCCATCGCCGCTGACCTGCGCCGGGAGATCTTCCGCATGCTCGGCGAGGGCAAGGACGATCAGCAGATCATCGGCTTCATGGTCGATCGTTATGGCGACTTCGTGCGCTACAAGCCGGCGCTGACGATGCGCACCGCGCTGCTGTGGTTCGGGCCCTGGGCGTTGCTGCTGGGCGGGGTGGTGATCATTGTGTTGATCGTGCGCCGCCGGCGCCGCGCGTTGGCCGGCACCTCGCAAGACCTTTCCGATGCGGAGCGCCAGCGCCTCGCCCATCTGCTGGATAAAGAACACCCATGATTGAATTCTGGTTGGCCGCCGGGCTGCTGTTGTTGATTGCCCTGGGGTTTCTGTTGATACCGGTGCTGCGTGAACGCCGCGCGCAACAGGAGGAGGACCGCACCGCGCTGAACGTGGCGCTGTACGAAGAGCGTGTGGCCGAGCTGCAGGAGCAGCAGACCGACGGCGTGCTCAGCCGCGCGCAGCTCGACAGCGCTCAGGCCGAGGCGGCACGCGAACTGCTGGCCGATACCGACGGCACCCAGCCCAAGGTCGACAAGCGCCTGGGCAAGACGGCGCCAGCGGTCATTGCACTGTTGGTTCCAGTGCTGGCCATGGCCATGTACCTGCACTTCGGCGCCAGTGACAAGGTCGAGCTGACCAGCGAGCTGGCCAAGCCGCCCACCTCGGTCGAGGAGATGACCCAGCGCCTGGAGCGCGTGGTCGCTGCGCAGCCGGATTCGGCCCAGGGCCTGTTCTTCCTTGGCCGGGCTTATATGTCGCAGAACCGCCCGGCGGATGCCGCACGGATTTTCGAACGTACCGCCGCGGTGGCCGGGCGTGAACCGCAGTTGCTCGGGCAGTGGGCGCAGGCCTTGTATTTTGCTGCGGGCAAGCAGTGGTCAGCGCAGATTCAGGCATTGACCGACGAAGCGCTGAAGGCCGACCCCAAGGAAGTCACCAGCCTGGGCTTGCTGGGTATCTCGGCTTTCGAGGGCAAGCGTTACCAGGACGCTATCGATTACTGGCAGCGTCTGCTGGTGCAATTGCCCGCCGATGATGGTTCGCGGGCGCCGTTGCAGGGCGGTATCGATCAGGCCAAGGCGCGGTTGCTGGCGAGTGGCGGGCAAGTGACGGCGTCGTCGGATGCCGCCAAGGCGCCGGCGACCGTGGGCATCAAGGTGCGGGTCGAGCTCGGCGAGGCGCTCAAGGCCAAGGTACAGGCCGGTGACACGGTGTTCGTGTTCGCGCGCGCCACCAACGGCCCGCCGATCCCCTTGGCGGTCAAGCGCCTGACGGTGGCGGATCTGCCGGTAACGGTCGAGTTGGCGGATGCCGATGCGATGCGCCCGGACCTGAAACTGTCGAGCTATCCAGAAGTCCAACTGATGGCACGGGTGTCCCGTGCCGGGCAACCGGTGAAAGGCGAGTGGATCGGCCGCGGCGCGCCGCTGGCGAGTGATACGACGGCGATGCAGCATCTGACGATCGATACTCCGGATTTGTGATCCTGGTTGAGATCTTTGCTGTGGGTGCCAGCCGCGAGGAGGCCCTGAAGATCAGCCAAGAACCGCCTGCTACCCACCGATCCGCTTACCAACCGCTCCTGACCCAAGAGTACCGTTCATGCCTGTTTACGCTCGTCTTTCCCTGTTGAGCCTGGTGTTGGGGTTGAGTGCCTGTGCGGTGCAGCAACCCCAGCATACCGACCTGCCGCCGCTGCAGACCGTGCCGTCGACGCCCATGGTCAAGCCGCTGCCGCCGAGCACGCCAGGCACCCCGGCGCCCACCACCCAGGTGCCACGCACCTCGGCGAGCTTCGCCCCACCCCCGGGCGGCGCCAGTCACTGGGACCAGCGCCTGGGCGTCTATGTGCTGGATGCGGTGCCTAACGTCTACTATCGCCAGCGCACCTATTACCGCTGGGACGCCGGCTGGACCTGGGCCACCAGTCTCAACGGCCCTTGGGAGTCGACCGACAGGACCGGCGTACCCCCCGGGTTAGGGCATTTGCATCCTTGATTGATGCGGCGCTGCAGATGGCTTCGTCCTGGGCAGAGCCCAGTCCCACAGGGACCCGCGTACACCTGTGGGGGCGAGCTCTGCTCGCGAAGAGGCCGGCCCTGATACCCTGATCGGCCTACAACCGATTGCCCTCCAGCAACTGCGCCACACTCTCGGCCACCAACTCGGTGCCCTTGGCATTGATGTGGTTGTAATCCCGGTACCAGGACGCCGCATCGCCGATCAAGCAGCGCTGGTTCTTGCAGAACGCGGCATCCAGGCTCACCAGAGTGATCAAGCCCTGATCCTGCTCTTCCTCGAACACATGCCGGGTATAACGCTGCAGCTCGGCGTGGCGCTCGATCGGCACCGACACCGCGCTGATCGCCTGCAACTTGTCGTCCTCGCTCTCGTCCTGGTCCTGCGCCAGACGGTAGTACAGGCTCTTGGGATCGGCGCGCTGCTGCGGCACCTGGGCGATCACATCGACACTGACCCCCAGCGCTCGATACGCCTCGACGGTGCGCGCCATGCTGGCCTCGAACACCGCCCGTGACGCCTGCTGGCTCAACGCGTGGCTGTCCTGGCTGATCAGAAAGTTGTCGTTCATGGTTTCGCGGTCATAGCCGGGCTCGGTGTATTGTGTCCAGCGCGCCACCAGAATCAAACGCTTGATGCCGTGGCTTTTGACGTACTCGAACTCGCGGCTGGCCAGGCTCTCGCACACACCCGGATCGTAGTTGTGCGACACCACGTCGACCCCCAGCAGCGGCGGGCAGCCGCCCAGGCCGATGTGCACGATGCCCATGCCCAACTGTTTGCCGGCCACATCGAAGGCCGGCAGGATCGCCTCGGAATGGCTGTCGCCGAACACGGCGATGTCATTGCCAGGGTTGCCATCGACATCGCCCACGCGGCAGAAATCGATACCCCAGCCGTTACCGTCGTAGTCCTTGTCGCAGGTGGCGCGAATATCCGGATTATCGAAAGCGTTCAAGTTGGTCGGGTCCGGCGGATAGCGCTCGGCGAAACCCTGGGTAAGGGTGCCGGCCATCCCGACCGCGACAAACAGTAGCGAGGCGAAGGCGCCCAGGCGAAAGATCTGCGCCTGGCTGAATGCCTGCCTGTCGCGAAAACGCCGCTCCACAAAGCGCCAGCTCAACCACGCCAGCACCAGAGACAGCACCGTCATGCCCAGCATGGTCATCAGGCTGGGCGGTAGCAGGCTGATGTGCCGAGCAAAGGCGAACACCGGTTGGTGCCACAGGTAGGCGCTGTAGCTGATCAGGCCGATGCCGACCATGGGCCGCAGGCACAGCAGCTTGCCGACCCAGGTCTGCGGGCTGGCGAAAACGATGATCAGCGCCGCGCCCAGGGTCGGCAGCAGGGCATTGAGGCCTGGGAACGGCGTGGCCTGGCTGAACGCACAGATGGCATAGACGATCAGCCCGAGGCCGAGCAGTGCGCCGAGCTCCCCCAGCATCCCGGCGCGCTGGTGGCTGCGCGGACGCCAGGAAAAATAGAAGGCGATCAGCGAGCCGACCAACAGCTCCCAGGCGCGCGAATGCAGTAAATAGAACGATGCTGGCGATTCACGCAGCACGCCACGTTCGGCGACCACCAGGCTGACCAGCGTGGCCGCCAGTAGCATGGCGAAGATCCAGCGGCGTGCGAACAGCTTCCAGGCGAGCAGCAAAAACACCGGGAAGAACAGGTAGTACTGCTCTTCCACGGCCAGGGTCCAGGTGTGCAGCAGCGGCTTGAGCTCGGCGGCGGTGTCGAAGTAGCCGCTTTCGCGCCAGAACACAAAGTTGGACGAAAACAGCGGTACCGCCATCAGGCTCTTGGCGAACGCTTGCAACGCCTCGGGCTCCAGCCACCACCAGGCGAAGGGCAGGGTGGCCGTCAGGACCACAAACAGCGGCGGCAGAATCCTGCGTGCACGCCGCTCGTAAAAGCGCAGCAGCGAGAATGTGCCGGCCATCAACTCGCCGAGAATGATCGAGGTAATCAGGTAACCGGAGATCACGAAAAAGATATCCACACCCACGAATCCGCCCGAAAAGAGCTCGATGCCGGCGTGGAACAGGATCACCGGCATGACCGCAAGGGTGCGCAGACCGTCGATTTCCGGGCGGTAGGCCAGGGTGTTGTGCTGGGGGGCGCTCATGTGAGTGGTCTGCTCTTTGAATAAGAGTGAGAGAGGCGCACATTTCGGCTCAGCCAGTGCATGAGGGGGCAGATCAAGTTGAACGGCGAAGATGAAGATTGCGCTGTGGTGACGCGTTGCGTATTCAGTTGTCCATTGCTTCAGGCCACACTGCATCGGTGACCAAGGAAGCGCTGCCTGAGCGTGGGTCGTGCCTGCGCGAGCGTCCTCGCGCTAGGCGCTGAAGTCTTTAATTCAACCAAGAAGGTCCAGACCTCATGCAAACCAAGTTTTCCAGCCTGTTCCACAAAACTGCCCTGACGTGCGCCTTCACCGCTGCGGCCTTGCTTGGCAGCAGCTTCGCCAGCGCTGCGGATGCACCTGCACCGCAGGGCGTGCGCGGTGCGATCACCGCACTGGATGGCAACGACCTCAAGGTGCACACCACCCGCGGCGAAGACCTCACCGTGCACCTCAGTGACGACGTGCAAGTGCGCGCCGTGACCCTGGGCAGCATCGACGAGATCAAGCAAGGCAGCTACATCGGTACCGCCGCCATCCCGCAGCCTGATGGCACCCTCAAGGCGCTTGAAGTTCACGTGTTCCCGCCCGCGATGGCAGGCACCGGTGACGGCCACCGCGCCTTCGATCTGACCAAGGACAGCACCATGACCAACGGCAGCGTGGGGGACCTCAAGGTCGCCAATGGCCGGACTCTGACGCTGACCTACAAGGGCGGCGAGAAGAAAGTGTTCGTGCCCGAAGACGTGCCGATCGTCAATCTGGTGCCGGGTGATCGCAGCCTGCTCCAGCCGGGCGTGAAGATCGTCCTGTTCGCCCAGAAAGCCGCCGACGGCAGCCTGAGCGCCAAGTTCGTCTCGGCCGGCAAGGATGGGGTCAAGCCTCCGATGTAAGCCTTGCAACCCTGGATCTTCAGGAGCCCGGCACACCTGTAGCGAGAGGGCGTAGCCCCGATGACGGACTGATAGCCACCGCAATGTCGGCGGTACGAGGGCTATCGGGGCAAGCCCTGGCTACAAGTGGATGCGCAAGGCGTTACTGCATCAACATCTGCGCCACATCCCCGCTCACCCGCGTCACTCCCTTGGCGCTCAGATGGTTGTAGTCCTTGTAGTACGAATCCTGATCGCCGATCAGGCAGCTCTGCCCCTGGCACAGCGCGTCGTCCAGGGTCACCAGGCGAATGCGCTGCTGCTGGTCATCCATGGCGAACAAATGACGCGTGAACGCCTGCAATTGCTGATGCTTGCCCAGCGACACCGAGAGCGCATCCACCGTGGCCTGCTTTTGGGCCTGACTCTCGGCGGTCTCCCGCGCCAGGCGGTAATACAGATTCTTGGGGTTGGCCAATTGCTGCGGCACCTGCGCCACCACCAGCACTTGCACCCCTAGCGCCCGATAGGCATCGATGGTGCTTTCAAGCGCCTTGGCGAACACCGCCCGCGAAGCCTCCTTGCTGCGCACCTGGCTGTCGCCGTTGACCAGAAAGTAGCCGGTCATGCGCTCGTGGTCGTAATCGCCATCGGTGTACAGCGTCCAGCGCGAGACCAGGATCACCTTCTTGATGCCGTTGCGCTTCACGTAGTCGTATTGGCGCTGCGCCAGATTCGCACAGGCGCCGGGGCTGTAGTTGCCGACCACCACGTCCACCCCCAGCAACGGCGGGCAGCCGCCGACGCCCAGGTGGGCGATAGTGACGCCCAGGCGCTTGCCGGCGCTGTCGAATGCCGGCAGCAGGGCCTCTGAGTGGCTGTCACCGAACACCGCGACCTGGCTGCTGGCCTGGGCCTTGGGCGCACCGAAGAAGCAAAAGTCTATGCCCCAGCCCTGACCGTCGTAATTGACGTCGCAGGCGCTGCGGATGTCCGGGTCTTCGAAGGCGCTCATCAGCGCCGGGTCGACGTTGAAGCGGTTGGCAAAACCGTTGCCGAGAAAACCGCTCACCCCAAAGCCGATGAACATCACCGAGGCCAGGGCGCCGTAGCGCCAGATCTGCCCGCGGCTGACCCGTTGGCGATCGCGAAAGGCGCGCTCGACAAAACGCCAGCTCAGCCACGCCAACCCCAGCGACAACCCGGTCAGCGCCAGCATGGTCAGTGGCGCGGGGGCCACCAGGCTGCTGTTGCGGGCGAAGGCGAACACTGGTTGATGCCACAGATAGGCGCTGTAACTGATCAACCCGACGGCCACCAGGGGTCGGCTGGCCAGCAGCGCTCCGACCCAGGTCCCGCGCCGAGCGCAGAGAATGATCAGCGCCGCGCCCAAGGTCGGCACTAGCGCGTTGAGCCCTGGGAACACCGTGCTGTGATCGAAGCCGAACACACCATAGGCAATCAGCCCGAGGCCCGCTGGCCCACCCAGCTGCTGCCATGCCGTGACAGGCGCGCTTTCAGCGAAGGGCTTGCGCACGTAATGGAAAGCGATGAACGAGCCCACCAGCAACTCCCAGGCGCGAGCATGCAGCAGGTAGAAGGCTGCCGAAGAGTCCGCCGCCGCACCCCGCTGTGCGAGCGCCAGGCTGATCAGAGCCAGCACTATCAGCAGCGGCACGATCCAGCGCCTGCCCAATTTGAAGCCGGCCATCAGCAGCAAAGGGAACAGCACGTAGTACTGCTCTTCCACCGCCAGGGTCCAGGTGTGCAGCAATGGCTTGAGCTCGACGCCGGTGTCGAAGTAGCCGGTCTCGCGCCAGAACAGCACGTTGGACGAGAACAGCGGCACGGCAATCAGGCTTTTGGCGAACGACTTCAAATCCTGGGGATCGAGCCAGTGCCAGGCCAGCGGCACGCACACCAGCATCATTACGCACAGCGCCGGCAGAATCCGCCGCGCACGGCGCTCGTAGAAGGTCAGTAGCGAGAAACTGCCAGCTTGCAGCTCGGCAAGGATGATCGCAGTGATCAGGTAGCCGGAGATCACAAAAAAGATATCCACCCCGATAAAGCCGCCACCGAACAGCCCGAAGCCTGCGTGGAACAGCATGACCGGGAGGACCGCCAAGGCGCGCAGGCCGTCGATTTCCGGACGATAGGGCAGAGCAGGGTGATGACGTGCGCTCATGTGCGACGGCCCCGTGGGTGGTGAACTGGAATGGCAAGCGTCGAGCGCGCAGGCACGGGGGCTGACACGCGGGCAGGCTACCGCCTGACGAGATTCGTAGTAAAGAAGGGGGGTGAAGCGAGAAGGGTGGAGCGTTGTAGGCGGATTTTTACCCCAAGCGAGGGATGTTGTCCATATGTAGCGTGTTTGTATCGGGGGTTGATGTGGTGGCCGGTCTGGCTTCTTCGCGAGCAAGCTTGGCTCCCACGGGTGCACGGCTCAGGAACAGCGTGCACTGTGGAAGCAAGGTTGCGCGTTCGGCGGCGAAAAGGCCATCGAGGCCGCCACCGCCAACAAGCCTGACTCAGCGCTTACTGCTTGTAGATCTGATCAAACACCCCACCATCGGCGAAGTGGGTCTTCTGCACGGTAGGCCAGTCGCCAAAGGTCTTCTCCACCGACAGGAAGTCGACTTTCGGGAAGCGATCGGTGTACTTGGCCAGTACCGCCGGGTCCCGTGGGCGCAGGTAATTGGCGGCGGCAATCTCCTGACCTTCAGGCGACCACAGATACTTCAGATAGTCCTCGGCCAGGGCGCGGGTGCCTTTCTTGTCGACCACCTTGTCGACCACGGTCACCGGCGGCTCGGCCTCGGCGGAGACGCTCGGGTAGACCACCTCGAACTGATCGCGGCCGAACTCACGAGCGATCATCTCGGCTTCGTTTTCGAAGGTCACCAGCACGTCGCCGATCTGGTTGGTCATGAAGGTCGTGGTAGCACCCCGGCCGCCGGTGTCGAGCACCGGAACGTTCTTGAACAGCTTGGCGACGAATTCCTTGGCCTGGGCTTCGTTACCGCCGTTCTTGAGCGTGTAACCCCACGCCGACAGATAGGTATAGCGGCCATTACCCGAAGTTTTCGGGTTGGGCACGATCACCTGCACACCGTCCTTGACCAGGTCATTCCAGTCTTTCAGGCCTTTGGGGTTGCCCTTGCGCACGATAAACACGGTCGCCGAGGTAAACGGCGCGCTGTGGTTCGGCAGACGGGTGATCCAGTCCTTGGGCACCAGGGCGCCATTGTCGGCGAGGGCGTTGATATCGGTGGCCATGTTCATGGTAATGACATCGGCCTGCAGGCCATCGATCACCGAGCGCGCCTGCTTGCTGGAGCCGCCGAACGACATCTGTACGGTGACCGGCTCTTTATGCTGGGCCTCCCAGTGCTTGCTGAAAGCGGCGTTGTAGTCTTTGTAGAAATCGCGCATTACGTCGTAGGAAACGTTCAGCAGCGGGGGTTGCGCCGCCTGAACGATGCCCGCAAGCGTGAGTCCGGCGGCCAGCAGGGTGGCAGTTAACGATTTGTTCACTGGTGGGGCGTCCTTGTGGGTGTTAGGTGGCAGCATTATGCCCGCGACTATAGCTGCCGCGAATGGGCGCCTGAAAGAACCAAAGCGTCTGTGCTTATAGCGCCTTTTAAGGGCAACCACGGATCCTCTGGGAGCGGGCTTGCGCGTCCGGCGGCGAAGGCGTCACCAGCCGTGCCGAAGTGCATTGATCGAGCGGTGAATCATCCTGCGCTTTCGCCGCCGGACGCGCAGCCCGCTTCTACAAGGGCGCGCGTTGCTTCAGCGATCAGGCTCGCAGCCTTTGAGCACCATGCGGATGATGGTCTGCGCGGCCGCCTCGTAATCGCTGTCGTCCAGGCGTGCCTTGCCCGTGACCACGGCGATCTGCCAATCGAAGTCAGCGTACGTCTGGGTCGCCGCCCAGATGCTGAACATCAGGTGCTGGGCGTTGATGGGGGCGATGGCGCCGCGTTCGATCCAGCGCTCGATGCACTGGATATTGTGGTGGGCCTGGGCATTGAGTTGCTCGACCTGACTGGCGCCCAGATGCGGCGCGCCGTGCATGATTTCGCTGGCGAACACCTTGGAGGCGAAGGGCAGGTCGCGGGAGATGCGGATTTTTGCGCGGATATAGGCACTGAGCACCGCCTGCGGGTCGCCGTCGACGTTGAACGGCGTCGAGGCGGCGAGGATCGGCTCGATAATGCTTTCGAGCACCTCGCGGTAGAGGTTTTCCTTGGACTTGAAATAGTAGTAGACGTTGGGCTTGGGCACCCCGGCCTTGGCGGCGATGTCGCTGGTCTTGGTGGCGGCGAAGCCCTTGTCGGCGAACTCTTCGCTGGCCGCCCGCAGGATCAGCTCTTTATTGCGCTCGCGAATACTGCTCATGTGGCCCGGCATTCCTGTGGCGGTGGCCTCGGCCCCGGCAATGGTGGGGCTTGGCGAACGGAGCGGCATGGTAGCACCGGCCTCGCGCAGCGCTCAAGGCAGCGATTTATCCACAGGCACGGTATGCTTGCCGGCTTCACTGACATTCTCTTGAAAGGATCTCACCGCCATGGCCGCAAGCAGCCTGCTGGTATTAATCGACGACATCGCCGCCGTTCTCGACGACGTGGCCCTGATGACCAAATTGGCCGCCAAGAAAACCGCAGGCGTGCTTGGCGATGACCTGGCGCTTAACGCCCAGCAGGTCACCGGCGTTCGTGCGGAGCGGGAAATCCCGGTGGTCTGGGCGGTGGCCAAGGGCTCGTTTCGCAACAAGGCGATCCTCGTGCCGGCCGCCCTGGCCATCAGCGCCTTCATCCCTTGGGCGGTGACGCCGCTGCTGATGGTCGGTGGCGCCTTCCTGTGTTTCGAAGGCTTCGAGAAGCTGGCGCACAAGTTCCTGCACACCCCGGAAGAAGACCACGTCGCGCAGAAGGATCTGTCCCAGGCCGCCGCCGACCCGCAGGTCGATCTGGTGGCGTTTGAAAAGGACAAGATTCAGGGCGCGGTACGCACCGATTTCATCCTCTCGGCAGAAATCATCGCCATCACCCTGGGCACCGTCGCCGACGCGCCGTTGACCCAGCAGATCATCGTCGTCGCGGGCATCGCCATCGTCATGACCGTCGGCGTCTACGGCCTGGTGGCTGGCATCGTCAAACTCGACGACCTGGGTCTGTGGATGAGCAAGAAATCCGGCGCCGCGACCCAGGGCATCGGCCGGGCCATTCTCAGCGCCGCCCCCTATATGATGAAAACCCTCTCGGTGGTGGGCACGGCAGCGATGTTTCTGGTGGGCGGCGGGATTCTGGTCCATGGCATCCCCCCGTTGCACCACGCAGTCGAAGCCTTTTCCAGTGGTCTGGGCGGGTTAGGGGCCAGCGTGGCCGCGCCGTTGGTCAATGCGCTGTTCGGAATCGTTGCCGGCGCCGTGGTGTTGGCTGCCGTTACCCTGTTCAGCAAACTGATAAAGACCGTTCGTCGGTAAAAAACTAGCGAGCGGGCTCGCTCCCGAAAAACTTTCCAGCGCTGCCGTAGCCGCTCTGGAATGCGTCTTCGGGAACCAGCGCTCTCGCTGCAGACGCCAGCCTGTGCGGCGTTTTGGCCCTTGCGCAACTGCCATAGGCGAACCTTGAAACATTTATTAATAGTTTTTTAACATCAATCTATAATAAATATGCACTTATCATTTTTGAGGCACTGCGCCAGTATCCGACCCCAATAAAAACCCGCCCGTGACCGCGTGCGAGACAACAGCGTTGGAGACCCCCTGATGAGCACCAGCCCATCCACCCAGAGCCCGTCGAAAGTCGGTGCCGTTATCCGTGTGACCTCGGGTAACTTTCTGGAACAGTTCGATTTTTTCCTGTTCGGCTTCTACGCCACCTACATCGCCGCCGCGTTCTTCCCGTCGGGCGACGAATTTGCGTCCTTGATGATGACCTTCGCCGTGTTCGGTGCCGGGTTCCTGATGCGTCCGTTGGGCGCGATCATCCTCGGCGCCTATATCGATGACGTCGGTCGTCGTAAAGGCTTGATCGTGACCTTGAGCATCATGGCCAGCGGTACGCTGCTGATCGTGTTGGTGCCAGGCTACGCCACCATTGGTCTGGCAGCGCCGCTGCTGGTGCTGCTGGGCCGTTTGCTGCAAGGCTTTTCGGCCGGCGCAGAGCTGGGTGGGGTGTCGGTGTACCTGGCTGAAATGGCCACACCGGGCAAGAAGGGTTTCTATGTGAGCTGGCAGTCGGCTAGTCAGCAGATCTCCATCGTGGTCGCGGCCGCGCTGGGCTATGGCATCAACCAGTGGATGGGGGCCAGCGTGGTCGCCGATTGGGGCTGGCGCATTCCGTTCGCGGTCGGTTGCATCATTGTGCCGTTCATCTTCGTCCTGCGTCGCAATCTGGCCGAAACCGAAGACTTCAAGAACCGCACCGTGCGCCCGACCATGAAGCAGGTGTTCGCGACCTTGCTGACCAACTGGCGCCTGGTGATTTCCGGGATGCTGATGGTGGCCATGACCACCACCGCGTTCTATCTGATCACCGTGTATGCACCGACCTTCGGCAAGACCGTACTCAACCTGAGCACCTCGGACGCCTTGCTGGTGACCCTGCTGGTGGCCGTCTCCAACTTCATCTGGCTGCCGATCGGCGGCGCGTTGTCCGACCGTATCGGCCGCAAGCCGCTGCTGGTGGGCATGACGGTGCTGGCCATCGCTACCGCCTACCCGGCGCTGTCGTACCTGGCCGCCGCCCCGACCTTCTCGCGCATGCTGGTGGTGCTGCTGTGGCTGTCGTTCCTGTATGGCATGTACAACGGCGCCATGGTCGTGGCCCTGACTGAAATCATGCCGGTGGAAGTGCGTGTAGCCGGTTTCTCTCTGGCTTACAGCCTGGCCACCGCCGTGTTCGGCGGGTTCACCCCGGCGATGTCGACCTGGTTGATCCACGAGACTGGCGACAAGGCTGCCCCGGGCTATTGGATGAGCTTCGCCGCCGCCTGCGCCTTGGTCGCGACGCTGTACATCTACCGCCGCGCCAAAGGCGCCCAGCTCAGCGCTGCGGTCTGATGCTGCTGGCATGGCCGCGCTCGCGGCCATGCTGAACCCCTTAGCAAGGGAGCTTGCTCCCGATTCGATACATCTGACATGCCGGTGTGTCTGAACTCTATTTCGGCGGCAAGCCCCCCCTCGCTACATCGCTCTTACAATAAAAAAGAGAATCCCGTTATGAACAAATTGTTGCTCAAATTCGCCGCCGGCGCCTTGGCGGCCAGTCTCTGCGTGGCCGCGCAGGCCGCCGACCTCAAGGTCATGACCTCGGGAGGCTTCACCGCCGCCTACAAGCTCCTTGCTCCCGGGTACGCGCAAACCAGCGGCGACACTCTCGACACCATCCTCGGTCCGTCCATGGGCAAGGCCCCGGAAGCCATCCCCAATCGCCTGGCGCGTGGCGAGCAGGCCGACGTGGTGATCATGGTCGGCTACGCCCTCGACGACCTGATCAAGCAAGGCAAGATTCTCCCTGGCTCGCGGGTCGAATTGGCGGATTCGCGGATCGGCATGGTGGTCAAGGACGGCGCGCCCAAACCGGATATCCACACGCCGGCGGCTTTCAAGGCGGCGTTGTTGAAGGCGCGGTCGGTGGCCTATTCCGATAGCGCCAGCGGCGTCTACGTGGAAAAGGAGATGTTCGCAAACATGGGCATCGAAGCACAGATGAAGGACAAGCAGCACATGGTTCAGCGCACCCCGGTGGCCGAGAAGGTCGCGGCGGGGGAGTATGAACTGGGTTTGCAGCAGGTCAGTGAATTGCTGCCGGTCAAGGGCGCGACCTTCGTCGACAAGATCCCCGAATCGCTGCAATCGGTAACGCGTTTTGCCGCCGCCATTCCAGCCAACGCCCCACACCCGAAGGAAGCCAAGGCGCTGCTCGATTACCTGTCGTCGCCGCAAGTGCAGGCGCAGGTGCGCGATACCGGGTTGGATTCGGTCAGCCGCTGAGTTGACGGGGTGACCGGGCTGGCCTCTTCGCGAGCATGACTGGCCACATTTTCGCGGCCAACGAGCCTCAATCCAATGGCGCTTTCATCTCCAGAATCAACCGCTCCAGTTCCAGCGCGGCCGGGCTCAGTGCTCGGCCATGGCGCTTGATCAAACCAACGCTGCGCAGCACCTGCGGTTCGATCAGCGGCACCTTGGTCAAGGTCGCATGCTCGCCCATCGGCAAGGCCATGGCCGGCACCGCCGCGATGCCCAGCCCAGCCTCCACCAACCCGACCATGGTCACCACATGGCGCGTCTCGCAGATGCTCGGGCGTTGCGGCGTCAGATGTGCCAGCGCCTGATCCAGTAAAAGGCGATTGCCGGAGGTGCGGTCCACCGTGATGTAGTCGTGGGTCCAGTACTCCTCCCACGTCACGCTCGCGCGCCCCGCCAACGGGTGATCGTGACGGCACGCCACTACATAGTGCTCCTCCACCAACGGCTCGAAAGCCACCTCCCTGTTCAGATTGCCCATGAACGTCAGGCCGATGTCCGCCGCGCCGGTGGCGACCGCACCCTGCACATCGTGGGCGCTGGAATCGATGATGCGCAGGCGGATCTTGGGGTACAGCTGGTGATAGGCCTTGACCACCCGCGGCATGAAAAAGTACGCCGTCGACGGCACGCACGCCACCGACACCTGGCCCATGCGCGTCGACGCGACATCGCTGATGCCCATCAAGGCATCGTCCAGATCGTCCAGCAGGCGCTCGGCCTTGGGCGCGAAAGCACGGCCAACCTGCGTCAGGCTGACCCGCCGCGTGGTGCGCTCGAACAACCGCACGCCCAGCGCTGCTTCGAGCTTCTCGATGCGGCGGCTCAGGGCCGGTTGGGAGATGAGGATGGCGTCGGCGGCCTTGCGGAAACTGCCATGATCGACCACGGCACGGAAGGCCTGCAGGTCGTTGAGGTCGAAGTTGATTGCCATAGGGGAGAGGTGCCAGATTGATAGGTGGGGCGCATCAGTGATGATAATCGATGTGTTGGATGAATTGTGGAAGTGGGTGTCAGGTGGTTCGGTTGTGAACCCCCCCTATCGTTTTGGGCACGCGCAACCACTTCATGCCCCTACCGCATGACATCCTGCCATTTCCTCGCTTGTCCTGCCCCCGCCTGCTGTCGATACTCGGATCTTTGCCCCGATCGAGACCGACATGAGCGACCAGGCGCCTGACTACCGCTTCACCCCCGCCTTTGCCAACCCCAGCGGTTCGGCCATCCGCGAGTTGTTCAAGTACCTGTCGCAACCGGGCATGATCTCCTTCGCCGGCGGCTACCCGGCGGCGGAGTTTTTTGATCGGACGGCGCTGCGCCAGGCCAGTGAACAGGCACTGCGCGACACGCCGCTGGATTGCCTGCAATACGGCGCGACGGAGGGGCTGCTGGACTTGCGCGAGCAATTGGCGGCGCTGATGGCCAGCAGGGGCGTGAGCACCACTGCGCACGACCTGGTGGTGACCACAGGCTCCCAGCAAGGCTTCGATCTGCTGATCAAGGTGCTGCTCAATCCCGGTGACAGCGTGCTGGTGGAGCGCCCGACCTATCCCGCCGCCGTCCAGGCGCTGCGCCTTGCCGGGATGCAGATGCTCAGCGCCGCTACCGACGCTGAGGGGCTGGATACCGAGGCGCTGGCCGCACAGTTGGCAGACCAGCCGCGCGGGGCCATTCGTTTGCTCTACTGCGTGCCGACCTTCGCCAACCCCACCGGTGCCTGCCTGCCCTTGGCGCGCCGCTTGAAGCTGCTGGAACTGGCGGCGCAGCATGATTTTCTGCTGGTCGAGGATGACCCTTACGGCGCGCTGCGTTTCGAGGGCGAGGCGGTGGCGTCGTTGCTGCAATTATCGTTGCAAGTGCCGGGTGCGGCGGGGCGGGTGATACATCTGTCGAGTCTGTCGAAGATCCTCGCGCCCGGGCTGCGGGTAGGCTGGATGATCGCGCCGCCTGCGGTACGCCAGCGCTGCCTGATCGCCAAGCAGACCAGCGATCTGTGCACCTCGCCCTGGACGCAGCGCATTGCGGCCAACTATCTGGCCAGCGGCGCGCTGGATCGGGCGTTGCCAGCGCTGGTGGCGGGGTATCGCGCCAAGTGCCGGACCATGCTCGCCGGCTTGCAGACGATGACGGAGTATCTCGAGGTGGCGCCACCGGCGGGCGGGATGTTCGTGTGGGGACGCTGTCGCGACGGGGTCGACGCGCAGGCGGTGTTGCAGCGGGCAATCAAGGAGAACGTGCTGTTCGTGCCGGGCAGTGCGTTTTATGCGCATGCGCCGGATCCGAGCAGCATTCGGCTATCTTTTGCGGCACCGGGGGTAGAGGCGATCGAGGAGGGATTGCAGCGGTTGCGGCGAGCGTTTTAGCTAAAGGTTGCGAGCAATATCGCTTTCGCGGTCAAGCCTTGCTCGCACAGGTGCACGACGCCAGATCGGTCAACTCTGTGGGAGCAAGGCTTGCCCGCGAAGGCGTCGGTCGCGTTGAAGCGATAGTATTTAGTAGAACACTTTAACCAACGCACTCGCCGTATTCTGGTTGGTCTCGAAGCCCGAAGTGCTGTCGATACCATACTTGTTCTTCCAGTAGTCATACTCGAAGCCCACATACAACTTTTGCGGGGTAAAGCCCATGGCTTTGCCCAGGTCATATTTAACCTGCGGGTTGAAGTGCAAGTTGGCGTGGTATTCGCCACGGCTGTTCTTGTCGTTATCGACCACCCAGTCCATATAACCGTCGATCAGCACATCGGAACGTCCCATCGGGATGGTGTAGGACCATACCGGGGTGATCTGCCAGACATGGTCGCCCGGACGCGGGCCGCGGCTGGTGCGGTTATAGAAGTTCAGCTGGAAGTAGTCGAAGCCCGGGATCGCCAGGTCGAAACCAGGGCCGATCAGGAAGGACTCGTTGTCGCCCTCGCCAAACTCGTAAGTGGCCGCCAGCAGCACGTCGGTAACGGGGCCGAAGGCGATCTTCTGACCGAGGATCTTGCCAGCCGACAGGCGCGGGCTGAACTCGCCGTAAAGGGTGTGGTGGCCGTTGTTGCTGGTGGTCTTGCCTGGATAGGTGATGCTGTCGACGAACAGGAAGTTATCGCCGTACTTCCAGCTGTCGGCATGTTCGAAGGTAAACGTCTGTTGCATCTCGGGGTCAACCTTGAAGTTCTTGCCCCATAGGTAAGTCAGGCTGTTGCTCTGCCATTGCAGCCAGTCGCCCGCCATCGCCTGGCCCCCCGCCAATGCCAACGTGCCCGCCAACATCAGGCTCGAAAGAGTGCGCTTCATTCAATTGCTCCCGGGTGAAATGAGTTCGGTTTATTAAGGGTGGCGCTCTGTGTTGGCGCCTTATACGGCAAACTTTAAAGTCGTCCGCTCGGTCAGATTTGTCGTTGCGCAGTTCTGATAGCAAGAGGCGGGCCACAAGTCACAAATTGTTGCAGGAATGCGGTTTTACGATGATATTTTGTCCAGATGGTCTGATTTAAAGGCGCTGCGGCGAGTTGCACGGCAATGTCTTTAAGTTGATCAAGTGGTCAGAAAAGTTTGCTGGAGGCAGGGATGCTCCGTTACGGCGCAGGGCTCCCGAAAGTGGGGCGTTCGGACAGGTTTTTTCGGAGGGCCAACGGGCGGGGGATTGTTTCAGATGCTATACAGCAGGGACGGCCTCTGAGCCGCCGAACGCGCACCCTTGTTCCCACAAGCAGGTCTATCGCCTTTCACCTGTGGGAGCAAGGGTGCGGGTTCGGCGGCGCAGAGCCTGGTGAGATCAGCGCAAATCAGCCATGGATCGGCAACACCAGCAGATCCTCTTCGGCAAAGAAAAACTCATCGCAGTTATTGCCCTCGCCACTGCGATCGACCACCAGAAAATCATCTTCCTGTTCGATGGTCAGGATTGGGTGATGCCACACGCCGCGATGGTAATTGACGCCTTGCTGACCATCGCTGACGAAGGCCCGCACCTCGCTCGACTGCGGTTCGTCGCCCAGCGGCGCGACCACTATCAAGAACGGCTTGCCCCGCAGCGGCATGAACGCCTGGCTGCCCAAGGGATGGCGTTCGAGCATGCGTACGGTCAAGGGCATCGCCAGCGCCTGAGCGCGGAAGATGCTGATGATGGCTTTGTCGTCCGGGGTGGCGGTGTGCACATCGGCCAGGCGATGAAAACGTTGGGTCGAGCCGTTGTTGATCAGGAAGTGATCGCTGCCGGTGGTTTCGATGACATCACCGAAGGGCGCGAAGGCGGCTTTGCTGAGGGGTTCGATGATGAGGGTACGCATTGCTGGGTGCTCTTGGGGCAGTGGTGGGAGTGTAGATGCAACTTTTGCACCGGCATCTGCGGGAATATCTTGTGCAATCGGGGCTGGCCTATTCGCGAGCAAGCTTTGCTCCCACACTGTGGGAGCAGGCTCGCGCGATCGGCGGCGAAGGCGTCCTCGACGTTTACCGCGCCACCTTGCCTAACACCCGCAGCCGGCTCACACCGCCATCGGGGAATACGTTCAGGCGGATATGCGTGATCGCCCCGAGGTCCTTGATCTGCTCCGCAAAGCTGTGCTCCTGGTGCATCTGCAGTTTCTGGCTGGGCAGCAATTCGCGCCAGAACAGGCTCTGGGTTTCGATCTGGCTGTCGGTGCCGCCTTTGACGAACGCGCCCTGGATCGAGCAGCTGTCCGGGTAGTTGCCCTTGAAGTGCAGGGTGTCGACTATCACTTGTTCGACCACGCCGGCATGGCCCAGGGCGATGATCACCCAGTCGTTGCCAGGGGTGCGACGCCGGGCGGTTTCCCAGCCGTCGCCCATGTTCACCCCGCGGCCGGGGTTGAGCAGGTTGCCCATGCTGCCGTAATGCTCGTCGGAACAGGCCAGTGCGCGGCCGCCGTTCAGCGACGACACCAGGTCGAGCTGTTCGCTGGCATCGACTGCAGACCAATCGCGGTGCGGCACGCCGTACACGCGCAAACGCGCAATGCCGCCATCCGGGTAGATATTGAAGCGTAGGTGGCTGAACGCCTGGGCGTCGCTGATGGCGTGGTAGTGATGGCTGTTGCCTTGCAGCTCCACCGCCGGAAGGATTTCCACCCACTGGGTGCTCTCGGTCGGGCCGCCCTCGGCGACGAAGCAGGCTTCGAGCGACGCCGACGGCGGGAAGTTGCCGGTGAAGAACGAGGTATCGATGTCGACGCCTTTGATCGAACCGGCCACGCCGAGGCGAATCACTGCGCTGTCGTAGCCTTCGAAACGCTTGCGGCGCGATTCCCAGCCGTCCATCCACTTGCCGTTGTCGTCGAACACGCCCTCTTTCCATACCGCAGGCGTGGGCTGGAACAGGCGGTTGACGTCGGCGAACCAGTCGTCGGTGACCGACAGCGCCCGGGTGCCCAGGCGCGCGTCGGCCAGGTTGACGTATTTTTCGAAGGGTGCGGCGTAGGTTTTCATTGGACGTGGCCTCGAATTAGAGAGTCAAAGAGCTTGCAGACGGAACAATGCGATTTTGTTGATCTCGGCCAGGGCGCAGGCGAACTCGACTTCGGCCGAATGGTGGATGCGCTGCTCGAAGGCGGCCAGGATCTGATGCCGGTCGCTGCCCTTGACCGCCATGATGAACGGGAACCGGAAACGTGCCTTGTAGGCCTCGTTGAGTTCGGTAAAGCGCGTGAATTCGGCCGGCGTGCACAGGTGGATACCGGCGCCCGCTTGCTCGTTGGTGCTGGCGGCGGTCAGCTCGCCCTGAATGGCGGCCTTGCCGGCCAGGTCCGGGTGCGCATTGATCAGTGCCAGTTGTGCGGCGTGGTCAGCGTGCAGCAGCACAGCGCTCATGCGCTCGTGCAGGGGTTCGATATCGTCCGTCAACGGTGCCTTATCGAAGGCCTGTTCGGCGACCCAGGGGGAGTGCTCGTAGATATCACCGAAGGTGGCGATGAACTGCTCGCGGCTCAGGGTCGATGGCCGCAGCGTTTTGAAAGCGGTCATTGCGCGGCCTCGAACGGGTGAGTGGCGTGCCAGTGGCGCGCGATGTCGACGCGGCGCGTGAACCACACCTGCTCGTGGCCTTTGACGTACTCGATGAAGCGCTTGAGCGCCGCCAACCGCGCCGGCCGCCCGATCAAGCGACAGTGCAGGCCGATGGAGAGCATCTTCGGTGCTTCGGCGCCTTCCGCATAGAGCACGTCGAAGGCGTCCTTGAGGTACTGGAAGAACTGCTCGCCATTGTTGAAACCCTGTACCTGGGTAAAGCGCATGTCGTTGGTGTCCAGGGTGTAGGGGATCACCAGGTGCGCCTTGCCGGTGGGGGTGTGCGGCTCCCAGTAGGGCAGGTCATCGTCGTAGGTGTCGCTGTCGTACAGAAAGCCACCTTCTTCCATCACCAGCCGGCGCGTGTTCGGGCCGGTACGGCCGGTGTACCAGCCCTGCGGCCGCTCACCGCTGATCTCGGTGAGGATCCGAATGGCCTCGGCCATGTGCGCACGCTCGGTGGCCTCGTCCAGATACTGATAGTCGATCCAGCGCAGGCCATGGCTGCAGATCTCGTGGCCATCGGCAACCATGGCGCGGATCACGTCCGGGTGGCGCTGGGCGGCCATGGCTACGGCGAAGATGGTCAGCGGGATATCGAACTGCTTGAACAACTTGAGGATGCGCCACACGCCGGCCCGGCTACCGTACTCGTACAACGACTCCATGCTCAGGTTGCGCACGCCCTGCAGCGGCTGGGCAGCGACCATCTCGGACAGAAAGGCTTCGGATTCCTTGTCGCCATGGAGGATATTGCGCTCGCCACCTTCTTCGTAATTGAGCACGAACGACAGGGCGATGCGCGCGTTGCCGGGCCACTGTGGATGCGGGGGCGTGTTGCCATAGCCAATCAGGTCGCGGGGGTAGTCGGCGCTGCTCACAGGAGGCATCCTTTTATCAAGTGCGAGAGGCGGCTTCGATCAGGCCGCGATTTTTGGATTGTATACAACTAAAGATTGATTTTGTAACCTGAGTGTCGCAAATTCCTCAGGCCTGACGTTTTCAGGCTACACCACCCCTTCGGCCTTTCGGCTACCGAAAAAGGACACCCTCCATGGGCAAGATCACCACACACGTGCTGGACGCCGCCCACGGCTGCCCCGGCAGTCAGATCGCCGTCGAGTTGTATCGAGTCGAGGGCCAGGCGTTGATCCTGCTCAACAGCGTCGTGACCAACAGCGATGGCCGCTGTGATCAGCCGGTGTTGCAGGGTGAGGCGTACCGCAGCGGTGTGTATCAGTTGCAGTTTGCGGTAGGGGATTACTACCGGGCGCGGGGCACGGTGCTCCCTGATCCGGCATTTCTCGATGTGGTAGTGCTGCGCTTCGGGATCGATGAAGCACAGGATCATTACCATGTGCCGTTGTTGGTGTCGCCGTACAGTTATTCGACTTATCGGGGGAGTTGATCTCAGGTTGCAGTTCCTAGACTGCTGTTGCGTAGGTGGCCTGATTGAGCTTTAGGCGAGCCGATAGGTTATGTAGCGGAGTATCTTTGCGAGGGCTTCGGGGTATTGATTTAGCCATGAAGCGCTTTGGAGTCTTGAGCAGATTGACTGGATGATGTCCGGTGGGAACGGCTTTATTTACAGGGTCTGCAGCACAATACACATAGCTGTTCAGCCCTCCTTCTCCGAAAGGGCTCAGCGAATCAGGACTTTGAAATCGAGCGATTGCTGTATTGAATACTCTGTAACCATTACCCAGCCAGTAGTGGCCTGTCAGCGGATCGATATGTTCGCCATTGAAACCACTTGAGGTCGATGGGTCATTGGCGTGGTGACCGAAAGGCAAATAGTTACGCCAGACTTTCTCAGTGGTCACTCCGGCAACTGAACGTTGCGCATCGGTGCACAGTAAAGCAATCGTGTGTGCGGCTTGTTGATGTCCAGTGATGGGGGAGTCCTCGAAAATGTCGACTAGCGTCGCGCAGCCTCCCTTAGCGGCATAGCTGGCAGATCTGCTAGGTCCACCACCCCCGCGACTCGTGGCAGGCTTTGCGGCTGTGCTACCCTCCCACCCCACAAAAACTCCCCAATCGAACGGAACTCGTCGAGTCGACTCATGAAAAAAGCAGTAAGCATTGTAGCGGGCGTAGTCGTGGTAATCGGTGCACTGGCGACAGCAGGCGCCTGGTACACCGGCACGCAACTTGAAGGCGTGTTGAACACCGGCGTGGCCAACGCCAACCAGCAGTTCGACACCAATATGGTCGGGCCGGACGGCAAGGCGGTCATGCACCTCGAATTGCTTTCGCTGGAGCGTCACCTGTTCAGCAGCACTGCGCACTACCGTTTGCAAGTGCATGGCAAAGGTCTTGGCGATGATGGCCAGCCGGTCGAACTGTTGTTCGTCGATCATATCGAGCATGGCCCGCTGCCCGCGTCGCGTCTCAAAAGCCTCAATCTGCTGCCGGTAATGGCCACCAGTAATCTGGCACTGGAGCCTGGCCCGTCCACGGCACAATGGTTTGCCGTCAGCAAGGATCCGGTGCCGTTGAGCGCCCATATCAGCATTCACTACGGTGGCGACAGCAGCGGCACGCTGAATTTCGCACCGTTGGAAATGAAATCCGACAAAGGCACGTTCACCTTCTCCGGGCTCAAGGCAGATGTGTCGGCAGGCGCCAACGCCGACAATTACGCGGTCAATGGCCTGGCAGCCGATCTGCAGGTGCAGGGCACCGACGATCAGGGCCGCCCCGTGCACATGCAGCTCAAGGACCTGAGCTTCAACCTCGGCGGCACCCGTGGCCAGTCCGGCTTCTACCTGGGCCACAACGATGCCAAGGTCGGGCTGGTGACGGTGCAACTGCCGGACGTATTGCCGTTCGAGCTGCAGGGCATGACGACCACCTCTATGGCGCAGGAAGCGCAAGGCATGCTGGGCGGTGAAATGAGCTACAACGTTGACAGCATTACCCTGGGTGGCAAGCCGCTGGGGCAGTTGCGCTCGCTGTTCAAGTTCGGTCAGTTCGATGCCGCGGCGAGCAAATCGCTGTACCAGCTGTTTCAGACCAAAGTCGCGCCGCAGCAGCAAGCCGCCGCGGCGGCGGGTATTCCGTTCAAGTTGCAGCTCAGCGATGCCGACGAGCAGGCCATGAAAGGCGATATCACCAAGCTGCTCGCCGCCAAGCCGCATATCGAGCTGCAGGACCTGTCGCTCAAGACGGCCAATGGCCTCGGGCAGATGAGCCTGGCAATCGACCTGGCGCCAGTGCCGTTGAGCGGTACCGCCGTGGCTCCGACCTTTGGCGCCAACCTGTTGGGCGCAGTGGACGCCAAGGTGTCGTTGAGCAAGGCCATGCTCAATGACCTGGGCGTGGCGCAGGCCAATATCCAGGGCATTACCGACCCAGCGGCGATCGCGCAGAATGGCAAGAACGTCAGCGATATGGTCAGCGGCATGGCGGTGATGCTGCAACTGGGCAAGGCCGATGGCGATAACGTCACTTCGCAGCTGCATTACGAAGCCGGCATGGTCGACTTCAATGGTCAACGCATGACCGGGCCACAGTTCCTGGCCAGTGTGCTGGGGCGCTTCGGGCTGGGGCAGCGCTGATTCATTCGGGCGGCCTTGAGGGCCTCTTCGCGGGCAAGCCTTGCTCCCACAGGTAGCTGCTCCCACAGTGTGTGTAGGGTCAGAACTGTACACCAGTGGGAGCAAGGCTTGCCGCGAAGAGGCCTGCACTGATTGCACAAGGCGTGGCGCGATAGTCACGCCTTGGAGCTATTGTGTACAATCGCGGCCTCACCCGAGCTTCGCCTTCGAGTCGCCATGAACGATCAGCTGCCCTCCCTCAAAAAACCCGTAGGCACCGCCAAGACTGCCCGCACGGGCACCCAGGACGACCGCGTCTACGCGCATATCTTCGAGGCGATTCTGGAGCAGCGGCTGGCGCCAGGCACCAAGCTCAGCGAAGAAGCGCTGGGGGAAATCTTCGATGTCAGCCGTACCATCATTCGCCGTGCGCTCTCGCGCCTGGGGCATGAAGGCGTGGTGCTGCTGCGGCCCAATCGCGGTGCGGTGGTGGCCAGCCCCAGTGTCGAGGATGCACGGCAGGTGTTCTTCGCCCGGCGCCTGGTCGAGCGGGCGATCACCGAGTTGGCGGTGCAACATGCGGGCGCCGAAGAGTTGGCCGAGTTGCGGCAGATGGTCAATGACGAGCGCGACAGCTTTGCCCGCGGTGACCGTGGGGCCGGGATTCGTTTGTCTGGCGAGTTTCATCTCAAGCTGGCCGAGGCCGCCCGCAACACCCCGCTGATCAGTTTTCAGCGCAGCCTGGTGTCGCAGACTTCATTGATCATCGCTCAATACGAGAGCGGCAATCGCTCGCACTGCTCCTACGATGAACACACCCAGTTGATCGATGCAATCGAGGCCCGGGACGCGGTGCTGGCGGTGGAATTGATGATGCACCACATGGATCACATCGACGACAAGCTCAACCTCGATCCGGACAATGCGTCGGACGATCTGCACGCGGTGTTTTCGCATTTACTGGGTGGCAAGAGTGCGATCAAGGTCTGATCTTTTTCGGTTGCTTGCACTGGCCTCTTCGCGGGCAAGCCTTGCTCCCACAGATGTACGCTGATAGATCTCTTTACACTGTGGGAGCAAGGCTTGCTCTCACAGATGTACGCCGATAGACCTCTTTACACTGTGGGAGCAAGGCTTGCCTGCGAAGGGGCCCTCAGTAGCACCTCACATCTCGATCTACCGTTGATGCACCAACCCCCCCGCCGCATAGGTCTGCGCCACCGTGCGGTCGTCCCCCAGCGTCATCAGCACGAACAATGTCTCCTCGAAGCTCTTCGACTGGCTGATGCGGTAATCCAGCAGCGGCGTCGCCTTGTAGTCCAGCACCACGAAGTCCGCATCGCTGCCGGGCTGCAATGTGCCGATACGCTCTTCGAGGCGCAGCGCCCGCGCGCCGCCCAGGGTCGCCAGATACAGCGACTTGAAGGGGCTGAGCTTCTCACCCTGCAACTGCATCACCTTGTAGGCCTCGTTGAGGGTTTGCAGCAGCGAAAAGCTGGTGCCGCCGCCGACATCCGTGCCCAAGCCGACGTTGACCTTGAAACGCTCGGCCTGAGCCAGGTTGAACAGGCCACTGCCCAGGAACAGGTTCGAGGTCGGGCAGAAGGCGATCGCCGAACCGGTTTCGGCCAGCCGCGCGCATTCGTCGTCACACAAATGCACGCCATGGGCCAGCACCGAGCGCTCGCCTAGCAACTGATAGTGGTCATAGACGTCCAGGTAGTTCTTGCGCTCCGGGAACAGCGCCTTGACCCATTCCACTTCCTTGACGTTCTCGCTGATGTGGGTCTGCAGGTACAGGCCCTTATGTTCGCTCAGCAGTTGCCCGGCCAAGGTCAATTGCTCGGGCGTGCTGGTGGGCGCAAAACGCGGCGTCACCGCATAGTGCAGCCGGCCCTTGCCATGCCAGCGCTCGATCAGCGCCTTGCTCTCGGCATAGCTGCTGTCGGCGGTGTCGGTCAGGTAGTCGGGGGCGTTGCGGTCCATCATCACTTTGCCGGTGATCAGCCGCAGGTTCAGGCGCTCGGCGGCTTCGAACAAGGCGTCGACCGACTCGGGATGCATGCTGGCGAACACCAACGCGGTGGTGGTGCCGTTGCGCAGCAGTTCGGCGAGGAAGATCTCGGCCACCTGGTCGGCGTGGGCCTTGTCGCCGAACTGGCTTTCGCAGGGGAAGGTGTAGTTGTTGAGCCAGTCCAGCAATTGCTCGCCGTAGGCGCCGACCATGCCCGTTTGCGGAAAATGGATGTGAGTGTCGATGAAGCCGGGGGTAATCAGGGCGTTTTCGTACTCGATCAGTTCGACGTCGCCCAGGGTCGGCAATAGCGTTTCAGCGGGGCCGACCGCCTTGATCAGATCGTCTTCGACCAGCAGCACGCCATCGGCGAAATATTCATAGGACGCCTCGATGCCGACCTCGGCCGGGTCGGCGATGCTGTGCAGGATGGCGGCGCGGTAGGCGGTACGGGTAGAGCTCATGGTCGGGTCTCACGCAGATGGCTTGGTGAAAAAGGGTAGCGATTTGTGGTGGTCTTGGGGGCCCTTTCGCGGGCAAGCCCTGCTCCCACAGGTGTACGGCAGTAGACCTGCTTGCACTGTAGGAGCAAGGCTTGCCCGCGAAGAGGCCATCGGCATCGACGCATCGCTCAAGGCCTGACCTGGGCGCGTCGCGATACCGGCAGCAACTGCGCCACGGGCTCGCCGCTACGCACGCGGGTGGTACCAAAATTGGCGTTATACGTCGCGATGATCTCCGCCGCGATCGACACTGCAATTTCGATCGGCAGCTTGCCCTTGACCTCGGCCAGCCCCATCGGGCAGCGCATCCGCTGCAGCACCGCCGGCGCAAAACCGCGATCGCGCAGCCGATGTTCGAACTTGGCGCGTTTGGTTTTCGAGCCGATCAGGCCGAACCAGGTGAAGTCGTTACGCGCCAGGATCGCTGCGCTCAGTTCCAGATCGAGTTGATGATTGTGGGTCATGACGATGCAATAGCTGCCCGCTGGCAGCTCGTCGACTTCCTCCACAGGCTCCTCGGCCACTATTTTGTGCACCCCGGCCGGGATCTGGTCGGGAAATTCCTGCTCGCGCGAATCGATCCAGCGTACCCGGCACGGCAGGCTGGCGAGCAGTGGCACCAAGGCGCGGCCGACATGGCCGGCCCCGAACACGGCGATTTGCGCCTGCACCGCTGCCATCGGTTCGAACAGCAATACCGTGGCGCCGCCGCAGCACTGGCCCAGGCTGGCGCCGAGGCTGAAGCGCTGCAGGTGCGGGCCCTGGCTGGCGTTGGCGAGCATCTCGCGGGCGATGCGCATGGCCTCGTATTCCAGGTGACCGCCGCCGATGGTGTCGAACAGCTGCCGCGCGCTGACGACCATCTTCGAACCGGCATTGCGCGGCGTCGAGCCGAGCTCCTCGATGATGGTCACCAACACGCACGGTTCGCCCTGGGCTTGCAGGTCGGCGAGGGCGCTGATCCAGTTGTTCATGGTTTGGATTCCTCGGTGTGCTTGCGGGCCCCTTCGCGGGCAAGCCCTGCGCCCACAGATATACGCCGCTGGCGCTGTGTGCACTGTGGGAGCAAGGCTTGCCCACCAAAAGCCCGACCCAGCCTGCGCCGATGCATCCGGATAACCCCTGCACCCGCCGCACACCCTGCTAGTTGCCAGCCCATCAAACCACCTCCACCGCAGCCGGCACACTCGCCCCAGCCACCGCCCGGCGCATCTGCTCACACCCCCACAACACCCGCTCGGGCGTTGCTGGGGCGTCGATATCAGGCTGCAGACGATAATCCCCAAGGCTCGCCACCGCATCCTTGATCGCGCACCAAGCGGCAATACCCAGCATGAACGGCGGCTCACCCACGGCTTTGGAATGGAACACCGTGTCCTCGGGATTCTTGCGGTTCTCCACCAAAGTCACGCGCAGGTCGATAGGCATGTCCGCCACCGCCGGGATCTTGTAGCTGGCCGGGCCGCTGGTCATCAGCTTGCCCTTGCTGTTCCATACCAGCTCTTCGGTGGTCAGCCAGCCCATGCCCTGGATGAAGCCGCCCTCGACCTGGCCGATATCGATCGCCGGGTTCAACGAGGCGCCCACATCGTGAAGGATGTCGGTGCGCAGCATCTTGTATTCGCCCGTCAGGGTATCGACGATCACCTCGGCGCACGCCGCGCCATAAGCGAAGTAATAGAACGGCCGACCGCGGGCCTGGGAGCGATCGTAGAAAATCTTCGGGGTCTTGTAGAAGCCGGTGCTCGACAACGACACCTGCGCGAAATACGCCTGCTGCACCAGGGTCTCGAAGCTCAACAGCTCTTCGCGCACACGCACATGACCGTTGCGAAATTCCACGTCCTCTTCGCTGACCCGATAATGCCGCGCGGCGAACTCCACCAGCCGCTGCTTGAGCGTCTGCGCGGCATTCTGCGCGGCCTTGCCGTTCAGATCAGCACCGCTGGAGGCGGCGGTGGGCGAGGTGTTCGGCACCTTGTCGGTGTTGGTGGCGGTGATCTGGATACGCTCGATATCGACCTGAAACACCTCGGCCACCACCTGCGCGACCTTGACGTTCAGGCCCTGGCCCATTTCGGTGCCGCCATGATTGAGATGAATACTGCCATCGGTATAGATATGAATCAGCGCACCGGCCTGGTTGAGAAAACTGGCGGTAAACGAGATACCGAACTTGACCGGCGTCAGCGCCAGGCCCTTCTTGAGGATCGGGCTGTGGGCGTTGTATTGGCGGATCGATTCGCGGCGCTGGTGGTAATCGCTGCTGGCCTCGAGGTCTGCGGTCATCTCTTCGAGCAGGTTGTGTTCGACGGTCTGGTGATAGTGGGTGACGTTGCGCTCGGTCTTGCCGTAGTAGTTGGCCTTGCGCACCTGCAGCGGATCGACGCCCAGATGACGAGCGATGCGGTCCATCACCTCTTCGATGGCGACCATCCCTTGCGGGCCGCCGAAGCCGCGGTAGGCGGTGTTGGATGCCGTGTGGGTCTTGCAGCGATGGCCGTTGATGGTCGCGTCGCCCAGGTAATAGGCGTTGTCGGCATGGAACATCGCGCGGTCGACGATCGAGGCCGAAAGGTCCGGCGAGCAGCCGCAGTTGCCGGCCAGATCCAGAGCGATGCCGTGCAGGCGGCCGCTGTCGTCAAAGCCCACGTCGTATTCGATATAGAACGGATGGCGCTTGCCGGTCATCAGCATGTCTTCGACCCGCGGCAGGCGCATCTTGGTCGGTTGCCCGGTCAGGCGCGCGATCACCGCACACAGGCAGGCGGGGCTGGCGGCCTGGGTTTCCTTGCCGCCAAAGCCTCCGCCCATGCGGCGCATGTCGACCACCACCTTGTTCATCGGCACGGCCAGCACTTCGGCCACCAGCTTCTGGATTTCGGTGGGGTTTTGCGTTGAGCAGTAAACGATCATGCCGCCGTCTTCGCTGGGCATCACTGAGGAAATCTGCGTCTCCAGATAGAAGTGCTCCTGACCGCCGATGTGCAGGTTGCCCTGCAGGCGATGCGTGGCGGTGGCCAGGGCACCCGCCGAATCGCCCCGCTGATGGGTGTGACTGTCGAGCACGAAGTGGCGTTTGCGCAGCGCCTCGACCACGTCCAGCACCGGCTCCAGGTCTTCATACTCGATGACCGCCGCCATGGCTGCACGGCGCGCGGTGTCGAGGTCGCAGGCGGCGACGGCGAGCACCGGCTGACCGACGAACTGCACGGTGTCGATCGCCAGCAGCGGGTCGCCGGGCAGCAGCGGGCCAATGTCCTTGAGGCCGGGGATGTCCTCGTGGGTAATGGCGATGCGCACGCCCTCGATGGCGTAGCAGGGCGCTGTGTCGATGCTGAGGATGCGCGCGTGGGCACGGTCGGACAGCCGCGCGTACACATGCAGCTGGTTGGGGAATTCCAGCCGATCGTCGATGTAGATCGCCTCGCCTGTCACGTGCTTGTCGGCGCTGTCGTGCTTGACGCTGCGGCCGACGCCGGTGCTCAGGCCCTGGGCGAACAGCGCGGCCATTTCTTCCTGAGTCTTGATGACGT
Organism: Pseudomonas baltica; assembly: GCF_031880315.1. Taxonomy (NCBI): domain Bacteria; kingdom Pseudomonadati; phylum Pseudomonadota; class Gammaproteobacteria; order Pseudomonadales; family Pseudomonadaceae; genus Pseudomonas; species Pseudomonas baltica. Next base: position 1,315,153 of record NZ_CP134771.1, on the reverse strand, counting down.
GGGGGTTAGACATAGGCGGTCACCCGGGTTTCGATATGCGGCGTATTGAGCTCGATGAAGTATTTGCGCAGCAGGTTCTGCGCGCTCAGCAGGCGGTATTCCTTGCTGGCGCGAAAGTCCGACAGCGGTGTGAAGTCATCGGCCAGCGCGGCACCGGCGGCTTCGACAGTCGCCGCTGTCCACGGCTGACCGATCAGCGCCGCCTCGGCGGCTCGCGCCCGCTTGGGAATCGCCGCCATCCCGCCGAACGCCAGGCGCGCCTCAACCACCAGCCCCTGCTCGACGCGCAGATTGAACGCCGCACACACCGCGGAAATGTCGTCGTCCAGGCGTTTCGACAGTTTGTAGGCACGGAAACGCCAGGCCGTGTCGGCACGCGGCACGATGATCTTTTCGATGAATTCGCCGGGCCGGCGCACGGTCACCCGGTAGTCGATGAAATAGTCCTGCAAGGGCAGGGTGCGAGTGCTGAGGCCTTGGCGCAGCACCACCTGCGCGCCGAGAGCGATCAGCAGCGGCGGCGAGTCGCCGATGGGCGAGGCATTGCCGATATTGCCGCCCAGGGTGCCCTGGTTGCGGATCTGCAGGGAGGCGAAGCGGTGCAGCAGGGCGCCGAAGTCCGGGTACTCCGCAGCCAGCGCCGCGTAGCAATCGGTCAGCGGCGTCGCGGCGCCGATTTCCAGGCGATCGGCGAAGGTGTCGATGCGCTTCATCTCGGCGACGTTGCCGACGTAGATCATTACCGGTAGCGGGCGATGGAACTGGGTCACTTCCAACGCCAGATCGGTGCCGCCGGCCAACAGCCGGGCATCGGGCTGCTGGGCATACAGCTCGGCGAGGTCGGCCACGGTCAGCGGCAGCAGGCAGCGTTTGTCGGCATCTGCCAGTTCGGCGGTGGCCTTGGGCGCGATGGCCTTGAGCTGGGCGATGGTGCTGGCCTCGCGGGCATCGAACTGGTCCGGCTGCGCCTGGCAGCAGGCTTGCTCGGCAGCGGCGAGGATCGGCCGGTAGCCGGTGCAGCGGCACAGGTTGCCGGCCAGAGCCTCCTGCGCCTGATGCAAGTCGGCGCCGTCGCTGTTCTTCTGCAGGGCGAACAGTGACATGACGAAGCCCGGCGTGCAGAAACCGCACTGTGAGCCGTGGCAGTCGACCATGGCCTGCTGCACGCTGTGCAGTTGCCCCTGATGTTTGAGGTCTTCAACGCTGAGCAGTTGCTTGCCGTGCAGGGCCGCCACGAACGTCAGGCACGAATTGAGGCTGCGATAACGGATGTGCTCGCGGCCCTCGGCGTTGATGTCCAGCTCGCCGACTACCACGGTACAGGCGCCACAGTCACCGCTGGCGCAGCCTTCTTTGGTGCCGGGCTTGTGCAGATGCTCGCGCAAGTACTCCAACACCGTCATGTTGGGGTCCAGCGCGTGCTCGCTGCGCAATTGCTGGTTGAGAAGAAACTGGATCACGGTAGGGCCTCGTGCGCGCTGCTTTTTAGTATGGACCGCTGCTAGGGCGGAATTTAGACAGCTGCAGTAACAGTGGTCAATTATTTTCTGACTTTCGGGTCAAGATATCGCTCCATGGCCCTCATTGGTGGCCAGAGCCCGCTCCCTCAGGCGCAGGCATATCCGCTTCGACCTGCTTATTCCATGCCAACCCACACTCCGCTTATGGCCAGCAATTGCGGTACACTGCGCCCCTTGCACCGTTGACTGATTGATGAAGGATAGCCATGACGTTCAAGGCACCGGACAGCCTTTCCGAGCAGATTGCCCATTACCTGGCCGAGCGCATCATTCGCGGCGAGCTCAAACCCGGCGAGCGCATACAGGAACAAAAGGTCACGCAGGCTCTCAATGTCAGCCGTGGCTCGGTGCGCGAGGCGTTGCTGATCCTGCAGCGCCGGCACCTGATCGTGATTTCCCCGCGCCGTGGCGCCCAGGTCAGCGAACTCAGCGCCCACAAGGTGCAGAGTCTGTGCAGCCTGATGAGCGAAATGTACATCCTGCTCGGCATCGCCGTGGCCCAGCGCTGGAAGGTCGAAGCCGACCTCGCGCCGTTCCTGGTGATCCAGCAGCGCCTCGAGGATGCCGAGGCGCGTCGCGATATCACCGCGTTCGTCGACGACAGCTTCAATGTCATGCGCGCGGCGTTCTCGTTCGCCGACAACCCCTATCTGCAAGAAACCGTCGAGAACCTGCAACCCGCCATGAGCCGCAACTATTACCTGGCCCTCGAACAGCGCAAGGCCTCGATGAACGAATACCTGGCGCTGTTCGGCGAGCTGCTTGCCGCTGTGGTGGCCCGTGACCCAGTGCGCGTGCGTGCGGTACTTACCGAGTATGGCGCGCGCAGCTGCCAGTTGGTGCTGTCCGCCCTCAAGGCCGGCTGACCGTGCGGCTCAAATCGATCAAGCTGGCCGGGTTCAAGTCGTTCGTCGACCCTACCACCGTCAACTTCCCCAGCAACATGGCGGCAGTGGTCGGCCCCAATGGCTGCGGCAAATCCAACATCATCGACGCCGTGCGCTGGGTGATGGGCGAGAGCTCGGCCAAAAATCTGCGCGGCGAGTCGATGACCGACGTCATCTTCAACGGCTCCACCAGCCGCAAGCCGGTCAGCCAGGCCAGTATCGAGCTGATTTTCGACAACAGCGACAGCACGCTGGTGGGCGAATACGCGGCCTACGCGGAGATTTCCATCCGCCGCAAGGTCACCCGCGACGCGGCGAATACCTATTACCTCAACGGCACCAAATGCCGCCGCCGGGACATCACCGATATCTTCCTCGGCACCGGCCTGGGCCCGCGCAGCTACTCGATCATCGAGCAGGGGATGATCTCCAAGCTGATCGAGGCGCGCCCCGAGGACCTGCGCAACTTCATCGAAGAAGCCGCCGGCATCTCCAAGTACAAGGAGCGTCGGCGCGAGACTGAAACCCGCATCCGCCGTACCTTTGAAAACCTCGAACGCCTCACCGACCTGCGCGAAGAACTCGAACGCCAGCTCGAACGTTTGCAGCGTCAGGCCCAGGCCGCAGAAAAGTATCAGCAGTACAAGGCCGAGGAGCGCCACCTCAAGGCGCAGCTGTCGGCGTTGCGCTGGCAGGCACTGAACGAGCAGGTCAGCCAGCGCGAAGGGGTGATCGGCAACCAGGAGGTCAGTTTCGAGTCGCTGGTGGCCGAGCAGCGCAATGCCGATGCCAGCATCGAGCGCCTGCGCGACGGGCACCACGACCTGTCCGAGCGCTTCAATCTGGTGCAGGGGCGCTTCTATTCCGTGGGTGGCGATATTGCCCGGGTCGAGCAGAGCATTCAGCACGGCCAGCAACGCCTGCGCCAGTTGCAGGACGATTTGCGCGAGGCCGAGCAGGCGCGGCAGGAGACCGAGTCGCACCTGGGCCACGACCGCACCTTGCTGGCGACCCTGGGCGAAGAGCTGGAAATGCTCGAGCCCGAGCAAGAGCTGACCAGCGCCGCCGCCGAAGAGGCCGCCGCTGCATTGGAAGAGTCCGAGCTGGGCATGCACGGCTGGCAGGAGCAGCTTCAATACCCGTTCCGCCGAGCCGCGCCGTCAGGCCGAGGTGGTGCAGGCACGTATCCAGCAGCTCGAGCAATCGATGGAGCGCCTGGCTGAGCGTCAGCGCCGCCTTGGCGAGGAGCTGGCGCTGTTGGCTGCCGACCCGGAAGACGCGGCCATTCTCGAACTGAGCGAACAGCTGGCCAGTACCGACCTGCTGCTCGAAGAGCTGCAACTCACCGATGAGCAGCAGGGTGAGCGTCTGGAGCAGACGCGCCAGCAACTGCAATCCGCGACCCGCGATCAGCAACAGGCGCAAGGCGAGTTGCAGCGCCTCAATGGCCGGTTGGCCTCGTTGGAGGCCTTGCAGCAGGCGGCGCTCGATCCAGGCACCGGGACGGCCGAGTGGCTGCGCGAGCAGGGCCTGGATCAGCGCCCGCGGCTGGCCGAAGGATTGCGCGTCGAGGCGGGCTGGGAGCTGGCGGTGGAGACGGTGCTCGGCGCTGATTTGCAGGCGGTGTTGGTGGATGATTTTGCCGGGCTGGAGCTGGCCGGGTTTGAACAGGGGGATTTGCGCCTGGTCGGCGGGCCCCTTCGCGGGCAAGCCTCGCTCCCACAAGGGCGCGCGGATGCTGACCCAGCAAAATTCCCACAAGGGCGCGCGGATGCTGACCCAGCAAAATTCCCACAAGGGAACGCAGATCCTGTGGGAGCAAGGCTTGCCCGCGAAGGGGGCCGAGAGCGCCTGCTCGATAAGGTCGAAAGTTCAGTCGATCTGGCCCCGTGGCTGGCGAACATCATCCCCGTCGAAACCCTCGACGACGCACTGGCCGCACGCACCCGTCTGCAAGAAGGCCAAAGCCTCATCAGCCGCGACGGCTACTGGGTCGGCCGCCACTTCCTGCGGGTATCCCGCGCCAGCGACGCCCACAGCGGTGTACTCGCCCGTGCCCAGGAACTCAAAGACGCCGAGGCCGATCGCGAACTGCGCGAAGCCGCCCTGGCGACCCTCGACGAGCAGTTGCAACAACTGCGCGAGCAACAGCAACAGGACGAACAAAGCCGCGAGCAGACCCGCCGCCAATTGCAGGAACAAGCCCGCCACCAAGGCGAGCTCAAGGCCCAGCTGTCCGCCAGCAAGGCTAAGGCCGAGCAACTGACCCTGCGCCGCCGTCGCCTCGACGAAGAACTCGCCGAACTGGCCGAGCAGCGCGCGCTGGAAACCGAATCCGTCGGCGAGTCGCGCCTGCACCTGCAGGACTCCCTCGACGCCATGGCCCTGGACACCGAACAACGCGAACTGCTGCTGGCCCAGCGCGACAGCCTGCGCGAGCGCCTCGACCGGGTCCGCCAGGATGCGCGTCAGCACAAGGACAACGCCCACCAACTGGCCCTGCGCCTGGGCTCGTTGCGTGCCCAACACGCCTCCACACGCCAGGCGCTGGAACGCCTGGAGCAGCAATCGGAGCGCCTGACCGAGCGCTTCGAGCAGCTCAACCTGGGCCTGGAGGAGGGCGAGGCGCCGCTCGAAGAACTGCGCCTCAAGCTCGAAGAGCTGCTCGAGCGGCGCATGGCCGTCGACGATGAAATGCGCATCGCCAAGAACGCCCTTGAAGATGCCGACCGCGAACTGCGTGAGGCCGAAAAACGCCGCACCCAGGCCGAGCAGCAATCGCAGCTGATCCGCGGTCAGATGGAGCAGCAGCGCATGGAGTGGCAAGCCCTGAGTGTGCGCCGCACCGCTCTGCAGGACCAACTGCTGGCTGACGGCTACGACTTGCACGGCGTGATCGCCACCCTGCAGGACTCGGCCAACGAAAAGGACGCCGAGCAAGAGCTCGAAAGCATCAATGGGCGCATCCAGCGCCTGGGCGCCATCAACCTTGCGGCCATCGACGAATACCAGCAGCAATCGGAACGCAAACGTTACCTCGACGCGCAGAATGCCGACTTGGTGGAAGCCCTCGAAACCCTCGAAAACGTCATCCGCAAGATCGACAAGGAAACCCGCAACCGCTTCAAGGACACCTTCGACAAGGTCAATGGCGGCCTGCAGGCGCTTTTTCCGAAAGTTTTTGGCGGTGGCAGCGCTTATTTGGAACTGACGGGCGAAGATTTACTCGATACAGGGGTCACAATCATGGCCCGTCCGCCCGGCAAGAAGAACAGCACCATCCATTTGCTCTCCGGTGGCGAAAAGGCGTTGACGGCATTGGCCCTGGTTTTTTCGATTTTCCAGCTCAATCCGGCGCCCTTCTGCATGCTCGACGAGGTCGACGCGCCGCTGGACGATGCCAACGTGGGGCGCTATGCGCGGCTGGTCAAGGAGATGTCGCAAACGGTGCAGTTCATCTATATCACCCACAACAAGATCGCCATGGAAATGGCCGATCAGCTGATGGGGGTAACGATGCACGAACCGGGCTGTTCGCGACTCGTCGCCGTGGACGTCGAAGAGGCAATGGCCTTGGTCGACGCGTGAATCGGCAGTTTTTGACGCTAAAAGCCCGCTTTGTAGCAGCCAGGTGCGACAGACGGTGTAAAGTTGACACAGGTCGTGCTAGTTTTAGCTAAATATTTCGTGCGTGGGAAAACGCCTGTCAGAACATAGGCTTGGCGCCACGTTTTAAAGGGGTTTAAACCCTTGTTTTTCAGCATTTTTTATTAGAGGCACGGGATTACATGGAATTCGGTCTGCGCGAATGGCTGATCGTTATCGGCGTCATAGTCATCGCCGGTATCCTTTTTGACGGCTGGCGCCGGATGCGCGGCAGCAAAAAAGGCAAGCTCAAATTCAGGCTCGACCGCAGTCTCTCCAATTTACCGGATGACGACAGCAGTCCAGAAGTCCTGGGCCCCTCACGCGTGCTCGACGAGCCGCGCGAGCCGGAACTCGATGAGCACGACCTGCCTTCGATGTCGGCCCCGGCCCGCGAGAGCCGCGAAACGCCCAAGCGCGCCAAGCGCCAAAGCGAACCGCAGGCCCCCGACATGAACCTCAAGCTCGATCTCGGCGAGCCGAGCTTCAGCAGCCGCGACAACGACTTCCCGGACGATAGCCCGGTGCCTCCCTTCAATGGCAATGGCAATGGCAATGGCAATAGCGAAGCTGCGGACCTGCCGCCGGTTGAAGAAGTACTGGTGATCAGTGTGATCTCGCGCAGTGAAAGCGGCTTCAAGGGCCCGGCGCTGCTTCAGAACATTCTGGAAAGCGGCCTGCGCTTCGGCGAGATGGACATCTTCCACCGCCATGAGAGCATGGCCGGCAACGGTGAAGTGCTGTTCTCGATGGCCAACGCGGTCAAGCCAGGGGTGTTCGATCTCGACGACATCGACCACTTCAGTACCCGCGCGGTGAGCTTCTTCCTCGGCTTGCCGGGCCCGCGTCATCCCAAGCAGGCGTTCGACGTGATGGTCGCCGCCGCCCGCAAGCTGGCTTTCGAGCTGGACGGCGAGCTCAAGGATGACCAGCGCAGCGTGCTGACCGCGCAGACCATAGAACACTACCGTCAACGCATCGTCGAATTCGAACGTCGCGCCCTGACCCAGAAACGCTGAGGCAACGCCTCAGCGGCGACACCAGAACCAACCAGAGAGCAGCCCAGGCTGCTCTCTTGCATTACGAGAGCCCCCATGAACGCTGCCCAAACCCGCATCCTTGAACTGCGCACCGAACTCGACGAGCACAACTACCGCTACCACGTGCTCGACGAACCGAGCATTCCGGATGCTGAATACGACCGCCTGTTCCGCGAACTCAAGGCTCTCGAAGCTGAGCACCCACAGCTGGTGACCCCCGATTCGCCCACCCAGCGCGTCGGCAATGCCGCGCTCACGGCGTTCAGCCAGGTGCGCCACGAAATTCCCATGCTCAGCCTCGGCAACGCCTTTGAAGACGACGACCTGCGCGAGTTCGACCGCCGTGTCCACGAAGGCCTCGACCAGCCCACCGGCGACCTGTTCGCCCGCACCCTGGAATACAGCTGCGAACCCAAACTCGACGGCCTGGCGGTCAGCCTGCTGTACCAGGACGGCCAACTGGTGCGCGGTGCTACCCGTGGCGACGGCACCACCGGCGAAGACATCAGCGTCAACGTGCGCACCGTGCGCAACATCCCGCTCAAGCTCAAGGGCAGCGGCTGGCCGGCGCTGCTCGAAGTGCGCGGCGAAGTGTTCATGTCCAAGGCCGGCTTCGAGCGCCTCAACCAGAACCAGGCCGAGCTCGGTGGCAAGACCTTCGCCAACCCGCGTAACGCCGCCGCCGGCAGCCTGCGCCAGCTGGATTCGAAGATCACCGCCAGCCGCCCGCTGGAATTCTGCTGCTACGGCCTCGGCCAGGTGACGGCGGACATCGCCAGCACCCACATCGACAACCTCAAGCAGTTGCAGCAGTGGGGCATGCCCATCAGCCGCGAGCTGAAAGTGGCCAAGAGCATCGAAGACTGCCTGGACTACTACCGTGACATCGGCACGCGCCGCAGCGCCCTGACCTATGAAATCGACGGTGTGGTGTTCAAGGTCAACAGCATTGCCGCGCAACGCGAATTGGGCTTTCGCGCCCGCGAACCGCGCTGGGCCATCGCCCACAAGTTCCCAGCCATGGAAGAGCTCACCGAGGTGCTCGACGTCGAGTTCCAGGTCGGCCGCACCGGCGCCGTCACCCCGGTGGCGCGGCTCAAGCCGGTCAAGGTGGCGGGCGTCACCGTGTCCAACGCCACCTTGCACAACATGGGCGAAATCGCCCGGCTGGGGGTCAAGATCGGCGACACGGTGATCATCCGCCGCGCTGGCGACGTCATCCCGCAGGTCATGCAAGTGGTACTCGAACGTCGCCCGGCAGATGCCCGCGATGTGCATATCCCAGAGCAATGCCCAGTGTGCGGCTCGCCTGTCGAGCCGACGCTGCTGGTCAAGCGCAGCAAGGGCAAGGAAACCGTCAGCGCCGGCGCAGTGTACCGCTGCACCGGTCGCCTGGCCTGCGCCGCGCAGCTCAAGCAGGCGATCTCGCACTTTGTGTCGCGCCGCGCCATGGACATCGATGGGCTGGGCGAAAAGATCGTCGAGCAGCTGGTGGACGAGAAGCTCGTGGGCTCACCCGCCGATCTGTTCAACCTGACGTTCGAGCAGGTCGTCGAGCTCGAAGGCTTTGCCGAGGTCTCCAGCCGCAACCTGATCGCGGCTATCGACGCCGCCAGGAAGCCGGGGCTGGCGCGGTTCATCTACGCGCTGGGGATCCCCGACGTGGGCGAAGAGACCGCCAAGGTGCTGGCGCGCTCCTTGGGTTCGCTGGAGCGCATCCGTCAGGCCATGCCGCAGGTGCTGACCTACCTGCCGGATGTGGGGTTGGAAGTGGCGTTCGAAATCAACGAGTTCTTTCAGGATCCACATAACCAGGACGTCATCGATGCCCTGGCCGCCCAGTTGGAGATTCAGGATCAGGGCGAGTTGAGCGCCGAGTTCGCCGCCAGCACCACCTTGGCGGGGTTGATCGACAAGCTGCATATCCCGTCGATCGGGCCGACCGGGGCGCAAAAATTGACGGACAAGCTCGGTTCGCTGGAGAAGATTCTGGCCGCCGACGGCATCGACCTGCGTCAGGCGCTCAACGAGAAACCGGCCAAGGCGGTCGCGGACTTTTTCGCCGTCGACGCCAACGCCGATCTGGCCAAACGCATCGAAGCACAACTGCTGGCCTTCGGCATGCACTGGGCCAGCGAGAAGAAGGTGGTCGAAGGCCTACCGCTCGCTGGGCAGACCTGGGTGCTCACCGGCAGCCTGGAGCGCATGAGCCGTGACGTCGCCAAGGACAAGCTTGAAAGCCTCGGCGCCAAGGTGGCGGGTTCGGTATCGGCCAAGACCCACTGCGTGGTCGCCGGCCCCGGCGCCGGCTCGAAACTGGCCAAGGCCAACGAACTGGGGCTCGAGGTGCTGGATGAAGACCAGTTCGTCAGCTTCCTTGAAGGGCAGGGTCTGTCGGCGTAAAAATCCGATACCCACTCTGGTCGAACTTGCCTCCCAGCACATATCCCGGCTGACCCTGTGGCCTCAACCTAAAACCCCGGCTGACCCTGTGGCGAGGGGGCTTGCCCCCGATAGGCCGGAACTGATGCACCACGGTGTGTCAGACCAACCCAATCGGGGGCAAGCCCCCTCGCTACATCCTGTGGCCAACGCCTCCAGCCAGCCCCCGCTCCATCGCCGCAAACGACACGCACACATCCCCCAGCAGAAAGTCGAACACCTCGCAGGTGCGCAAAAAATCCCGGTTATTCAGATCATGAAAGGTCGCTCGCGTCAGCAACTGCGCAAGGTCCCGGGCGGCGCGGGCGCGGCAGGTGGGGTCTTCGTGCAGGTCGGCGAGTTGGGTCGAGGTGTTGCAAGGGCGGTGCGAGGAATTGGCAGCCATATCACTCCATGCGAACAAACGGTGCCACCGCATCGGCGAGTGATGGGGTGGCAGTTGTGAGAGGGTTCGCGGACCGTGCAAACAAGTTAAATCGGCACACCCGAAGGTTTCCCTCTCACAACCGCCATGACGCGATTGGGTGTTCACAGCAACACCTCCCTAAAAGCGCGCTGACAAGCCTGGCGATGCGCGGACTGCGAAATCCGGTCGTTTATTTGGTAACAACGGCGGCGACTATGAAGGTCCGCGGCACCCGTACAAAGCAATAAATCGCTACAAGATGTTAGCAACGAATATATTATATTCATCGCTCGTTTAGGTCACGCCTTTCGATATGAACGTATATAAGCTAGCGAATGCGCCTGGGTGAGTACACGTCGGCTGTGGTGTCGGGCCGGACACGTTGAGCGAGACGTACGTTCTCGAGTTTGTACTTGTAGATACTCTTTTCGATGTTGATAGGTATTTTTATGCCCTTCTGAATATTTTGTGAGCGCGAAATGATGTTTGCTATGTCTGTACCTGAATAGGTTGTGATGAGGTCATTTTCATAAGCTTTTATTTTTAGTCCGGTGAGGTTGTGTAGCTCCTGGGCAAATGAATGCCCGCTCCCTGCGCCCAAACGGCAGGAAAGAAGATGTATGCGTTTATAGTTTCCTGGTAGAACGTTATTCAATTTCAATAGTTCTGCAAGCCCGGCAGCTTCAATTCCAGAGTCTTTTGATAGGTTGATTCGGCCGTTGCCACCGTGTGCATGAATAAATAAGGTCTTGTCCCCTTTGTAGTAATCGCTAGACCAAAATGCTTCTGGGCCAAGTACGCCGACCTCTTTAATTTTGTAGGTGGAAAACTTTACACGTGTATACTCAGCCGGCGTCCCGACTAGCACGGATCCCTGCGTCCTTCCCCTGGTAAGGCGCCGAAATAATTTAACCGGATCAATGCTGAAATGCCCAGACGGGTCTATGCGGTTCGCAGGATCATTTCCCACGTAGGCATAGGCGTTAAGGCCTCCCGCTGCGAACGGGCTAAGACTATCAGGGCTATGGAATCGCATCAGCAGTGGATTGAATGCTCGGTAGCCATTTCCAAGCAGATAGACGTTGGTGGCAGGCTCGTGATAGCACCCGTTGAATGCGGATCTGGGACCGATAGAATCATCCGTCTGCAAAAATCCAAAAGGTGAATAGCTCCTGACGCCAATTTCATCGCCATTGATCGCCGCTATTACCGATTGCGTTATGCTCGGTGCCAGTAGGGTTGTCTGTGTTTGGGGGCTCATGGCAATACTCCATCGTGATCTTCCGGCCAAATCTGACAGGGGTGAAGGGTTCCCGCCTAGCTCACAGATCTGCCAGCTTGCGTATCTGGTTCTTGTATGCTCAACGTTCGTCAGTCCTTCCGTTGGCCCACCTTCACCAACCCGCCACCCAACCGTCACCCAAGGTTCACAGCGGCACTTTATCGTCAGGTCCATGGTCAATAACCCCACGCCCATCTACCACGACGAAAAGGAGTCCGGCATGGACGATTACTGGGAAGAACTGCTTGAATACCGCGCTGCCGAAACCGATCCGCTGGAACCCGCTGACGACGCCACCGAGCTCTGATCCCGCTACTGGGGAGCGCTTCGGCCCGCGCGCCGAAACTCCCCGGGGGTCTGTCCGCACCAGCGCTTGAACGCCCGTTGAAACGCCTCCGCTGAAGCAAACCCCAACAGATAGGCAATCTCGCCAAAGGCCAATTCCGTGTCGCGGATATAGGTCATGGCCAGGTCGCGCCGCGTGTCATTGAGAATCGCGCGAAACTGCGTGCCTTCCTCGGCCAGCCGGCGTCGCAGCGTCCACACCGGCAGCTTCAGGCGTGCCGCCACCTCATCCAGATCCGGCTCGCGACCGCCGCTCAGCAAGGGCCCCAGCAATTGCATGATGCGCTCGCCCAAGCTGCGAGTCCGCGTCTGTTGCGTTAGCGCCTGTTCGCACAGCGCGAGCAACTCCTGCCAGGTGCCGGGGCAGTGCGCCGGGTTGCGCAGGGCAAGGCTGGCCTGATCAAGGCGCAGCTGGTTAGCGGCGCTGGCGAACTGCACGGGCTGCACACTCAACGGCTGATAAAACGCGGCGTAGGCGGGGGCCTCGAATTCGATTTCCAGGCGCTGCGCTTGCACCGCTGCACCGGCAACGCTTGATAGCTGCGCCAGCCAGCCGCTGAGTACCGCGTCCACCACAAAACGGTTATAGGCGTTGTAGGGACTGATGGAATAGAAGCGCAGCCACGCGCCATCGGCGTCTTCAGCGAAGCTCGACTGGCCGCGGTAGTTGGTGGCATACAACGGCTCGAAGCGGATCATCGCCCGCGCCGCTTCGCGCACGGTCGGCGCCTGGGCGGCAGTGATCCCGGCCAGCCCGGCGTGGGGCAAGCGGCTGCAGGCGCCCATGTGCAACCCCAGTGCGGGCTCGGCACACAGCTGCATCGCCGCATGGCCCAGGCGCATGTAACGAGGGATCGACAGCCGCGCGCCGGGGCTGGCCAGGCGTTCAGGGTCAAGCCCATACGCCGCCAGCAACGGCAGCGGGTCCTGGTGCAGTTGGCGAATGGCTGCCGCCAGGCTGTGGATAAAGCCTACGGACAAATCGCCCAGGCGCAGCGGCAGGGGTTGGCGGGTGTCAGTCATTTTGGGTGGCACCGAGGGATTTTTCGGGGGCATGCCCACTCGCTACAGCCATAGATTGATCAGGCGCGCACCAAAGCCGGCCGGTGCTTCTTCGGCCTGGCCATTGTGCGAGATGAAACTTTGGCCTTCGGCGACCACGTCCCAGAAGCGCCCGTGCATGAATACGCTCAGGCCGGCGCTGATGCCCACTGGCGTCAGGCCGGCCTGGGTGAGGCGTTGCCAGGCTTGCTGCTCAGTGACTTCGCCCGGTTGAATCGGCAGCGCCGCCGGCGGATGGAGGTCGTAGCCGCGCCAGGGCGTTTGCCAGTGGCCAGGGCCGGCGACGAAGGCGGGTATCGCCAGCAGTTGCACGCCCTTGGCCTGCAAACGGCGGTAGTTGTCCGGGTACCAGCTGTCGGTGCCGATCAGCACGCCCAGGCGCCCGGCCGGGGTGTCGACCACATCAAGGTCGCCAGGGTCGCCGGGCTGCACCAGGCGGCGGTTGTCACGATCCGGGAAAACCTGGTGTGTGGGCACGCCCAACGGCGCGCCGTCGGTGCCGAACACCACGCTGATATTGAACAGCGAGCCATTGCCGGGCGTCAGCACGCCGTTTTCGATATGGGGGGTGGGCAGCACGATCGAGCCGGCCACCAAGGTCACGCCGAACTCCTTGGCCAGCCCGCCGAACAGCGCCTGATAATCAGCGGCCATTTCATCGGCCTTCATGCGCAGCCGTGCGTTGCGCCCGCGATGACCGTTGCGGGCGCTCAGCCAGGCCTTAGCGAAGCGCACCGGGTTGCTGAGGCTCAGCCACTGGAAGGCCTCGTCGCGCCCGCGCGCCTGATAGACCTCGTCCTTTTCGCCTTTTATCCACAGCCAGCTGCCGATGTGTTCGGGCAGGATGACGATTGTCTTGGGGTTGATCAGGCCCAGGCTGCGGGCTTGCTGCAGATAGGCTTCGAGCTTGCGGCGCAGGCGTTCCGGGTCCTGATAGTCACCGGGGAAGAGTTCGGGCTGGATGCCCAGCAGGTTGCCGTTCTGGCCGGGTGTGCCCTGATCGACGGCGACTTGGATGCGCAGGTCCGAGAGGTAATGACCGTTGGGGCGCAGCGCCGCCCAGTACCCGTAGGCGCCGGCCAGGGCCAGCAGGGCCAGGATCAGCAGCGAGAAAAGAAATTTACGCATGGTGGTGAAACAATGCCCGCACGGTCCGCAAGGAAGGTGCGGTGAGACTACGGGAAAGGGGGGCTGGGCGGAAGGTTTTACGTTCGTGCAAGAGCGCAAGAGCGCAAGATGCTGTGCAACCAGGTCCGGCCCCTTCGCCGCCGAACGCGCTACCTCGCTCCCACAGTGCAGACAGATCCAGCGGCGTACACCTGTGGGAGCAAAGCTTGCTCGCGAAGAGACCCGTTCAGGCGCTGCACACTTCGCGGCAAGCCGGGCGTCTCAGCTCAAGCCACCTGCGCCTCACGCTGAGCAATCAACTGCCGCGTCAGCGGAATCAACGTGCGGCCATAATCGATGGCATCTTCCAGCGGGTCGAACCCGCGAATCAAAAAGGTAGTGATCCCCAGATCGTAGTAATCCACCAAGGCTTCAGCCACCTGCTCGGCGGTCCCGACCAACGACGTCGAGTTACCCTTGGCACCCAGCAGCCCGGCAACCCCCGTCCACAAGCGTTTGTCCAGGCGCGAGCCCTGTGCGGCAGCCGCCAGCAAGCGCTTGGAACCCTCGTTGGCTGGCTCTTTGCGCACCACGCCTTTTTGCGCGGCTACTTCCTTGGCCTGCTCCAGAATACGCTCGGCACGGGCCCAGGCCTGATCTTCGGTCGCCGCCAGAATCGGCCGCAGCGAGAGGCTGAAGCGCACCTGACGACCATGCTTGGCCGCCTCGGCACGCACCCGCGCCACCACTTCGCGCACCTGCTCATAAGTCTCGCCCCACAAGGCGTAGACGTCGGCGTGCTTGCCCGCCACTTCGATCGCGGCATCCGACGAGCCACCGAAATACAACGGGATCGGCTTGGCGGTCTTGACCGCCGAGTGTGCGCCTTCGAACTGGTAGTACTCGCCCTTGAAATCGAACGGCTTGTCGGCGGTCCACTCCTGGCGCAGCACGGTCAGGTACTCATCGGTACGCGCGTAGCGCTCGTCCTTGCCGATATAACTGCCGTCGCCACGCAGTTCCTTGTCGTCACCGCCGGTGATGATGTGCACGGCGGTGCGCCCGCCATTGAAGGTGTCCAGGGTGGCGAACTGGCGAGCGGCCAGGGTCGGCGCCGCGAAACCGGGGCGGTGGGCGATCAGGAACTGCAGTTTTTTGGTAACGCTGGCCGCGTGGCTGGCGATCAGCGTGCTGTCCGGACTGTTGGAATGGAAGGCCACCAGGGCGCGGTCGAAACCGGCTTCTTCATGGGCACGGGCGACCTTCTCGACGTACTCGGGTTGCAGCACCGGGCCGACCTGCGGGTGGATTTCGGAGCTGTGGTGGCCGGCGATGTAGCCGATGAATTCGATGCTCATGCTGGAATCCTTGGGAACTGTCTTCGAATAGGGCGCAACACAGGCCTGCGCCGGGCAATGGCCATGACAGTAGAAGCATCGGCGGCGTCTGTGAAATTCGATTTTCTTTTAAGGTAATTACTAAATATTTAGCATATTAGGATATGCATAAAATGAATTTAGGGTATGTGGTGGCCGGTGCTAAGGTGGCGCCGACTCGCCGCGCGCGAGCAATCATTCAATTGCTTGAGGGCCACCGTAGCAGCGGCGCCATTGAGCCATATCCCGTCATATATGGAGATGTTCGATGGTCCGCACCCTTATCAACCCGTTGTCGCGCCGCACCCTGCTCGGCTACGGCGCTGTGGCCCTGGCCAGCCCGCTGCTGCTGTCGACTCGCAGCGTCTGGGCCGCCGACGAGCACGACCACGCGGGCCATGGTGACGCGGCCCCCAGCGCAGAGCCGAACGGCACCGGCGAATTCATCAAGCTTGATGCGCCACAAAAACTCAAGCTGGCCATCAACCTCAACGCCGTGTGCCTGGCCCCGGTGGTGGTCGCCCACAGCGAAGGCTTCTTCAACAAGCACAACCTGGATGTCGAGTTCGTCAACTTCGGCAACTCCACCGAGGTACTGCTCGAAGCCATCG
Source organism: Pseudomonas baltica (assembly GCF_031880315.1). Taxonomy (NCBI): domain Bacteria; kingdom Pseudomonadati; phylum Pseudomonadota; class Gammaproteobacteria; order Pseudomonadales; family Pseudomonadaceae; genus Pseudomonas; species Pseudomonas baltica. Next base: position 1,299,430 of record NZ_CP134771.1, on the reverse strand, counting down.
CCACCAACAAGGCCGACGCCGGCATCGGCATGGCCCTGCGCTGGCTCAAAGCGCTCGAGCAAGGCTTCGACGTCAAGCTCACCGCCGGTACCCACGGTGGCTGCATGCGCTTGCTCAGCGCCAACGGCAGCGCGATCGGCTCGCTCGCCGACCTCAAGGGCAAGGCGATTGGCGTCACCGACATGGCGGCCCCGGACCGCAACTTCTTCTCCATCCTGCTGCAGCGCCACGGCGTCGACCCGGTCAAGGACGTGGAATGGAAGCTGTACCCGGCCGACCTGCTCGGCACCGCGCTGGACAAGGGCGAAGTGCAAGCGATCAGCGGCAGCGACCCGTTCATGTACCGGCTGATCAAGGGCGGCCAGGCCCACGAGCTGGCCAGCAACCTGTCCGAGGAATACGCCAATCTGTCCTGCTGTGTGGTCGGCGTCAGCGGCACCCTGGTGCGCGGCGACAAGCGCGCGGCAGCGGCCCTGACCCAGGCCATTCTCGAGGCCCACGACTATTCCGTGAAGCACCCGGACGTGGTCGCCAAGGGCTTCGAGAAATTCGCCCTCAACACCAACGCGGCAGAGGTGCAGGCAATCATGCACGACCACACTCACGGCCATCATGCGGTCGGCCAGGCGTTGTCGACCGAGATCGTCACCTACGTCAACGACCTGAAAACCGTCGAGGTGTTCGATTCGAGCACCGACGCGGTCGCGTTCGCCAAGGAGATCACCGCCGATGTCTTCAGTTGATGAACTGACTCACAGCGTCAGCCTGCCGCGCAGCCTGTCCACCCCCGTCGGCTGGCTGCCGGCGGTGGCGGTAGTGGCCTGGTTGGCCGCAGCGCTGTTGACGCGCTTCTATCCCGACGCCACGCGCCACTGGCCGTGGACCGTGGGGCTGGCCAATATCGAGCTGGGGCTGGCGGTGATCATCGGCGCATTGACGCTGTTGGCGCCCCGCACCCCGCGCCTGGCCAAGCGCTTGCGCCATCTGGCGCCGTGGCTGATCGCCCTGGCCGTGGGGCTGGCGATCTGGGAATTGCTGACGGCCAAATCGGGACGCCTGCCGGTGCCTTTCTTCGCGCCGCCCCAGGCATTGATCGCGGTGTATTTCAACGACTGGGCGCGGCTGCTCGACAGCCTGTGGAACTCCGCCCTGCTGCTCGGCAGTGGGGTGTTGCTGGGGGCGGTCTGCGGGTTTATCGCCGGCGTATCGATCGGCTGGTCGCAGGCGATCGGCTACTGGCTGCACCCGGTGTTGCGCATCCTCGGGCCGGTGCCGTCGACGGCGCTGCTGCCGCTGTGTTTCTTCCTGTTCCCGACCAGCTGGAGCGCCAGTGTGTTCTTGATCGCGCTGGCGACCTGGTTTCCGGTCACGGTGCTGACCTGGTCGGGCGTGGCCAGTGTCGACAAGGCCTACTATGACGTGGCCCGCACCCTGGGCGCCAAGCCCGGTTTTCTGATCTTTCGCGTGGCGATCCCCGCGGCCTTGCCCCATGTGTTCGTCGGCCTGTTCATGGGCCTGGGCGCTTCGTTCTCGACCTTGGTGGTGGCGGAGATGATGGGCGTCAAGTCCGGCATCGGCTGGTACCTGCAGTGGGCTCAAGGCTGGGCGGCCTACGCCAACATGTACGCGGCCCTGTTGCTGATGGCGCTGGCGTGCTCGGGGCTGATCTCGGCCTTGTTCAAGATTCGTGACCGGCTATTGGCCTGGCAGAAAGGAGCAGTGAAATGGTAGCCCTGGCACAAGCCTCAGCAGATGATCGCGGCCTGGCGCTGCACATCGAAAACCTCAGCCACGCCTTCGACATCGACGGCACCCCGTTGCCGGTACTCGAAAACGTCAGCCTCGACGTGGCGCCGGGCGAATTCGTCGCCTTGCTCGGGCCTTCGGGGTGCGGCAAGTCGACCTTGCTGCGCCTGGTTGCCGGGCTCGAACCGGCCGATCGTGGCACCCTCAACGGCGACGGCCAGCCCATCACCGCCCCGGACCCTAGCCGGGTGGTGGTGTTCCAGGACCCGACCCTCTACCCCTGGCGGCGCGTGTGGGACAACGTCGCGCTGGGCCTGCAAGCGCAAGGCGTGCTCAAGGGCCAGGAGCAACGGGTGGACGCGGCATTGGCCAAGGTCCATCTGGGCGACTTCGCCCGCGCCTGGCCACGGCAGTTGTCCGGGGGCATGGCGCAGCGCGTGGCCCTGGCCCGAGCGCTGGTCAACGAACCGCGCTTGCTGATCCTCGATGAGCCGCTGGGCAAACTCGATTCGCTCACCCGCATCGCCATGCAAAAGGAGTTGATCGAGCTGTGGCAGCGCCAGGGCTATACCGCCTTGATGGTGACCCATGACGTCGAAGAAGCGTTGCTGATGGCCAACCGCATCATCGTGTTCAGCGATCGACCGGCGCGGGTCAAATCCGAGATCGTGGTGGAGCGGGGCTATCCGCGACGCCGCGATGATCCGTATCTGGTGGAGTTGCGCACGCAGATACTGGCGTCGCTGGGGCTGGGATGATTCGTAGAACCCGACCCGACCACCGCCAACCCCACCAATAAGTCCCGCCGCATCCATCACTCGATCCGGCTAATTTTCTTCGCGCCTCACCCGTCTTCACCTCCATGAAAATACGGTTGCCCGTTCCCGGTCAGCCGTTTCGCACCCATGGAAATGAGGACAGGTACCGCGATGGCCAACTTCTTCGAACGCCCGACTTCTCTGGCTCACGCACTGCTGCGTCATGCCGCAACACGGGCGGATGAGCCGGCCCTGCGCTTCCTCGATGGCCACAGTGACGACGGCCTGGTGCTCACCTACGGCCAGCTCGACCAGCGCGCCCGCGTCATGGCTGCCGCCCTGACACAGCGTGCCGAGCCGGGCGAGCGTGCGCTGTTGCTGCTGCCCAGTGGCCCGGACTACGTCGCGGCGTTTTTCGCCTGCCTGTATGCCGGTGTCATCGCCGTGCCGGCCTATCCGCCGGAGTCGATGCGCCCGCAGCACCTGGAGCGCCTGCTGTCGATCATCGACGACGCCGAGCCGGGGCTGATCCTCACCACCGCGCAGTTGCTGCCGGCCCTGAGCGAGCTGACCTTGCCAGGCGACACCCGCATGCCGGCGCTGCTGGCGGTCGATCAGCTCGACGCCGAACAGGACGAGCGCTGGAGCGGCGACGGCCCACGTGCGCAAGACATCGCCTTTTTGCAATACACCTCTGGCTCCACCGCCACCCCCAAAGGCGTGCAGGTCAGCAATGGCAACCTCGAAGCCAACGCCTGGTTGATCCGCCAGGGCTACGAGATCGACAACGATGACGTGATCGTCAGCTGGCTGCCGCTCTACCACGACATGGGCCTGATCGGCGGCCTGCTGCAGGGCATCTACAGCGGCGTGCCGGTGGTGCTGATGGCGCCGCAATACTTCCTCGAACGGCCGCTGCGCTGGCTTGACGCGATCAGCCGTTACCGCGGCACCATCAGTGGCGGCCCGGACTTCGCCTATCGCCTGTGCGTCGAGCGGATTGCGGATAACAAGTTGGCGGGGTTGGACCTGACGCACTGGCGTGTGGCGTTCTCGGGCTCGGAGTTGATTCGCCAGGACAGCCTGCAGGATTTCGCCAAGCGTTTCGGCGCCTGTGGTTTCGATGCCAATGCCTATCTGGCCAGTTATGGGCTGGCCGAGGCGACGCTGTTCGTCACCGGCAGCCGCCCGGGGCAGGGCATCGATGCGTTGCAGTTGGACGCCAGCGCGCTGGCCCGGCATGAGGCCAAGGTCGGCCAGGGCGTGCGCCTGATGAGCTGCGGCTGGCCGCAGCCCGAGCATTCAGTGATGATCATCGATGCCGTCACCGGCGAGCCCTTGGCCGATGGCTGCGTGGGCGAAATCTGCAGCGCCGGGCCGAGTGTTGCCCAAGGTTACTGGCGCAACCCCGAGGCCAGCGCCAAGGCGTTCATCCCGCGCGATGGCAGCACCTGGCTGCGTACCGGCGATCTGGGTTTCATGCACGGCGGGCAGTTGTATGTGAGCGGGCGGATCAAGGACATGTTGATCATCCGTGGGCAAAATCTGTATCCGCAGGATATCGAGCGCACGGTCGAGGCGCGGATCGAGGCGGTGCGCAAGGGCCGGGTGGCGGTGTTTGCAGTAGACGCTTCGCGGGCAGAGCCCGCTCCCACAGGGAATGGTGTTGGAGCGGGCGCTGCCCGCGAAGCGTTTGGGATTGCCGCAGAAATCAGCCGGCGGGTGCAGAAGCAGTACGCCACCGATGACTTGATCGCCGCCATTCGCGCGCAGGTCGCCGAGGTCCATCACGAGGCCCCCGCCGTGGTGCTCTTGCTCGAACCCGGCAGCCTGCCCAAGACCTCCAGCGGCAAGCTGCAGCGCGCCGCCTGCGCTGCGCAGTGGCGCGAGGGCAGCCTGCCGTGCGTGGCGCAATGGCAACTGGGCGAGGTGCACACCGGGGCTGTTCAGGATCAAGGCGAAGCGCTGCCCGAGCACATTGCGCGACTGTGGCGCGAAACCCTCGGGGTCGAGACGCTGGAGCCCGGTGCGAGCTTTTTCGCCCAGGGCGGCAACTCCATTCAGGCAATTCAGTTGATCGCCGAGTTACGCGACGCGCTGCGCATCGACCTCGAACTGCAAACCCTTTATGTAGCCCCTGACCTGGGCGCCTTCACCGCGGCCGTGCAGGCACTGCAAGCCGACCGCTCAGCGTCGACCCCGCAGAAAACACCGCGCAACTCCGATCAACCGCTGCCACAAACCCCGGCGCAAAGCCGTCTGTGGTTCCTCTGGCAACTGCAACCCGACAGCCCGGCGTACAACGTTCCCGGTGGCCTGCGCTTGCGTGGCGAGCTGGATCGCCCGGCCCTGACCCGCGCCTTCGCGGCCTTGGTCGAGCGCCATGAAGCGCTGCGTACACGCTTCTACCAGGACGGCGACTGCTGCTATCAACGCCTGGGCGACGGCAGCGAGTGGGCGCTGCAGTACGATGACCTCGGCGGCACCGCGCCAGACGTCGCCACCCTGCAGAATCAGGAAGCCGCCATCCCCTTCGATCTCGAACACGGCCCCTTGCTGCGAGTGCGCCTGATCCGCCTCGACGACCAGGATCACCTGCTGCTGGTGACCGTGCACCACATCATTGCCGATGGCTGGTCGTTCGGTATTTTGCTCGACGAGTTCGCGCGCTTGTATGCCGCCTTTAGCAGCGGTGAGACGGCCTCGGTGCTCGCGCCATTGCCGATCAATCACGGCGACTATGCTGCGGGGCTGAGCGACGCTGCGCTGGACGACGCGGCCGTCAGCCGCGAGCTTGCCTACTGGCGCGCCACCCTGGGCGGCGAGCGTGAGCCGCTGGCCTTGCCGCTGGATCACCCGCGCGGCTTGCAGCCATCGCCGGCCGAACGCTTGAGCCGTCCACTGCCCGCGGCGCTCGGTGAACGCTTGCAAGCCCTGGCCAAAGCCCAGGGCGCCAGTACCTTCATGCTGCTGTTGGCGGCCTGGCAGTTGCTGTTGCAGCGCTACAGCGGTCAGGCCGATATCCGTGTCGGGGTGCCCAATGCCAACCGTCAGCAGCGCTCCAGCCAAGGGCTGGTGGGTTTTTTGATCAACACTCAGGTGCTGCGCGCGCAGATCGATACGCGCCAGTCCTTCGCCCACTTGCTGGCGACGGTGCGCACTCGCGTGCTGGAGGCCCAGGCCAACGCTCGGCTGGACTACCAGCAGGTGTACGCGGCCTTGGGCGACGATGCCGGTTTCGAGGTGATGTTCAACCATCTGCAGCGCGATATCAGCGCCTTGCGGCTGCTGCCGGGGCTGTTCGCCGAGGAGCTGCCGTGGCACAGCCGCGAGGCCAAGTACGACCTGCAGTTGCACAGCGAGCAGGATCAGCAGGGGCGCATCCGCCTGTCGTTCGACTACGCCACGCAGCTGTTCGAGCGCGCCACGGTCGAGCGCCTTGCCGAGCAGTATGTCGCGCTGGTGCAGCAGCTGTGTGACCAGCCGAACACGGCGCTGGACGAACTGGCGTCGCTGACCGACAACGACGCGCGGCAGTTGCTGGCGTGGGGCGAGAATCCACAACCCGCACCGACCTGGCTGCTGCCGCAACGCTTGCAGGCACAGGCCCACGCCACGCCTGAAGACATCGCCTTGGTGGTCGGCGCGCGAACCTTGAGTTACCGCGCGCTGGATCAGTTGTCCAATCACCTGGCCCAGCGCCTGCGCGAGCAAGGTATCGGCCCCGAAGTGCGCGTCGGGGTACTGGCGGAGCGCTCGCTGGAACTGATGGTGGCGCTGGTGGCGATCGTCAAGGCGGGCGGCGTCTATGTGCCGCTGGACCCGGATTATCCGCGCGAGCGTCTGCAGTTCATGCTTGAGGACAGCGCGATCACCTTGTTGTTGGGTCAGGCGCAGGTGCTGCAGGCCTTCGAGGTGCCGGACGGTTGGTCGACCCTGTTACTCGACGCGGTGCTGGACGAAGCGTTGCTCGAGGTGCCGGTGGCGGCGCCGACCTTGGCGTTGCACGCCGATAACCTCGCTTACATCATCTACACCTCCGGTTCTACCGGGCGGCCGAAGGCGGTGGGCAGCACCCACGGCGCATTGGCCGAGCGCTTGGCGTGGATGCAGCGTGAGTACGCCATCGGTGGCCGCGATGTGCTCCTGCAAAAAGCGCCGTTGAGTTTCGATGTGTCGCTGTGGGAGTGTTTTTTGCCGCTGATCGCGGGGAGCCGCCTGGTGTTGGCCGGCAAGGATGAACACCGCGATCCGCAGCGGCTGGTGCAATTGGTGCGCGAGCACGGCGTGACGGTCGTGCATTTTGTGCCGCCACTGTTGCAACTGTTTGTGGATGAAGCGCTGGTTGGCCAATGCTCCAGCCTGCGTTTGCTGTTCAGCGGTGGCGAAGCGCTGCCGGCCGAACTGTGCCGCCGGGTGCATGAGAGGCTGCCTCAGGTGGCACTGCACAACCGCTACGGGCCGACGGAAACGGCTATCAATGTGACCCATTGGCAGTGTGTGGCCGATGATCTCGGGCAGCTTGCGCCGGCCCCTTCGCGGGCAAGCCTTGCTCCGACAGTGCAGGGCGCAACACTTCAGGGGGTCACAGCGTCAGCCAATCCAGACCCGGACACTGGTGGGAGCGGGGCTTGGCCGCGAAGAGGCCCGCAAGACCATCGCACACCCGCAGCCAGAATCCCCATCGGCCGCCCCCTCAGCAATGTCCTCACCCAGATCCGCGACAACGACTGGCAACTATCCCCCACCGGCGCCCAAGGTGAACTGCTGCTGGGCGGCACCGGCCTGGCGCGCGGCTACCTCGGCCGGCCAGCCCTCACCGCCGAGCGCTTCCTGCCCGCCGATGGCGGTGGTCGCCTGTACCGCAGCGGCGACCTGGCCCGCTGGCGTGCAGACGGCGCCCTGGAGTATCTCGGCCGCCTCGACGAACAAGTCAAGCTGCGCGGCGTGCGCATCGAGCTCGAAGAAATCCGCAACGCCCTGCTGGAACAATCCGGCGTCCGTCAGGCGGCAGTGATCCTTGCTGACGGCGCCGGCGGCGGCCAACTGCTGGCCTATCTGGTGGCCGAGGGCGAAGAGTCCGCCGCCGCCTTGGCCAGCCGCGTGCGCACGGCCCTGCAACAACGGCTGCCCGAACCGATGATCCCGGCGCATATTCTGCGTCTGCCAGCCTTGCCCCTGAGCCCGACCGGCAAGCTCGACCGCCGCGCCTTGCCGCAGCCTGAAGCCGCGCTTCGCGAGTACCGCGCGCCCCGCGACGCGCGCGAAATCCAGCTGGCAGCGATCTGGGCCCAGGTGCTGGAGCTGGAGCGCATTGGCCTCGACGACGACTTCTTCGAGCTCGGCGGCCACTCGCTGCTGGCCACCCGTATCGTCTCGCGCACGCGTCAAGCGTTTGCCGTCGATCTGCCCCTGCGGGCGCTGTTCGAGTCTCGGCGCTTGGTGGATTTCGCCGCCTGGGTCGCACGGGCCCAACAAGACGGGCGGGTCGACGGGCAGGGCGTCATCGAACGGGTCGACCGCCGCCAGCGCGTGGCATTGTCCTATTCCCAGCAACGCATGTGGTTCCTTTGGCAACTCGACCCCCAGAGCCCGGCCTACAACGTCGGCGGCATGGCGCGGCTGCGCGGCACGCTCGATGTCGACAGCCTGGAGCGTGCATTGCAGGCGCTGATCCAGCGCCACGAAAGCCTGCGCACCACCTTCCCGGCACAAGACGGCAAGCCCTGGCAGCAGGTGTCGAGCCAATCCGATGTGGCCATGCAGTGGCTGGACCTGTCCAGCGAACCCGAAGCGCACCGCCAGGTGGCCATTCAGCGTGTGGCCGAAGAGCAAGCCCACGCCCCCTTCGATCTGGAGACCGGGCCGCTGCTGCGCGTGTGCCTGGCCAGAAGCGCCGAGCGCGAGCATCACCTGCTGCTGACCTTGCACCACATCGTCACCGAAGGCTGGGCGATGGACATTTTCGCCCGCGAACTGTCGGCGCTGTACGCCGCCTTCGTCGATGAGCGCGAATCACCACTGGCGCCGCTGCCGGTGCAGTACCTCGATTACAGCCATTGGCATCGTCAGTGGCTTGAAGGCGGCGAAATGCAGCGCCAGCTCGATTACTGGCGCGCGCAACTGGGCAGCGAGCAACCCTTGCTGGCGCTGCCCAGCGATCGACCCCGGCCGGCGGTGCAGAGCCATCGCGGCGAGCTGCATCGTTTTGATCTGGACGCCGAGCTGGCGACCCAGGTGGCGCGTTTCAACAGCAGCCGCGGCCTGACTTTGTTCATGACCATGAGCGCCGCCCTGGCCGTGCTCTTGTACCGCTATAGCGGCCAGGATGACCTGCGTATCGGCGTGCCGCTGGCCAACCGCATTCGTCCTGAAAGCGAAGGCCTGATCGGCGCCTTCCTCAACACCCAGGTGCTGCGCATTCGCCCCCACGGGCAAATGACTGTCAGCGAGCTGCTGGCCCAGGTGCGCCAGGTGGCGATCGAGGGCCAATCCCATCAGGACGTGCCCTTCGATCATCTGGTCGAAGCCTTGCAACCGCAGCGCAGCGCCGCCTGGAATCCGCTGTTCCAGGTGATGTGCAACGTGCAGCGCTGGGAATTCCAGCAGCAGCGCGAGCTGGCCGGTGGCGTGCAGGTCGACTATCTGGTCAACGACGCGCGGGCGACCAAGTTCGACCTCAACCTGGAGGTCACCGACTTCGACGCGCAGCTGCGCTGCTGCCTGACCTACAGCACCGACCTGTTCGACGCGGCGCGCATCCAAGCCATGGCCGAGCACTGGCAACGCTTGCTGCGCAGCATGCTCGCCGACCCCGAGCAACGCCTCAGCGAATTGCCGCTGCTCAGCGCCGACGAGCACCAGGCGCTGGTCGCCAGCGGCCGTGGCGAGGTGCTCGATAAAGTGCCTGCCAGTGTTCACGCACTGTTCCAGCACCAGGCGCAGGCAACCCCGCATGGCCTGGCCGTGACCTGCGCCGGGCAGTCGCTGACCTACGCCGAACTCAACGCCCAGGCCAACCGCGTGGCCCGGCGCCTGATCGAGCTGGGCGTCGGGCCTGAGGTGCGTGTGGGCCTGGCCCTGCGTCGTTCGGTGGACCTGGTGGTCGGCCTGCTGGCGGTGCTCAAGGCCGGTGGCGCCTACGTGCCGTTGGACCCGGAATACCCGCTGGAGCGCCTGCGCTACATGATCGAAGACAGCGGCATCGCCGTGCTGCTCGGCCATGACCAACTGCTCAGCCAACTCGCGCCGTTGCCGTCCCATGTGCAGCCCTGGAGCCTGGAGCAGCAACGCGCTGGGCTGGGCGCCTACCCCAGCGATGATCTGCCTGAACGCAGCCAGCCGCAGCACCTGGCCTACATGATCTACACCTCCGGCTCCAGCGGTTTGCCCAAGGGTGTGACCGTCGAGCAGGGGCCGCTGGCCATGCACTGCCTGGCGGTGGGGCGCTTGTTCGAGACCAGCCCGGCTGACCGTGAACTGCACTTTTATTCGATCAACTTCGATGCCGCCAGCGAGCGCCTGCTGGTGCCGTTGCTGTTCGGCGCCGAAGTGATCCTGCGCGAACAAGGCCAGTGGGATGCCGAAGCGATCTGCGCGCTGATCCGTGACCGGCGCATCAATGTCCTTGGTTTCACGCCGAGCTATGGCGGCCAGCTGGCGCAGTGGTTGCGCGGTCGTCACGAGCAGCTACCGGTGCGCCTGTGTATCACCGGCGGCGAAGCCCTGACCCCGGACCATCTGCACGCGCTGCGGGAAAGCTTCGCCCCGCAAGCCGTGTTCAACGCCTACGGGCCCACCGAAACCGTGGTCATGCCCATGGCGTGCGCAGTGCCGCAAGCGCTGCCAGCCGGCGCCAGCAGCGTGCCGATCGGCACGGTGGTCGGCGCGCGCCAGTTGTACGTGCTGGATGCCGACCTGGCGCAACTGCCCGCTGGTGCCGTGGGTGAGTTGTACGTCGGGGGCTACGGCCTGGCCCGTGGTTACCACAGTCGCCCGGGCTTGAGCGCCGAGCGCTTCGTGGCCGACCCGTTCGATACCCAGGGTGGCGCGCGGCTGTACCGCACCGGCGATCTGGTCAGCCAACGCGCGGACGGCCAACTTGAGTACCTGGGGCGCATCGACCAGCAGGTCAAGGTGCGTGGTTTTCGCATCGAGCTGGGCGAGATCGAAGCCCGTCTGCTGGCCCACGAATCGGTACGTGAAGCCGTCGTGCTGGCCGTCGACGGCCCATCGGGCAAGCAACTGGTGGGCTACCTGCTGGCCGAACCGGGCCTGGAGTCCGCCGCCTTGCGCGAAGTGCTCAAGGCCCATCTGCACAACGGTCTGCCCGAGCACATGGTGCCGGCGCACCTGCTGGTGCTGGAGCGCTTCCCGCTGACCGCCAACGGCAAGCTCGACCGCCGCGCCTTGCCGGCCCCCGACGTCAGTGCCGCGCAAGAGGCTTATCAGGCGCCGGGCAATGCCATCGAACGCGGTCTGGTCGAGGTCTGGCAGGCCGTGCTGGGTGCGGCGCGGGTGGGTATCGATGACAACTTCTTCGCCCTGGGCGGTGATTCGATTCTGTCGATCCAGGTGGTCAGCCGCGCTCGTCAACGGGGTATTCATTTCAGCGCCAAGGACCTGTTCCAGCACCAAAGCGTGCGCACCCTGGCGGCAGCCTCGACCCTCAGCGAACGCCTGAGCATCGATCAAGGCCCGGTGACCGGCGCCACCGCGCTGACGCCGATCCAGCATTGGTTCTACGAACAGCAACTGGCCGCGCCGCAGCACTGGAACCAATCCGTGCTGATGCAGGCGCTGCAGCCCCTGCAACCGGCGCTGCTGGAGCAGGCGTTGCAAGCGCTGCAGGTGCACCACGATGCCCTGCGCCTGAGCTTCGAGCACGGTGGCAAGGGCGCGCCTTGGCGGGCGCAATATCGGCCTGCCGATAGCCTGCAGCCCTTGCTCTGGGTCCGCGAGGCGCGCAGCGCCGAGCAGCGCCTGGCGCTGTTCGAACAGGCGCAACAGAGCCTCGATCTGCAGCAAGGCCCGCTGTTGCGTGCGGTGCTGGTGCCAGGCACGCCGGAGCGTGTGCTGCTGGTGATCCATCACCTGGCAGTGGACAGCGTGTCGTGGCGTGTGCTGCTGGCAGATCTGCAGCATCTCTACCGTCAGCTCGAACAAGGCCAGGCGCCGCAACTGCCGACCAAGACCAGCGCCCTGCGTGACTGGGCCCAGCGCCTGCACAGCTATGCCAGCAGCGAATCGCTGCGCGAAGAATCGGGCTGGTGGCAAACCCAGCTGCAAGGCGTCGACGGCGAGTTGCCGAGGGATTTTCATGACACCGCCAACCTGGAGCGCGACGCCAGCAGCGTCAGCGTCACCTTGGCTGCCGAGATCACTGGCCGCCTGTTGCATCAGGCCCCGCAAGCCTATCGTGCGCGCACCGAAGACCTGCTGCTCAGCGCCTTGGCCAGCACCCTGTGCGCCTGGACCGGGCAGACCTCGGCCTTGGTGCAACTTGAAGGCCACGGCCGCGAAGAGCTGTTCGACGATATCGATCTGAGCCGCAGCGTCGGCTGGTTCACCAGCGCCTACCCGCTGCGCCTGACACCCGGCGCCAGTACCGGCGACACCCTCAAGGCTATCAAGGAACACCTGCGCAGCGTGCCGCACAAAGGCCTCGGCTACGGCGTGCTGCGCTACCTGGCCGACGACGCCGGCCGTCAGGCCATGGCGGCCTTGCCCCAGGCGCGCATCACCTTCAACTACCTGGGCCAGTTCGATCAGGGCTTTGCCGACGACGCGCTGTTGCGTCCGCTGCAAGAAGCCGGCGGTGCCCAGCATGCCAGCGACGCCGAGCTGCCCAACTGGCTGAGCGTCGACGGGCAGGTCTATGGTGGGGAATTGACCTTGCGCTGGACCTTCAGCCAGCAGCTGTTCCATACCCAGACCATCAGCCACCTCGCCGAGGCTTACCGGCGCAACCTCGTCGCGCTGATCGACCACTGCCTGCTACCCGAGAGCGGTGGTGTGACGCCGTCGGACTTCCCGCTGGCACGCCTCGATCAGGCCCAGCTCGACGCCCTGCCTCTGCCGTTCAAGGCCATCGAAGACGTGTTCCCGCTGACGCCGATGCAAGAGGGCCTGCTGCTGCACACCCTGCTGGAACCGGGCACCGGCATCTACTTCATGCAGGATCGCTACACCATCGACAGCGCCCTGGACGTCGAGCGTTTCGAGCGTGCCTGGCGCGCCGTGGTGGCGCGCCACGAAGCGCTGCGCGCCTCGTTCAGCTGGAACGCCGGTGAGCAGATGCTGCAAGTGATTCATCGCGGTGACGGCGACGGCGTGGAGTTCCTCGACTGGAGCGCGCTGCCCGCCGAAGGCCACCAAGCGCGCCTGCAACAGCTGCTCGAAGCCGAGCGCCTGGCCGGCTTCGCGCTGCTGGAGCGCCCGCCGCTGCGCCTGCGCCTGATCCGTCTGGCGCCGGAGCAGCACTGGTTCATCATGAGCAACCACCACATCCTGATCGATGCCTGGTGCCGTTCGATTCTGATGGGCGACTTCATGGTCATCTATCAGGCGCTGGAGCAGGGCGTCGACGCGCAACTGAGCACACCACCGCGCTACCGCGAGTTCATCGCCTGGCTGCACCATCAAGGCCTGGAGTCGTCGCAACGCTACTGGCGCGAGACGCTGGCCGGCTTTGCGCGACCGACGCTGATCCCCAGCGACCGGCCGATCCTCCACGACAACGGTGGCATGCAGGTCGGCGACGTTTACCGGCGCTTGCAGCCCGAGCAAGGCGCGCGCCTGCGCGAGTTGGCCCAGCGCCATCAATTGACCGTCAACACCTTCGCCCAGGCGGCTTGGGCGTTGGTGCTGCGCCGCTACAGCGGCGAGCGCGACGTGCTGTTCGGCGTCACCGTGGCCGGGCGCCCGGCCAGCCTGCCGCAGATGCAGGAATGCGTCGGACTGTTCATCAACAGCATCCCGTTGCGGGTGCGCATGCCGGATGTCGGTCAGCCGTTGCGCGTGCGTGGCTGGTTGCAACAGCTGTTCGAGCGCAACCTCGAGTTGCGCGAGCACGAGCATCTGCCGCTGGTGAGCATTCAGGCGTGCAGCGAACTGCCCAAGGGCCAGCCGCTGTTCGACAGCCTGTTCGTGTTCGAAAACGCTCCGGTCGACGCCACGGTGCTGCAAGGCGCCCAGGGCCTCAACGCACGCTCGGAGTCCGGCCGCACCCACACCAACTACCCGCTGACGGTAGTCTGCTATCCGGGTGACGACCTCGGCCTGCACCTGTCCTACGACCGCCGCTTCTTCGACGTGGCGACCGTCGAGCGCCTGCTCGGCGAGTTCCAGCGTTTGTTGCTGGCGCTGGTCGACGGCTTCGAACAGGACCTCGCCGCGCTGCCGTTGCTGGCCGCGGATGAACACTGCTTCCTGACCGAAGAGTGCAACCAGAGTGCGCGCGACTACCCGTTGCAGCAGGGCTATGTGCCGCTGTTCGAGGCGCAGGTGGCGGCGCATCCCGAGCGCATCGTGGCGGTCTGCGCTGGCGAGCAATGGCAGTACGCCGAGCTCGATCGCTACGCCAATCGCCTGGGCCAGGCGTTGCTGGCGGCCGGTGTGCGACCTGATCAACCGGTGGCCTTGCTGGCCGAGCGAGGCTTGCCGTTGCTGGGCATGATCGTCGGCAGCCTCAAGGCCGGCGCCGGTTATGTGCCGCTGGACCCGGCCCATCCACCGCAGCGCCTGGCGCGCATCCTCGAGGTCAGTGCCGCGCCGGTGCTGGTGTGCAGCGCGGCGTGTCGGGTGCAGGCCGAGCAGTTGCTCGACGAGCTGAGTTGTGCCGGGCGGCCCCGGTTGTTGGTGTGGGACGAGGTACAGGAGGGTGGCGGCGAAGTGGCTGCTCCGGGCATCGCGGTGACCGGCCAGCACCTGGCCTATGTGATCTATACCTCCGGTTCCACGGGGGTGCCCAAAGGCGTGGCGGTGCATCAGGCCGGCATGCTCAACAACCAGTTGAGCAAGGTGCCGTATCTGGCGCTCGATGAGCACGACGTGATCGCCCAGACCGCTTCCCAGGGCTTCGATATTTCCGTGTGGCAGTTCCTCGCCGCTGCGTTGTGTGGCGCCCGCATCGAGATCGTCCCCGACGCCATCGCTCATGATCCGGCGGCGCTGTTGCGCCATGTCCGCGACACCGGCATCACCGTGCTCGAAAGCGTGCCGTCGCTGATTCAGGGTTTGCTGGCCGAAGCGCCTGCCGAGCTTGAGCGCCTGCGCTGGCTGCTGCCCACCGGTGAAGCGATGCCGCCGGCGCTGGCCCGCCAATGGCTGCAACGTTACCCATCGGTAGCACTGGTGAACGCCTACGGCCCAGCGGAATGTGCCGATGACGTGGCGCTGTTCCGCGTCGACGCGGCCTCCAGTGCCGGCAGCTATCTGCCCATCGGCAGCGCCACCGACAACAACCGTTTGTACGTGCTCGATGACGAATTGCACAGCGTCGCGTTGCTGGCTCAGGGCGAGCTGTTCATCGCCGGTACCGGGGTAGGGCGCGGTTACTTGCGCGATCCGGCCCGCACGGCGGCGAGTTTCTTGCCCGACCCGTTCGGCACTGCCGGCGAGCGCTTGTATCGCAGCGGCGACCTGGCCCAGCGGCGCCTCGATGGCGTGCTGGAGTACGTGGGCCGGGTCGACCATCAGGTCAAGATTCGTGGCTATCGCATCGAGTTGGGCGAGATCGAAGCGCGCCTGCGTGAGTGGCCGTCGCTGCGTGAGGCGGCGGTGGCGGCGCAGCACGCGGCCACCGGTCAGTACCTGGTGGGCTATGTGGTCAGCGATCAGGCCAGCCCCGACTGGGAAGCGCTCAAGGCGCACCTGAGCCAGAGCCTGCCGGACTACATGGTGCCGCGCCATTGGCAGGCCCTGGCGCAGTTGCCGCTCAACGCCAATGGCAAGCTCGATCGCAAGGCGCTGCCGGCCCCGGATTTCAGCGCCACGCAGCACTATGTGGCGCCGAGCAGCGAGCTGGAACAGACCCTGGTGCAGATCTGGAGCGAGGTGCTGGGCGCCCCCCGAGTGGGCGTTACCGACGACTTCTTCGACCTCGGCGGCCACTCGCTGCTGGCCACGCAGATCGCTTCGCGGGTGCAGCAGGCGTTGCAGCGCAGTGTGCCGCTGCGGGCGATGTTCGAGTGCAGCACCGTGCAGGCGTTGGCGCGCTATATCGACGGCCTCGATGGCAGCGCGTTGACCGAGCAGAAGGTCAGCCGCATCGACGACCTGATGGCTCGGTTGGAGGCGTTGTGATGCGGACCCTGCTTGCCAGTCACCTTCAGAAAACCAACCCACCCTCGGCTTTTTAACTTCTCTTTCAGGAGCATGACCATGAGCACAGTGTTAGCCGAAAGCCCCATCGCCCACGAAGCAGACAAGGACTACCACTTCGAGGACAGCCCCATCCTGGCCCGGCAAAAGCTGCAGGAGTCCAACGCCCGCAGTTATCCGCGGCGCTTGCCGCTGGCGCTCAAACGGGCCCGGGGCATTCATGTCGAAGACGTCGAGGGCCGCACCTTCATCGACTGCCTGGCCGGCGCCGGCACCCTGGCGCTGGGCCACAACCACCCGGTGGTCATCGACGCCATTCGCCAGGTGCTCGATGACGAACTGCCGCTGCACACCCTCGACCTCAGCACCCCGGTCAAGGATCGCTTCGTGCAGGACCTGTTCGCCGCGCTGCCGGCATCGTTCGCCACCAAGGCGAAAATCCAGTTCACCGGCCCCACCGGCACCGACGCCGTCGAGGCCGCCCTCAAGCTGGTGCGCATGGCCACTGGGCGCAGCACCATCCTGGCCTTCCACGGCGGCTATCACGGCATGAGCCAGGGCGCGCTGAGCCTGATGGGCAACCTCAAGGCCAAGACGCCCCTGGGCGCGATGGTCAGCCAGGGCGTGCAGTTCATGCCGTTCCCCTACGACTACCGTTGCCCGTTCGGCCTCGGCGGCGTGCCCGGGGTCGAGGTCAACCTGCGCTACCTGCGCAACCTGCTCAACGACCCGGAAAGCGGCGTGCAGGCGCCGGCCGGGGTGATCCTCGAAGTGGTGCAAGGCGAGGGCGGTGTGATCCCGGCCGCCGACATGTGGCTGCGTGGCGTGCGCGAGATCACCGCCAAGGCCGGCATCCCGTTGATCATCGACGAGATTCAGACCGGCTTCGGCCGCACCGGCAAGCTGTTCGCCTTCGAGCACGCGCACATCGTCCCCGACGTGGTGGTGCTATCCAAGGCCATCGGCGGCAGCCTGCCGCTGGCGGTGATGGTCTATCAGGACTGGCTCGACACCTGGCAGCCCGGTGCCCACGCCGGCACCTTCCGCGGCAATCAGATGGCCATGGCGGCGGGCTCTGCGGTGATTCGCTACATCGAAGAGCACCGCTTGGTCGAACATGCCGCCAGCATGGGCCAGCGCCTGCGCACGCAGTTGCTGGACCTGCAAAAACGCGTACCGCAGCTGGGCGACGTACGCGGCCGCGGGCTGATGCTCGGCGTCGAGATCATCGACCCTCACGCCGCGCCCGACCCCCTCGGCCACCCGGCCGCCAACACCGCCCTGGCCAGCCGCATCCAGCGCGAGTGCCTCAAGCGCGGGTTGATCATCGAAGTGGGCGGACGCCACAGCAGCGTGGTGCGCTTTCTGCCGCCGCTGATCATCACCGCCGAACAGATCGATGAGGTGGCGCGGATCTTCGCCAAGGCCGTGACTGGCGCCCTGACCGGCGCCTGAACAGCTTCGCGGGCTCTGTCCGCGAAGCCTTTGACTTAATTTTCAAAGCCCTCATTCGTCTTGATTAAACGCGGCCCCTGCGTCGCATCCACCCTCAAGGAGCAACACTATGACCTCGGTATTCGATCGCGAAGACATCCTCTTTCAAGTCGTGGTCAACCACGAAGAACAGTACTCCATCTGGCCTGACTACAAGGAAGTCCCCAAAGGCTGGCGCACCGTCGGCAAGAGCGGCTTCAAGAAGGAGTGCCTGGCCTACATCGAAGAAGTCTGGACCGACATGCGCCCCCTGAGCCTGCGCAAGCACATGGAAGAGCAAGCGCGCCTGCGCGAGAACCAAGCCGTGCACTGAGGTCCCGACCATGGCGACGATGCAACTGTTTTGCCTGCCCTATTCAGGGGCCAGTGCCATGGTCTACAGCCGCTGGCGGCGCAAGCTCCCCGAATGGCTGCAGGTGCAGCCCGTCGAGCTGCCAGGCCGCGGCGCGCGCCTCGGCGAAGCGCTGCAGACCGACATGCAGGCCTTGACGCAGCAGCTGGCCCGCGAGCTGGCACCGCAGATTCAAGGCCCTTACGGGGTGTTTGGGCACAGCCTGGGCGCCTTGCTAGGCTTCGAGCTGGTGCACGCCTTGCGCGAGCTCGGCGCTCTGGAACCGGTGGCCTTGTTCGCCAGCGGTACGGCCGCACCGACCCGCCGCGAAGACTACGACCGCGGCTTTGCCGAACCCAAGTCGGATGACGCGTTGAAGGCCGACCTGCGCGACCTGCAAGGCACGCCGCCACAGGTGCTCGACGACGCCGAACTGATGGCCTTGATCTTGCCTGTGTTGCGCGCCGACTTCCTGCTGTGCGGGCGCTATGCGTATCGCGCGCGGCCACCCCTGAGCTGCCCGCTGCACGTGCTGGGCGGCGCTGAGGACAAGGCCACCCAGGCGCAGTTGATGGCCTGGCAAGCGGAAACCGAAGCGAACATTTCGCTGGACATGCTCGCCGGTGGGCATTTCTTCATTCATGAGCACGAGGCCAAGGTGCTGCGCTTGTTGAAGGCCAATCTGGAGGTGGACTTGCGCCGGTATGAGCGTGAGGCGCTGATGGAATCGCCCGCGATGTGGTGGGTCGGAGCCTGATCGGGCTCCGTTTCTGCCGCTGTTGTGTAAAGGCTAAATCAGCCTGCCGCTGTTTCGTTCTTGTGGAGTATCAGGGGTCACTGACCCCGCCTCCTATCCTCAAGGACGCAACGCATGAACGCCGAACTCTCGCTGAAACTCGCCCGCCGCTTTATCGAACTGCCCACGGAAAAACGCCGGTTGTTCCTGGAGGGCTTGCAGCAAGAGGGCGTCGATTTTGCACTGCTGCCCATCCCTGCCGATGTCGCCAGCGCGGAACGCGACGGTCTGTCGTATGCGCAGCAGCGCATGTGGTTCCTCTGGCAGCTCGACCCGCACAGCGCCGCTTACAACCTGCCCATGGCGGTGCGCTTGAAGGGGGCGCTCGACGTCGCCGCCTTGCACAGTGCCTTCAATCTCCTGGTGGCGCGTCACGAGACCTTGCGTACCCTGTTCCACGAGCACGACGAACAGATCCGCCAGCACGTGCTCGACTCCCTCGCCGTGGGCATTCAGCGCCATGATCTGAGCGCGCTGCAGCCGGATGACCGCGAAGCGCAGGTCACCCTCATTGCAGAAACAGAAGCCTGTGCACCGTTCGATCTGGTCCAGGGCCCCTTGCTGCGTGTACAGCTGCTGACGCTGGCCGCCGACGAACATGTGCTGCTGCTGACCTTGCACCATATCGTCGCTGATGGCTGGTCGCTGAACGTGCTGATCGAAGAGTTCCTGCGCTGCTACGACGCGGCATGCAGCGGCACCGAGGCGGCCCTTACCGTCTTGCCGATCCAGTACCGCGACTACGCCCTGTGGCAGCGCAGCTGGCTGGGGGCCGGCGAGCAGGAGCGGCAATTGGCATACTGGCGCGACAAGCTGGGCGAGGACCATACCCCCCTGGAACTGCCCAACGATCACCCCCGCCCGTCGCGGCCCAGCTACCGCGGCGCGCGCCACCCGTGCCTGATCGATGCGGCCCTGGCCGAGCGTTTGCGCGCATTGGCCAAGGACCAGGGCGTGACCCTGTTCATGGTATTGCTGGCGGCCTTCAAGGTCCTGTTGCACCGCTACAGCGGCCAGACCGCCATTCGCGTCGGCGTGCCCGTGGCCAACCGTAACCGTGGCGAAGTCGAAGGGTTGATCGGCTGCTTCATCAACACCCAGGTACTGCACACCGAGATCGATCCGCTCCACGACGTGCACGCGCTGCTGAGCCGCATCAAGGACACCGCCCTGGGGGCTCAGGCGCATCAGGAGCTGCCCTTCGAGCGTCTGGTCGAGGCGCTGGCGCTGGACCGCAGCAGCCCTAGCCCGTTGTTTCAGGTGCTGTTCAATCACCAGGCGAGCATCGCCGATGCCGGGCAGATCCGTACCCAGTCCGGCTTGAGCGTGGAGAAGCTGACGCTGGACAAGCACAGTGCGCGTTTCGATCTGGCCCTGGATACCTATGAGAGTGCCGGGCAATTGCACGCAGTGTTCACCTACGCGCTGGATGTGTTCGATGGCCAGACCATTGCCGAGATGGGCGAGCACTGGCTGCACGTGCTGCATGCCATGGTCGCTGCGCCGCACAACCGTATCGGTGACTTGACGTTGAACGCGGCGCCGCTGCCGAGCGGCGATCTGCCCGAAGCGCGCGACGTCGCCAGCGTCCATGCATTGATCGAACGCGCCGCCGAGCGACATCCGCAGCAGGTCGCGGCGGTCAGCGCGGGCGAAAAAATCACTTACGCCGCGCTGCAGCAACGTTCCGATGCCCTGGCCCAGCTGCTGCTGGAGAAGGGCGCGCAGCCCGATCAACGGATTGGCGTGCTGGCTGATCGCTCGGTCGACATGCTCGTGGCCATTGTCGCCGTACTCAAGGCAGGAGCCGCCTATCTACCGCTTGAGCCCGAGCAGCCGGCCGAGCGTCTGGCGTTCATGCTCGCCGACAGCCAGGTGCGGTGGGTGCTTGGGCGCGATATCGAACTGCCCGGCAAGGTACAGCTGATCGCGTTCGATGCCGCATTGCCGGCGGCGCGGTTACGGCCCGTACCGGTGCATGCCGACAACCTCGCCTACGTGATCTACACCTCGGGCACCACCGGCATGCCCAAGGGCGTGGCGATCAGCCACGGCGCCTTGGCCAATTACGTGTCGAGCATCGGCGAGCGCCTGCCGCTGGGGGCGGTGCGCAGCCTGGCGATGGTCACCACGCCCGCTGCAGACCTGGGCCACACGATGTTCTACGGCGCGTTGTGCGCCGGCAAGACCCTGCACCTGCTCGACAAGCAGACGGTGCTGGATGCCGATGTGTTTGCCGCCTATATGCGCGAGCACGCCATCGATGCCTTGAAGATCGTGCCGTCGCATTTGCAGGCGATGCTGACGGCGGGGGCGGCAGCCTTGCCCCGGCGCGTGTTGATCGTCGGTGGTGAGGCCGTCGCCCCTGCGCTGTTGAAGCGTGTGACGGCATTGGCCCCGGTGCTGCGGGTGATCAATCACTATGGTCCGACCGAAACCACCGTCGGCGTGCTCACCCATGAACTGGCGGGCGAGCCCCTGCTGGGCCGTGCGCTGGACAATATTCGCGCGCAGGTCCTGTCCGATTGCGTGCAGCCAGTGCCGGGCGCGGCCAAGGGCGAGCTCTACATCGGCGGCGCCGGGCTGGCGCGCGGTTATCTGGGCAAACCGGCGCTCACCGCTGAGCGCTTTGTGCCTGATCCAGCCAATGCCCACGGTGAGCGGATGTACCGCACTGGCGACTGGGTACGCGCTCAGCGTGACGGTGTTTTGCGCTTCATCGGGCGCATGGATGGCCAGGTGAAGATCCGCGGCTACCGGGTGGAATTGGCCGAAGTCGAAAGCCGCGTTCGCGCGCTGGCCGGGGTCGTCAATGCCGTGGTCAGGTTGGTGGGCGAGGGCGAGAACCAACAGCTGGCGGCGTACGTGGTGCCCGCGAGCTGGGCGCCGGATGCCGCCGCGCAGCGCGCGTTCGCCGAGCACGCACGTCATGCGCTCAAAGCGCTTTTGCCAGACTATCTGCAACCGCAGCACTGGCAGGTGCTCGAGCGCCTGCCGGTCACGGCCAACGGCAAGCTGGACAGCAAGGCGTTGCCGGCGCCGGTGGCTGTGGTCAGCGGTTATCAGGCCCCGGTAACCGAGTTGCAGGCACACGTCGCCGCGATCTGGGCCGAGGTGCTGCAGGTCGAGCAGGTGGGGCTTGCGGATAATTTCTTCGCATTGGGCGGGCACTCGTTGCTGGCGACCCAGGTGGTGTCGCGGGTCCGGCGCCAGCTGCGTCTGGAGGTGGCCCTGCGGGTGCTGTTCGATACGGCGGATCTGGGCGAATTCACTGCTGCACTGCAAGGCGTCGAGCAGGCGGTGGACACTCAGATCCCGGCGCTCGATCGCAGTCAGCCCTTGATGGTTTCCCACGCGCAACATCGGCAGTGGCTGTTCTGGAAACTCAATCCCCAGAGCACGGCCTACAACACGCCGTTGGCGGTCAGGCTGCAAGGTACGCTCGATGGAGACGCATTGCAGGCGGCTCTGGATGCGCTGGTGGCGCGTCACGAATCATTGCGCACGGTGTTCGACGAGCACGATGGCCAGACCTGGCAGCGCGTGCATGCGGCCACGCCGGTGCCTATCGAGCAGGTGGACCTGAGCGCGAAGCCGGGCGCCTTGCACGCGCACCTTGAGCAGGCCGCGACCCATGTTTTCGACCTGGCGCAAGGGCCGCTGATTCGCGCCACGCTGTTCAAGATTGCCGCCGACGAGCATGTGCTCGCGGTGGTGCTGCACCATATCGTCTCCGATGGCTGGTCGATGAGTGTCATGGTCCGTGAGCTGGCGGCCAGCTACAACGCCGGCGCCGCGGGCCTGGCCATCGACCGGCCGGCGCTGGCGGTGCAGTACGCCGATTACTCCGCATGGCAACGTCAGCGTCTTGCCAGCGGTGAGCTGCAGACCCAGCTGGCGTTCTGGAAAGCCGAGCTGGAAGACGATTTCGCGCTGCTGGAACTGCCGGCCGATCGTAGCCGTCCACAGGTGCAAAGCTACCGAGGGGCTCGCGTCGATGTATGGCTGCCAGCCGATCTGGTCCGCGATGTCCGACGCTGCGCCCAGGACGCCAACGCGACATTGTTCCATGTGTTTCTGGCCTCTTTCGTAGTGCTGCTGTCGCGCTATAGCGGCCGCGACACCCTCAACATCGGTATCCCGGTCACCAATCGCAACCGCCTGGAGCTGGAGGGACTGATCGGCTTCTTCGTCAATACCATCGTGGCCCGGGTTGCGCTGGCGCCTGGGCAGCCGTTCGGCGAGCTGCTGGCGCAGGTCAAGGACACCACGCTGGCGGCGCAAGCCAACAAGGACATCCCCTTCGACGCGTTGGTCGAAGCGCTCAAACCCGAACGCGGGTTGGGCCACAACCCGCTGTTCCAGGTGATGTTCAACCATCTCAGCGATCTCGGTGAGCGGCTGTCCGAGGACAGCGTGGCGGGCCTGCGGGTGAGTGAGGTCGATCTTGTGGAGCACACCACCCAATTCGACCTGTCGCTCGACACGCTGGAGCGCTCCGACGGCATCATGGCGTCGTTCGGTTACGCCACCGATCTGTTCGATAGCCAGCGCATCGAAGCGTTGGCCGAGCACTGGCAATGGCTGCTGGCCGCGCTGGTGCGTCAGCCGGACAAGGCGGCGGCCGAAGTGCCATTGCTGGACCTCGCCGAGGTCGGCCCCGGCATCGAGCGAGGTGACGAATCACCGGCCGCAACCTTCCAGCAGTCGTTCGAGGCCCAGGCCAGCTTGACACCCGATGCCACGGCACTGGTGCTGGGCGACCGCAGCTTGACCTATCAAGGGCTCAATCGTCGTGCCAACCGCCTTGCGCACAAGCTGCGCGAGCTGGGCGTAGGGCCGGATGTGCGGGTCGGCATCGCGGTGGAGCGCAGCCTGGAGATGGTCATCGGGCTGCTGGGCATCCTCAAGGCCGGAGGCGCCTATGTGCCCCTCGATCCGCACTATCCTGCGGAGCGCTTGAGCTACATGCTCGAAGACAGCGGCATCGAACTGCTGTTGACCCAGGCCGATCTGCAGGCACGTCTGCCACAGGCCCAGCGGGTTACGCGGCTGTTGATGGAAGCGGGGGATCAGTGGCTGGCGGACTACAGCGACGCAGATCTGCCCGATCTCGTCGTAGCAGACAACCTGGCCTATGTGATCTACACCTCGGGTTCGACGGGCAAGCCCAAAGGGGTCGCCATGGCCCACCGGCAGCTGTCGCTGTTCTGCACGGTAGCGGCGGACTATTCGCGGTTGACCTGCAGCGACCGGGTATTGCAGTTCGCCACGGTCAACTTCGACGGTTTCGTCGAACAACTGTACCCCGCGCTGTGCTGCGGGGCGCAGGTGATCATGCGTGGCCCTGAGGTCTGGGACATCGACACCCTGGTGCGCAAGATCAGCGCCCACGGCGTCACGGTGGCCGACTTGCCTACCGCGTACTGGCGGCTGCTCGCAGCGGAGCGGATGCTGGACTCTCGCTGCCCATCGCTCAGGCAAGTGCACGTGGGCGGCGAAGCCATGCCGATGGAAGCCATGAGCGACTGGTGGCGCAGCGGCCTGAGTGACGTGCGCCTGCTCAACACTTACGGGCCGACCGAAGCCACCGTAGTGACCACTGTGTATGACTGCGCCGCGCTGTCGCCCGCGCAGGTGAGCAAACCGGGTGTAGCCATCGGTCATGCGCTGCAAGGGCGGCGCACTTACGTCTGTGACAATGGTCTGCAACTGGCACCGCCCGGATGGGTCAACGAATTGTTGATCGGTGGCGCTGGTTGCCTGGCACGGGGCTATTTCAACCGACCAGCGCTGACCGCCGAGCGTTTCATTCCCGATCCCTTCGACGCCGTCGGCGGCGCTCGCCTGTACCGCACCGGTGACCTGGCCTCTTGCCGTCCCGACGGGGTACTGGAGTACGCAGGACGAATCGACCATCAGGTGAAGATCCGCGGCTTGCGCATAGAGATGGGCGAAATCGAGGCGCATCTGGTCGAGCATCCCGATGTGCGTGAGGCGCTGGTGCTCGCCATCGACACACCCACCGGCAAGCAACTGGCGGCCTACCTGGGCGTCGAAACGGCCCTGATGGCGCGCTCCGACGGGCCGGATGACCTGCGTCAGCAACTGCGTGCGCTGCTGAAGGCCTCGCTCCCCGAGTACATGGTCCCGGCGCATCTGGTCTGCCTGGCAGCACTGCCGCTGACGGCCAACGGCAAGCTGGACCGTCGGGCGCTGCCTGCCCCGGATGTCGATCAGGCGCGGCAAGCCTATGAGGCACCGCGCAGCGACCTGCAGGTGTGTATTGCCGCTATCTGGGCCGAAGTATTGAAGGTCGAACGCGTCGGCTTGACCGATCACTTTTTCGAGCTGGGCGGACACTCGCTGCTCGCGACCCAGGTGACGTCGCGCATTCGTCAGGCGCTAGGTCGCGAAGTCCCGCTGCGCACGCTGTTCGAAGCACCGCAGTTGACCGATTTCGTCGACCTGGTAGAGCACGCGGGGCGCGATCAAGCCCCAGCACTGCAACGCCAGGACCGCACACAGCCGTTGCTGTTGTCCTATGCCCAGCAGCGCCAGTGGTTCTTGTGGCAACTGGAGCCCGAAAACGCGGCCTACACCATGGCCACGGTGCTGCAGCTCACGGGCCGCCTGGACATTGAAGCCCTGCGCCTGAGCTTCGAGGCGCTGATAGCGAGACACGAAACCCTGCGCACGACCTTCCGTCAGCAAGGGGACCAGGCGGTGCAGGTGATCCATCCGACGCAGGCCTTCGCCCTGGAGCACGAGGTGGTCAGGCTGCCCCAGGGCTCTGCGGCCAGGATCGAGCTCGAGCGCCTGGTCGCGGCCCAGACGCAACGTCCTTTCGATCTGGAGCAGGGGCCGCTGCTGCGCGTGAAGCTGCTGGCGTTGGGCAGTGATGAGCATGTGCTGATCCTGACCCTGCACCACATCGTCTCCGATGGCTGGTCGATGCCGGTGATGGTGGAGGAGTTGGTACGGCTGTATGAAGGCTACCGCACCGGCCAGGTCGTCAGCCTGGTGCAGCTGTCGATCCAGTACGTCGACTATGCCCTTTGGCAGCGCCAATGGATGGCCGCCGGCGAACAAGCGCGCCAGTTGGCGTATTGGCAGGCGCAGCTCGGCGATGAGCAGCCTGTGCTGGAATTACCGCTGGATCGACCACGCCCGGCGGTCCAGGACTATGCGGGCGCCAGCCTGGATATTGCGCTGGATGAAACGCTGGTGCAGTCGTTGCGCCAGCTGGCCCAGCAGCGAGGCGCGACCCTGTTCATGGTGCTGCTGGCCAGCTTCCAGACCTTGCTGCATCGCTATTCGGGCCAGAACGACATTCGGGTCGGCGTACCCATCGCCAACCGCAACCGCATGGAGACGGAGCGCCTGATCGGTTTCTTCGTCAACACCCAGGTGCTCAAGGCCGAGTTCGCGCCGCTCACCACTTTCACTGAGCTGCTCAAGCAGGTCCAGCACACAGCACTGACGGCGCAGGCTCACCAGGACCTGCCGTTCGAACAGTTGGTCGAAGCGCTGCAGCCCGAGCGCAGCCTGAGCCACAGCCCGCTGTTCCAGGTGATGTACAACCACCAGCGCGAGGTCAAAGCCGAGCTGCACCGTTTGCCGGAGCTGACCGTGCAAGGGCTGCTCGGTACCCAGGCCCACGCCAAGTTCGATCTGAGCCTCGACACCTGCGAGCACGCACAGGGCATCGTCGCCTCCCTGACCTACGCAACGGCCCTGTTCGACGTGGCTACCGTGGAGCGCTTGGGCCGGCATTGGCTCAACCTGTTGCAAGGCATCGTCAAGGATCCCGAGCAGCGCCTGGCCGTGCTGCCGATGCTCGATACCGCTGAGCACGATGGAATCGTGGCGCGGCTCGACAATACCCATGGCGCCTACGCCAGTGACCGCTGTGTACACCAGCTGGTTGCCGATCAAGCCGAGCGCACCCCGGATGCGCCGGCCGTGCTGTTCGACGACCGGCAGCTGACCTATCGCCAGCTCGACACCCAGGCCAATCGCCTGGCCCATCGGCTGATCGAACTGGGCGTCGGGCCCGAGGTGCGGGTGGCGATCGCCATGCGCCGCAGCGCTGAAATCATGGTGGCCTTCCTCGCGGTGCTCAAGGCCGGCGGCGCCTATGTGCCGCTCGATGTGGCTTACCCGCCGGAACGCTTGCTGTACATGATGAACGACTGCGCCGCGGCGTTGGTGCTGACGCAAAGCGACCTGCTCGACACCCTGGCGATCCCGCAGGGCCTGGCCACCTTGCTGGTCGACCAGCCTGCCGCCTGGCAGGACCATCCCGTCAGTGCCCCGCTCGTGGCGCTGGCCGAGGACAATCTCGCGTACGTTATCTACACCTCCGGTTCCACGGGCCTGCCCAAAGGCGTGGCAGTGGCTCATGGCCCGCTGGTCGCGCACATCATCGCCACCGGCGAGCGTTACGAAACCAGCCCGGCCGACTGCGAACTGCACTTCATGTCGTTCGCTTTCGACGGCGCCCATGAAGGCTGGATGCATCCGCTGATCAACGGCGCTCGGGTGCTGGTGCGTGACGACAGCCTGTGGTTGCCCGAGCAGACCTACGCGCAGATGCATCGCCACGGCGTCACCATCGCAGTGTTCCCGCCGGTGTACCTGCAGCAACTGGCCGAGCATGCGCGGCTCGTGGGCAATCCGCCGCCGACGCGGGTGTACTGCTTCGGCGGTGACGCGGTGGCGCAGTCGAGCTACGAACTGGCCTGGCAAACCCTGCGCCCGCAGTACCTGTTCAACGGCTATGGCCCGACCGAAACCGTGGTCACCCCACTCCTGTGGAAAGCCGGCAAGGGCGAGCCCTGTGGCGCCGCCTATATGCCGATCGGCACCTTGCTGGGCCGTCGACGCGCCTACGTGCTTGGCGCCAATCTCGACCTGCTGCCGAGCGGTTTCGCCGGCGAGCTGTACCTGGGCGGCCACGGCGTGGCGCGCGGCTATCTGGATCGCCCGAGCCTGACCGCAGAGCGCTTCGTGCCGGACATGTTCGGCGACGGCGAGCGGCTGTACCGCAGCGGCGACCTCACCCGCGTTCGTGCAGACGGCGTAGTGGATTACCTGGGGCGCATCGACCATCAGGTCAAGGTTCGAGGCTTTCGTATCGAGCTGGGCGAGATCGAGGCGCGTCTGCAGCAGCACGCAGCCGTCCGCGAAACCGTGGTCATCGATATCGAAGGGCCGAGTGGCAAGCAGTTGGTGGCCTATATCGTCGCCCCTGGCGACACCGACCTAGAGCAGCAGGGGCAATTGCGTAGCGAGCTGCGCGATCACCTCAAGTCGGCGCTGCCAGACTACATGGTGCCGGCTTATTTGATGTTCCTCACCTCCATGCCGCTGACGCCCAACGGCAAGCTCAATCGCAAAGGCTTGCCCAAGCCGGATACCCGCCAGTCTCAACAGGTTTATGTCGCACCGCGCAGCGAGCTGGAACAGCAGATCGCGGCGATCTGGGCCGAGGTACTCAAGGTCGAGAAAATCGGTCTGACCGACAACTTTTTCGAACTGGGCGGGGACTCGATCATTTCGATCCAGGTAGTGAGCCGTGCCCGCCAGGCCGGAATTCGTTTCACGCCCAAGGCGCTGTTCCAGCATCAGACGGTGCAGGGGCTGGCTTCGGTGGCGACTCGTGGCGATGACGGTGGCCTGAAGATCGATCAGCGGCCAGTGACCGGTGAGGGTGTGCTGTTGCCGATCCATCAGCACTTTTTCGAGCAACAGATCCCCGAGCGCCACCACTGGAACCAGGCACTGTTGCTGACGCCGGGCAAAGCCCTGCAGGCGGACCGCCTGGAGTCTGCATTGCAGGCGCTGGTCGCTCATCACGACGCCTTGCGCCTGAGTTTCGCCCAAGCGGACGATGGTCGCTGGGCGGCCCATTACGGCCCGCTCGTTCAGACGGATTCGCTGCTGTGGCAGTCGAGCGTGCAAACCCACGCCGAGCTGGAGTCGCTGTGCAGCGAGGCGCAGCGCAGCTTGAATCTGCAAACCGGACCATTGATACGCGCGGTGCTGGCGACCTTGGCCGATGGCAGCCAGCGCTTGCTGCTGGCCATCCATCACCTGGCGGTCGATGGCGTGTCGTGGCGCATCCTGCTTGAGGACCTGCAAAACGCCTACGCTCAGTTGCAAGCGCAGCAGAGCATCGAACTGCCCGCCAAGACCAGTTCCACCAAGGCCTGGGGCGAGCTGTTGCAGACCTACGCGCGCACTGACGAGTTGCAGCGCGAGTTGGCCTATTGGGCAGACCAGCTACCGACTGTTCAGGCCGATCTGCCCTGCGATCATCCACAAGGTTCGCTGCAAGGCAGGCACGCCGGGAGCGCGCAGACCCGCCTGGACCAGACCACCACCCAGCGCCTGCTCAAAGACGCGCCTGCGGCCTATCGCACGCAGATCAACGACCTGCTGCTGACGGCCCTCGCCCGAGTCATTGCCCGCTGGACCGGTCAGGAGGACGTGTTCGTCCAGCTCGAAGGCCATGGCCGTGAAGACCTGTTCGACAGCGTCGATCTGACTCGCACCGTGGGCTGGTTCACCAGCCTGTTCCCGGTCAGGTTGAGCCCGGCCGCTACGCTGGCGGGCTCGATCAAGCAGATCAAGGAACAACTGCGCGCTATCCCCAACAGGGGCATCGGCTTCGGCGCCCTGCGCTACCTGGGGGACGAGCAGGCCCAGCGCACCCTTGCGGGCTTGGCCGCGGCGCGGATCACCTTCAACTATCTGGGTCAGTTCGATGCCAGCTTCGCCGGCGAGGCCAGCGAAGCGGCCTTCTTGACACCCGCCGCAGAAGCCCCGGGCCCAGGCCAGGACGCCGCCGCACCGTTGGCTAACTGGCTATCGATCAACGGTCAGGTTTACGGCGGTGAATTGAGCCTGGGCTGGAGCTTCAGCCGCGAGATGTTCAGTGAGCAGACCATCCAGCGGTTGGCGGATGATTATGCCCACGAACTCCAGGCATTGATCCAGCACTGCGCGAGCGCCGAGACTGTTGCGCTGACTCCGTCGGACGTGCCCCTGGCCCAGCTGACTCAGGCCCAGCTCGATTCGCTGCCGATTGCCGCCGCCGACATCGAGGACCTCTATCCGCTGTCGCCGATGCAGCAAGGCATGCTGTTTCACAGTCTCTACGAGCAAGAGAGCGGCGATTACATCAACCAGACCCGCGTCGATGTGGCGGGCCTGGACGTCGAGCGGTTCCAGCGGGCCTGGCAGGCAGCGGTTGACCGCCACGAGGTGCTACGCGCCAACTTCGTCACCTCGTTCGAACAGCCACTGCAGGTGATCCGCAAGCACATGGCCCTGCCTTTCACCAGCCTCGACTGGTCAAACCAGGCCGACGTCGAGCAGCGCCTGGACACCTGGGCCGAGGCCGATCGGCACGCTGGTTTCGACCTGCAGCACGATGCGTTGCTGCGCATTGCCGTGATTCGTACCCAGGACAACAGCCATCACCTGATCTACACCAACCATCACATTCTGATGGACGGCTGGAGCAACGCGCAGCTGCTGGGCGAGGTCCTGCAGACCTATGCCGGCATTGCGGCGAGCCCGCAGGGCAGCCGCTTTCGTGACTATATCGATTGGCTGCAACGCCAGGACAAAGCGCAGAGCGAAGCCTTCTGGCGCGCCCAACTCCGGGCCGTGGAAGCACCCACGCTGCTGGCCCAGGCCATTGGCCAGGACGCAGACCAGCTGAGCACCGGTTACGGCGAGCGTCTGCAGGTGTTGAGCATCGCGCAGACCCGGTCCCTCAGCGAGTTCGCCCGTGGCCAGCGGGTGACGGTCAACACGCTGGTGCAAGCGGCGTGGTTGCTGCTGTTGCAACGCTATACCGGTCAAGCGTGCGTGGCCTTTGGCGCTACCGTTTCGGGGCGTCCGGCTGAATTGAAAGGTGTGGAGCAGCAGCTCGGACTGTTCATCAACACGTTGCCGGTGATCGCCAGCCCGACGCCCGAGCAGACCGTAGCGCAATGGCTGGAACAGGTGCAGGCGCAAAACGTGAGCCTGCGTGAATACGAGCACACGCCGCTGGCCGAGGTTCAGCGCTGGGCCGGGCAGGGCGGCGAGAGCCTGTTCGACAACATTCTGGTGTTCGAGAACTACCCGGTGTCCGAAGCGCTGCAGCAGGGTGCGCCGGCGGGGCTGGTGTTCCAGAGCACGCAGAATCACGAACAGACCCACTATCCGTTGACGCTTGCCGTCGGCTTGGCAGACACACTGACGGTTCACTACAGCTACGATCGTGGGCACTACACGGCGGCGATGGTGGAGCAGGTCGCCGGCCATTTCGCCAACCTGCTGCAAGCATTGATACAGGACCCACAGCACCGCATCGGCGACCTGCCGCTGTTGGGTGTCGAGGAGCATCGGCAGATTGTCGCCGACTGGAACGCCACTCAGGCGCACTACCCGAGCGATTCCTGTATTCATCAGTTGATCGAAGCGCAGGTCGAGGCGACACCGGATGCTATCGCCTTGGTGTTCGGCGATCAGCAGCTGACCTACCGGGATCTGAACCGGCGCTGCAATCAGCTGGCGCACACGTTGCGTGAGCTGGGCGTGGGACCGGATAGGTTGGTCGGCGTGGCGGTCGAGCGCAGTGTCGATATGGTTGTGGGCCTGCTGGGTATTCTCAAGGCCGGTGGCGCCTATGTGCCGCTCGACCCGGAGTACCCGCAGGATCGTCTGGCCTACATGATGGAAGACAGCGGCATTGCGTTGTTGCTGACGCAGACGAGTCTGCAAGGGCAACTGCCGGTACCGGCGGGTGTCGAGTGCCTGATGCTGGATCAGGCTGGCAATGGACTGGACGCCTACAGCAGCGCTAATCCGCATAACTTCACCCAGCCGCAGAACCTGGCGTACGTCATCTACACCTCGGGCTCGACCGGCAAGCCCAAAGGCGCCGGCAACAGCCACACGGCGCTGGTCAACCGCTTGAACTGGATGCAGCAGGCCTACGGCCTGGACGCCAGCGACACCGTGCTGCAAAAGACCCCGTTCAGCTTCGACGTGTCGGTGTGGGAGTTCTTCTGGCCGCTGATCAACGGTGCCCGTCTGGCGGTGGCCCAGCCGGGCGATCATCGCGATCCGGAGCGCCTGGCCGAGACCATCCAGCGCTACGACGTCACCACGCTGCACTTCGTGCCGTCGATGTTGCAGGCATTCATGGGCCATGAGCAGGCCGACGATTGCACCGGTATCAAGCGTATCGTTTGCAGCGGCGAAGCCTTGCCCGCCGATCTGGCGCAGCAGACCTTGATGCGCTTGCCACACGCCGAGCTCTACAACCTGTACGGCCCGACCGAAGCCGCGATCGATGTCACCCATTGGACCTGTGATCAGCAAGCGCGCAGCAGCGTGCCGATCGGGCAACCGATCGATAACCT
The DNA here is from genome assembly GCF_031880315.1 of Pseudomonas baltica. NCBI lineage: Bacteria > Pseudomonadati > Pseudomonadota > Gammaproteobacteria > Pseudomonadales > Pseudomonadaceae > Pseudomonas > Pseudomonas baltica. Next base: position 1,267,555 of record NZ_CP134771.1, on the reverse strand, counting down.
CAAGGCCCATATCCTCAGCGACAGCCTGCTGCCCATTGCTCAAGGCACCTGCGGTGAGCTGTATCTGGGCGGTATCGGGTTGGCCCGTGGTTATCACCAACGGCCAGCGCTGACGGCCGAACGCTTTATCCCCGATCCGCTGGACAGCAGCGAAAACGGCGGTGGCCGCCTGTACCGCACCGGCGATCTGGCGCGTTATCAGGAAGGGGGTGTGATCGATTACGTTGGCCGTATCGACCATCAGGTCAAGATCCGCGGCCTGCGCATCGAACTGGGCGAGATCCAGGCGCGCTTGCAGGAGCACGAAGCGCTGCGTAAAGCGGTGGTGATCGATATCGACGGGCCGAGCGGCAAGCAGTTGGTGGCTTATCTGGTCGTGGAAGGTCAACCATTCACGGACACTGAACAGCAGAACGGGCTGCGCAATGTTCTGCGCGAGCATTTGAAAGCCCAGCTACCGGACTACATGGTGCCGACGCACCTGATCTTCATCGAGCAGATGCCGGTAACCGCCAACGGCAAGCTGGATCGCAAGGCACTGCCCAAGCCGGATGCCACGCAATTGCAGCACGCCTATGTGGCACCGCAAAGCGAGCTGGAACAGCAGATCGCGGCGATCTGGGCCGACGTGCTCAAGCTCGAGAAAATCGGCCTTACCGACAACTTCTTCGAGCTGGGCGGCGACTCGATCATCTCGATCCAGGTGGTCAGCCGGGCACGGCAGGCAGGGATTCGTTTCACGCCCAAGCAGCTGTTCCAGCACCAGACGGTGCAAGGTTTGGCCTCGGTGGCCACACGGGGTGAAGACGATGGCCTGCAGATCGATCAAGGCCCGGTGACAGGCGCCGGCTTGTTGCTGCCGATTCATCTGTCCTTCTTCGAACAGGCGATTGCGGAGCGTCATCACTGGAACCAGGCGTTGTTGCTGACGCCGGGCAATCTCCTGCAGCCTGAGTGGCTGGAGTCGGCGCTGCAGGCTCTGGTCGCCCATCACGATGCCCTGCGTCTAGGTTTTGCCCAGCAAGGTGATGGCCGCTGGGCGGCTCGTTACCTGCCAGTCGCCGCGCAGCCAGCGCTTCTGTGGCAGGCCCGAGCCACGGACGCCGCCGCGCTGCAGGCGCTGTGCACGGATGCCCAGCGCAGCCTCAATCTGCAGACCGGACCGTTGCTGCGTGGGTTACTGGCGACGTTGGCGGACGGTAGCCAGCGCTTGCTGCTGGCCATCCATCACCTGGCGGTCGATGGCGTGTCGTGGCGCATCTTGCTGGAGGACCTGCAAACGGCCTATGGCCAGTTGCAAGCGCAGCAACGCGTCAAGCTGCCGGCCAAGACCAGCTCGACCCACGCCTGGGCCGAGCACCTGCAGGCATACGCCAGCAGCGATGCGCTGCAAAAGGAGTTGGGTTACTGGCAAGCGCAACGGGCAGCAGTGTCCGTCGAGCTGCCCTGTGAAAACCCGCAGGGTTCGTTGCACAGCCGCTACAGTGCCACCGCCCTGACCCGTCTGGATCAAGGCCTCACCCAGCAGTTGCTCAAAGCAGCTCCCGCTGCTTACCGCACCCAGGTCAACGATTTGCTGCTGACCGCGCTGGCCCGCGTTATCGCGCGCTGGACCGGGCACGACGACGTGCTGGTACAGCTCGAAGGCCACGGCCGCGAAGACCTGTTCGACACGGTCGACCTGACCCGCACCGTGGGCTGGTTCACCAGCCTGTTCCCGGTCAAGCTGAGTCCGACCGCTACGCTGGCGGGCTCGATCAAGCAGATCAAGGAACAATTGCGCGCGATCCCCAACAAGGGCATCGGCTTTGGCGTGTTGCGTCACCTGGGCGACGACCATGCCCGGCAGACCCTCGCTGGCCTTGCCGCGCCGCGGATCACCTTCAACTACCTGGGCCAGCTCGATGGCAGCTTCGACGGTGAGCGGCACGATGCCGCATTCCTGTCGCCCGCCGGCGAGGGCTCTGGTGCGAGCCAGAGTGCCGACGCGCCGTTGGCTAACTGGCTGTCGATCAACGGCAGCGTGTATGGCGGCCAATTGAGCCTGGAATGGACCTTCAGCCGCGAGATGTTCGCCGAGGCAACCCTGCAGCGCCTCGCCGACGAGTACGCTGCCGAACTCAAGGCGCTCATCGAGCATTGCATGAGCCAGGAGCACTTCGCGCTGACGCCAGCGGACGTGCCGCTGGCGAAGCTCGAGCAAGGGCAACTCGACGCGCTGCCGATCGCGGCTGCCGCTGTCGAGGACATCTATCCACTGTCGCCGATGCAGCAGGGCATGTTGTTCCATAGCCTTTACGAGCAGCAAGGCGGCGATTACATCAACCAGACTCGGGTCGATGTGATGGGCCTCGATGTCGAGCGTTTCCGCCAGGCCTGGCAGTTGGTGATGGCGCGGCATGAGGTGCTGCGGGCGAACTTCGTCACGCAGTTCGACCAGCCCTTGCAGGTGATCCGCAAGCAGGTCGATATGCCGTTCGTCAGTCTCGACTGGTCGGCCACGTCGGCCGTCGAGCAGGCTCTGGATAGCTGGGCCGATGCTGATCGAGGCCAAGGCTTCGATCTGCTGCACGACGCGTTGTTGCGCCTGGCGGTCATCCGCACGAGCGCAAACACGCATCACCTGATCTATACCCACCACCACATCCTGATGGACGGCTGGAGCACTTCACAGTTGCTGGGCGAGGTGCTGCAGCATTATGGGGGTGTGCCTGCGGTGCCTCAGGCCAGCCGCTATCGCGACTATATCCAATGGCTGCAACGCCAGGACGCGCAGACCCACCGAACCTTCTGGCGCGAGCAGTTGCTCGACCTGCAGGAGCCGACGCGCCTGGCGCTGGCGATCCGTCAAGAGCCCGCAAGCCTGGGGCAGGGGTACACCAGTGACTATCGAGTCCTGGATGCCCAGCGCACCCGGCACATCACCGAGTTCGCCCGCCAGCAGCGCGTCACGGTCAATACCCTGGTGCAAGCGTGCTGGATACTCTTGCTGCAGCGCTACACCGGTCAGGCGTGCGTGAGCTTTGGTGCCACGGTGTCGGGGCGACCGGCCGAACTCAAGGGTGTCGAGCAGCAGATAGGGCTGTTCATCAACACCTTGCCAGTGATCGCCAGCCCGCAACCCGAGCAGAGCGTGGCGCAGTGGCTGGCGCAGGTACAGGCGCTGAACCTCAGGCTGCGCGAGCACGAGCACACGCCGCTGTATGAGGTACAGCGTTGGGCAGGGCTGGGCGGTGAGGGGCTGTTCGACAACATCCTGGTATTCGAGAATTACCCGATTGCCGCAGCCCTGCAGCAAGGTTCGCCGGCCGGCCTGGCGTTTACCGGCACCCAGAACCATGAGCAGACCAACTTCCCGCTGACCTTGGGCATAGGCCTGGGAGACGTGCTGTCGGTCAACTACAACTACGACCGCGCGCATTTCAGCGCGGCGGCCATCGCACAGATTGCCGAGCATTTTGGCAATCTGCTGGCGGCGCTGGTTCAGGACCCAGCGCACCGCATTGGCGACTTGCCGCTGTTGGCCGTCGAAGCACATCAGCGCATGGTCGTCGACTGGAACCGCACCGAGGCGGACTATCCCCGCGGTCAGTGCATTCATCAGTTGATAGAGGCGCAGGCAGAGCGTAGCGGGGAGGCCATTGCCGTGATGTTTGCGGATCGGCAGTTGACCTATCGCCAGTTGAACGCCCAAGCCAATCAGCTCGCACACACATTGCGTGACATGGGCGTGGGCCCGGATGTGCTGGTCGGCGTCGCGGTCGAGCGCAGCGTGGAAATGGTCGTTGCTTTGCTGGGTATTCTCAAGGCCGGTGGCGCCTATGTGCCGCTGGACCCAGACTACCCGCAGGATCGTCTGGCCTACATGAACGAAGACAGCGGCATCGCGCTGTTGCTGACCCAGCAATCGCTACGCGAGCAGTTGCCGATCCCGAGCGATCTGCAATGCCTGCTGCTCGACCAGGGGGCTGACTGGCAGGAAGGTTCCAATACCACCAACCCGCTTGGCCTCACCGATCCGCAGAACCTGGCGTACGTCATCTACACCTCGGGCTCGACCGGCAAGCCCAAAGGCGCCGGGAACAGCCACACGGCGCTGGTCAACCGCTTGAACTGGATGCAGCAGGCCTACGGCCTGGACGCCAGCGACACCGTGCTGCAAAAGACCCCGTTCAGCTTCGACGTGTCGGTGTGGGAGTTCTTCTGGCCGCTGATCAACGGTGCCCGTCTGGCGGTGGCCCAGCCGGGCGATCATCGCGACCCGGAACGCCTGGCCGAGACCATCCGGCGCTATGACGTCACCACGTTGCACTTCGTGCCGTCGATGTTGCAGGCGTTCATGGGCCATGAGCAGGCCGACGATTGCACCGGTATCAAGCGTATCGTTTGCAGCGGCGAAGCCTTGCCCGCCGATCTGGCGCAGCAAACCTTGGCTCGCCTGCCAAATGCCGGCCTGTACAACCTGTACGGCCCGACCGAAGCCGCGATCGATGTCACCCATTGGACCTGTGATCAGCAAGTGCGCAGCAGCGTGCCGATCGGGCAACCGATCGATAACCTCAAGACCCATATCCTCAGCGACAGCCTGCTGCCCATCGCTCAAGGCACCTGCGGCGAGCTGTATCTGGGCGGTATCGGGTTGGCCCGTGGTTATCACCAACGGCCAGCGCTGACGGCCGAACGCTTTATCCCCGATCCGCTGGACAGCAGCGAAAACGGCGGTGGCCGCCTGTACCGCACCGGCGATCTGGCGCGTTATCAGGAAGGGGGCGTGATCGATTACGTTGGCCGTATCGACCACCAAGTGAAGATCCGCGGCCTGCGCATCGAACTGGGCGAGATTCAGGCGCGCTTGCAGGAGCACGAAGCGCTGCGTGAAGCAGTGGTGATCGATATCGACGGACCGAGCGGCAAGCAGTTGGTGGCTTACCTGGTCGTGGAAGGTGAACCGTTGACCGACATCGCGCAGCAAAACGCCCAACGTACGGCGCTTCGTGATCACCTCAAGGCCCAGCTACCGGACTACATGGTGCCGACGCACCTGATCTTCATCGAGCAGATGCCGGTAACTGCCAACGGCAAGCTGGATCGCAAGGCACTGCCCAAGCCGGATGCCACGCAATTGCAGCACGCCTATGTGGCACCGCAAAGCGAGCTGGAACAGCAGATCGCGGCGATCTGGGCCGACGTGCTCAAGGTCGAGAAAATTGGGCTCACCGACAATTTCTTCGAGCTGGGTGGTGACTCGATCATCTCGATCCAGGTGGTCAGCCGGGCACGGCAGGCGGGGATTCGTTTCACGCCCAAGCAACTGTTCCAGCACCAGACGGTGCAAGGTTTGGCCTCGGTAGCTACACGGGGTGAAGACGATGGCCTGCAGATCGATCAAGGCCCGGTGACAGGCGCCGGCTTGTTGCTGCCGATTCATCTGTCCTTCTTCGAACAGCCGATTGCGGAGCGTCATCACTGGAACCAGGCGTTGTTGCTGACGCCGGGCAATCTCTTGCAGCCTGAGTGGCTGGAGTCGGCGCTGCAGGCTCTGGTCATCCATCACGACGCCTTGCGCTTGAATTTTGTCCAGGGCGAGCAGGGTCACTGGATTGCCCACTACCGTCCGTTCACCGAGCAGCCAGCGCTGCTCTGGCACGCCCAGGTGCAGGATGAAGTCGCCCTGGAGGCCCTGTGCACTGAGGCCCAACGCAGCCTGAACCTGCAAACCGGACCACTGCTGCGCGCGGTACTGGCGACGTTGGCCGACGGTAGCCAGCGCTTGCTGCTGGCCATCCATCATCTGGCGGTCGATGGCGTGTCGTGGCGCATTCTGCTGCAAGATCTGCAAACGGTTTATGGCCAACTGCAACGCCAGCAGCCGATCAGGTTGCCGGCCAAGACCAGCTCGACCAAGGTCTGGGCTGAACGACTTCAGGCATACGCCAGCAGCGAAGAACTGCAAGGGGAGTTGAATGACTGGCAACGGCAACTGGCGGGTATACACGCCGACTTGCCTTGCGACAATCCGCAAGGTTCGCTGCAAGGTCGATATGCCGATGTCGCCCACACACGCCTGGACAAGACCGTCACCCAGCAGCTTTTGAAAGACGCGCCCGCCGCTTACCGCACGCAGATCAACGACCTGCTGCTGACCGCGCTGGCCCGCGTTATCGCGCGCTGGACCGGGCACGACGACGTGCTGGTACAGCTAGAGGGCCACGGCCGCGAAGACCTGTTCGACACGGTCGACCTGACCCGCACCGTGGGCTGGTTCACCAGCCTGTTCCCGGTCAAGCTGAGTCCGACCGCTACGCTGGCGGGCTCGATCAAGCAGATCAAGGAACAACTGCGCGCGATCCCCAACAAGGGCATCGGCTTTGGCGTGTTGCGTTACCTGGGCGACGACCATGCCCGGCAGACCCTCGCTGGCCTTGCCGCGCCGCGGATCACCTTCAACTACCTGGGCCAGCTCGATGGCGGCTTTGCCGAGCAAGCCAGCGAAGCCGTCTTCCTCGAACCCGCCGCTGAAAGCTCGGGTGCCGGGCAGAACGCAGCCGCGCCGTTGGGCAACTGGCTGTCGATCAATGTCCAGGTGTACGCCGGCGAACTGAATGTGGAGTGGACTTACAGCCGCCAAATGTTCAGCGCAGCGACCCTGCAGCGCCTGGCGGGTGAATACGCTGAAGAGCTCAAGGCGCTGACGGACCACTGCGTGAAGGATACGGCGGGCGGCCTGACCCCCTCGGATGTGCCTTTGGCCGCGCTGAGTCAGCTTCAACTCGATGATTTGCCGATCGCGGCGAACGAGATCGAAGACATCTTCGCGCTGTCGCCCATGCAGCAGGGCATGCTGTTCCATAGCTTGCTCGAAGCAAACGGCGGGGATTACATCAACCAGCTGCGGGTCGATGTCGCTGGGCTGGATGTCGAGCGCTTCCGCCGGGCCTGGCAGACGGTGGTCGATCGACATGAAGTGCTGCGCGCCAACTTCGTCACCCTGTTCGAACAGCCGTTGCAGGTGATCCGCAAACGGATCGAGATGCCTTTCGTCAGCCTGGACTGGCGCGCGCAGGCGGATATCGAGCCGCGCCTGAATGCCTGGGCCGAAGCCGACCGCCACACTGGATTCGACCTCGTTCAGGACGCACTGCTGCGCATTGCGGTGATCCAGACCAGCGCGCACAACCATCATCTGATCTACACCAGCCATCACATCCTGATGGACGGCTGGAGCAACTCGCAGCTGCTGGGCGAAGTGTTGCAGGCCTATGCCGGCGCTACGATCGCCCATCAGGGCGGCCGTTACCGCGACTATATCCAATGGCTGCAAAGCCAGAACAAGCCGCAGAGCGAGGCCTTCTGGCGCAAGCAATGTGTCGAGCTGGAGGCGCCCACTCGCTTGGCCTTGGCGATTCGCCAGGACCGGGGCGCGTTGGCGCACGGCTATGGCGATCATTATCAAACGCTCGACGCGCAGCGTGCCCGAGCGCTTGGCGAGTTCGCCCGTCGGCAACGGGTAACGGTCAACACCCTGGTACAAGCGGCCTGGCTGTTGTTGCTGCAACGCTATACCGGGCACGACTGCGTCACCTTCGGCGCCACTGTTGCAGGGCGTCCGGCGGAGTTGAGAGGCGTCGAGCAACAGCTCGGGCTGTTCATCAATACGCTGGCGGTCATTGCCAGCCCGAAACCCGAGCAGAGTGTGGCGCAGTGGCTTGCGCAAGTGCAGGCGCAGAACCTGAGCTTGCGTGAACATGAGCACACGCCGCTGTTCGAGGTTCAGCGCTGGGCCGGGCAGGGCGGTGAGAGCCTGTTCGACAACATCCTGGTGTTCGAGAACTACCCGGTGGCCGAAGCGCTGCAGCAGGGTGCGCCGTCGGGGCTGGTGTTCCAGGCCCCGCAGAATCACGAACAGACCCACTACCCGCTGACCCTGGCGATAGGCTCGGGTGAAGAGCTGTCGGTGCACTACAGCTATGACCGCAGTCACTTCACCGACGCAACCATTCAACAGATCGCGATGCATTTCAGCCAACTGTTGCAAAGGCTGGTCGAGGACCCACAGCAGCCGGTGGGTGATCTGCCGCTGCTGAGCGTCGAGGCGCGCTCGCGCATCGTCGTCGAGTGGAATCGCGCTGAAACGAACTACAGCCGCGAGCGTTGCATCCACCGCTTGATCGAAACCCAGGCCGCGCGCACACCGGATGCTCTGGCGCTGGTATTCGACGAACACGAACTGACTTATCAGGCGCTGAACGACAAAGCCAATCAGCTCGCCCATAAACTGCGCGCACTGGGTATCGGCCCGGATCGATTGGTGGGCGTGGCCGTGGAGCGTGGTCTGGAAATGATCGTCGGCGTGCTGGCGATCCTCAAGGCGGGCGGCGCCTATGTGCCGCTCGACCCTGAATACCCACAGGACCGCCTGGCCTACATGATGGCAGACAGCGGCATTCAGTGGCTGCTGACCCAATCCCATCTGCTCGCTCGGCTGTCGATCCCGAGCGGTATCAGCAGCCTGATCCTGGATCAGGACGGGGACTGGCTGGACGGCTTCAGCACGGCCAATCCAGGCAATACCACACACCCCGATAACCTGGCTTACGTGATGTACACCTCCGGTTCCACTGGACGGCCCAAGGGCGTGGCGATTTCTCACGATGCCCTGAGCAAGCACGCGCAGGTCTCGCAGGGCTTCTTTGGCTTGACCCGCGAGGACTGCATTCTGCAGTTCGCCACCTTCAACTTCGACGGTTTCGTCGAGCAGCTGTACCCGGCGCTGATGTGCGGCGCGCGGGTGGTGATCCGCGGCAAGGAGCTGTGGGACAGCGAGACGTTCTATCGCGAGCTGCTGGCCAAGGACATCAGTGTGGTCGACCTGACCACGGCCTACTGGTTCATGCTGGCCAAGGATTTCGCCAGCCAGGGCCCACGTGGCTACGGGCGTTTGCGCCAGCTGCATGCCGGCGGCGAGGCCATGGCACCGGAAGGCGTCGCGGCCTGGAAGCAGGCTGGGCTTGCGCATGTGCGCCTGCTCAACACCTACGGCCCGACGGAAGCGACGGTCACCGTCAGCACCCATGACTGCGCGCAGTATCTGTCGGGCGCCGAGCCGCTGCCAACGCTGATGCCGATCGGCAAGGTGCTGGCGGGCCGCACGCTTTATCTGATCGATGCGCAAGGCAATCTCGCCGTTCCGGGATCCATTGGCGAGTTGACCATCGGCGGCGATCTGCTGGCGCGCGGTTACTTCAACCGTGCGGCGCTGACGGCGGAGCGCTTTATTCCAGACCCGTTCGACAGCAGCGAGCAGGGCGGCGGGCGCTTGTATCGCTCCGGCGATCTGACCCGTCATTGCGCCGCCGGTGTGATCGAGTACGTCGGGCGTATCGACCATCAGGTGAAGATTCGGGGTTTGCGTATCGAGCTGGGCGAGATCGAAGCCAGACTGCAGGAACATGCCAGCGTTCGCGAAACCCTGGTAGTCGACATCGAAGGACCTGGCGGCAAACAGCTGGTGGCTTACGTGGTGGCTGATCTTGAGCTGCATTCGACATTGCGCAACGAGCTGCGCCAGCACCTCAAATCCCATCTGCCCGATTACATGGTGCCCGCGCACCTTGTGTTCCTGGCCGACATGCCGCTGACCCCCAACGGCAAGTTGGATCGCAAGGCCTTGCCCCCGCCCGATGCGGCGCAATTGCAGCAGGCTTTCGTGGCGCCGCAAACCGAGCTCGAACAACAGATCGCGGCGATCTGGGCCGAGGTACTGAAGATCGATCGCGTCGGCCTGAGCGATCACTTCTTCGAGCTGGGCGGCCATTCCCTGCTGGCGACTCAGATGGTCGTGCGGCTGCGCAACCAGACGGGTATCGACGTCAGTCTGCGCGAGTTGTTCGAGCAGCCTGTGCTGCAGGACTTCGCCCAGGTGCTGCAAAACAAATCCAGCCAATTGGCGCCGTTGCAGAGCGAACTGGCTAAATCGCTGGAAGCCCTCAAACGTCTTACTGCGCAGGACATCGATGAACTGACTTCATAAGGGGACAATCCAGTGCAAGAGTTGCTCGACTCCGTTAAAGCCTTGTCCAGCAAGGAACGCAAGGCCCTGGCCATTCTGCTTAAACGCCAAGGGATAAATTTGTATGGAGTCGCGCCCATCTCGCCCCGCGAGCCGGGCGAGCCACTGGTGCTCTCCTACGCTCAGCAACGCCAGTGGTTCCTCTGGCAACTGGAACCCGATGGCACGGCCTACAACATGCCGACGGCGTTGCGGCTCAAGGGAGCGCTGGATGTCGATGCGTTACGGGCCAGCTTCGATGCACTGATCGCGCGTCATGAAACGCTGCGTACCACCTTTCACCATCAGGACGGTCTGGCGGTGCAGGTCGTTCATCCGCCTGTGCCCTTCGTCCTGGTGGCGGAGCCCGTGGCGTTACCGGCGGGCGATATCGACGGCGCGCTTGCCGCGCTGGTCGAGGCCGAGACCCAGCATGTCTTCAATCTCGAGCATGGCCCGTTGCTGCGGGCCAAGCTGTTGCGCCTGGGCGAAGATGACCACGTGCTGGTGCTTATCCAGCACCATATCGTGTCCGATGGCTGGTCGATGCCGATCATGGTCGACGAGTTGGTACGCGGCTATGAGGGCTTTTGCCGGGCGCAGCCGGTGCAGCTGCCAGCGCTGCCGATCCAGTACGCCGACTACGCGATCTGGCAGCGGCAGTGGATGGAAGCGGGGGAGCAGGAACGCCAGCTGGCCTATTGGACGGCCCATCTGGGCACCGAGCACCCGGTACTGGAGCTGCCCATCGACCGGCCGCGTCCAGCGCATCAGAGCTACGCCGGTGCCATCCTCGACATTGAGCTGGATGCGACCCTGGCACAGGCACTCAAGCAGCTTGCCCAACGCCAGGGCGTGACCCTGTTCACGCTCTTGCTGGCGAGTTTCCAGACCTTGCTGCACCGTTACAGCGGTCAAGACGATATCCGTGTCGGCGTGCCGGTCGCCAACCGCAATCGGGTAGAGACCGAAGGCCTGATCGGGTTTTTCGTCAACACCCAGGTGTTCAAGGCCCAATTCGATCTGTCCATGACGTTCGAGGCGTTGCTCAAGCAGGTGCACCGGCATGCGCTGGACGCCCAGGCCCACCAGGACCTGCCGTTCGAGCAATTGGTCGAGGCCTTGCAAGTACCGCGCAGTTTGAGTCATACCCCGCTGTTCCAAGTGATGTACAGCCATCAGGCTGGGGAGCGTGGCGCCAGCCAGCGTGTGTCGGGGCTGGTGGTCGAGGGATTGAGCTGGGAGCGGACGACGGCGCAATTCGATCTGACCCTCAATACCTTCGAGTTCGAGCACGGCATCGGCGCCTCTTTGGGCTATGCGACGGCACTGTTCGACACGCGCACCGTACAGGCGCTGGCTGGGCACTGGCTGACGCTGCTGCACGGGATCGTCCAGACGCCGGGGCACACCATCGCCCAGTTGCCGCTGCTCGATTCTGCGCAGCACGAGCAAATCGTCGGCGCCTGGAACCGCACGCCCGCGCAGTACCCCAGCGAGCAGTGCATCCATCAGGTGATCGAAGGCCACGCGGCGCACACCCCGGATCGCATAGCGGTGGTGTGCGACGATGGACAATTGACGTACCAGCAACTCAACTGGCAGGCCAATCGACTGGCGCAGCGTTTGCGCGACGCAGGTACGGGGCCGGATGTGCTGGTAGGCATTGCGGTCACGCGCAGCCTGGAGATGGTCGTTGGGTTGCTCGCCATTCTCAAGGCCGGTGGCGCCTATGTGCCCCTCGATCCAGAGTACCCGCAAGATCGCCTGGCCTACATGATGGCCGACAGCGGCATCGCGCTATTGTTGACGCAATCACCGCTGGTGGCGCAGTTGCCGATACCGCAGGGGGTGCGCACGCTTCTGATCGACCAGCCAGACGACTGCCCTCCAGACTGGCCCGCAGGCAACCTGGAGAACCTGACCCATCCGCACCACCTGGCTTATGTGATCTATACCTCTGGTTCAACGGGCAAGCCGAAGGGCACCCTGCTGCCCCATCACAATGTCACACGGCTATTCAGCGCCACGGCAGCGTGGTACCGCTTCGATGAGCACGACGTCTGGAGCGTGTTTCATTCCTATTCGTTCGATTTTTCCGTCTGGGAGTTGTTTGGTGCGCTGCTGCACGGCGCCAAGGCGGTGCTGGTGCCCAAGGACACGGCGCGCTCCGCTGACGACTTGCTGGCGCTGCTGGCGAAGGAAAAGGTCACTGTGCTGAATCAGACGCCCTCGGCGTTCAAGCAACTGGTGCGCGCCGCCACGTCGCCTGCCAGCGACTACCCGCCGCTGAGCCTGCGCTACGTGATATTTGGCGGTGAGGCGTTGGATGTCGGGAGCCTGCGGCCCTGGTTCGATGCATTCGGCGATGCACGGCCGCAACTCATCAACATGTACGGCATCACCGAAACCACGGTGCATGTCACGTATCGGCCGATCAGTCGCGAGGACTTGCACCAGCACGCCATAAGCCCTATCGGCGTCGCTATCGATGACTTGTCGGTGTACGTGCTGGATGCGGACTTCAACGTCGCGGTGCCCGGCTGCCAAGGCGAGTTGCATGTTGGCCGCGCCGGACTGGCGCGCGGTTACCATCAACGCGCGGCCTTGACTGCCGAGCGCTTCGTCCCTGATCCGTTCGATACCAGCGAGCGGGGCGGAGGGCGCTTGTATCGCACCGGCGACCTGGTACGCGGTCGTCGCGAGGGCGCCATCGACTACGTCGGGCGGATCGACCATCAAGTCAAGATTCGCGGTTTTCGTATAGAGCTGGGCGAAATCGAAGCCAGGCTGCAAGAGCACGAGGCCGTGCAAGAGGCACGGGTCCTCGATGTGCAGGGGCCCCATGGCAAACAACTGGTGGCCTATCTGGTAGCCGCAACCGAGCGCTCGGACGACGTCCGACAAGGCACGCTGCGCCAGCAGCTGCGCGAGCACTTGAACGCTCGGCTGCCCGATTACATGGTACCGGCGCATGTGTTGTTCGTGGCGCAGATGCCGCTGACCAGCAACGGCAAGTTGGACCGCAAGGCACTGCCCGCGCCAGACGCCGACCAGCAGCGTCAAGCCTATGTGGCGCCGCGCAGCGAGCTGGAGCGGCAGATCGCCGAGGTCTGGGCGGATGTGCTCAAGGTCGAAAAAGTCGGGCTGGATGACAACTTCTTCGAACTCGGTGGCGACTCGATCATTTCGATCCAGGTGGTCAGTCGCGCCCGCCAGTCAGGCATTCGCTTCACGCCTAAGCAACTGTTCGAGCATCAGACGGTGCAGGGGTTGGCGACGGTGGCCAGCCTTGCCAGTGACGACGATCTGCAGCTCGACCAGACAGCGTTGACAGGGGAGGGGCCGCTGCTGCCGATTCAACGGTGGTTTTTCGAGACGGATATACCCCAGCGTCACCACTGGAATCAGGCGGTGTTGCTCAGGCCTGGCGGCGTTCTGCAACCCGAGCCGCTGGAAGCGGCGCTCGCCGCGCTGCTCGAACATCACGACGCTCTGCGCTTGAGCTTTGCCCAGGACCCCGAGGGGACCTGGACCGCACACTACCGCCCGTTCGCGCCAATGCCGAGCCTGCTCTGGCGCTCGGATGTGCGTGACGATGCCGAGCTCAATGCCTTGTGCAGCGAGGCGCAGGCCAGCCTCGACCTGCAGCAGGGCCCAGTGGTGCGTGCCGTGCTGGCAACCTTGGCCGACGGCAGTCAGCGCTTGCTTCTGGCAATCCATCACCTGGTGGTCGACGGGGTTTCCTGGCGCATCCTGCTCGAAGACCTGCAGTTGGCCTATGAACAATCAGCGCGCAAGGCCAGCATCGTGCTGGCGCCGAAAACCAGTTCGACCCGCGCCTGGGTCGAACATCTGCAAGCCTATGCCAACAGCGCGGCACTGGAAGATGAACTGAGCCTGTGGCAAAGCCAGCTGGCGGTCGCCCATGCTGACTTGCCCTGTGATTACCCCCAGGGTTCGTTGCAAGGCCATCACGCCAGCGAGGTGCAGACGCGTCTGGATCAGTCCTGCACCCAGCAGTTACTCAAACAGGCGCCCACGGCCTACCGCACGCAAATCAATGATCTGCTGCTGACAGCCCTGGTGCGCGTGATCGCGCGCTGGACGGGGCACGACGACGTGCTGGTGCAACTGGAGGGTCATGGCCGCGAAGAGCTGTTCGATGACATCGACCTGACCCGTACCGTGGGTTGGTTCACTAGCGTATTCCCGGTCAGATTGACCAGTGCGGCCACGCTACCGGCGGCGATAAAGGGCATCAAGGAACAGCTGCGCGCCATTCCCCACAAGGGGCTTGGCTTCGGCGCGTTACGCTATCTGGGCCGCAAGCAGGTGCAGGATTCGCTCCGCCAGCTGGCGGTGCCCCGCATCACTTTCAACTACCTTGGTCAGTTCGATAGCAGTTTTGCAGGGCACGACAATCAGTCGGCCTTCTGGGTGCCGGCGCAGGAAAGCAGCGGCCCTGGTCAAAGCGCCGAGGCTGCGCTCGACAACTGGCTATCGATCAACGGCCAGGTGTATGGCGGCGAGCTGAGCCTGAGCTGGACGTTCAGTCGTGACATGTTCGACCCCGGCACGATCCAGCGCTTGGCGCACGAGTATGCGCAAGAGCTCAAGGCACTGATCGCGCACTGCATCAGCGAGGAGGCGGCCGGCTTGACGCCCTCGGACGTGCCCCTGGCGCGGATCACCCAAGCGCAGCTCGATGCGCTGGTCATCGCCAGCGTTCAAGTGGAGGATATCTACCCGCTGTCACCCATGCAGCAAGGCATGTTGTTCCACACCCTCTACGAGCAAGACGGCGGCAGTTATATCAATCAGCTGCGCATCGATGTCGAGGGCCTGGATATCGAGCGATTCCGCCAGGCATGGCAGCAAGTGGTCGACAGGCACGAGGTGTTGCGGGCGAATTTCGTCACGCAGTTCGGGCAGCCGCTGCAGGTTGTTCGCAAGCACCTGCAGATGCCCTTTGACGTCCTCGACTGGTCTGCTCATGGTGCAACGCAGCCTGAACTGGATGCCCTTGCCCAGGCCGAACGACGCAAGGGATTCGATCTGCAGCATGACCCCTTGCTGCGAATCACGGCCATCAAGTGCGCTGCCCACAGCTATCATCTGGTGTACACCAACCACCACATCCTCATGGACGGCTGGAGCAACTCACAGCTTCTGGGCGAGGTATTGCAGGCCTATGCCGGGGAACCACTGGCGCCCCAGACAAGCCGCTACCGCGACTATATCGAGTGGCTGCAGCGTCAGGACGAGCGACAGGCCCGTGCGTTCTGGCAGCACCAGCTCAATGATTTCGATACACCGACGCGCCTGGTGCAGGCGTTGCGTCAAGACCCGCAAAGCCTGGTGGCGGGCCATAGTAAGTACGGCCAGGCACTGGACGAGCAAGCGACGCGGCGCATCAGTGAGTTCGCCCGTAGCCAGCGCGTCACCGTCAATACCCTGGTCCAGGCAGCCTGGCTGTTGCTGCTGCAGCGCTATACTGGACAGGCCTGTGTCGCCTTCGGCGCAACGGTAGCGGGGCGGCCGACGGAACTCAAAGGGGTCGAGCGCCAGCTGGGCTTGTTCATCAATACGCTGCCGGTGATCGCCTGTCCGGAACCGCATCACACCGTGGCCGAGTGGATCGCGCAGATCCAGGCGCAGAACGTCGCGCTGCGTGAATACGAGCACACACCGCTCTTTGATATCCAGCGCTGGGCCGCACGGGTGGGCGAGGGGCTGTTCGACACTATTCTGGTCTTCGAAAACTACCCGGTGTCCGAGGCGCTGCAGCAAGCGAGCAGCTCTGGCCTGACTTTCATGGGGACCCAGGCACACGAACAGACCCACTACCCATTGACCCTGGCGATCGGCCTGGGCGCACAGCTGTCGATCGAGTACAGCTATGACACATCAGCCCTCAATGACCAGACGGTGCATCGGATCGCTGGCCATTTCGTCAATCTGCTGCAAGGGCTTATCGAGGATACGCAGCGCTGCATAGGCGCATTGCCTTTGCTGGATGCCAGCGAAACCCGCAGCCTGGTGGCGCAGTGGGACAACAGCCATAGCGGCTATCGCAGTGATCGCGCGGTGCACCAGCTGTTCGCCGATCAAGCCGAGCGCACGCCCGATGCGGTCGCCGTGCTGTTCGACGACCAGCAACTGACCTATCGCCAGCTCGATACCCAGGCCAACCGCCTGGCCCATCGCTTGATCGCATCAGGCGTCGGCCCCGAGGTGCGGGTGGCGATCGCCATGCGTCGCAGTGCCGACATCATGGTGGCGTTTTTGGCCGTGCTCAAGGCGGGCGGTGCCTACGTGCCGCTCGATGTGGCGTATCCTGCGCAGCGCCTGCGATACATGATGGACGACTGCGCGGCAGCGCTGGTGCTGACTCAAAGCGACCTGCTCGGCACCCTGGCGATCCCTGAGGGCCTGGCGACCCTGCTGGTCGATCAGCACGCCGATTGGGTGGATTGCCCCGCCGGCGCACCGGTCGTGGCGCTCACCGAAGACAACCTCGCTTACGTGATCTATACCTCAGGTTCTACCGGCCTGCCCAAAGGCGTCGCGGTGGCCCACGGACCCTTGGTCGCGCATATTCGCGCGACCGGCGAGCGCTATGAAACCGGCGCGGCTGACTGCGAATTGCACTTCATGTCGTTCGCCTTCGACGGCGCCCACGAAGGCTGGATGCATCCGTTGATCAACGGTGCACGGGTGCTGATCCGTGATGACAGCCTGTGGCTGCCGGAGCAGACCTACGCGCAGATGCATCGCCACGGTGTGACCATTGGTGTTTTTCCACCGTTGTATCTGCTGCAGTTGGCCGAGCATGTCCGGCGCGTGGGCAATCCGCCGGCAACACGGATTTATTGCTTCGGCGGCGACGCGGTGCCCCAGGCCAGCTATGCGCTGGCCTGGCAAGCCTTGCGCCCGCAGTATCTGTTCAATGGCTATGGCCCCACCGAAACCGTGGTCACGCCGCTGCTATGGAAAGCCGGGCCAGGCGACCCCTGTGGTGCGGCCTACGCGCCCATCGGGAGCTTGCTGGGGCGTCGTCGTGGCTATCTGCTCGACAGCAGCTTGAACGTACTGCCCACGGGCTTTGCCGCAGAGCTGTATCTGGGCGGCCACGGGGTCGCGCGTGGCTATCTCGATCGCCCCGCGCAGACGGCCGAGCGCTTCGTCCCTGATGCGTTCGGTGACGGCGAGCGGGTCTACCGCAGCGGTGACTTGACCCGGTTGCGTGACGACGGGCTGGTCGACTACCTGGGGCGAGTCGATCACCAGGTGAAGGTTCGGGGTTACCGCATCGAACTGGGCGAGATCGAAGCCCGGTTGCAGCAGCACGCGGCGGTGCGCGAATCGGTGGTGATCGATATCGACGGGCCCGGTGGCAAGCAACTGGTCGCGTATGTCATTGCCAGCGACCACGAGGAGCAGGAGGACCGTTTGCGCGCACAGTTGCGCGAGCACCTTCACGCGCAACTGCCGGACTACATGATTCCTGCTCATTTGCTGTTCCTGACGGCAATGCCGTTTACGCCAAACGGCAAGCTGGACCGCAAAGCCCTGCCTCGACCCGCAGCCATCGAGCGCGCTCATGAATATGTAGCGCCGCACAGTGAGCTGGAGCGGGCGATGGCGGCCATCTGGGCGCAGGTGCTGGACGTTGACAAGGTCGGTCTGACTGACAACTTCTTCGAGCTGGGCGGCGACTCCATTCTTTGCATGCAGGTGATTGCCCAGGCCCGCTCGCTGGGGCCCTGGGGCGCTACCTTGAGCCTGCGCGACTTGATGCACAAAGCGACGCTTCGCGAGCTGCTCGGTGCCAACACTCAGGGCGGTTGCCTGGTGCCGCTGAACGAGCAGCGGCAGGGTGCGCCGATGCTGTTCTGCATCCATGGCGGGTTCGGCACGGTGTTCGACTACCGGCGTTTGGCCGGCGAGTTACAGTCACGCTGGTCAGTCGTCGGGGTTCAGTCACGCATGCTGCTCGAACCTGACTGGCTGGACGAATCGCTCGAGGCGATGGCCAAGGAATATGCCGCGCAGATTCGTTTGCGCCAGCCCCAGGGGCCCTATCACCTGCTGGGTTGGTCGCTGGGCGGTACGTTGAGTGTGCTGGTCAGCCATGAGCTTGAAACGCAGGGCGAGCAGGTGGCGTTTCTGGGCTTGGTCGACAGCTTTGTGCGCCCGGCCGCGGACGATCCCCGTGAACATTGGCAGGACGACCTGGCCGCCTTGGTCGATTCATTGACGTTGACCCGCGAGGCTGGCGAAGGACCGGCGCTTGCGGACTGCGTGTCGGAGCTGGCGCAAACAGCGCCCAACATCCTTCACGTGACCCGGCAGTTGATGAACGGCCGCACCCTGCGTCTGGCGCTCGCGGCTGAGGATCTGGCCAACGGCTTTCGCGTCGAGCGGCACATGGGTCGGCTGGTCAGCGTGTTCCGGGGCGTGCCGCACGTGCGCGTCAGCCCCGTCACCTGGTGGGTCGAAGGCCGGCGGGAGGACAGTCGTACATTGGCTGTGCAGATGGGCAAGGAGCCGCTGGCGCAGCACTTCATCGCCAGTAGCCACTACCAGATCCTGCAGGAAGAGGACTTCATCCGGGCGGTCGAAGCCCGGCTCGGCGGGCAGTGAACGGCAAGCGGACGGGCCTTGCACAGGGCCCGATCCGCTAACCGAGGGTCGATGAATTTCGGTCGATAAAAAACCCAGCATGATTGCTGGGTTTTTTATTGACGCTTTACAGGGCTTAGAAGTCGTAGCGCATGCTCACGTTCATATTACGGGGTTCGCCCCAGGTGTAATAAAGCCCCTGACCGAAGTCGAAGCCGTTGATCCCGGAGAAGTACTTCTTGTCGAGCACGTTGTTGACGTTGAGGCTGGCGCTCAGGTGCTGGTTGAAGCGATACCGAGTCATGGTATCGAATACCCAATAGGCTTTCTGTTCCAGGGTGTCGTAGTCCGAGCTCGCCGATATCTTGCTCTGCCAGCGGGCACTTGCACCCACGGTCAGATTCGACAGCGCGCCGGGTAACTGGTAGGTGGTGTCGAACTTGAACTGCTGCTTGGGCAGGCCATAGTAAGAGTCGTTCAACTCGCTGTTGTTCAGCACATAGCTGCCCTGGGCTTGCAGGCCGGGCGCCAGTTCACCGGACAGCTCCAGCTCGTAACCGTGTTCCATCACGCCGGTGACATTGCGATACGCGGTATCGCCGGTCGGGGTTCTGCCGCCGCTGGATTCGTAGGTGTTTTTCCAGTTTTTCCAGAAATAAGCGACGCTGGCGTTGAGGCGGCCGTCGAAAAATTCTGCCTTTGAACCCACCTCGTAGGTGACACCCTTTTTCGGGTCCAGCAGTTTGCCATCGGCATCCTGCACCGTGACCGGCTGGAAGATATCGGCATAGCTGGTGTACAGAGAGAAGTTCTTGTTGAGGTCATAGACCAGACCGGCGTAAGGGCTGACGACGCCGGATTCCTTTTGATGGATATCACTGATATAGCTGCCGTCGGTAGCGCTCTGGTCGGTGTAGTCGTATTTATAGTCGGAGGTCCGCGCGCCGAGGATCAATTTCACGTCGTCGGCCAGATTCAGGCGGGTAGCCAGATAGGTACCGATGCGCGTGGTGTTGGCACGGAATTCATCGCGGGGGCTCCAGTTGCCCTCGACCTCGGGGAACCGACTGCCACCCGAACTCAGGTAGTTCTGGGGATTGGCAATGAAATCGGTGAAGTCCGACAGCTGGTTGGCCTGGTAATCCGCCGGGGAGCGCCAGCGGTTCATCCGTGCATCGTTGCGCGTGTAGTCGCCCCCAATCAGCAGTTGGTGGGTTCTGCCAAACAGCTCGAAGTCACCTTTGATATCGACGTTGAGGCCTTTGTTGAGGTTTTCGGTGCCGGTGTACCGGGAGACGCTCGGGGTCTCGCCTGGCTGGTTGACCGTGGCGTTTTTCCACTCCGGAATCTTGGATTTCTCGATATTGAATTGCAGCTTGGCGTCCCAGCCGTTATCGAAATGATGCTCTAGCGTGGTGAAGAATGTCAGGTCGTTGAGGTTGTACCCGGACCATGGCGCGCCCGCGTTCCATGAACGCGATGTCTTGCCTTGATAATTGCCGGAAAGATCATAGGCGCGGGCGCCGGTCGAGTTCGAGTTGCCCCGCGTCTGCCGCTCTTTGTAATCGAACCCTATATTGAGCAAGGTGTCCGGGGTGAGGTCGAAGTCGACCGTGCCGTATAACAGGGTGTTGCGGTTCTGGACGTTGTCCTTGTAGGAGTTGCCATCCTTGTAGGCCGCCACCACGCGGCCGCGGACATTGCCGGTGTCGGTCAGGGGGCCGCTGACATCGACATCGGAGCGATAGGTGTCCCAGGAGCCCGCCCCGGCATCGACATGCGCCTGGAAGTCGCGAGTCGGCTTTTTGCGTACCAGGTTGATGGTGGCGCTGGGGTTGCCGTCGCCGCGCAGCAGTCCGGTCGAGCCCTTGAGCACTTCGACGCGATCCATGTCGGCCATGTCATCGAATATCAGCCCGGTATTGATCGGCGCGCCCAGGGAGGACGCCGCGCCCGCCGTGCGCGAGCCATCGATCTGATAGTTGTTGATCTCGGTGCCGCGGGCGAACAACGTCACGCTGTCGGCCAGGTAGGACACCGAAACGCCAGGCGTCTGCTTCATGACATCCTTGAGCGTCTGCGCGTTGAAATCATCCATTTTCTGCCGCGTCACCACGGTGATCGACTGCGGCGTTTCACGCAACGTCAGGCCCAGGCCGGTAGCCGTGGAACTGGGGCCGGCCTGGGTATAACTGTGGGTACCCTCGGTGGTCGAGGGATCGACGATGGCATTGCTGTCGATGTTCACCGCATCCAGGTTGATCGACCCGGCGTCGGTACCGGCGGCATACACGGTAATGGCGTTGTCGGAGTGGCTGAATACCAGCCCTGTACCGTTGAGCAACAGCCTGATGGCCTGATCGGTGCTCTGGCTGCCCTTGATGGCATTGCTGGTTTTACCGTTGAGCTCCGCGGAGCTGTAGAGCACCTGGACGCCGGCCACTTTGCCAAATTGCTGAATCGCCTGCGCCAGTGGCATGGCCGGGATATCGAATTGAATATCCTGCGCCTGCACCTGCATGCAGGACACTGCCAAGGTAATCCCGACCGCTATTTTACTGGGGCTGAAGGTGAGCATTCGACCGATAGTGAACGCCCGGACGAGGGGCAAGGTTTTATTTGACGTTGGCATGTCGTTCTCTAGGTATAGGCAGTCAGGAGCACAAATGGGAATGGTAATCAAATCGGGTCATATGACGGACGATCCGGCAGGAACCGGAATGTTTTTTCAGCCGCCGCATAGAACTTCTCGATGTGCCATGTTTCGGGCCATGTTTCAGCGCGTGAAAAGGGCCCTCGGGCCCTTGTGGAAAGCAACGCTCAGGCTGTCGTCGACGCGCGCTGGCCAATCGTTGCCAGCCGCGACAACCCCTCGGTCAATGCCGGAAACAGACTGCGGTTGAAGTTGTTCCAGCGCAGTTCGAGAATGCTGTCCTGCGGGTCGATGTGGGTCTGCAGCACGTCATGAATGACTTCTCCAGAGTCGATCCCGTTGTCCATGTAATGGAACGATGCCCCTGTCTTGTCGACTACCGGCGCGTCTATCTGCTGCCCGGTCTTCCAGTTGATGACCTTGCGGCCGCGGGCGCCGTATAGCGCGTCCCATGTGGCATGGGCGCCGCGGCGCTCATAGGCGGATTCGAGACGGGTGATGCCCGGGTGAATATTGACCATGCGCCGGAAATACGGGCTGCCGGGCCGCACCAGCTCATCGAGGATCACCAGCAGGCCGTCGACCACCACCAGTTCGATCTCCAGCGCCTGCAGCGTGCCCAGCAGGCGCTGTTCAAAGTCATGTTTGCCTGCAGGACGTTCGCTCGAGTCCAACGGCAAACGACGGTAAGTCGAGGCGACTGGCGTCAACAGGTCGTTGACCAAACGCCCCTGGACCTGCAACTGCGGGGGGTAGAACCAGCGCTGGCCGTCGCGATAGCGCAAGCCATACTCGGCCAGCGCCTGCTGGTCGCGAGGCGACTCGGCGTCGTCGTCATAGATCACCGTGTCGAGGCTGTACAGCTCCCCGAGTGACGTGCGTTCGAGTTGCTCGACAAGGTGTTCGAGCACCGACTTCATGTAGCGCTGCTCGCCCTTGTAGGCGATGTTCTGACCCGCCTTGTCGGCGGCGGCGTTGCGCAACGACCAGAGGTAAGCAATCTTCTTTTTGTGCATGGCGAACGTTCTCTCGCAGGGTAGGGCGTCAGGCCGGCAGCAAGTCCGGGTCGTCGACGCGTTCGATAGCCACCCGACCCTTGTCCATGCGGATCAACTGGTCGGCGATGTGGAAGTAGCGGTCATCGTGGGAGATGACGATGAGGGTGCGGCCCTGGCGTTTCATTTCCGGCAGCAGCTCGGTGTAGAACACCCGGCGGAACGAGGGGTCCTGATCGGCAGCCCACTCGTCGAACACCAGTATCGGGCGTTCGTCGAGCCAGGCATTGACCAGCGCCAGGCGCTTGCGCTGGCCGGTGGACAGCGCCGTGGTGCTGTAGCTGCCGTCCACCAGGCTGACCTTGTGGGCGATGTCCAGGCGTTCGAGGTAGCGGGCGACCAGCTCGGGTTTATCCTGCGCGCCGGGGCTCAGGTCGTCGAACAGGTGGTGGTCGGCGAAGATGGTGGTGAACAGCTGGCGGTAGTCGTCGCGTAGGGCGTCGTCGATGAGATGGCCGTCCAGATGCACCGCCCCGGCTTGCGGTGGATAGAGCCCCAGCAGCACTTTGATCAGCGAGGTCTTGCCACAGCCGTTCTCGCCGACGATGAACAGGATCTCGCCACGGCTCACCGTGAGGTCTACCGGCCCCAGGCTGAACGGTTCGCTGCCTTCCACCACTGGATAGTCGTAGCGCACGCCGCGCAGTTCCAGTTGTTGAAATGCCGCCAACGGCTCGGCGGCGCCAGGCTGGCCTTGTACTTCAGGCGAGGAGAAACGCGCCGACAGTTCGGCGATGCGGCCCAGGGCGATACGTGCGCGGCTGACCATCGGCAGGTTGATCACCAACTGCTCCAGCGGGCCTTTCATGAAGAGCATGACCAGCACGAAGCCGCCGAGCACGGTGCGTTCGGTGGTCGGCCACAGCACCAGGAACGCGATGGCCAGGCCAATGACGGCGAAGAACAGCATCGAGCCGAAGATCTCGGCGCTGATAAAGATGTCTGCCGCGCGGATGTTGGCCTGGGCAATCCGTTCGGTTACGCCCTTGATCGATTCATCGCGCATGTGCCAGCGTCGGGGTCGCTGGATACGCAACTCCTTGGCCCCGTCGGTGATTGCCTGGTAGTAACTTTGCAGCTCGTCTTCGCCGTCTCGTGCCTGGGTCAGGCGCACGTTGCCAAAATGCTGAGCCAGATACTGGGCACCCACGCCGATCAATACCGTGACCAAGGTCAACAGCAGGATCTGCCAGGACAGCAGCGCCAGATAGGTCAGGCATGCCACGGTCACGGTGAAGGCGATGACCATGGGCGCCACCGACAGGGCGAAGGTACTGAGGGTGGTGACATCGTTGAGCAGAATCGGAATCAGCCGGTGGCTGCGAAACCGCTCCAGTTGCGCCACCGGCGCCGCCAGGACCTTGCCCGCCAGTTCGCGACGCAGATTGCGCACCACGCGCTGGCCGACCGCATTGGTCAACAGCTGCGAGCCGGTCGAACTCGCCAGCGTCAGCAGGCAGAAACCTGCGAACTGCCAGGCCAGCCAGACGGTCGGCCCGGCGCCTTCGTTCATCGCGCGGTTGATGGTGGCCAGCAACGCGGTGACGCTGAGGCCGCTGATGACACCCATGATGACCGAGGCGATGACAGCCACCCGGAACGGTTTGAGGAGGTGCCAGGTTTCTCGCGCCAGTGTGTGTGCCGAAGCGGTCATGTCGAGGACTCCATGCAGTGAGCGGCGGGGTGCACGATTTACATCCCCGCCAGCGCAGCACGCGGCTGTTCGAGTGGCTGGCTGGCCGACAACGCGTACAGCGCCCGGCCGATCTCTTCGCTGCGCGCCGGCAACACCGACAGCAATGTGTCGCTCAACCCATGGGATGCCTCGCAGAAGCCCTGGAGGAACACGGCAGCCTTGAGCTCGGGGCTGGTCAGCGCGCGGTAGTGACGATCGACCTCGAACTGCTGCAGGTGCTGTTGCACCGGTGCCAACAGGTCGCGGTGCGATCGACGCTCGTACCCCGTGGCCAGCACTACGGCGTCGTAACGTCGTTGGCGGCGATCACCCGTGGACAGATCGTGCAGTGTCAGTTCGATGCCCTGATCGGTAGCGCGGGCGGCGTCGATCTGCTGCCGGCAGAGCACGCCGTGGCGATAGACCTTGGAGACTTTCTGGCGATAGAGCATGCCGTAGATGCGTTCGATCAACTGCGGGTCGACCACCGAGTAGTTGGTGTTGTGATACTCCTGCAGCAACTTGCGACGCTCCTGCGGTGGCTGGTCGAAAACGAGGTCGGTGTAGGCCGGCGAGAAGATATCGTTGACGAACGGCGTGTCGTCGGCCGGCTTGAGTGCCGAGCCGCGCACGATCATGTCGACGCTGGCCGCCGGGTAGGTATCGTGCAGGTCGATAAAGGCTTCGGCTGCGCTCTGGCCGGAGCCGACAATGGCGACCCGAGTCGGCGTGCCGCTGGCGCAGGGCAGGGTCTGCACACGGCTGAGGTACTGGGCGTGATGGAAGATGCGCGGATCGTCCTTGAGCGCGATGAAGGGTTCGACGATGCGCGGCGTACCACCGCTGCCGACCACCACGGCGCGTCCGTAGCGCGCGTGTTCGCGGCCTTGGGCGTCGCGGCTGACGACGCGCAGGTGATCGACCTGATCGTCAAGGTGGACGGGCTCGATACGCAGCACCTCTTCGCCGTAATGAGCCTGGTTGTTGAAGTGTCTGGCGACCCAGCACAGGTAGTCGTTGAACTCCATGCGCGAGGGATAGAAGGTGCCCAGGTTGATGAAGTCCACCAGGCGGCCGTGACGATGCAGGTAGTTGACGAAACTGTAGGGGCTGGCCGGATTGCGCAGCGAGACCAGATCCTTGAGGAAGGAGATCTGCATTTCGCTGCCGCCCACCAGCGTATTGCCGTGCCAACGGTAATCGGCCTGTTTTTCGAGGAACACAGCGTCAAGGGAGCGCCCCTCGGACTGGGACAGTTCCTGCAGGGCGATGGCCAAGGCCAGGTTGGAGGGGCCGAAGCCCACACCGATGACATCATGTACGGTCTTGCTGTTGAGTGTGTTCATCTCGGGGGCTCCTTGACGGATGAAATCCGGCTTCATGAGTGCTGCATGACAACGAAGAATGAGTTCAGAAACGCTTGCATCTGGGCGGCCGTCCCCACCGTGACCCGCATCCAGTCCGGCCAGGCATCGAACACTCGGCCCACCTGTACGCCGCGCTTGGCCAGCGCCTCGATCACCGGCGCGGCAGGGCGCTTGAGCGCCACCATTAAACAGTTCGCCTGCGCCTCGGTGCAGCGATAGCCCGCTGCTTGCAGTTTGCTGACGGTGTCCTGCAGCACGCGCTGGTTGGTCTGCTTGCGCTCGGCCACCAGTTGCGGTTGCTGCAGGCTGGCGATGCCGCCCAGCGAGGCGCTCACCGAGATGAAGTTGTGGCCGTTGAGGGTCTGCAGCTTGTCCAGTACTTCAGGCGACGCGATGGCCAATCCCAACCGCGCCCCGGCCATGCCGTAGAGCTTGGAGAAGGTGCGCAGCACCAGCACGTCCGGGTGTTTGAGCACCAGACCCAAGCAGGGCTGGGCATCGGAAAAGTGGATGTATGCCTCATCGATGATCGCCAGGCAGCCCGCTGGTTTGTTCACCACCAGGTGCTTGATGTCTTCATAGGGCGTGAGGGTGCCGGTAGGGTTGTTGGGGTTGCACAGGTAGATCGCCCCGGCCTGATCGTCCGCTGCGAGCATGCCGCGCACGTCATGGGCATGGCGTTCGTCCAAGGGCACTTCGTGGACCCTGGCGCCGACTTCGGCGGCACCATTGGCAACCGAGTCGTAGGTCGGCGCGGCGGTCACCACGCTGCGCGCACCGGCATACAGCGCCATGGCGTACTGCAATGGCGAACGCGAGCCGCAGAACACTGCCACATGGTCTGCGGGCACGTGGTTCTGTTCGGCGAACAGTTCGATCAGGCGCACCTGTTGTTCGTAGTAGTAGCGCCCGCTCTGTCGCGCGCCCAGCTCCATGGCCTTGACGGCGGGCGCGCAGGGGCCGTAGGGGCTTTCGTTGTAATCGAGGCGGACGATATCGTCGTTGAAGATCGGATCCCGTATAGCGAGGGGGCTTGCACCCGACGACGGCGCGCCAGGCGCTGCATTATCTGCGGCCGTGGAATTTTCGGTGGCGAGCCCCCTCGCTACAGCGAGCTGAGGGGCGAGGCTGGCCAGGGTCGCGGCGGTGACGAAATGGCGGCGGCTGAGATCGGTCATGGCGGGGCTCCTTGTTCGTGTTCAGTCCTTGTCGGCACCGTTGAGGTTGCGGGCTACGCGAAAGCTCAACCAGTCACCGCGTACGTCGGGCTCGCGCTCGTTGCGGTTGCCGGAGCGGGAGAAAATCGGCGGTTCGATCCAGTCGTTGCCGCGGATCTGCCGGTGCTCGCAGGTGCCGCCGGTGATCCAGGCGCTGCCGTCGGTGGGGGCGCCGACGTAGTCGGTGTGCCAGCAGTCCGCGAGCCATTCATAGACGTTGCCGTGCATGTCGTAGACGCCAAAGGCGTTGGGCGCGAAGCTGCCCACCGGGGCGGTGTAGGTGTAGCCGTCCTTGGGCCCGTAGCCGTTGGCGTGCTCGGTGATCTGGTAGCCGCCGGCCTTGTCGAACGGGAAGGGGAAGGGCCCGGTGGAGCCTGCGCGGGCGCCGTATTCACGTTCCGACTCGCTGAGCATGCGGTAGGGCTTGCCGGTCTTTTTCGCCAGCCAGGCGATGTAGCCGCGGGCTTCTTCCCAGTCCATGCACACCGCCGGTTGGCGTGGGCCCTGGGGATAGCTGGGCTTGCCGTTGGTGCAGCGTCGGCCGGGGCGATCGTCGCCATCGGGGATCACCACGCCGGTGTCCTTGGTGTAGACCTGCCACTGCTCGGCGGTGACGTGAAAGCGGCTGATGGCGAAGGGTTCGGCAAAGGTCACCTGGTGCAGCGGGCCTTCGTCGGACTGGCGACCGACTTCATCGTTGGGCACGCCCATGGTGTAGCCGCCGGCGGGCAGCACGACCATTTCCGGGCAGTCATTGCAGTCTTGGAAGACCTTGCCGGGTTCGGTCGGGTCGGCGGCATAGGCGCCGACCGACAGCGACAGGCAAGCGAGGGCGATGAATGCGTTCAGGCGTTTCATGAGGGTCCTTAAGGGTGTTGGACGACAGGGTTGGCGGGTGTTGCCTCGGCGGGCCTGGCGGCCTGTTGGGTGGCCTCCCACACGCGCAGGAAGTTGGCGCCCCAGAGCTTGGCGATGTCTTCGTCGGAGTAGCCGCGCTGGATCAGCTCGGCGGTGACGTTGCGGTTCTCGCTGCTGTTCTGCCAGCCGATCACGCCGCCGCCATCGTTGAAGTCGGAGCTGATGCCGACGTGGTCGATGCCGATTTTCTTTACCGTGTAGTCGATGGAGTCGACGTAGTCGCTCAGGGTCGCTTCGGGCTCCTGGCGCAGGATGTCGTAGAAGGGCGTGAGGTATTCGCCGAACTTCTTCTCTGACCAGATCGAGAATACCGGGTCGGTGGTGGTGCCCATCTGTGTCTGGTTCTGCACGTCGGGCAGGTGATAGCGGGCGCGCAGCTCGTTCATTTTGGCGATGGTCGCGCGGGAGAACGGCTTGAGGTATTTGGAGTAGGCGACGATGTTGACCAGGCCGTCGGTGGCCTTGATGTTGGCCAGATCCGCGTCGCTGAGGTTGCGGCGGATGTCCATCAAGCCTTGCACGCCGGTGTGCGAGACCAGCACCGGGGCGCGGCTCAGGTGCGTGACCTGGGTCAGGGCCTGACTGGACATCTGCGCGACGTCGATGACCACGCCCAGGTCATTGAGCCGGGTTACGGCGCGCCGGCCAAGGTCGGAGAGGCCGCCCAGCGGATCGACCGAATCGCCGAGGAAGGGCAGCGGCCGCGCCGAGTCGGTCCAGCTGTTGTTGCCCACGTACCCCGGGCCGAATACCCGCACACCGCGAGCCGCCCAGAGGTCGAGCTGGTCGATGTCGTCGCCCAGCGGGGCGGCGTTGAGCATGCTCAGGACGATGGCGAACTTGCCCTCGGCAGCCAGGCGGCGGAAGTCGGCGGGGGTGTAGGCGATGCCGGCCTGGTCGGGGAAGTCCTTGGCGATGCTGGTGATGATGCGGTAGCGCACCTCCAGCTCGTTGGCCATGGCCGCCTGGAAACCGCCGGTGGGGCGGTGCGGCCAGTTGGGGCCGCTCCAGAATTCGGGCCACGACCAGAGGGCGATCGAGGCGCCGCGCAGGCGGCTTTTGCCGGCCTTGACCAGATCGAACTGGGTCGGGCCGTCGCGGTTGGCTTCCTCGCCGTCGCTGCCGTAGCTCAGCGGGACGTCGAGGTGGCCGTCGAGGCTGAGGATGCGCGCTTGCAAGGCGTTTGCACGCTGTTCTATCTCGCGGCTATAGGGATGCGCTTCGCGGTACACCCAGTACCACCAGGCACCTGCGCCGCCGACCAGCGCCAGCAGGATGATCAATGCCACGGCATAGGGCCATTTACGCGATTGCTGAGGGTGTTTCGTCATGACTGTCTCGACCCGTTTGTGCGACCGCGCTCTACAGCGGCGCCGTCGGAACTGTCTGGGTGAAACGAGCCGACTCACAGAGAATTTACCGCCGCGCTAAATCGCCCCGGCAACCATTCGTTTTCGCTGCAGTAGTCACGTCATGAGTACAGTGGATGAAGGTGTCGCGTCGAAGGATGCTGGCCGGCCTGGTGGCCGCTGGTGCAGTGCTGCCGGCAGGCTTTGCGGCCCGCCAGCAATGGCAGGAATATCAGCAGGCACAGGAGGCCGAGCTGAGCTCCGACGAGCCTGGCGTACCGGTGGCCGATGTGCCCAATGCCTTGCTGGGCGAGCGCCTGGTGGGCATCTGGGACTGGCAGCTGCTGGGCGATACGCAGCAGTTGCCGGAGCTGGCGCAGCCGCTGGAGCTGATCCTCGATGTTGGCCAGAACGCCCGCGCCGTGTGCGGTTATCTGGGGCGTGCGCCTTATGGCGATGATGGCTTGCAGGTGTATGGGCGGCTTGAGGCCGAACAGCTGCCCAGCGTGCGCTGGAAGCTGATCGCGCCATCGGGCCAGGCCTACGATTGCGAAGCCGTGCTGGACGAGATCTGGGGCGTGTGGAGCGAGGGCGGCGGTGGCGCGACCATCAGTGGTGAAGTGCGTGTCGCCGGTACCCAGGCAGGCTATTCCGGACCGCGCGCGCGGTTTGTGGTGGTACGCCGCCACTTCGTTCAGGCCCGTGAGCGCTTGGCGTATGTGCCTGCGTTGCATGAGGATCTGATCTCCCCCGAGCGCCGTTATTTTCACCAGCTGTGGCATGCCAGCCGCGATCGCTGGCACCGTATCGACGCCTCAAGACGCCAGTCCATTCGCGCTTTGGGCTGGCAGGTCGGGGTGCCGGGCAAAGAGCGCAATGCGCGTGGCCATGATCGGCATCGCAATGGCTCGGGTGAGGACTTTTTGTTCATGCACCGGCACATGCTGCATGGCGTGCGGCAGGTGCAGGATTTGCGTTCATGGACGAGCATCCCGCCGCCGCGTCCGGCCATTGGTCAGGGGGTTCCGGCCTTTGTCGATTATCTGAGTAATCGCAACGGCTATAGCGTGCCGCCCAGTTGGGTGGCCGAAGACGATGAGCATTTCAATCAGTGGCTGTACTACATCAAAAGCGCCGATGGGCTGTACGCGAACTTTCAGCTATGGGAGGCGCAACTGCACGACCCGCAATACCTCAGTACCTTGTGCCTGGGCGAGCTGGGATCGCGTATCGAGCTGGGGATTCATGACTGGCTGCACATGCGCTGGGCGGCGCTGGGGCGTGATCCGGATTCGGGGTATCCGATGGTGTATGCGCGGCGGCCCGATGATTTCGCCGAGCGCTGGTTTGGCGCGGATAACGATTTTCTCGGCGACCCGTTTTCGTCCCATGTGAACCCGGTGTTCTGGGCGTTTCACGGCTGGATCGATGATCGTCTGGATGACTGGTTTCTGGCCCATCAGCAGGCGCATCCCGGCGAGGTGCGGCACAAGACCGTGAACGGGATTCCGTGGTTTGCTCCGGGGCCATGGGTGCGGGTGGCCGAGCCGTGGCTGGGGCCTTCCAGGGAGGGGTGTGGGGCCTGGGGGATGGGTAATGGTGGCGGTAGCGATCAGTTGGATGTCGAGACCATGAAGCTGGCATTGCAGATGATTTTCAGCGCTGATGAAGAGGCAGAGCGGTTGTCTGGACGGGTGCCGCGTCGGCCCTGGTACGGTCGTTATCTGGCAGCAGGGCCGAGCAAGGATCATCTATGAGGCCAGGGTAGTGAGCTGCGGTTGCGGTTCGGGTTCGTGCTCGTGCTCGTGCTCGTGCTCAAATCAAGATCGGAGGCCTAGGTGTTTTTTCGATTGGTGCACGTTCTGCTTTCGAATCGGCCTTGGGGGTGCCGCCCACCATTTGGCCCCTCGCCAAGGCTCGGGGTGCCCGTGCGCAGGTGCTGAGAACAGGGTACGCCGCACACGCGCCATCCATGGCGCAGTGCGGCTCCCCCGACATCCTGTCGGGGGCCCCTGTTTTCAGGCACCTGCGCACGGCCTGCTGGAAACGGGCGGCACCCCCAAGGCCGATTCGAAAGCAGAACGTCGAGAATTGCGGTGAATGTTGAAATGGAGAGCTGTTGGCTCTGAGGCTTTTCTATTTTCCAGCAGGCAGCGCCTGCACGATCTTTGAAGCCAACAGCTCAAAAAGCTTGAACGCTTTTGCTCTTCAGATCTCGTTTGGTCCTGCTTGCTCCGGGGCTGTGTGGCGAGCCCCTCGAGCAGGCCGCACTCCGGCGTGCTGAAGCTGGGGCCCCGGACAGGATGTCGGGGGAGCCGTGCTGCGCCATGGATGGCGCTTGTGCGGCGGACCCAGCTTCAGTGCGTCGGAGTGCGGGTACCCCGAGCCTCAGCGAGGGGCCAAACGAAAGGGCTCGCCACACAGACCCAGAGCAAGCAGGGCCATACACAAAAATCCGCGTCGCCGCAAACCCGCTTTCAAGCTGTCGCGCTTTACTGCTGTTGAGCCGTTGAGCTTTTCCGCCCCCCGATCATGTCTCTGATCCTTACCCAAACCGCAAACCCGAGCCGCTCCCCGTAGCCTAATCCGCCCTGGTCGTTGCCACCGACTGATCATCCCAGCCTCCCCCCAGCGCCTTGTACAGCGCCACGCTGGCCTGCAACCGCTGCTGACGCAACTGCACTCGCTCAGCCTGCGCACCATACAGACTGCGTTGTGCATCCAGCACGGTGAGCAGGTCTTCGGCGCCTGCTCGATAACGGCTCTGGGCCAAGTCGAGGGCGCGCTGTGCCTGGTCAAGTTCCTCTGCCTGCCAACGTGTCTGGCGATCCAGACCATCGATGCTGTTCAGCGCCTTTTCGACTTCACCAAAGCTGGTGATCAACACGCCGCGATAGGCTTCGAGCAGTTCATCCTGACGCGCGACGGCCTGGTCCCGCCCTGCGCGCAATCGGCCGTTGTTGAAGATCGGCGCCGTCAGCCCTGCACCGAGGTTGAGCGCGGGATTGCGCAGCAGATCCATGGCCTGGCGGTCGCCGGTGGCAAGGCTCGCCGTAAGGGTCAGTTTAGGGAACAGCGCGGCGCGGGCGACGGCGACATCCGCCTGCGCAGCGGCCAACCGTGCCTCGGCGCTGGCGATGTCCGGGCGGCGGCGCAGCAACTGGCTGGGCACGCCGGCGTCGATACTCGGGCCTTGCAGTTGCTCGAACCCTTGCTCGCTCAACTGCAACTGCTGGACTGGCAAGCCGAGCAAGGTCGCCAAGGTGATCAACGCATCGCCAGCCTGTTGCTGATACAGCGGCAACTGGCGCTGTTGATTGGCGACCAGACTCTGCTGCTGCGCCAGCTCCAGCGCAGTCGCGGAACCGGCCTGATAACGACTGCGCACCAGCTTGAGCAGGTCATCGGCGTTGTGCAGGTTGAGCGCGGCGATGCGTGCCTGCTCGCGGGCGGCGAGGGCGGTGACATACGTATCGGCGACGCTGCCCAGCAGACTCAGCTCCAGAGTGTCGCGATCGAACGCGCTCGCCTGCAGAGCAAACCGCGCGCTGTCACGAGCGGCAGCGTTGCCGCCCCAGAAGTCAACCTCATAGCTGGCGCTCAGGGTCGTGTCGAAATACTGATAAGTGCGCGTGCTGCTCGAGGCGTCCTGCTCGCTGTAACCCTGGCCCCTGAGCAGCCGCTGACGGTAGGCATCGGCACCGCCCTCGACCGTGGGCAGCAAGGTACCGCCGGCGATACGCACTGCGGCGCGGGCCTGATGCACCCGCGCCATGGCGGCCTTGAGGTCGTAGCTGCCCAAGCGTGCCTGATCGATCAACTGCACCAGCTGCGGGCTGCCGAAACGCGTCCACCATTGCCGGTTGTCTGCCGACTGGCCGGGCTGTGTTTCGGGGCGGCCTGATGCCTGCGGGCTGGCGGCGCTGGTGCTGCGGGCGCAGGGCTGGCGCGCGTTCGCAGGCGTGCTGTCAGCCGCCCTGGCGCACTCGCGCGCCGGGCTCTGCCAGCTCGGCGGTGTGGCAATGTCGCTGTCGAGCCGCGTCGGCGTCTGGCTGCACGCGCCGACCAACACTAGAAGAGGAAGCAACGGAGCTTTAGTCATGGTCATTCACTGGTCAGGGCGGCGACAGGATCGAGGCGGGCGGCTTTGCGGGCGGGCATGAAGCCGAAGATCACCCCGGTGGCGACCGAGCAGGCAAAGGCGCCGAGGATGGCCATCGCGGAAAACACGACCGCGATATTGCCCAGCGTCAGGGCCCCGCCGATCAGCAGCGCCAGGCCAACGCCGATGACCCCGCCGACCAGCGACAGCACCACGGCTTCGGTCAGGAACTGGCGCAGGATGTCGCGCTGGCGCGCCCCGGTGGCGATACGAATGCCGATCTCGCGGGTGCGCTCGCGCACGGTCATGAGCATCACGTTCATCACCCCGATCCCCCCCACCAGCAACGAGATCGCCGCGATGGCGCCAAGCATCAGCGACAGGCCGTTGCGAGTGCGCGCCTCGGCCTGGATCATCGCCGCGCTGTTGTCGATCTCGAAGTCGTGCACGCCGTTGTGCAGGCGCAGCATGAGGTTGCGGATCGCCTGCTCGGCTTCATTGACCAGGGTGCTGTCGGCGGCGCCGATGATCACGTACTCGGGGTATTCGGTGCCGGCCAGGCGGATGCTCGCGGCCGAGTAGGGGATGGCGATGCGCAGATCGTTGCGCTGGTTGGCGCCGCTGGAGCCTTTGCTGGCCAGCACGCCGATAACCTGGAACGGCACGTTCTCGATCAGGATGTATTGGCCGATCGGGTCCTGGCCATCGATGAACAGCTTCTTGCGCACCTCTGAACCGATCACCGCCACGGCGGCAGCGGTGGCCATGTCGGCGTTGGTGAAGAAATTGCCTTCGGTCACCGGCCAGTTCAGCAAGGTCGGGAACTGCGGGTTGTAACCGCCGATGGTCGAATTCATGTCACGGTTGCCGTAGCGCACCTGCGCTGACACGATCATGGCCGGCATGATGTTCTTCACCTGGGGCAGTTCGGCCAGCGCAGAGATGTCGCTGAGGCGGATATTGCCGGGCGGGGCGCGGGGCGTCGGCGGTGCGCCGTTCATGTAGATGATGTTGGAGCCGAACGCACCCATCTGCGCCATTACCTGGCGCTTGCTGCCTTCGCCGACTGCCAGCATCACCACGACCGACGCCACGCCGATGATGATCCCCAGCAGCGTCAGCGCGGTGCGCATGCGGTTGCTCCACATCACTCGCCAGGCGGCATGCAGGGCGTCACGGGTTTCACCGAGCCAGTCGCCGTGGTCGCTGTTGGCGCCGCTCAGGCGTTGGCGCAGATCGGTGGCCTGCAGTGCGCCGGCCGGCGGCGGCTGGTCAGTGTGGCTGGCGCCACTGTCGCTGATCACCTGGCCATCGCGGACCTCGATGATGCGCTGGGCGCGGGCGGCGACGTCGCGGTCGTGGGTAATCAATATCACCACGTGGCCAAGGCCTGCGAGCTCGTCGAGCAGGTTCATCACTTCGGCGCCGCTGTGGCTGTCGAGGGCGCCGGTGGGCTCGTCGGCGAGGATGATGTGACCGCCGTTCATCAAGGCGCGGGCGATCGACACGCGTTGTTGCTGGCCGCCGGACAACTGCCGCGGACGGTTGCCGGTGCGCTCGCCCAGGCCCAGGCGTTGCAGCAGCGCGGTGGCGCGTGCGGCGCGCGGGCCGGCGGGGGGTACCGGCGTAGATGGCGGGCATCTCGACGTTTTCCTGGGCCGAGGCCGAGGGAATCAGGTGGTAGCCCTGAAACACGAAGCCGAACGCCTCGCGGCGCAGCCAGGCCAGTTCGTCGTTATTGAAGCCGGCGACGTCTTCGCCGGCAAAACGGTACTCTCCGGCGCTGGGCCGGTCGAGGCAGCCGAGAATGTTCATCAGCGTCGATTTGCCCGAGCCCGAGGTGCCGACGACGGCGATGAATTCGCCGGCATGGATGGCCAGGTCGATGCCGCGCAGCACATCGACCTGCGGGCTGTCGCCGCCGCCATAGGATTTGCGGATGCCGCGCAGTTCGATCAGGGGCGTGTTCATTCAGCCACCGCTGCCGGCAGGGTTGACCAGCAATTTGTCACCCTCGGCCAAGCCGTCGAGGATCTGGATGCGCAGGCGGTCGCTTATGCCGGTGTGCACCTGGCGGCGCTCGACCTGGCCGTTGGCGGCGAGCACTTGCACCTGTTGCTTGCCCTCGCTATTGCCCGGCCCTTCGAAGGCGGCGATGGGGGCGGTCAGCACGTTTTGCGCGCTGGCGTTGACGAAAAATACCTGAGCGGTCATGTCCGCCATCAGCGCGTTGTCGGTGTTGTCCACGTCCAGCAGCACAGTGTAGAGCACCACGCGGCCGCCGCCGCTGCTCCCCCCGCTGCTGGAGTTGCCCGCGGCGGCGACCGGGCTGCCACCGCCCTGGCTCAACTGGTCGAGGGGTTTGGGCGGGATAGGCAGGATCTGCCGCACGGTGCTGGTCCAGCGCCGCCCGCCGCCACTCAAGGTGGTGAAGTAGGCCTGCATGCCGGCCTTGACCTGGCCGATATCGGCCTCCGACACCTCAGCCCACACGGTCATCGGCGACAGCCTGGCGATGCGCAGTATCAGCGGCGTGCGCTGCTGGGCGTTGAGGGTCTGGCCTTCACGCGCATCGACAGCGACCACGGTGCCGCTCATGGGCGCATAGATGCGCGTGTAGCCGAGTTCGGCCTCCGCGCTGCGCAGG
Organism: Pseudomonas baltica; assembly: GCF_031880315.1. Lineage (NCBI taxonomy): Bacteria > Pseudomonadati > Pseudomonadota > Gammaproteobacteria > Pseudomonadales > Pseudomonadaceae > Pseudomonas > Pseudomonas baltica. The sequence continues at coordinate 1,231,896 of NZ_CP134771.1, read as the reverse complement.
TTGGCCTGGGCCTGGAGAATCTGCGCCTGGAACATGTCGATCTGCGCCTGAGTGGTCAGCACCTTGGCCTGAGCGGTCTGCACGTCTTCGTCGCGGGTCGCGCCATCGCTGACCATGCGTTGCTGACGGCGCAGTTGTTGTTCGGCCAGCAGGTGCTCGGCGCGTTGCTGCTTGACCTGGGCCTTGAGGGTGTCGATGGCGTAGCGGCCGGCATCCAGGGTGGCTTGCTGAGTGGAAGGGTCGATCTCGACCAGCAACTGGCCTTGCTTGACCGTGTCGCCGACCTCGACATGCAGGTTGCGGATCTGCCCCGAGGCTTGGGCGCCCACATCCACATATTGGCGCGGCTGCAGGGTGCCCAGGGCAGTGACGCTGGATTCGATATTACCGCGGGTGACGCTGACGAAAGGCCGTTGCGCGGCCTCTTCGGGCAGCAGCCGCCAGGCCGCCAGCGCGGCCACGGGGATCAGGCACAGTAAGACGGTGACGACACGGCGAGTCAGGCGAGGGGAAGTCATGCAGGGTTCCGGCCGGTGGAGGGTAACGCCGTCTACTCGGAGCAGCGCGCGAGGCTGTCGAGTAGACGAGAGCAGTGCTGGGAAATTTAGACGCACGAGGGGGTCGATTCCGGCAAAGATGTAACGGCAGCTTTAAACTTGATGAGAATTATTATAATTTAGATTCCTTGCAAGCTATCATTTAGCCTGCATGGCGTTTCTCCCAGGATCTCACTTGCAAGGAAGGCTTTGTCGATGTCTGCCCCAGGCCTGCTGTTCGAACACTATTACCGCGAGCTGGTGGGCTATCTGAGCGCCCGCATGGGCAGTCGTCACGCCGCCGAGGATGTCGCCCACGACGCCTATGTGCGGGTCCTGGAACTGCGCGAAGACGCGCAAGTCACTCATCCGCGGGCGTTCCTCTATCGCACTGCCATCAACCTGATCGTCGACGGTCACCGGCGCAACCGTGTGCGCCGCAGTGAGTCACTGGATATCCTCGATCGTGACGAGCGCTTCTTTCAGGCACCTAGCTACACCCGCTCGGTGCATGACGAGAATCTCGATCTGCTGCAGCGGGCCCTGGCCGAACTCAGCGAGCCCTGTCGCCAGTGCTTCCTGCTGCGCAAGCTCGAAGGCCTGTCGCACCCGGAAATATCCGCGCGGCTCAACGTCTCCAGGCACATGGTCGAAAAGCATATCGTCAATGCCATGAAGCACTGCCGCGTGCGCATGCACAAGTGGCAGGCCGAGGCACTGGCCGACGATCAGGGCGCGTAGCGCGGTTTGCTGCGGATCACGGTGTCGCCGTCATCGTTGCGACTCAACAGCACTGGCAACACCTTGGGCAGATTCTGCACCAGCCCGGCGATCTCGCCGGTGTTGTAGATGCCGCCGATGCGCAGCTGCGCCGTGTTGCGATCCGCCACGCGGATCGGCGACTTTAGGTAGGCATTGATCATTGGCAGAGCGTCGCTCAGGCTCAGGTCGTCGAGGATCAGCTTGCCGTCGCGCCAGGCCAGGGCGGTGGTCGGGGAGGCGAGGCTGACTTGCGCCAGGCTGCTTTGCGCGTCGTAGCGGGCTTGCATTCCCGGCGTCAGGTAGGCGACCTGGTCGGGGCGGCTGCGGTCGTTGATGACCTTGACCGAGCCTTCGGTGAGGGTCACCACCACTTGATCCTGATAGGTCCAGACGTTGAAGTGCGTGCCGGTCACGCGGATCTGGCCGCGCCCGGCGTTGACAATGAACGGGTGGCGGGCGTCGTGGCTGACCTCGAAATACGCCTCGCCCTGGCTCAAGGTCACGCTGCGGTGGTCCTTGAAGTTGGCGAACGACAGGCGCGTGGCGAGGTTGAGCTGCACCTTGGAACCGTCGGGCAGGGTGACGCTGCGCACGCTTGCATCGCTTTGATAGCGCTGGTAGCTGCTGGGGATCCAGCTTTGCTGCCAGCCGATAAACCCTGCGAGCGGCAAACCCAGTACCAGCAGCGCCGCGGCCAGCAGCGGGCGCCGGGAGCGACGTTTGGCAACTGGTGCGGGGGGCGCGGGTGTGGGCAGGTAGGCGCTGAGGGCCCAGATTTCCATCATCGCGTCGAACTCGCGCTGATGGGCCGGATCGCGCTCGAGCCAGGCGTCGAGCTGCGCGCGTTCTTCTTGGGTAAAGTCGTCTTCATGCAAGCGCATGCACCAATGCGCCGCTTCATCACTGAGGCGCGAGCTGGATGAATCAGGGGCGCTGGGGCTGGACATCACGGGCTACCGGTCGGGCTGAGCTGGGCATGTCATGCAGCAGCCTTGGGCGCTGCTGTGAAGATCGTTCGATGCGGATAAGAATTGATCACGGGGCCTAGTGTAGCGCATCAATGCGGGCCGATGTCTAGGTGCCATCAGCATAGAGCGTAGTGGAGAAGGTTTGTAGTCAGGGGGGCGGGGCGCGTCTGGCGCCGAAAAGGCCACGCCCCTGCAAAGAGTGTCAGCTCAATGCAACTGAGCGCCCAGCGAATTCTTGCAGTGCACCAGCGCGTCGCGAATCATGAAGTTCACCAGGGTCGGCGATACCCCCAACTCCGCCGCGATGTCCTTCTGCTGCTTGCCGTGCACGCGATACATGATGAAGGCATAGCGCGTGCGCTCCGGCAGTTGCAGCAGCGCATCGTTGACGCTGCCCAGGGTCTGGCGATCGACGTTGATCGATTCCGGATTGGCCAGTTGCGGCGCCGCGTTCAAATCGTTGTCATCGCTGACGAAGTACTTCTGCTCCATCGACTGCTTGCGATAGTGGTCGATCGCCAGATTGCGCACGATGCGGAACATGTAGTTGAGCCGTGCATTGAAGGGCAGTGTATCGACCTGCATGCCCGAGACCCGCAGGTAGGCATCCTGGACGACATCTTCGGCACGACTGTAACAACCTGTGATTCTGGCGGCTGCCTTGATCAAGCCGGCGCGGTGGGTGATCAGCGTCTGGAGAAGGGACGGAAATCCATTGAGGTGGAGGTCTGTGGTGCCTGATTCCTGCATGGGGATACCTAAGCGGGCGAGGTTGACAGAGGGGTTGTTTCCTTTTGACGGCGTGGACAATAAGTTTGATGATTATCATTGTCAAATGAGAATTGATTCTATCTACGAGGTTTTTTGCTCTAAAAGGGTGCGATATTTGTCACAAATCATGACCGCAGCCCAGTAAAGACGCGGGTCATATGGCACCGATTTAAATATTTTTTAATCTTTCGTGGCAGCGCGGCTGCGCGGGTAATCCTCAGCACTAAATTCCTGGGTCGGCCATGCGTCTGTTCTGCAACGACTGTCGATTCACTCCAAGGAGCCGCTGTGTACCCGATTTCCCATAGTGTCGTGGCTTGCCTGGGCGGCTGGCTGCTGGCGGTGTCCGCCGTTGCGGCCGATGCGCCGAGCACTGCGCGCATCAGCTGGTCTGCCCTGGGCGTACCCCATGTCGAGGCCGATGATGAGCAAGGCCTGGGCTACGGCATCGGCTATGCCTACGCGCGGGACAACCTGTGCCTGCTGGCGGATGAGGTACTGACCGTCAGTGGTCAGCGGTCACGCGTGATTGGCCGCGCCGGCCGCTCATCCACCGGGCTCGATAACCTGACCTCGGATATCTTTTTCCACTGGCTCAACAGCGACGAACAGGTGCGGGCCTTCTGGCGCGCGCAGCCGGCGGCCATGCAACAGCGCATCAGTGGCTATGTCGCCGGTTTCAATCGCTACCTGGCGCAGACGCCAGTCGCCCAGCAGCCGGCGCTATGTCGCAACGCCGGCTGGCTGCGCCCGCTACAGACCGAAGACGTGGTACGCCTGGCGCGACGCCTGTTGGTCGAGGGCGGGGCAGGCCGCTTTGCCACCGCGCTGGTCGGCGCGACGCCACCAGCCGCCCAGCCGTCGGCATTTTTGCCGCGTTCGGCAGATAGCCGCTTGGCCGCGCGCAATCTGGCTGAGCTCAACGCCTTTGCCGCCACCCACGGCAGCAACGCCATCGCCGTGGGCGGCGCGCGCAGCGACAACGGCAAGGGCCTGCTGCTGGGCAATCCGCATTTTCCCTGGACGGGCGGCCTGCGCTTTTACCAGATGCACCTGACCCTGCCGGGCCGGCTGGATGTAATGGGCGCCGCGCTGCCGGGCTTGCCGCTGGTGAACATCGGTTTCAATCAGCACATGGCCTGGACCCACACGGTCGATCAGTCCAGCCACTTCACCTTGCATCGCCTCAAGCTGGACCCTCAGGACGCACTCAGCTACAGCGTCGATGGCCAACGCGAGGCGCTGACAAAACGCAGCATCCAGGTGCAGGTGCGCGAGGCCGATGGCAAGGTGGTGACGGTCAGTCACGATCTGTACACGTCGCGCTTCGGCCCGTTGGTGACCATCCCCGGCCTGCTGCCATGGGATCGGCAGCGCGCCTACGCGCTGCAGGACGTCAACCTTGGTAACGACCGGATCCTCACGCAATGGGATGCGATGAACCGCGCCCACAGCGTCAAGGAACTGCAGCAGGTGGTCGCCTCGATCCAGGGCATACCGTGGGTCAACACCCTGGCGGTCGACGATCAGGGCGATGCGCTGTACATGAATGCCTCGGTGATCCCCAACGTGCCTACTGCGCAGCTGGCCCAGTGCGCCGATCCCGAACTGGTGAAGGCCGGCCTGCCGGGGCTCGATGGCAGCCGCAGCGAATGCAATTGGCAGGATGATCCGGGCGCCAGCCAAAAGGGCATCGTCGCGGCCCGACATTTGCCGCAGCTGCTGCGCACCGATGTGCTGCAGAACTCCAATGACAGCGCCTGGATGACCCAGCCTGGCGCGCCGCTGGTGGGCTTCTCGCCGCTGATCAGCCGCAGCGATCGGCCCCTGGGCCTGCGGGCACGCTTTGCCCTGACCCAGTTGCAGCAGCACGGCAACGGGCCGCTGTCGGGAGCGTTTCTGGCTGGGCTGGTGAAGGGCAATCAAGTGCACATGGCCGATCTGGCGCTGGATGACATTCTGGCGTTCTGCAAGGCCCAGCACGGAGTGACGCTGCGGCCCGCCTGCACGGCGTTGAGCCGTTGGGACCGCCGCGCGCAGGTCGACAGTGGCCTGGGCCTGGTGTATTTCCAGCTGACCATGGCGGCCCTGCAGAAAGGCCGGGAACCCTGGCGCCAACCGTTCACGGCCAGCGACCCGATTCACACCCCGCGCGGTATCGCCTGGGAGCGCGCCGATGTCGCCAGGCAGCTGGCGCAGAGCATGACCGATGCCCAGGCGCAGGTCTCGGCCATGGGCGTACCGGCCGAGACCCGATGGGGTGAGTTGCAGACCGTGCGCCGTGGCGAGCAGCGCATTGCCATCCCGGGTGGCGACGGCAAGCTGGGGATCTACAACGCCATTACCACCGAGCCGGATGGGTACCGTTTCGACGTCGATGGCGGCAGCAGCTATATCCAGCTGGTCAGCTTCGATCAGGCCGGCCCGGTGGCCCAAGGGCTGCTGGCGTTTTCCCAGTCCAGCGATCCGGCGTCGAAGCACTTCAAGGACCAGACGCAGCTGTTCTCGGCACAGGCGTGGCGGTCGTTGCCGTTTACACCGGCGCAGATCAAGGCGGATGGAGGGAGTGAGGTGGTGCAGTTGAAGTAGATATTCCCGTGTAGCGAGGGGGCAAACCCCCTTGCTACAAGGAGAGGGGTTGAGGATTCAACCACCCAGCATCAATGTCCCTTTCATCATGGTCGAATGAAACGGATACGAGCAGAAGAACACGTAAGGTCCACCCGCCTTCTTCAATGCCGCCACATCCAGCGTCACCGCATCTTCCTCGCCACCGCCAATCAGCCTGGTATGGGCCAGCACGTGTGGGTCGTCCTTCTCTATATAGTCATCCGCCTCACCAGCCTTGGCGCCGGCCTCGGTCACCGCTTGCATGTCCGCCTCCTTGGTCAGCACCCAGTTATGCCCCATGACGTTCTTGGGCATGTCGCCCGGATGCTGCAGCGTCACCGTGAACGTCTTGCAACGGGTCGGCACCTTGATGGTGGTGAGGTCGTAGGTCATCTGATCGGTACCATGAATGTTGACCGAGCAGGGCTCGCCCGCCCAGGCAAGGCTGGACAGGGTCAATGCGGCAATTGCGACGGCAGGGCGAAACATAGGGGATCTCCAGAAATGATCGAATAGGGCAGCGATTGCCTAGAGACAGACGAACCTCGCCTGTGGCGGTTTAACGCCTCGATCTTCCTTTCATCCGAGCTTCATCTTCACGGTGTGGTGCGCACCGCCGCCAGTTGCTCCACCACATACTGCGCATCCCGGGCGATACCGGAAAAACGCCCGGAGCCCCAGGTATGCAGCCAGGGCAGGCCAAGAAAATACAGACCCTGCTGCGCCGTCACGCCACGGCGGTGCCCCGGGTAGCTGCGGCCGTTGAACACCGGCACATCGACCCAGCTGAAATCCGGCTGGAAACCGATGCACCAGATAATGCTGGTGATGCCGCTGCCGGCCAGGTCCAGCTCGGTGGTTTCGTGTTCAGGTACCCACAGCGGCGTGTAGGGGGTGCCGGGCGGTGCCTCGATGCCCTGCTCGGCGATGTACTTGTCGATGCTGGCGTTGATGCGGGTATAGACGGCATCTGCGGCGTCGAGCTTGCCGGCCAGATCGGCCGCAAATTGCAGCGTGGTGCCCTGCAGGCTGTCGAGGCGCCCGAACAGTTGCATGCCTTCTTTGGCGAAGCGCCGCAAGTCGATATCGCGCCCGCCATCGCGGCCGGTCACATAGTGATTGGTGTTGTCGCGCACGCCTTCGCGCAGCGGGTGGGTGTCGACGCCGATATCGTAGTAACCCATGTCGGCCAGCCAATCGACCACGTCACGGCCGCGGTGAAAGCGCGCGCAGCGGGGTGCATCGCCCACGGCCAGGAACACCTTGCGCCCGGCCAGGTGCAGGTCTTCGGCGATCTGCGCACCGGACTGCCCCGAGCCCACCACCAGCACGTGACCGGGGGGCAGCGCTTGCGGGCTGCGGTATTGTTCGGAGTGCAGTTGGGTGATTTCGGCGGGCAGGCGTTCGGCCAGGCGCGGGATGATCGGCGTGTGATAGCCGCCGCTGGCGATGATCACCTGATCGGCAGTGAATTCGCCCAGGGAGGTGCTCAATGCGTAGCCGCCTTCGGGCCGCGTGACCAGGCGCCGGACCGCGCAGCCTTCGCGCACCGGGGCATTGACTGCGGCGATGAAGCCATCCAGGTAGGCGATGATCTGGTCTTTTTTCATGAAGCCGTGGGGATCGTCGCCGGCATAGGGATAGCCGGGCAAGGCGCACTGCCAGTTCGGTGTGACCAGGCAAAAGGCGTCCCAGCGTTGATTGCGCCAGGTGTGGGTGAGGCTGTGCTTTTCGAGCACCAGGTGGTCGATGTCCTGTTGCTGCAGGTAGTAGCTGGCGGACAGACCGGCCTGGCCGCCGCCGACGATGATGGCGCTGTAGTGGGTCATGGTGGGTGCTCCTGTAAGGGTGTTCGGGGCAGAATGATGCAGCGATGCTGATGGCCTCTTCGCGAGCAAGCTTTGCTCCCACAGGTGTACGGCGATGGATCTGCGCGAAGAGGCCAGTGAATTCAGTACAAAATTCATATCCGTGCACTTGTGGGAGCAAGGCTTGCCCGCGAAGAGGCCAGTGAACTCAGTACAAAATTCAGATCTCGCCGAAGCCTGAGTAGTGAACCTTGCCGCTGCCCTGCTCACGGATCTCCAGCACCTCGACCTGCGCCTGCGGATCGTTGAATTTGCGGGCGGTCATGCGGATGCCGCCAAGGCTGTCCATGGCCGAACTGCAATAGAACCCCTTGACCTGCTTGACCCGTTCCGAGGCCGCATTGAGGCCGGTTTCAGCGCGGCGCAGGAACTCCGCCAGGCGATAGGACTGCCCCGCCTCGAGGTGCTCGAAAATGGTGGTGGAGGGTGAATAGACGTTGCTTTCCTGGCCATCGGGCCAGCGCAGACGAACGTTGACGGCGGGCATGTCAGTGCTCCTTGTGGATCAAGGCGGGGCGCGCCTCATGGCTGAATTGCGGGTAGTGGAACCCCGTGAACGGCTGGCGCGACAGGTCCCAGAAGTCCGCCTGTGCCGGGCCCTGGCGGACCTGCAACCGCGCGCTGTCATCGACCTCGCCGATGCGCGCGCAGTGCAGGCCCTCGAAGGCGAACGCGGCGGCCACCGTGGCCAGGTCCTCTGGGTCGAGGGTCAGCACAAAGCCGTAGCTGGGGAACACCTGCAGCCAGCGTTCCAGCGGCGTATCGGCCGGTTGCGGCAGGGCCGCCAGATCGATCAGCGCACCGCAGCCCTTGGGTTCGAGCAGCATCAGCAGGGTGCCGAGGATGCCGGCGTTGCTGATGTCCTTGGCGGCGTGCAGCAGCCCGGCTTCGGCCAGCCGCGGGATGACTTCGAGCTTGTCACGCAAGCGCTGTGGGGCGACGTTCTCGAAGGCCTTCCAGTACGGCGCGTCGCCGTGCCAGCGACCATCGAGGTCGACCGCCATGGCGATGATCTGTCCTGGCGCCACGTGCAGGGTCGAGAGCAGATTGCGCGCCCAGCCGCTGACCGCCACGGCCAGCGCCGCCGGGTTGCCCGCAGCCTGGCTGGTGTGGCCGCCCGCGAGGATCAGACCATAGGCCTCGCAGGCGGCGCGGATACCACCCAGCACCTGCTCGGCGGCGGTCACGTCGTGGTGCCAATAGGCGTTGACCACCGCGGTCGCGCGGCCGCCCATGGCAGTGATGTCGCTGACGTTGGCCATCACCGCCGACCAGCCGGCGAACCAGGGCGCCTGCTCGACGAACGCCGGGATCATGCCTTCGATCGCCAGCAACTGGTACTGATCGCCGCAACGAATCGCCGCGGTGTCGTCGCCGGGCAGGGCATACAGGTCGTCGCAGCTCTGGCCATGCGGCGCCAGGGCGCTGGCCGGTTGCTGGATCGCCAGTTTCGACTGCATCGCCGGGGTGTTGCGCAGGCGGTCGAGCAGGGCTGTCAAGGCCGCTTGCGGACTAGTCATGAGCAGCGGCCTTTTTGCGCAGCAGTGAGGTTTGCCGGGCCATGAACGGGTAGCGCTCCAACCGCGCCTGCATCAGGCAGTGGGGGTGGCCGAGCAGGTCGAGCGTCTTCAGCGTGTGCCAGTGCAGGCTGTGGAAATAGCCCTCGTTGGCCTGCTGCACGGTGGCCAGGAATGTCTGGCAGCCCAGGTCGATGGCCCGCGACACGGCTTCGTTGACCAGCGCTTTGCCGATCATCGCGTGCCGGCGGTACTGGCGCTCGACGCACAGGCGTCCGCCGTACCAGACGCCGGGTTCGCTCTGGTAGATGCGCACCGCGCCGATGACCTGCTCGGGCATGCCGCAGTGGTGCGCCACGGCGACGATGGGGATGGCCTGGAAGTCCTTTTCGTCCTTGTCCTGGGCGAGCAATTGTTGCTCGTCGCTGAACACCGCGCGGCGCAGGCTGAAGTAGTGCTGGCGTTCCCAGGGTTGATCGGCGGGCTTGACCAACAGGTCGCCGGCGAGGAATTCGCTGAAGGTCCCGTCGACCAGCGCGAAGGCGTGTTCGGCCATGGATTGCGCTCCCTTTACTCGTGGTGTTTGAGGGCCGAGCAGGCGCCGCATTTGGCGCAGCCGGCGTTGATGTTGTCCGAGTGCAGGCCGTGCTTGCGCAGGCTGGCGCCGATGCGCGGGTAGAGGCGTTGCATGAAGGCGCTGTCGGGCTTGGGGTGGCGTGCCAGGGGGGTGCCGTCGATGGGCACGAAGGGCACCACGAAGGGATACACCCCGACGCTGGCCAGGCGTTCGCTCATCTGCGCGATGGCGTCTTCGCTGTCGCCCAGGCCGGCGAGGATGTAGGTGCTCACCTGGCCGCGGCCGAACACCTGCACGGCGGCGTCGAAGGCGCTGAAGTAACGCTCCAGCGGCACTTCGGCCTTGCCCGGCATGATGCGTTGGCGCACCGCGTCGGTGACGGCTTCCAGGTGCATGCCCAGAGATACCACGCCGCTGTCCTTGAGGCGCTGGAACCACGCGTCGTCGTCGGGCGGCTCGCACTGCGCCTGGATCGGCAGGTCGACCACGGCGGTCACGGCGGCTGCCGATTCACAGAGGATGGCGGCGCCGCGATCGCTGGTCTGCGGCGTGCCGGTAGTCATCACCATGTGCTTGACGCCGTCCAGCTCGACGGCGGCCTTGGCCACTTGGGCGAGTTGTGCGGGGCGCTTGCGAGCGATGGTCTTGCCGCTCGCCAGCGACTGGCCGATGGCGCAGAACTGGCACGAGGTGGCGGCTTCGTTCATGCGGATGCAGTGTTGCAGGACGGTGGTGGCGAGGACGTCCTTGCTGTGCAGGGTGGCGATCTTCCAGTAGGGGATGCCGTCCTCGGTGTTCAGGCCGTAGAACTTCGGCACGCCGGGCAGCTGCACCTGGCCAACTTGCAGGCCCTCGCGAAAGATCAGCGCCTGGGCGCCGCTGCTGTCGGGCACGGCGGAGTAGGGCGAGTCGAGCGAGGCGCGGTTGAGCATCGGCACCATGGCGGTGTGCTCGCCCAGGCTCAGGGCCTTGTGATCCGAGGGCCCGGCGCCGCCCTTGCGCGCCAGGCCGTCGGCGCCTTGCCAGCGCACACCGTGGCACTGCAGTTCGGCGAGCAGGTCGGGACTGGCGGTGCTGCCTTCGCGGGCAAGCCTTGCTCCCACAGGCGTACGCTTGGGATCCGGGGCGTGCTTGCCGACGTCTTCGCCAGCAAGCTGTGCTCCCACAGGGTGAACGGCACTGTCCGAAGCCGAGCCGTACACTTGTGGGAGCAAGGCTTGCCCGCGAAGAGGCCCTTGCAGCTTGCCAGCAAGCTGTGGTCCCACAGGGTGAACGGCACTGTCCGAAGCCGAGCCGTACACTTGTGGGAGCAACGCTTGCCCGCGAAGAGGCCCTTGCAGCTTGCCAGCAAGCTGTGGTCCCAAAGGGTGAACGGCACTGTCCGAATCCGAGCCGCACACCTGTGGGAGCAAGGCTTGCCCGCGAAGAGGCCCTTGCAGCTTGCGCAAAATCGTCGAGTCATTCATGGCTGTGCTCCCCGCAAGTCTGTTGCTGCTCATGCACATGCGCCGTCGCCCGCCGATCGATCAGCAGGCTCAGCAATTCCGGCCGGCTGTAGTGCCCCACCGAATCCATCATGCGTTTGCGTTTGTCGATCAAGGCGAAGTCCAGGTCGGCGATCACCGCGCCTTCGCCCTCTGTGCGCTGGCCGAGCACCTTGCCTTCCGGGGAGACGATGGCGGTGAAGCAGCCGCCGCTGATCGGCTCCAGTGCGCAGCCGGTGTCGGTCATGATTTGCGCCTGCTGCTCGGCATCCAGCCAGGCGGTGGCGTTGACCACAAAGCAACCGCTTTCCAGGGCGTGGTGGCGAATGGTGACCTCCATCTGCTCGGCGAAAATCTGCCCCACCAGGGAGCCGGGGAACATCGCCGCGTGGATCTGCTCGCCGTCGGCCATCAGCGCGTAGCGGGCCAGCGGGTTGTAGTGTTCCCAGCAGGCCAGCGCGCCGATGCGCCCGACCGCGCTGTCGGTGGCGCGCAGCCCGGAGCCGTCGCCTTGGCCCCAGACCATGCGTTCGTGATAGGTGGGGGTGATCTTGCGCCGGTGCTGGATCAGGCTGCCGTCGGCGTCGAACAGCAGTTGCGCGTTATAGAGGGTGCCGCCGTCGCGCTCGTTGACGCCGATGCAGGCGACGATCCCGGCTTCGCGGCACGCCTCGCCGATTTGGCGGGTGACGTCCGAGGGCACGGTGACGGATTGTTCGAGCAGCTTGAGGTGTTGCTTGCCCATGGCGAAGGGCGGCTGCACGAAGGAGAAATAGGGGTAGTAGGGCACCACGGTTTCGGGGAATACCGCGAACTGCACGCCTTCGCGGCCCAGTTCGAGCACGGTGGCGCAGAGCTTGGCGACAGTGGCCTCGCGGGAGTACAGCACGGGGCTGAACTGGACGGCGGCGGCGCGGATGATGGGCATGGTGACGGGCCTCTGGATGGGTGGCGGGTGCTGTGATCTATGGCGGCTGTGAGGCCCCCTTCGCGGGCAAGCCTTGCTCCCACAGTGCAAGCAGATGCAGAGCGGTACACCTGTGGGAGCAAGGCTTGCCCGCGAAGGGGCCGGCAAGTCGAGCTACGCCGTCCAGGTATCAATGATCATCGCGCCTTCACGGCGCATCAGCAGGCGCAGGTCCATGACGTCCAGCGGATTGATCGGGCGAATACCTTCGATCAGGGCTTTTTCGGTCTGCCCGTACAGGGCCTGCAAGGCGAAGCGACAGGCGTATACCTCACCGCCTTCGGCCATGAACGCCTTGATCTGGTTGTTGACCGCCAGGTGCCCCGGAAAGGCCTCGGCGCCCAGGGTCGGGAAGCCGCGTTGCACGCCCAGTTGCACGCCTGGGCCATACAACAGGATCTTGGTTTCGAAGCCCTTGCGCAGCAAGCGTTTGGCCTGCAACAGGTTGACCAGGCCGATGGAACCTTCGAAGGCAATGGTGTGGAACGTCAACAGCGCTTTTTCACCCGGTTCGGCCTTGACGTCCTCGAAGACCTTTTCTTCGTAGTTGACCAGGAAGTCGCCGTCTTGATAGTGAGCAATGTCCACGTTTGGCATGTCGTCATCTCCGTTGTTGCGTCGCTGTTATCGATGGCCGAGAGCGGCTGATCGGGTTACAGCGGTGCAGTGCGAAGGACGTGCCAGGGCGCGAAGCTATTATCTAACTGGCTGATGCGTAAGGCATAAACGCAGCTGATCCGGTTTTTATACGGGGTTCTGCACCGCCCGGATCCCTACGCAACTTCGTGTTAATACGAAGTTGCGTAGGGAAAACCACGAAAGTTCGTGGTGCTGCCGGTAGAGGCTCATTGGCCGTTGAGGGCCGACAGCGCCACCGAGGTCGCGGCCGTGCGGGTCTCGACGCCGAGCTTGATGTAGATGTGTTCCAGGTGCTTGTTCACCGTGCGCGGGCTGAGGCCGAGGATGTCGCCGATGTCCTTGTTGGTCTTGCCGCAGGTGACCCAGTGCAGCACTTCGATTTCCCGCTCGGTCAGGGCGAAGCGGGTCGCCAGGCAGCGCTGCGCCGAAGCATCCTCGAAGCTTGCCTTGCGCGTGGTCGCCGACTGCAGGATGCGCGCGGTGCGCAGGTGCGAGGCGATCCGTGCAAGCACCTCGTTACACTCGATGGGCTTGGTCACGTAGTCGATCGCGCCGGCTTCGAAGCCTTTGACCACGTGCTCGCTCTCGGTCAGTGCGGTCATGAACAGCACCGGGATGTCCGCGCTCATGGCATCGGCCTTGATCTGCCGGCAGGTGTCGAAACCGTCCAGCCCCGGCATCAGCGCGTCCAGCAGGATCAGGTCCGGGCGGCGGCGCTGGATGCGGCTCAGGGCGCTGGTGCCGTCCAGCGCCACCAGCACCCGGTAGCCGGCATCATCCAGCGCGTCGGAGAGCAGCGCCAGGTTATCCGGCGCATCGTCGACGATCAGGATGGTGCCCTTAGAGGCGCTCGCGGGAATGTTCATTGATGCTCTCTGTGAGTACCCGATTCAGTTCATCCAGGCGAAAGCCCCGGGCCAGGGTGCGCAACCGCGCGATTGCGGTGGCGCTGTCGGGCCAGCGTTGTTCGATACTCGCGAGCTGCTCTTGCAGCTCGATCATGTCGCCATCGGCGCACAACTCGCGCAGCAGCGCCAGCTCCGCCCTGGCCAGCGCCCGGTGCGGCGCCACGGGGGCCGCCAGTGCCGGTGCAGCCCGCAGCCAGGTCAGTTGCAGGTGGTGTTCGATGCGGTCGAGCAGGTGCTGCAGGAGCACCGGTTTGGCCAAGTAATCGATAGGCCCCAGGTCATGATCGGCACGTTCGTCGGCGAGCGCATTGGCGTGGGCCGACACCACCACTATGGGCGCCAGGCATTGCACGTTGCGGCGGATCAGGCGGCTGGTTTCCCAACCGTCCATCTGCGGCATGGACAGGTCCATGAGGATCAGGTCCGGCTTGAGCAACGACACCTGGCGGATCGCTTCCTGCCCGTTGGCGGCCTGGACGACGTTGAAGCCTAACGGTGTGAGCATGCCGCTGATGACCTGGCGATGCTCGACATGGTCGTCCACCACCAGCACCAGTCGTGGTGGCCCGGCATAGCCGATGAGATCGTGGTCGGCATGGATGATCGCCTTGGGCACCCGCACTTCTGATAGAAACAGCCGCACCTGGAAACGCGTACCGGCACCCGGCACGCTGCTGACCGAAATCTCGCCGCCCATCAGGGCCGTGAGCATCCGCGTGATGGTCAGACCGAGGCCGACGCCGTTGTCGTGGCGGTCGATCTCGCCGCGCTCGAATGGCTGGAAGATCCGCTCCAGCTGGTCTTCGGCGATGCCGATGCCACTGTCGATGATCTCGAAAGTAGCGGTCTGGCGGCGATAGCTGACTCGCAGGCAGACTTCGCCGCTGTCGGTGAAATTCACCGCGTTGCCCAGCAGGTTGATGAGGATCTGCCGTACGCGTTTCTCGTCGCCACGCACCACAAGCGGCAGCTCGCCGATGATCTGCAGACCGAAACCCAGGCCCTTGTCATGGGCGGCGGGCGCGAACAGGCGCTCCAGGTCGCGGATGAAATCCATGAAGGCGATTTCGGACGGCTCCAGGCGTAGCTTGCCGGCTTCGATCTTGGCCACGTCGAGCAGGCCGTCGATCAGCGACAGCAGGTGCGAGCTGTTGCGCAGGATAGTCGCCAGGGCTTCCTGCTGGCGCGGCGGGGTGCTGGCGTCGCGCTGCAGAATCTGCGTGTAGCCGAGAATGCTGTTGAGCGGCGTGCGCAGTTCATGGGACAGGCCGGTGACGTAGCGGCTCTTGGCGGCGTTGGCGGCTTCGGACGCTTCCTTGGCGCGCTGCAGGGCCAGGTCGGTCTGCTCGTGGGCTTCGATTTCCTGCATCAGGAGGGCGGTCTGGCGCTCGGATTCTTCCTGGGCCACGTGACGGCTTTCGCGGGTCAGCACCACCCACCAGGCCAGCACTGCGGCGAAGACGCACAGCGCCAGAAACGCCTTGATGAAGGCCAGGGTCAGGGTTTGCTGGGTTTGCCAGGAGTGCTCGGCGAGGTTGTGGGTGACCTGGGTGTACACCAGTGCCAAGGCGCCGGAGAGCAGCGCGATGAGCACGGCGAGGATGCCCATGTAGTGGGCCAGGCGGGTGTGCAGGTTGCGCGAGAAGGACTTGGGCAACAGCCGCGCCAGGCCATCCTCGACTTGCATCAACAGCCGCGAACGCGGTTTGCACTGGTCGCCGCAACGCACTTCCAGCGAACAGCACAGCGAGCAGATCGGCGACGCATACGCCGGGCACCAGGCCATGTCCGGGCGCTCGAAGGGGTTGCTGCACACGCCGCAGGTCACCGTCGCCGTAGTGCCCAGGGGATACAGCAGGCCGGGGTCGCTTTCCCGTGCCAGGTAGTAGCGTCCTTTGGTTGCCCACGCGATCAGCGGCGCCACGATCAAGGCGGTGATCAACGCCAGTAACGGCGGAGCGGCCTGGGCCAAGGCGCCGAACCAGCCGAAATGCGCGAGCATCGACACCAGGGAGGCCACGCCCATGGCCCCGACCCCCACCGGATTGACGTCGTACAGGTGCGCGCGCTTGAACTCGATGTGCGGCGGCGACAGCCCCAGCGGCTTGTTGATCACCAGATCCGCCACCAGTGCGCCGATCCAGGCAATGGCGATGTTAGCGTAGAGGCCGAGCACCTCGCCGATGGCGTCGAAGATGCCCATCTCCATCAGCAGCAACGCGATGACCACGTTGAACACCAGCCACACCACGCGCCCCGGATGGCTGTGGGTCATGCGCGCGAAGAAGTTCGACCAGGCCAGCGAGCCCGCGTAAGCGTTGGTGAGGTTGATCTTGACCTGAGAGATGACCACCAGCAGCGCCATGGCTGCCAGCGCCCATTCCGGCGAGTTGAACACGTAGCTGTAGGCCACCAGGTACATCTGCGTAGGCTCGACGGCGCGGGCCACCGGCACTTCATGCTGAATCGCCAAAAACGCCAGAAAGGCTCCGGCCATCAGCTTCAGTGCTCCGGGCACGATCCAGCCGGGCCCTGCCAGCAGCAGCGCGGTCCACCAGCGCAGGTTGTTCTGCGCGGTGCGCTGCGGCAAAAAGCGAATGTAGTCGACCTGCTCGCCGATCTGCGTCACCAGGGAGAGCACCACGCTCAACGCCGCACCGAACAGCAGCAGGTCGAAGGTGCCTGCCTCGCCATGGCGCCCGGCGAATGAGGTGAAGTCGCTGAGCGTGCCCGGGCTTTTGTAGATGACGAATACGTACGGCACGATCAGCAACGCCAGCCACAACGGCTGCGACCACATCTGTAGCCGGCTGATGAGGGTGAAGCCATAGGCGGCCAATGGAATGATGATCACCGAACACAACACGTAGCCCCAGGCCAGCGGGATGTGGAAGTACAGCTCCAGGGCCAGCGCCATGATCGCCGCCTCCAGCGCGAAGAACAGGAAGGTGAAGCTGGCGTAGATCAGCGAGGTGATGGTCGAGCCGATGTAGCCGAAGCCGGCGCCGCGGGTCAGCAGGTCCATGTCGACGCCGTAGCGGGCTGCGTAATAGCTGATCGGCAGGCCGGTCAACAGGATGATCAGCGCCACCGCCAGCACCGCCCACAGGGTGTTGGTGAAGCCATAGTCCATTACCAGGGTGCCGCCCACCGCCTCCAGTACCAGAAACGACACCGAGCTCAAGGCGGTGTTGACGATGCGCCCCTCACTCCAGCGCCGGAACGAGGAGGGCGCGTAGCGCAGGGCGTAGTCCTCCATGCTCTCGTCAGCGACCCAGCGGTTGTAGTCACGACGGATCTTGGCGATGCGTTGGGTACCGGGGATGGACAAGGCTGAGCTCCAGAGGCGCGGGGTGCGAGCAATCAGCATGCAGGGCGCGTGCCTGATGCGAGCGCGAGAATGCCGTAAATCCCGGCGCTTGGCGCTATGTCAAATGACGTACGGCGCTACGTCATGGTGCGTATACCGGGAAAAGTTCCGCCACCGCATTCTTGCTGCCACAACGCAGACGCCCTTCCACACAGGAGCAGCAAGATGGACTTGATGAAAACGAGGGGCACCCGCCGGTTTCTGCCGCCGGGCCTGGTCAAAGGCGCAGCGACCCTGTCGCTGATCGCGGCCGCGGTATTCGGCCAGTTCGCCCAAGCGGCTGACGTCAACACCACGGGGCTGGCGGTCACCGACACCACCGTCACCGTCGGCCAACTGCACTCGGCCACCGGCACCATGGCGATCTCCGAAACCGGGTCGATTCAGGCCGAGCGCCTGGCCATCGAGCAGATCAACGCCTCGGGCGGCATCCTCGGTCGGCAGATCAAGGTGATCCAGGAAGACGGCGCTTCGGACTGGCCGACCTTCGCCGAAAAAGCGCGCAAGCTGCTGGTCAACGACAAGGTCGCCACGGTGTTCGGCTGCTGGACCTCGGCCTCGCGCAAGGCGGTGCTGCCGGTGTTCGAAAAAGAGAACGGCCTGCTCTATTACCCGACCTTTTATGAAGGCCTCGAGCAGTCGAAGAACGTCATCTACACCGGCCAGGAAGCCACTCAGCAGATCCTCGCCAGCCTCGACTGGATCGCCAAGGAGAAGGGCGCCAAGACCTTCTACCTGATTGGCTCGGACTACATCTGGCCGCGCACCTCGATGAAGATTGCCCGCAAGCACATCGAAAACGTGCTGCACGGCACCGTGGTGGGCGAAGACTACTACCCGCTGGGCAACACTCAGTTCGGCTCGTTGATCAACAAGGTCAAGCTGAAAAAACCTGACGTGGTGTTCGCCGCCGTGGTCGGTGGCTCCAACGTGGCCTTCTACAAGCAGCTCAAGGCCGCGGGCGTAACGGCGGACAAACAGACCCTGCTGACGCTGTCGGTGACCGAGGACGAACTGCTCGGCATCGGCGGCGAGAACATGGTCGGCTTCTATGCCTCGATGAAGTACTTCCAGTCCCTCGACAACCCCGCCAACAAGGCCTTCGTGGCGGCGTTCAAGGCCAAGTACGGGCCCAATTCGGTGATCGGCGACGTGACCCAGGCCGCCTATCTGGGCCCCTGGCTGTGGAAAGCGGCGGTGGAAAAGGCCGGTAGCTTCGACGTCGACAAGGTAGTGGCCGCGTCCCCTGGCATCGAGATGACCAACGCCCCTGAAGGCTACGTGAAGATCCACGACAACCATCACCTGTGGAGCAAGGCGCGCATCGGCGAAGTCCAGGCCGACGGGCAGTTCAAGGTCGTGCACGAGTCGGAGCTGATCGAGCCGAATCCGTTTCCCAAGGGCTATCAGTAGGGCCTGAGTCTGGCCGCTGATTTTCGGCGGCCAGCACTGGCCTCTTCGCTGGCAAGCCATGCTCCCACAGAGTCAGCAGGTCCATCGCCGTACACCTGTGGGAGCAAGGCTTGCCCGCGAAGTCGCCAGCACTGGCCTCTTCGCTGGCAAGCCATGCTCCCACAGAGTCAGCAGGTCCATTGCCGTACACCTGTGGGAGCAAGGCTTGCCCGCGAAGTCGCCAGCACTGGCCTCTTCGCTGGCAAGCCATGCTCCTACAGAGTCAGTAGGTCCATCGCCGTACACCTGTGGGAGCAAGGCTTGCCCGCGAAGTCGGTCTGACTGACGCCTTCGCTGGCAAGCCATGCACCTACAAAGAGATCTTCATAAGGCCCGCCAGCGCCGCTACTGATCCACCGGAGACACAGATATGGAATGGCTATCGCAATTCGGCGCCATCGCCGCCATGCAGGGCTTCAACGGCCTGTCGGTGTTTTGCGTATTGCTGTTGATGGCGTTGGGGCTGGCGATCATTTTCGGCCAGATGGGCGTGATCAACATGGCCCACGGTGAGTTCCTCACCATCGGTGCGTACACCACCTACGTGATGTCGTACCTGACCACCACGTATTTCCCGGCGATGCAGCCGTACTACTTTTTCTTTGCCATCGCGCTGTCGTTCATCGTGGCCGGTGCGGTGGGCTGGCTGGTGGAGTGGATCATGATCAGCCGCCTGTACCACCGGCCGCTGGACACGCTGCTGGCCACCTGGGGCCTGTCGTTGATGATGCAGCAGACGTTCCGCTCGGTGTTCGGCGCCCGCGAAGTCAGCGCCGAGCCACCTGAGTGGCTGATGGGCTCGTTCAGCCTCAGCGACGCCATCGATATCCCCCGCAACGGCGTGTTCACCATGGTCTTGACGGTGCTGATGACGGCGTTGATTTTCCTGCTGCTGTATCGCTCGCGCTGGGGCTTGCAGGTGCGCGCCACCATGCAGAACCGGGTGATGAGCCGTGCCGTGGGGATCAACACCAGGAAGGTCGATCGCATGACTTTCGCCCTCGGCTGCGGGGTGGCCGGGGTCGCGGGTGCGGCGTTCACCACCATCGGCTCGACCGGGCCGACGGCGGGTTCGCTGTACATCGTCGACACCTTCCTGACCGTGGTTTTCGGCGGCGCGGCGAGCCTGTTCGGCACCATCGCCTCGGCCTTCGCCATTGCCCAGACGCAGTCGATCTCGGAGTTTTTCATGACCGGTTCCATGGCCAAGGTGCTGACCCTGTCGGCCGTGGTGTTGATTCTGATGGTGCGCCCGCAAGGGTTGTTCGCCAGCAAGTTGCGTAAGTGAGGCCCTGCATGAATGCGCTCGACAAATTGCTCGGTGGCCGCCAGGGCACCCTCGGCCTGCTGATCCTGGCGGTGCTGATTCTGCTGGTGTTTCCGCTGTGCCTGGATGCCTTTCGGCTGAACATGGTCGGCAAATACCTGACCTACGCTTTCGTCGCCGTGGGCCTGGTGCTGTGCTGGGGCTATGGCGGCATTCTCAGCCTCGGCCAGGGCGTGTTTTTCGGCCTGGGCGGTTACTGCATGGCAATGTTCCTCAAGCTGGAGGCGTCGACGCCCGAGGCGACCAAAATTCAGTCCACGCCGGGCATTCCGGACTTCATGGACTGGAACCAGATCACCGAACTGCCGGCGCTGTGGGTGCCGTTTCACAGCTTCACCTTCACGGTGGTGGCGGTGATCGTGGTGCCGGTGCTGCTGGCGCTGGTGATCGGCCTGGCGATGTTCAAGCGCCGGGTCGGTGACGTGTACTTCTCGATCGTCACCCAGGCGATTGCGTTGATCCTCACGGTGCTGATCGTCGGCCAACAGGGCCTGACCGGTGGGGTCAATGGCATCACCGATCTGAAGACCCTGCTGGGCTGGGACATCACCAGCGACGCCGCCAAGCTGACGCTGTACTTCATCAACGCCGCGCTGTTGCTGGGCTGCATCGTGCTGGGCAAGTTCATCCTCGCCTCCAAGCTGGGCCGGTTGTTGATGGCCATGCGCGACAAGGAAGAGCGCGTGCGCTTTTCGGGCTATGACGTGGCCAGCTTCAAGGTCTTCGTGTACTGCGTGGCCGCAGCGTTCTCGGCCATTGGCGGCGCCATGTTCGCCTTGCAGGTGGGCTTCATGTCGCCGTCGTTCGTGGGCATCGTGCCGTCCATCGAGATGGTCATCTTTGCCGCCGTGGGTGGGCGCATGTCGCTGCTCGGCGCGGTGTACGGCGCGTTGCTGGTCAACTACGGCAAGAGCTACTTCTCAGAATCCTTTCCCGAGCTGTGGCTGTACCTGATGGGCGGCTTGTTCATCGTCGTGGTCATGTACTTCCCCAACGGCCTGGCCGGGGTCTGGGACAGCCAGTTGCGCAAATGGCGCGGGCGCCACGCCAAGACACCTCAGGTGCTCGCGCCGGCCGCTGCGGCCAAGGCCCCGAACGCCGAGAAAACCCTGGAGGTGCAGCCATGAAGGCAGTCGGTTTCGAAAGCAACAAACCGGTGCTGGCCATCGAAGGCCTGACCGTGTCGTTCGACGGCTTCAAGGCGGTCGACGACCTCAACCTCTATATCGATCGCAACGAAGTAAGGGTGGTGATCGGCCCCAATGGCGCCGGCAAGACCACGGTACTCGATCTGATCTGCGGCAAGACTCGCGCCACCAGCGGCAGCATCCAGTTCGATGGTCGCGAGCTGACCAGGATGCACGAGTACGACATCGTCCGCGCTGGGGTCGGGCGCAAGTTTCAGAACCCTTCGATCTACGAAAACCTCTCGGTGTTCGAGAACCTCGAGATGTCGTATCCGGCCGGGCGCAAGGTCCTTGGCGCGCTGTTCTTCAAGCGCACCAGCGAGGTGGTGGCGCGGGTCGAGCAGGTGGCGGGCGAGATCTTTCTCAGCGAGTTGCTGCAACAGCAGGCCGGCTTGCTGTCCCACGGCCAGAAGCAGTGGCTGGAGATCGGCATGCTGCTGATGCAGGACCCGGACCTGTTGATGCTCGACGAGCCGGTGGCGGGCATGAGCGTGAGCGAGCGGGTGCAGACCGCCGAGCTGCTCAACCGCATCAGCCAGGGCCGCTCGGTGCTGGTGATCGAGCACGACATGGAGTTCGTCAAGAGCATCGCCCACAAGGTCACCGTGCTGCATCAGGGCAAGGTGCTGGCCGAGGGCAGCATGGAGTCGGTGCAGAACAACCCGAAGGTCATCGAAGTGTATTTAGGTCATTAAGTCAGGGGGCAGCTCATGTTCAACGTCAAGCAACTGTCCTGCGGCTACGCCCAGAGCCAGATTCTGCACGACCTCGACCTCAACGTCGGCAAGCAGGAAATCGTCGCCATCATGGGCCGCAACGGCATGGGCAAGACCACGCTGTTCAAGAGCCTGATGGGCGTGCTGCCGCAATGGCGCGGCCAGGTGCAGGTCGATGGTGTCGAGGTGTCGGGCCTTGAAACCCATGCCCGCGTCGCCAGTGGCATGGCTTATGTGCCTCAGGGGCGAATGATCTTCCCGGCCATGAGCGTGCTGGAGAACATCCAGACCGGCCTGCCGGCGTCGGCGCGTGGCGTGGTCCCGCAGGATCTTTACGACCTGTTCCCGGTGCTCTACGACATGCGCGGACGCAAGGGCGGCAACCTCTCCGGCGGCCAGCAACAGCAATTGGCGATCGCTCGTGCGCTGGCCACCAATCCCAAGGTGTTGCTGCTCGATGAGCCCACCGAGGGCATCCAGCCGTCGATCATCAAGGACATCGCCCGCACCCTGAAGGACATTCGTACCCTGCGCGACCTGACCATCGTGGTCTCCGAGCAGGTGCTGTCGTTCACCCTGGACATCGCCGACCGCTTTCTGGTCATCGAGAAAGGC
Organism: Pseudomonas baltica; assembly: GCF_031880315.1. Taxonomy (NCBI): domain Bacteria; kingdom Pseudomonadati; phylum Pseudomonadota; class Gammaproteobacteria; order Pseudomonadales; family Pseudomonadaceae; genus Pseudomonas; species Pseudomonas baltica. The sequence continues at coordinate 1,209,622 of NZ_CP134771.1, read as the reverse complement.
CGCTTCGTGGTCGAGGAAACCCGCGCCAACGTCGACGAAGCCACCATCAGCCGTTACCTGTCGGTGTGACAGGTCCGCTTTTTATCACTCAGGAGCCATGCCATGACTGAAACATTGATCAAAGTCGACCTCGACCAGCCCGTCACCGAGAACGAACAGGTGCACAACCGCTGGCACCCGGACATTCCCATGGCCTGCTGGGTCAATCCGGGGGATGACTTTATCCTCGAAACTTACGACTGGACCGCCGGGGCGATCAAGAACAACGACGACGCCAGCGACGTGCGCGATGTCGACCTGTCCACTGTGCATTACCTGTCCGGTCCTGTAGGTGTGCACGGTGCCGAGCCGGGCGATCTGCTGGTGGTCGACCTGCTCGACCTCGGCCCCAAGGCCGAATCGCAATGGGGCTTCAACGGGTTTTTCTCGCGGCAGAACGGCGGTGGTTTCCTGACCGACCACTTTCCGCTGGCGCAGAAGGCCATCTGGGATTTCAAGGGCGTGTACACCAGCTCGCGGCACATTCCGGGCGTAGAGTTCGCCGGTTTGATCCACCCTGGGCTGATCGGCTGCCTGCCGGACCCGGTGATGCTCGCTGAATGGAACCGCCGCGAACAGGAGCTGATCGACACCAACCCGACCCGCGTGCCGCCGCTGGCCAACCCGCCGATGGCGCCGACCGCGCACATGGGCAAGCTCAAGGGCGAGGCCCGCGACAAGGCGGCCCTGGAAGGCGCGCGCACGGTGCCGCCGCGCGAGCATGGCGGCAACTGCGATATCAAGGATCTGTCCCGCGGCTCGAAGGTGTTCTTCCCGGTGTACGTCAATGGCGCCGGGCTATCGGTGGGCGACTTGCACTTCAGCCAGGGCGACGGTGAAATCACCTTTTGCGGCGCCATCGAGATGGCCGGCTGGGTCCACATGAAGGTCGAGCTGATCAAGGGCGGCATGGCCAAGTACGGAATCAAGAACCCGGTGTTCAAGCCCAGCCCGATCGTGCCCAACTACAACAACTTCCTGATCTTCGAAGGCATCTCGGTGGACGAGCAGGGCCAGCAGCATTATCTGGATGTGAACGTCGCTTATCGTCAGGCTTGCCTGAATGCCATCAACTACCTGACCAAGTTCGGTTATTCACCGGCGCAGGGGTATGCGTTGTTAGGCTCGGCGCCGGTGCAGGGGCATATCAGCGGGATCGTCGATATTCCCAATGCCTGCGCGACTTTGTGGTTGCCCACGGACATCTTCAAATTCGATATCAATCCGAATGCGAATGGGCCGACGAAGTTTATCGATGGGACTGTGGATTTGCCGATTGCGCAGGATAAGTGAGGTTTTTCAGTTGGCACGGACGCCGACCTTTCGGGCCCCTTCGCGGGCAAGCCTCGCTCCCACAGGTGTACCTCAGTGGGAGCGAGGCTTGCCCGCGAAGGGGGCAGCACAGCCATCACATCAGGATCCGTAAATGCCGATATATGAATATGACTGCCCCACCTGCGGGGACTTCACCGCCTTGCGCAAGATGGATGCGTGCAACGAGCCATGCGCGTGCCCGGTCTGCACGCTCGACAGCCCACGGGTGATCCTCACTGCCCCCGGCCTGTCGACCTTGGCCGGCAACACCCGCAAGGGTATCGAAATCAACGAGCGTGCCGCCCACGAACCCAAGACCCTCGACCAGTTTCGCGACAGCCGCCGCCATTCCCCCGGTTGCAGCTGTTGCGGACCGAACAAGCCGCTGGCGCCGAGCAAGGCCAATCCCCATGCACTGAAGGCCAAGCCTGCGGGCAGGCCTTGGATGATCAGTCATTGAGGGTGCTGGATACAGCCTTGCACATTGAAATCATTATCCTGTCACTTTCAGCCATTGTGACGTGACGTTCAGCTCTTTACTGTCCATGCTCATTGCAATGACGGGCCCCAGCCACGAGGCGCCCGCATCCCGTGAGATCGCCTGTTGGAGTTGATCATGACCGCCGCTCGTTACCCGCACCTGCTTGCCCCCCTCGATCTGGGTTTCACCACCCTGCGCAACCGCAGCCTGATGGGCTCGATGCACACCGGCCTTGAAGAAAAGCCCGGCGGCTTCGAGCGCATGGCGGCGTATTTTGCCGAGCGCGCCCGCGGTGGCGTCGGTCTGATGGTCACCGGCGGTATCGGCCCCAACGAGGAGGGTGGGGTGTACGCGGGTGCAGCCAAACTGAGCACCCCTGAAGAGGCCGAAAAACACCGCGTCGTCACTCACGCCGTGCACGAGGCCGGCGGCAAGATCTGCCTGCAGATCCTCCATGCCGGGCGCTATGCCTACAGCCCCAAGCTGGTCGCGCCGAGCGCTATCCAGGCGCCGATCAATCCGTTCAAGCCGCGCGAGCTGGACGACGCCGGTATCGAGAAGCAGATCGCCGACTTCGTCAATTGCGCCACCCTGGCCCAGAGCGCCGGCTATGACGGCGTCGAAATCATGGGTTCCGAGGGCTACTTCATCAATCAGTTCCTGGTGGCCCACACCAACCACCGCACCGACCGCTGGGGCGGCAGCTACGAGAACCGCATGCGCCTGGCACTGGCAATCGTCAGCCAGGTGCGGGCGGCGGTGGGCGCGCGCTTCATCATCATCTTCCGCCTGTCGATGCTCGACCTGATCGCGGGTGGCAGCAGCTGGCAGGAGGTGGTGCAGCTGGCCCAGGCGGTCGAGCAGGCCGGCGCGACCATCATCAACACCGGCATTGGCTGGCATGAGGCGCGCATCCCCACCATCGCCACCAAGGTGCCGCGCGCGGCCTTCGCCAAGGTCACCGCCAAACTGCGCGGCGCGGTGAAGATCCCGCTGATCACCACCAACCGCATCAACACCCCGGAAGTCGCCGAGCAGATTCTGGCCGAGGGCGACGCGGACATGGTGTCGATGGCGCGGCCGTTCCTCGCCGATCCGGAGTTCGTCAACAAAGCCGCAGCAGGTCGTAGCGATGAGATCAACACCTGCATCGGCTGCAACCAGGCCTGCCTGGACCACACTTTCGGCGGCAAGCTGACCAGCTGCCTGGTCAACCCGCGCGCCTGCCACGAGACCGAACTCAATTACCTGCCTGTAACGCGAGTAAAGAAAATCGCCGTGGTCGGTGCCGGTCCGGCAGGTCTTGCCGCCGCCACGGTCGCCGCCCAGCGTGGCCATGCCGTGGTGCTGTTCGACAGCAGCGATGAGATCGGCGGGCAGTTCAATGTCGCCAAGCGTGTACCGGGCAAGGAGGAGTTTTACGAGACCCTGCGCTACTTCAACCGCAAGCTGCAGACCACCGGGGTCGATGTGCGTCTGGGCCACCGCGTCGGTGTTGACGAGTTGCTGGCTGGAGGCTTCGACGAAGTGCTGCTGGCCACGGGCATCGTACCGCGCACCCCGGCCATTGAAGGCATCGACCATCCGATGGTGCTGAGCTACCTCGACGTGATCCTGCGCGGTAAACCGGTGGGCCCGCGGGTCGCGGTAATCGGTGCGGGTGGGATCGGGTTTGACGTCAGCGAGTTTCTGGTGGATCAGGGTGGCGGGTCGACCAGCCAGGATCGCGATGCGTTCTGGAAGGAGTGGGGGATCGATCCGTTGTTGGAGGCGCGCGGTGGCGTGGCCGGGGTCGAGCCTGTCGTGCATGCACCGGCGCGGCAGGTCTACCTGCTGCAGCGCAAGGCGTCCAAAGTCGGCGACGGCCTGGGCAAGACCACCGGCTGGATTCACCGCACCGGGCTGAAGAACAAAGGCGTGCAGATGCTCAACAGCGTCGAGTACGTGAAGATCGACGACGCCGGGCTGCACGTGCGCATCGGTGAGGGTGAGGTGCAGTTGCTGGCCGTGGATAACGTGGTGATTTGTGCCGGTCAGGATCCGCTGCGCGAGTTGCAGGACGGGTTGCTGGCGGCGGGGCAGTCGGTGCGGTTGATCGGTGGCGCAGATGTGGCGGCAGAGCTGGATGCGAAGCGGGCGATTGATCAAGGGTCGCGGGTGGCGGCGCAGATTTAAGGCCGGCAACAGGCTCATCTGGCGCTACATTTAAATCCATAAAATTTTGGTCAAAATTCGTATTCATTACTTATCACCAAAGATATGGGATTTATGTTTCGGTGGGCGTCATCGTCGACCTCACGAGTTGCGACCGTGCAGGGGCCGAAGGTGAACATGAATACGCTGGACTTGGGGTTCAGCAAGCCGGGCGAGATCGTCGTGCGTCTTTGCGGGCGTCGCGACCAATACGGTGTCCAATCTAGAGGCAGGACGCAACGTCGGCTTCGAGAGCATAGTTCGTGTGGCCATGGTTCTCGGCCGAGGTAAAGATCTGGAAGGGCTGTTCTTGCCTAGGCTGGAGAGCCTCGAAGATATCCGGCGTTACGAAAACAGCTTGCAGCGCCGGCGTTCCAGAAGGAAATCTGACTGATTTGTGGGGGCGTGCTAGAGGCGGAAAGCCAGCCATTGCCCTTGGTCGCTGAGATTGCTAGATATTTTAAATAACTCGACGCAGTTTAGGTGGAGGGCCAAACTGAAGGTCCAATAATAGAATTCTTACTAATGGTGGCGCTTTAAGGCCTTTTTTTGTGTGGTTTAGAGATATTTAGAAACTAATTTTTCAGTTTTAACCAATGGTTATCTTTTGTGCGGGAATGGTCCTAGTAGGAAATATTTCCCTATCGGCTTTGGCTTCATCACGGTACATGATTTCCCCGTTCCAAAGAGAAGAGTCGCCTCCGTATTTATCCTGCCAAGGCGGAACTTTTAAATATTAATTGCACGTGCGTCGAAATGGCAGCGTGTCGTTCTGAACGAGGAAAAACTATGGTGAAGCCTACTCAAGTTGAATTGCCCGCTATTCATGTAACGGCACAAGCGCCGACGAATAATTTCAGTGTTAGTGCTAGGCCGCCTCCTGTTAATGAAGCTATCCGGTTTGGGAGCTATATATGGACTGAGATTATTCAGTGGAATAAAGAGTTTGAAATGAGTTTGGCGTTGGTCATTTCCGCTGTAGAGACGGAAGTGGCGGAGGTTCGTGGAGGTCCATCGCTGGATGATGAAACCGAAGTGGGTCTTGTACAAGAACTAACCTTCCTGGATCAAGTTATCGCGAGAAAAACAGCGGATATTGAAGCGTTATCTCCTGTGGCAGATCGGTTCTATGGCGTGGATCCCCTTGCGCTCACTACCGATCAGCAAGTATCAAAAATAGCGGTTCAACTCCGGGGTGGTGCCGATCTGGGATACCTGCGTACCCAAATAACGGCTACTCATGAGGCCGCCTACAAAAGAAAGTTTGCGGCGGAGGGGCTCGTAGCACTCAACGGGAGAGCTACCCAGCTACGAGCCAAATTAGTGGAGGTTCAAGCGCGTGATGCCGCTCATAGGGCGGAGCTGGAAGCACAGCGATTGAAAGACGAAGCGCACCGCCTGAAATTAATCGCTGCCAACACATTCCACATTTCTACAGGCGCCTTATCCCAGGCACAGATAGTGATTGCAGGTAGCAGGGCTGCGCTTGCCGATGGCGTTGGCGTTGCACTGCAAACGGCTATTCGCAGCGCCGTTGCAGCCCTGGCTGGGACGGTATCAGGCTTCTTCATCGGTATCGGTACGCTGCTTTACGCACCCAAGTTGGGTAACGGCGAGTTGCCCGAGCGATTCGCCGTCACGTTGCCGCTTTCGGATCTAGGGCCTGCGCCTTCTAACGATCTGCACGCCATCGCCGCCGCGGGTGGCACTGTCGACATGCCGATTCGTCTGGGCACTAAAACGGTAGATGACGACAGGTCGGAAATCATCGTCATCCAAGCGGACGGGATGATTGTCCCGAACAAGGTGCGCGTGGTTGCCGCTACCTTCAATGCCGACCAGAACCTTTACACTGTCACCACGGCAGATACGCCATCAAGAACGTTGACCTGGACGCCGGTCGTCGCCCCGACTGATGCCTCGACGACGCTGCCAGTCGAGGCTCCGCCTGTCCCGGTCTACGAAGGCGCCGCAGTCACCTCGGTTGAAGCGCGCGTCGATGTGTTTCCCGAGGTAGCGGACTCGGGGTTCGACGACTACATCTTCGTCTTCCCGGCTGATTCCGGGTTGCCGCCGCTGTATCTGGTGTTTAAAAGTGCAAGGGACATGCCAGGGGTCGCGAGTGGATTAGGGAAGCCGGTTTCGGGAGTGTGGTTAGACCGACTAGGCACGGATCCCGCGCCTGTCCCAGAGCAAGTTGCGGCCCAGTTGGCGGGACGTGACTTCAGCAATTTTGATGCGTTCAGAAGATCATTCTGGAAGGCAGTAGCAGCGGATGCCGTGCTTGGGGCCCAGTTTAGCCCTGTTAATCTTATCAATATGCGAGAGGGTAAGGCCCCCAGGGCTTCAAGTGCTCAGGAAGTAGGAAAGCGGCAGGTTTACGAGCTGCATCATATTGTATATATAGCGAAGGGTGGAGAGGTCTATAATGTCGATAATCTTCATGTTCTTACCCCAAAGCAGCATATTTCAATTCATAAGGTGGGAGGCTGATATGGAAAAGAAAACTATCTCTGATTATACAGAAACCGAATTCCTCGAGTTTGTCAGGCTGTTTTTCAAGGGGACTACTACAGAAGCCGAGGACACTGAGCTATGCGCTGAGTTTGATCGGCTGTCCGAGCATCCCGAACGTTATGATGTTATTTATCAACTTGCTCCCGGACGTGACGGTAGTCCCGAAGGGGTAGTGCGAGAAGTAAAGCAGTGGAGAGAAGCTAACGGGAAGCCCGGGTTCAAGGCTGAATAGTCAGGTCCTAGCAAAAAGCCTGGTGTCCTTACCAAGCACACTAGGCTTTGCTGCATAACCGGGTGGCGGAGCCGGACGCGATGCGAGCGATTGATCAAGGGTTGCCACAAGCCCTCTCACCACACAGTTGGTTCACCGCCTGCTTTTCCTTCAACAGCCCCATCGCTGAAGCGGTAACACGGGCGGCCCTCAGGTAGAATTCCCGCCCCGGCAACCAGGAAGGCAGCGCTATCAAAAATGATGCACAGGACGTTACTCGGTCTGGCACTGGCGCTCATGCTGCTGGCCGCTTCTTTAACCGGTTGCACGCAACCAGCCACCCCATTGCCCAACGATGCCTATATCTGGCAGCGCCAGTGGACACCCGCGCTGGTGTCCGCGGTGCAGTCCAACGCGGACATCGTCAGCCAGTGGCGCGTGCTTGCCGCCCAGGCCGACGCCCATGGCCAGTGGCTGACTACGACACCAGAGTGGTCCGCGCTCGCTGAAAGCGGCCGCCCGGTCATCGCGGTGTTCCGCATCGATGGGCAGTTGGCGACTATGGATGAACTGGCGCTGTCCGCCCGAATCGCCGACATCCTCGACACTTGGCAGCGCAGCGGCGTCCAGGTGGCCGGTATCGAGATCGACCACGACTGCGCCACCGCCCGGTTGCCGGCCTATGCCCATTGGCTGGGCACTTTGCGTGAGCGCCTGCACCCCCAAGCACGTCTCTCGATCACCGCGTTGCCGACCTGGCTGAACAGCGCGGCACTGGACGGCGTGCTGGCACACGTCGATGAAGCCGTGCTGCAGGTCCACGCCGTGCAAAACCCGCGTGTCGGCCTGTTCGATCCGCAGATCGCCCGAACCTGGCTGGACCAGTTCGCAGCGCGCATGCACAAACCGTGGCGCGTGGCCTTGCCGGCCTACGGGAGTCGCGTGGCCTGGGACCAGAACGGGCGGGTGGTGAGCATCGAGAGCGAGCAGGCGATGCTGGTGGCCGGCATGGAGGCCCATGAACTGATGGCTGATCCGCAAACGCTGCAGGACTTTGCTCGTCAATTGACTCAGAATCCTCCCGCCGGGCTGGCGGGCATCGTCTGGTTCCGCTTGCCTACCGAGCAGGACGCTCGCGCCTGGAGCCCGCTCACCTGGCGCGCCGTATTGACCCAAGCGCCGATCAGGGCGCAGATCAGTGTGCAACTGCGCGGCACCGCAGACCCGCAGCTGTTTGATCTGGTGTTGAGCAATAGCGGTGTCGGCGATGGCCCGCCACCGTCCACCCTGCGCATCACCGGCCAATGCGTGGCGGCGGATGGCATCAATGGTTATTTCATGGAACGCAATGCATCAGGATTGCGCTTCCAGGCGCGTCAGCCGGGCCTTCTCAAGCCTGGGCGGCAGCGTACTGTCGGATGGCTGCGTTGTGAACAAGGAAAGGAATCGCTGCATGTGGAATCGTAAAAAGCTCGCGGTAGTAATCGCAGCCACCCTGTCGACCGGCACGGTCGCCGTCATGGCCTGCGGGCCGTTTTTTCCGTTGCAGGTCCTGGATAACCGCGCCGCGACCTTGGCGGCCACGCCCAGCAACTCCTTCGCCTATGAAGCGGCGCATTTGGTAAAGGCTGGCGATACGCTCAAGGCTATCGAGAGCCCGAGCAATACCTGGGATGACGCGCCAGCGGTCAACCCCGATCAGCCGGATCAAGCTTCCTTGCCGGCTGCGCAGTGGCAGGCGTTGCAGGCCATGCGTCAGGCACCCAGCGATGAGCAGGCGTATGCCCTCGGACGCCAGCTGCCGCCGGCGCTGCGGCTGTATACCACGGGCGCCGTGGACCTCCTGGCCGCGCACGTCTGCGGGGCGTCCGGCGAGGACTGCGGGCGCACCCCCGAGGCGCTGCAAGCGCTGGCCATCGATCGTTTCCAGGCCGTGTTGGCGCTCCCTGCCGAGCAAGCTGCACCCCGTGCGGTGTGGGCGGCCTATGCGCTGGCACGCCTGCATGCCGCACGCAGTGCGCCCGGCGCTGCCGATGCCTCGGCGGAACGGGCCCTTGCATTGGCCGCTTTCGCTCAGGTACGCAGCCTGGCATTGGCCGGCGCGCCAGACCCATGGGGTATGGCGGTCGGCAGCTATGGCGAACAGGCGCGTTTGTACCTGAGTACAGCCGAGCAGCGCTGTGATTACACTGATTTCATGAACTCCACCGCCTGTGCCAGCGCCATCGCCCCTGCGGACTTGAAGCAGGCGCTGGCGCTCTATGCCGAGCAAGCAGCCCGCGGGTCCGACAGCGCCGTGCAGTCGCTGCGCATGATCGCCGAATGGCTATTGCGCGATGGCAGCCCGGCCGCGGCGATGGTTGACGACCCGCTCAGCCAGCAGTTGCTGGTCGCCTACAGCCTCGCGTTGATGGGCGATATCGTCAACGACGACCCCAACAGCGCCACCGACTATTTCGCCAATGCCGACAACACCGGGCAGTTGGGCTACGCCGATGCCGCCCAGGGCTACAAGGGAGTCAGTGCCAATCCGGTGCTGCAGCGGCTGGTCGCAGCGATCAGCCAGAACGGCGTGCAACAGGTGGCCGGGGCCGACCGCCTGGCCGCGTTGGCCTATCGCCTGGGTGACTACCGCCTGGCGCAGGCGCTCGTCGACAAACAGCCTGGCGTTTTGGCCAGTTGGGTACGCGCCAAGCTGGCGTTGCGCCGCGGCGACAGCGAGGCGGCAGTGCAAGCCTACGCCGAGGCTGCTCAGGGGTTCCCGACGCTAGACAGCAGCATCGAGCCGGGCGAGGCAGGGCGACTCAAGGCTGAGCAAGCGGTGCTGTCACTGTCCCGTGGCGACTACCTGCAAGCGCTCGATCAGTTCTATAAATCAGGGTACGCCGAGGACCTGTACTACGTCGCCGAGCGCGTGCTGACCCTTGAAGAGCTCAAAGCCTATGTCGACGAGCACGTGCCGGCATCCCCGATACCACCCAAGCCCGCAGATTTTTCCAGTTTCAGCGCCGAGCAATTCAGCACCTGGCGTGGGCAACAGCAGGGTCTGACTTTCACCCAGGCTGACCAACTGCGTTCATTGCTGGCGCGGCGCATGGTGCGTCAGGGGCAGATCGACCAGGCGCTGGGGTATTTCCCGGATGACGGCGATCCGCGCAATACCGAGATCGGCTATGACTACGAAACCAACACCTCGACCCTCATCGCGATGACCCCGAGTGGCTGGGCCAAGGCCTACGGCGACGCGCGGCACGATGGCGAATCGGACTGGTTCGCCACCGACCGGGCCGAGGCCTGGTTCACCGCTGCCAACTTGGCGCGCCAGCATGGCATGGAGATCATGGGCTTCCAGCAGGGGCCGGACTTCGCCGAGTTCGGCGGCGCTTATACCTATGGGACGGGCCGCCAATCGTGGCAAGGCACCCGCGACGACAGCACTCCCGTGCCCCGTGATACCCCGCAGCAACGCGCCGCAGCTGATCTGCCAGGGCCGCTGGTTACTGCTGACGAGCGCGACCGCTATGCGGCCAGCGAGGCCAAGCCAGCGCAGACTTTCCACTATCGTTACGTCGCGGTGGCGCTGGCGGAAAAGGCCGCCGACAACCTGCCGGCGCGTTCCCAGGCGTTCGCAGCGGTGCTGTGTCGGGCAGCGAGTTTCGTGCAAAACGATCAGCCGCGGGCCAACGCGGTGTACCAGCGTTACGTCCGGGAGGGCGCGGCAGTGCCGTTCGCCGAGGACTTCGGCCGCCATTGCGTCGAGCCGGATTTCATCGCCGCCGGGCATTTCACCTATGTCCAGGCATGGCGCGCTACGCGGCACTGGGTGCATCAGCACCTGTATGTGCCGGTAGGTGTATTGCTGGTCCTCGGTGCAGGGATCGTGGCTTGGCGAGTACGTCGTGCGAGGGCCGCATCGTGAGGTCAGCGATGGGTGTCAAGCATGGCTGATTTCGCCGATCTGCCCCGCGCCCCGCTGCAACGGGTCAGCCTCGACTGGGCGCGGGCGGCCGGGGTGGAACTGGCTGTGCTGCGCCTGGATCAGGTCGACCCGCTGATCAGTGGCAACAAGAGTTACAAGCTTGCGGGCTATTGGCAGCAGGCGAAAAGGATCGGCGCACGTGGCTTGATCAGCCTCGGCGGCGCCCATTCCAATCATCTGCATGCCCTTGCGGCGGCGGGGCAGCGCTTTGGTTTCAGCACTGTCGGGCTGTTGCGTGGCGAGCCACACGAGACGCCAACGGTGAGCGATCTGCAGGCCTTTGGCATGCAACTGCACTGGTTGGGCTACAGTGGTTATCGAGCGCGCCAACGGCCGGATTTCTGGTCGCCTTGGCAGGCCCATTATCCGCAACTGCTGCCGGTGCCCGAGGGCGGCGGTGGCCCGCTGGGCGCGCAAGGTTGCGAGACGCTGATCAGCCATGTCAGAGACCAACCCCTGTGGCCGGATTACCACGGCTGGTGGCTGGCGTGTGGTACCGGCACTACCCTGGCCGGACTGGTGCGGGCCGAAGCCGGCGCGCACCCGGTGTATGGCGCATTGGCGGTACCGATGGACCATGGCGTGCCGGAGCAGGTCGCGGCACTGGCTGGGCCAAACGGCTACGAACTGTTCGATGCCAGCCGCGGTGGGTTCGGCAAGGTGGATGACGCGCTATTGGCCTTTATGGCCGATTGCGAGCAGCAGATGGGCATGCTGTTGGAACCGCTGTATACGGCCAAGGCGTTGTGGGCATTACGGGAGGCCGTGCGGGAAGGGTGGTTCGCCGCCGGCACGCGTCTGATCTACGTGCACACCGGCGGCCTGCAGGGGCGTCGGGGATTCAGTCTGTAGCCAATCCTTCGGCCGCTACAGTTCGGCAGGCGTATGCGTCTTCAACCAATCGGCCAGCGCTGCGTTGACGCGGGTCTGCCAGCCAGGGCCCGAAGCGCGGAAGGGTTGCAGAACTTCAGGGGCGAGGCGGATGGTGATGCGCTCGCGCACGCTATCCGCCTTGGGGCGACCGCGTTTCACCAGGCGCTCGCCCTGATATTGGTCGGCTGCCTCGAAAAAATCGGCGGTCAGCTCCGGTGCATCGTCGGGATCAACCCAGGCGGTGCCGGTAGAGGGCTTGTTCACGCTCATTGGCTTTCCTCATGGAAATGATGCGGCGATCTGCGCCGCGCAGGGTCCAGACCATAACCACCATGCGCTCATAAAGCAGGCCGGCAGTGATGAAATGGATTTCGCCGTAGTCCTGGCGACGGTCTTCGCTGGTGAAATGCACGCCGGCAAAAACGGCCGAAGCATTGGCGAAGTCAAGGCCACGCTCGGCGAGCGTCTTGTCGCGTTTTGCATCGTCGAAGGATATTTGCATGGATTTATTGTATGTACAATAAATATCCGCCGAACAGCATTTGGGTGTGTCATTTCATTGCATGGCCTCAGAGCATCGGCCAGGCATCGGCCACCAGAAACAGCCGTTCAGCTTCAAGATAATCGCCGTCGTCACCCTCGACCATCCGCACCACCAACTGCGCTCTGGCCAGCGGTTCCAGGCCAAGGCGCCACTCATCGAAGCGTGCCCTGTTCCAGCATTCCTCCACCCCGCAACGCGCCGGCCCCAGCCAGGCTTCTCGCGCCAGCGGCTGCCAGTGTCCGGCGGGGCGGCTGGCCACAAAGGCATCCCAGCCCCGCCGGTGCAGCCAGTGGCCGCGCAGATGCTCGGGATCGGCCCCCAACGGCGCGGCGCATTGCGCCCCCCAGGGATAAAACAGATACCCCGCCAGCCACAGATGCGACTCGCACTCGCCAATCCCCAGCGCTGCCAAGGCCGCCACACTCTGTGGCCGTGCCGACATGGGCAACTGATGCTGACTCAGATGGCCGAGCTTCAAGCCCAGACGATCCTGGCACCCTGGCCCCAGCCATTCCAGCGCCTGGCGGCCATCGCCTGCGGTCGGCCCCAGATACAGCTTCACCGCCAGTTCCAGATGATGCACGCCGTCTCGGTCGCGCAGTACCATGTCGAGCTCGCCCAGAGTATGCCCGCCGTCACGAATGGGCAGATTGGCCGCCAGCAGTTCCACCCCCGGTGCGTGGGTCAGGACAAATTGCCACAGGCGCTCGTAATAGACCCCCAGCCGCCGCGTATTGCCATAAGTCAGCCACTGCAACAATGGCGCCGGATCGCGGTCAAGATCTTCCAGCCAGTGCTGCAATCGAGCGGCGGTCCACTCGCTGGCCGTCAGCGGATGACGTTGGCGCCAAGGCGCTACACTGAGCAGCGGCGGGGCGAAAAGCGCCCAGGCAAGGTCGCGCACCTGAGGCTGGCGCAGGTGCTGGGGCAGGGCTGTCAAGGAGGGGAACGGGTTCATGCTGCGAGCATAGCGGTTTGCGCGCTGGCTGAAAGGATTTTGTCCTGTGATTGCTTTGCGCCATAATCGGCCCCACCTACAGTGGACTGCGCTCGGTGTCGTGCCGGCGCGCGTTATCGATTTGAAGTGGCATGCCGTTCGTGCCTGCGGGAGCCCCATGGAGCAGTTTCGTAATATCGGCATTATCGGTCGCCTCGGCAGCTCGCAGGTGATCGACACTGTTCGCCGGCTGAAAAGGTTCCTGCTGGAACGCCAACTGCACGTGATCCTCGAAGACACCATCGCCGAGGCGCTGCCCGGCCACGGCCTGCAAACGTCCACGCGCAAGATGCTCGGCGAGGTCTGTGACCTGGTCATCGTGGTCGGCGGTGACGGCAGCCTGCTGGGCGCCGCGCGGGCACTGGCCAAGCACAACACCCCAGTGCTGGGCATCAATCGCGGCAGCCTGGGCTTTTTGACCGATATCCGCCCCGACGAACTCGAGATCAAGGTCGCCGAGGTGCTGGACGGCCACTATCTGGTGGAAAACCGCTTCCTGCTGCAAGCCGAAGTACGCCGTCATGGTGAGTCCACGGGGCAGGGCGACGCCCTCAACGACGTGGTGCTGCACCCTGGCAAGTCGACGCGCATGATCGAGTTCGAGATCTACATCGATGGCCAGTTCGTCTGCAGCCAGAAGGCCGATGGCCTGATCGTCGCTACGCCGACCGGCTCCACGGCCTACGCGCTGTCGGCCGGCGGACCGATCATGCACCCCAAGCTCGATGCCATCGTCATCGTGCCGATGTACCCGCATACCTTGTCCGGCCGGCCCATCGTGGTCGACGGCAACAGCGAGCTGAAAATCGTCGTGTCCAAGGACATGACCATTTATCCCCAGGTGTCCTGCGACGGCCAGAACCACTTTACCTGCGCCCCCGGTGACACCATCACCGTCAGCAAGAAATCGCAGAAACTGCGCCTGATCCATCCACTGGACCATAACTACTATGAAGTCTGCCGTACCAAGCTGGGGTGGGGCAGTCGGCTCGGTGGTGGAGGCGATTGATGCTTGATCCCGCGCGAAGTTACGATTTGATCGGCGACGTGCATGGCTGCGCCCACACCCTCGAGCATCTGCTCGATACCCTCGGTTATCGCCTGACCCAGGGCGTCTGGCGGCATCCGTCGCGCCAGGCGCTGTTCCTGGGCGACATCATCGACCGCGGCCCGCGTATCCGCGAGGCCTTGCACATCGTTCATGGCATGGTCGAGGCCGGGCAGGCGCATTGCATCATGGGCAACCATGAGTTCAATGCGCTTGGCTGGGTGACCCCGGCCGATCCGCACAGTGGCAAGACCTTCGTGCGCGAACACACCCCGCGGCATCTGCGCCTGATCGGCGAAACCCTGCGCCAGCTCGAGGACTACCCCGGTGACTGGCAGGATTTTCTCGGCTGGTTCTACACGATGCCGCTGTTCCTCGATGTCGGTCGCTTCCGTGCGGTGCATGCCTGCTGGGATGGTGGGGTGATCGAGCAACTGCGCAAGGACTACCCCGACGGTTGCATCGATCAATCCTTGATCCAGGCTTCGTCGATTCGCGACAGCTTCGCCGCCAACGCGTTCGACCGCCTGCTGCGTGGCACCGACATGCGCTTGCCCGGCGGCTTGACCCTGACCGGCGGCGACGGCCTGACGCGCTCGTTCTTCCGTACCAAGTTCTGGGAAGACGATCCACAAACCTATGGAGACATCGTGTTCCAACCCGACGCCCTGCCTGAACAGGTGGCTCTCACCCCGCTGAGCTCCAGCGACAAGAGCGCGCTGCTGCGCTATGGCGTCGATGAGCCGCTGTTATTCGTCGGCCATTACTGGCGCAGCGGCCAACCGGCGCCGATCCGCCCCAACCTGGCGTGCCTGGACTACAGCGCCGTGCTGTACGGCAAGCTGGTGGCCTACCGGCTGGATCAGGAAACCACCCTCGACCCGCGCAAGTTCGTGTGGGTCGACGTGCAGCGCCCGGAGCTCACGCCATGAGCCCGGTCGCCGTATTACGCGTGCCGTTGGCAGACGACTTGAGCGGTTTCGTCGGCCTGCTGCGCAAGCTGCAGGTGCCCCATCGCGTCAGTGAGGAGGGTGGTCAGCAAGTGCTCTGGGCCGTCAACGAAGGCATGGCCGAAGATATTCGCCAGCTGTACGGGCGATTCCCGGATGGCAATGCCGACGTCGATATTCCGCTGACCCTCGAACACAGCAGCCGCCCCGGCCTTGCTCAGCAACTACGCGGCAGCCTGATGACGGCGGCGATCTTGCTGTTGTGCGTGATCGTCGGCGCGATCAGCCTGCTGGGCGATCACCTGGAGCCGCTGCACTGGCTGACCTTCCAGGATTTCGCCTTGCGCGGCGATTACGTCTACTTCAAGCCGTTGGCCGAGAGTCTGCAGCAAGGTCAGGTGTGGCGGCTGTTCACGCCGATGCTGATCCACTTCGGCATCCTCCACCTGGCCATGAACGGGTTGTGGTACTGGGAGCTAGGGCGGCGTATCGAGCTGCGTCAGGGCCGCTGGTACTTGCTGGGCCTGACCCTGCTGTTCAGCGGCGTCTCCAATGTCATCCAGTATCTGTTCAGCGGGCCGAGCCTGTTTGGTGGTCTGTCCGGCGTGCTGTATGGCCTGCTCGGGCACATCTGGCTGTTCCAGTGGCTGGCGCCGACGCCGGCCTATCGCATGCCGCGCGGTGTGCTGGTGATGATGCTGATCTGGCTGCTGCTGTGCCTGTCCGGGCTGGTCAGCCTGCTGGGCTTCGGTGACATCGCCAACGGTGCCCACGTGGGCGGGTTGTTGGTCGGTTGTTGCAGCGGGCTCTTGGGCGGTTGGCTTGCACGCCGTAAACTAGGCACATCCTTGAGGAGCATTGAATGACTTCGTTTGCACACATGATCGAAAACATCACCCCCGAGATCTACGAGAGCCTCAAGCTGGCCGTCGAAATCGGCAAGTGGTCTGACGGCCGCAAGCTCACCACAGAGCAGAAAGAACTGTCGTTGCAGGCCGTCATCGCCTGGGAAATGAACAACCTGCCCGAAGACCAGCGCACCGGTTACATGGGCCCGCAGGAATGCAGCTCCAAGTCGGCGCCGGTCGCCAACATCCTGTTCAAGTCGGACGCTATCCATTGACCGATCTACCTTTGCAAGAGCTGGGGCGCGGTGTCGTCAACAAGATGGCCACCGAGCTGCAGGACGCCGCCGTGCAGTACCAGTTTCGCCTCGGCGAGCTGCGTATTCCGGTCAACCCGCTGATCGGCAGGACCGTGCGCCTCGAATACCTGGGCGCCATCCATTGCGTGAACTGCGGGCGCAAGACCAAGACCAGCTTCAGCCAGGGCTATTGCTACCCGTGCATGACCAAGCTGGCGTCCTGTGACGTGTGCATCATGGCTCCGGAAAAATGCCATTACGACGCAGGCACCTGCCGCGAGCCGAGCTGGGGCGAGCAATTTTGCATGACCGACCACGTGGTGTACCTGGCCAATTCGTCGGGCATCAAGGTCGGCATCACCCGCGCCAGCCAGCTGCCGACTCGCTGGCTCGACCAGGGCGCCAGCCAGGCGCTGCCGATCATGCGCGTGGCGACCCGTCAGCAATCCGGGCTGGTCGAAGACCTGTTCCGTTCCCAGGTGGCCGACCGCACCAACTGGCGTGCGCTGCTCAAGGGCGAAGCCCAGGCCGTGGACCTGGTCGCCGTGCGCGATCAGTTGTTCGACAGCTGCGCCGCCGGTATTCATATGCTTCAGGCGCGTTTCGGCTTGCAGGCGATCCAGCCGCTGTTGGACGTCGAGCCACTGGAAATCCGCTACCCGGTCAGCGAGTATCCGACCAAAGTCGTCAGCTTCAACCTGGACAAGACCCCGATCGTCGAAGGCACCCTGATGGGTATCAAGGGCCAATACCTGATCTTCGACACCGGCGTGATCAATATTCGCAAATACACGGCGTATCAACTCGCCGTGCACCAGTAAAAGGATGCAGGCCATGCGTACCGAACAGCCGAAAATGATCTACCTCAAGGATTATCAGGCGCCTGAGTACCTGATCGACGAGACGCACCTGACCTTCGAACTGCATGACGACCACACCCTGGTCCATGCGCAGCTGGTCATGCGTCGCAACCCGGCACGCGGCGCAGGCCTGCCACCGTTGGTGCTCGACGGACAGTTGCTCGAGCTGCTGAGCGTCAAGCTCGACGACGCCGAGCTGACCGCCAGCGACTACACCCAGAGCCCAGACAGCCTGACTTTGCAGCCTGGGGCCGAGCGCTTCACGGTCGACACCAGCGTGCGTATCCACCCCGAGACCAACACCGCGCTCGAAGGCCTGTACAAGTCCAGCGGCATGTTCTGCACCCAGTGCGAGGCCGAGGGCTTTCGCAAGATCACCTACTACCTCGACCGCCCGGACGTGATGAGCAAGTTCACCACCACCCTGAGCGCCGACAAGAACGCTTACCCGGTGCTGCTCTCCAACGGCAACCCGATCGCCAGCGGCCCGGACGACGACGGCCGCCACTGGGCGACCTGGGAAGACCCGTTCATGAAGCCCGCGTACCTGTTCGCGCTGGTGGCCGGTGACCTGTGGTGCGTCGAAGACACCTTCAAGACCCAGTCCGAGCGCGACGTGACCCTGCGCATCTATGTCGAACCAGAGAACATCGACAAGTGCCAGCACGCTATGACCAGCCTGAAAAAATCGATGCGCTGGGACGAACAAGCCTACGGCCGCGAGTACGACCTGGACATCTTCATGATCGTCGCGGTCAACGACTTCAACATGGGCGCGATGGAGAACAAGGGCCTCAACATCTTCAACTCCAGCGCCGTGCTGGCCCGCGCCGAAACCGCCACCGATGCCGCGCACCAGCGGGTCGAGGCCATCGTCGCCCACGAATACTTTCATAACTGGTCGGGCAACCGCGTGACCTGCCGCGACTGGTTCCAGCTGTCGCTCAAGGAGGGCTTCACGGTCTATCGCGATTCGGGCTTTTCTGCCGACATGAACTCGGCCACGGTCAAGCGCATTCAGGACGTCGCCTATCTGCGCACCCACCAGTTCGCCGAAGACGCCGGCCCCATGGCGCATGCCGTGCGCCCGGACAGCTTTATCGAAATCTCCAACTTCTACACCCTGACCGTCTACGAGAAGGGTTCGGAAGTCGTCGGGATGATCCACACCTTGTTGGGCGCCGAGGGCTTTCGCAAGGGCAGTGACCTGTACTTCGATCGCCACGACGGCCAGGCCGTGACCTGCGATGATTTCATCAAGGCCATGGAAGATGCCAACGGCGTCGACCTGACCCAGTTCAAGCGCTGGTACAGCCAGGCCGGCACGCCGCGTCTGGCCGTCAGCGAGCACTATGACGCCGCCGCGCAGACCTACAGCCTGACTTTCCGCCAGAGCTGCCCGGCCACTCCGGACAAGGTCGAAAAACTGCCGTTCGTGATTCCCGTGGCCCTCGGCCTGCTGGACGCCAGCGGCGCCGAAATCGCCCTGCAACTGAGCGGCGAAGCGCAGGCGGCGGGCACCACTCGCGTGCTGTCGGTGACCGAGGCCGAGCAGACCTTCACTTTCGTCGGCATCAAGGCCAAGCCGTTGCCGTCCCTGCTGCGCGGCTTCAGTGCGCCGGTCAAGCTCAGCTTCCCCTACGACCGCGACCAGTTGATGTTCCTCATGCAGCACGACAGCGACGGCTTCAACCGTTGGGACGCTGGCCAGCAATTGTCGGTGCAGGTGCTGCAGGACCTGATCGGCCAGTACCAGAGCGGTGCACCGCTGGTGCTCGATCCGCGCCTGATTACGGCCCTGGGCACTGTGCTCGACAACGAAGAGCTGGACGCGGCCATGGTCTCCGAAATGCTCTCGTTGCCGGGTGAGGCCTACCTTGCCGAGATCAGTGAAGTGGCGGACGTCGATGCCATTCATGCCGCTCGCGAGTTCGCCCGCCTGCAATTGGCCGAGCAGCTGCACGACAAATTGTGGCGCCGTTATCAGGCCAACCGCGAGGTATCCAAGGCCACCCCGTACGTGGCCGAAGCCGAGCACTTCTCGCGCCGCGCATTGCAGAACATCGCCCTGTCGTACCTGATGCTGACCACCCAGCCGCAGGTGCTGGCCGCCGCGCTGGAGCAGTTCGATGCCGCCGATAACATGACCGAGCGCCTCACCGCGCTGGCCGTGCTGGTCAATTCGCCGTATAGCGCGGAGAAGGCCAAGGCGCTGGAAAGTTTCGCCGAGCACTTCAAGGACAATCCGCTGGTCATGGATCAGTGGTTCAGCGTGCAGGCGGCAAGCACCTTGCCGGGTGGTTTGGCACGAGTGCAGGCACTGATGGAGCACCCGGCGTTCAACTTCAAGAACCCCAACAAGGTGCGCGCGGTGATTGGTGCCTTTGCCGGGCAGAACCTGATCAACTTCCATGCAGCGGATGGTTCGGGTTATCGCTTCCTGGCGGATATCGTCATTCGCCTGAACGCCCTCAACCCGCAGATCGCTTCGCGGCAACTGGCGCCGCTGACGCGCTGGAGGAAGTACGACAGCAAGCGCCAGGCGCTGATGAAGGGCGAGCTGGAGCGGATTCTGGCGTCCGGCGAGTTGTCGAGCGATGTGTATGAAGTGGTGAGCAAGAGTTTGGCTTGACCCTGTAGTGAGGGGGCAAGCCTCCTCTGCACAGTGATCGCGCACACCGTGATTTTTTGTAGCACCCGCCGGCCTTATTGGCGCCGAATGCGCACCCTTGCTCCCACAGATGTATGACTCCAGTCCAGTCGACTCTGTGGGACCAAGGGTGCGCGTTCGGCGGCGAAGAGGCCGGTCCTGCATCAATAATCCATAGACCTCCCTGTTCCCCAGGACCGCATGTGATCAAGACCATCCTGCGCATCGGGTCGCTACTGGCGGCCCTTGCTCCATCTTGGGTCCACGCGTCCCAGGCCCCCTTGCTGCAACTCGACGTCGCCCACGCCGGCAACCGCCTCGTCAGTGTCGGCGACCGCGGCAGCGTGCTGTATTCCGATGACCAGGGCCGCCGGTGGCAACCCTCACCGGCAGTCCCCAGCCAGCAATTGCTGACTGCGCTGTACTTCGTCGATGCCGACCACGGCTGGGCGGTCGGACATGACGCGCAGATCCTCGCCACCCAGGACGGCGGCGTCCATTGGACCTTGCAGTTCGAAGACCGCAACCGCCAGGCGCCGCTGCTGGATGTCTGGTTCCAGGATCGCGAGCACGGCTTTGCCGTCGGTGCCTACGGCGCGTTGCTGGGTACCGAGGATGGCGGTGCCCATTGGCAAGACCACAGCGACACCCTCGACAACCCCGAACAACTGCACCTCAACGCCATCGCCGCTGCCAAAGGCGGCGCGCTGTTCATTGTCGGTGAAGCCGGCAGTCTGTTCCGCTCCACCGATCAAGGCCGCGTCTGGCAGCGCTTGCCCCTCGACTATCAAGGCTCGCTGTTCGGTGTACTGGCGACGACCCAAGTCAACACACTGCTGATCTACGGTCTACGCGGTCACGTCTATCGGTCTACCGATAATGGCGACCATTGGCAGGTCGTCATGCTACCTGGCGACCAGCCATCATTGAGCGGCGGCAGCCTGCAGGCGGATGGCTCGCTGGTGCTGGTGGGCGATGCCGGCAGCGTGCTGCGCAGCACCGACGACGGCCGCACGTTCAGCCTGATGCAGCGCCCGGATCGCCTGGCGCTGTCCGGCGTCACCGGCACGGCCGACGGTGCGCTGATACTGGTCGGGCAGGACGGCGTCTTGCGGGCATCGGCCACCGGCGCCGTGGAAGCGGTGCAACCGTGAGCGCCGCTGCGGGCGTTAATGGCAGCTGGCTGGAGCGCCTGATCTTCAGCCGCCGGCCCTGGGTCATCGCCCTGTGCGCGCTGATCAGCGTGTTGCTGTTCTGGCAGGCGGCGCAGATTCGTCCCGGCACCGGCTTCGAAAAAATGATCCCCCAGCAGCATCCGTTCATTCAGAACATGCTGGCCCACCGCAGTGACCTCGGCGAGCTGGGCAACAGCGTGCGTATCTCCGTGGCTGCGGAGCAGGGCGATATCTTCGATCCCGCCTACCTTGAGACCCTGCGCCAGCTCAACGACGAACTGTTCTACCTGCCCGGCGTCGACCGCACCGGCCTGAAATCGTTGTGGAGCCCCAGCGTGCGCTGGAACGAGGTCACTGAAGAAGGCTTTGCTGGCGGCCAGGTGATCCCCCAGGACTACGACGGGTCGCCCGCCAGTCTCGACCAACTGCGCACCAACGTGCTGCGGTCCGGTCAGGTCGGGCGGCTGGTAGCCAACGATTTTCGTTCGAGTATCGTCGAGGTGCCGCTGCTCGAATCCTACCCCGATCCACAGCAGCCAGGGCGCCTGCTCTCGCTTGATTACCAGGCGTTCTCGCACCAGCTTGAAACCCGCATTCGCGCGCATTTCGAGACGCAGAACCCGCGCATCAAGGTGCATATCGTCGGCTTCGCCAAGAAGGTCGGCGACCTGATCGATGGCCTGTCGGTGGTCGCGATGTTCTTCGCCATCGCACTGTTCATCACCTTGTTGCTGCTCTACGGCTTCACCCGCTGCCTACGCAGCACCCTGGCGGTCCTGGCGACCACGCTGGTGGCGGTGGGCTGGCAACTGGGGCTGATGCACCTGGCCGGCTTTGCCCTCGACCCGTATTCGATGCTGGTGCCGTTTCTGATCTTCGCCATCGGCATTTCCCACGGCGTGCAAAAGATCAACGGCATCGCCCTGCATTTCAGCGACGCCGCCGATCCACTCACAGCCGCGCGGCGCACCTTTCGCCAGCTGTTCGTGCCGGGCATGGTGGCGATCCTGGCCGACGCCGTAGGCTTCATCACCCTGCTGGTGATCGACATCGGCGTGATCCGCGAACTGGCCATTGGCGCCGCGATCGGCGTCGCGGTGATCGTGTTCACCAACCTGATCCTGTTGCCGGTGGCGATTTCCTACACCGGCATCAGCCGCCGCGCCGTGCAGCGCAGTCGCCTGGATGTCGGGCGCGAACAGCCGTTCTGGCGCTGGCTGGCTCGGTGCGCGAGCCCCCGCGTCGCGCCATGGTCTTTGTGCGTGGCGTTGCTGTTGCTGATCGGCGGCCTCTGGTACGGCCAGCGCCTGCAAGTCGGCGATCTCGACCCCGGTGCGCCGGAACTGCGAGCCGACTCGCGCTACAACCGCGACAACCAGTTCATCCTCGACCACTACGCCACCCGCTCCGACGTGCTGGTGGTGATGGTCAAGACCGCGCCGGAACACTGCGCCAGCTACGCCACGCTCACCGCTATCGACGACCTGATGTGGACCCTCGGCCAAGTGCCCGGCGTGCAGTCGACCCTGTCGCTGGCGACCGTCGCCAAACAGGCGATCAAGGGCATGAACGAGGGCAGCCTCAAGTGGCAGACCCTGTCGCGCAACCCCCAGGTGCTCAACAGCGCCGTGGCCCGCGCCGACGGCCTCTACAACGGCGACTGCTCGCTGGCGCCGGTGCTGGTGTTTCTCGACGACCATAAAGCGCAGACCCTCGCGCAAGTGGTCGACAGCGTCGATATTTTTGCCTCCCAGCATGACCACCCCGACCTGAAATTCCTGCTGGCCGCCGGCAACGCCGGGATCGAGGCCGCTACCAACGAAGTGATCGGCTCGTCCGAGAACCTGGTGTTGGGGCTGGTCTACCTGTGCGTCGCATTGATGTGTCTGGCGATGTTCCGCTCGCTCGCAGCCACGCTATGCATCGTTGTCCCGCTGGTGCTGACGTCCATTCTCGGCAACGCGCTGATGGCGTTCATGGGCATCGGCATCAAGGTCGCGACCTTGCCCGTGGTC
Organism: Pseudomonas baltica; assembly: GCF_031880315.1. Lineage (NCBI taxonomy): Bacteria > Pseudomonadati > Pseudomonadota > Gammaproteobacteria > Pseudomonadales > Pseudomonadaceae > Pseudomonas > Pseudomonas baltica. Next base: position 1,186,632 of record NZ_CP134771.1, on the reverse strand, counting down.
GCGCTGGGGGTGGGTATTGGCGTGGATTACGGGATCTATATCTACAGCCGCTTGAAGCATTTTCTCGAGGCGGGATTGCCGTTGCAGGAAGCCTATTACCAGACCCTGAAATCGACGGGCAGGGCGGTGCTGTTCACCGGTTTATGCCTGGCGACGGGGGTGGCGACCTGGATGTTTTCGGCGATCAAGTTTCAAGCGGATATGGGGTTGATGCTGGTGTTCATGTTGCTGTGGAACATGGTGGGGGCGTTGTGGTTGTTGCCGGCGTTGGTGCGGTATTGGGTCGTCCGTCGATAGCAAGTGCCAGTGGGTTACAATTGCGCACTTTCAAACAGACCAGACGCCCCCCCCATGACCGACACCCTCATCACCGCACTGCAATCCACCGACATGCTCCTCATCGACAACCTCCACGCCTTCGACTTCACCCTCGACGCCAGCGGGTTGCGCGTTGAATGCATGGACGGCAGGGACCTCAAGCGCTGGACGTTCACGCCAGCACAAATCGCCGCCGCGGCCATGAATATTGATTTACAAGCATGGTGTATCAGTGACGACACGGGTGCGCATCAGCTAGTCTGCGTGCAGGCCTTCGGTGGCCAAGATGAAGAACACGCCGAGCAAGAATAATGCAGTGTCTTGGAGTTCCGGCCTGATCCTCACCCAACATGGATGACTATCAGGAAATGCATACATGCTACAAATTCTGGGACCTTTAGTGGTGGCTTCAAGCATGCTGATAATGGCAACCAATGCGTCTGCACAAAGTTATGAACTGCTGGTCGGGACTTACACCCAAGGCACCAGCAAAGGCATCTACCGCTATCGCTTCGACAGTACTCGCGGTGAAATCAGCGCCAAACCCGAGCAGTTGGTGGTGGTCGCCAACCCTTCATGGCTGACCCTGTCGGCCGACCAGCGACACCTCTATGCGGTCAACGAGAATGGACCTGGGCAGGCCGACACTGTCGGCAAGGTCACCAGCTTCTCGATCAACCCGCAGACCCACATCATCGATCAACTCAATGAAGTCGAAACCCAGGGCGACGAGCCCACCCATGCCAGCCTGAGCAAGGATGGGAGCTTGCTGTTCGTGGCCAACTATGCGGTGCACCCCGAGCCTGGAGGCAGCGCGGTGGCGATGGGGGTCGCGCCAGACGGCAGCCTGTTGCCTGTGGTGCAGCAGGAGCGGCATCCCGCCAGCCATGTCGATGCCGAACGCCAGGCCGGCTCCCACGTGCACAGCGTGGTCTCGGCGCCGAACGGGCGTTATGTGTATGTCAGCGATCTGGGTGCGGACAAGGTGTTCATCTATCGCCTCGACGCGGGCAACAAGCAATGGCCGTTGGGGCCTGCCACGCCCAGCGTGGTCGAGTTGCCGCCGGGTAGCGGGCCACGCCATCTGGTATTCGACGCAAAGACCAAGTACGCCTACCTGACGCTGGAAATGACCGCCCAGGTGGCCAAGTTCGACTACCGTTCCGGCGGCCTGGACCTGGGCAAGATCACTGACCTGGACCGCCAGGGCGGGCCGAAGGGCGCAGCGGGCGCGCTGCATCTGTCTGCCGATGGGCGTTTCCTGTACGTCAGCAACCGCGGTGCGGTCAATGAATTGGTGGTGTTTGCGGTGAATCCCGAGACCGGTGATTTGCGCGAGATCCAGCGGCGCAGCGTCGATGGCGATCACCCGCGCGAATTCGGCATCGATCCGAGCGGGCACTTCATGCTGATCGCCAATCAGAAGAGCAACGCCATCGTGGTGGTGCAGCGCGATGTGAAGACCGGCCTGCTGGGCAAGACCGTGCAAACGTTTGCCATTGATTCGCCGTCCGACGTGAAGTTTCTCACCCAGTAACCCGTGGCGCCGAGAGCGATTATCAATGGCAGTGATAATCGCTACTTCTGCAATGAATTTTCGTAGATGAGCCCTCGGGCGTACTTTGAATTCACGGCCTCAACGGCATGACTTCAAACCGAATCCCCGAGGGTACTCATCATGAACTTCAATCTTTTCTCGATCATCGCCGCTTCTGCCGTTTCCGTATCGGTGGCGCTGCCAGCCCATGCCAACGGCCAAACCAGCAGCAAACCCAGCACCACCCAAACATACACCCAGAAGTACCTGCAACAAAGCGCCAACTTCTACGCCGCGCTGGATCACAAGGTTTCGCATTGATTGATTCACGGGCAGAGAAAGTCTTATGTCTTTCCAAGGCTGTAACCGGTTTCGGTGATGCGTCATACTGACGCACCCTGTTACAAAATTAACTCTACACTGGGTTTCGGTTACAACTGCCTTGGGAATACAACAATGAAAAAGATCTTCATGCCTCTGCTGCTCGCCAGTGCCTTGGGCCTGGCAGCCACTGCTGCTGGTGCTGCCAGCCAACCTGCTCAATACGATGTGCTGATCGGCACCTATACCGGAGCGACCAGCAAGGGCATCTATCGGTATCGCTTCGACACGGCCACCGGCCAGCTCGGCGCCCAGCCGCTGCAAGTGGTCGACAGCGAAAATCCTTCCTGGCTCACCCTCAACCATGAACAGACCCGCGTTTATGTGGTCAACGAGAACGGTCCGGGGGCCAAGGACAATCTGGGCAAGGTCAGTACCTTTACACTGGACCCGCGCACCCATGATCTGAAATTCAGTGGTCAGGTGCTGAGCCGTGGCGATGAGCCGACGTTTTCCAGCCTGGCCAAGGGCGATCAGCATCTGTTTGTCGCCAACTATGCGGTGCACCCCGATCCGGGCGGCAGCCTGGCGGTGTTGCCGATCGATCGCAAAGGCGATCTGACGGAGGTGGCGCAGCAAGAGCGGCACCCTGCCTCCAAGGTCAACCCCGAGCGCCAGGCCAGCAGCCATGTGCATTCGGTGGTGTCGTCGCCAGATGGACGCTTCGTATATGTGCAGGATCTGGGCGCGGACAAGATCTTTGTCTACCACTACAACGCCAGCAAGACCAGCCAGCCGCTGACCGCCGCCAACCCGGCCTCGGTGGACCTGCCGCCAGGCAGTGGGCCGCGGCACCTGCTGTTCAGCGCCGATGGCAAGCACGCCTACCTGACCCTGGAAATGGCCGGGCAGGTGGCGGTGTTCGATGTGAATCAGGGCAATCTGGTGCGCAAGCAGCTGGTTGATCTGGCGGCCGGGCAGGATCCCCAGCACAAGGCCGGTGCGGCGCTGCATTTCTCTGCCGATGGCAAGCTGCTGTACGTCACCAACCGCGGCAAGACCAACGAGATACTGGTCTTTGCCATTGATGGCAAAACTGCTGAATTGAAAGAGCTGCAGCGCCGTTCGGTGGAAGGTATCGAGCCGCGGGAATTCAGTATCGATCCGTCCGGCCAGTACGTGCTGATCGCCAATCAGAAGAGCAACCAGATCGTGGTGGTCAAGCGTGATCCGGCCACAGGTTTGCTGGGCGCGACGGTGCAGACCTTCGCGATCGATTCGCCTTCGGATATCAAGTTCTTGCGTTGAGGCTTGAAACCCGGGCTTGCTCCTGCAATGGCGTTGGCTGAAGTGACGTCTTCGCGGGCAAGCCTTGCTCCCACAGTCCATTGTGGGAGCAAGGCTTGCCCGCGAAAGCGTTTTCGGGATTAGCCGACTTCTACCGTACTCAAGCCATTCCCCTGGCGTATCACCCTGATCTGCACCGGGATGCGTTCGTGCATTTCCTGCACGTGGGAAATCACCCCGACCTTGCGGCCTTGGGCCTGCAAGCCATCGAGGGCGTCCATGGCCAGTTGCAGCGACTCGGGATCGAGGCTGCCGAAGCCCTCGTCGATAAACAGCGATTCGATCTTCAGCGTGCTCGACGCCATCGACGCCAGTCCCAATGCCAGGGCCAGCGAGACCAGGAAGGTTTCACCCCCCGACAACGAATGCACCGAGCGCAGTTCGTCGCCCATCTCGGTGTCCATCACCAACAGCCCGAGCATGCTCCCGCCGCGTTTGAGGCGGTAGCGGCGCACCAGTTGGCGCAGTTGCACGTTGGCATGGTGGACCAGCAGATCGAGGTTGTAGGCCTGGGCGATCTTGCGGAAGGTGTCGCCGCTGGCTGAACCGATCAGCGCACTGATACGGCCCCAGCGCTGGTATTCGGCATAGGCCAGGGCGATGCGCTGCGCAAGAGCCTGGTTGGCGTCGCGTCGGCGTTGATCGTCGACCTGGCGGGCGCGCAGCTCGGCGCTGTGCTGTTCGCTGCTGTGCACGGCGGATTGCAACTGCGCGAGGGCCTGCTCGAGCTGTTCGCCGAATGCCTGAATCTCTGTGGGACTGGGCTCTGCCCAGCAAGGTGTCGGGATGGACACGGCGGGGCTTGGAGGGGTGTCAAGGATGGCTCCTTCGTCCGCCTCCACAGCTGTTGAGCCAGTCGTGGCTGGGGCAGCTTCCGCTGCCACGGCAGGGCTATGCGCTGCGGCGTGGGCCTGCAGCCGTTGCTCGCGCTCGGCGACCAGCACCTGGGCCTGTTCGATGGCTTTGTCGCTGGCCTGCAAGCGTTGCCGAAGCGCCTGCAACTGCGCGTCATCGACACTCAACAGCCGAGCCACGCCATCGTCGTCGAGCTCGGCATGGCGCGCGCGCCACTGTTCGATGTCGCCGGCCAGGGTCTGGCTTTCTTCAGTCATCGCCTGCAGGCGTTCATCGCTGCCCTTGAGTTCGGTGGCCAGTTGCAGCAACTGCCGGTCGATCTCCTGCACCCGCTGTTCGCTTTCGGTCTGGGCGGTGCGGGCTTGTTCGACCGCTTGCTGTTGATGCTGTTGCCAGTGTTCGGCGCTGGGGTGTTCGGCCAGCAGTTGCAGCAGCTGTTCGCGCACGGTCTGCAACTGAGCCGTCTGCTCGCCGAGGCGGGTTTGTAGCGCTTGCAGTTGCTGCGCGGCATTTTGCTGATGCAGTTGTTGGCGGTCGATCAGTTGCTGGCGTTCGAGCTGCTCGTTGTGTTCGTCACGATGTTGCTCCGCGCCGGCCAGGCGCTCGGCCACTTGCCGATCGAGCTGCATGAAGGTGGTGGCGGCATCCACGACCAGCCCTTCCATCCAGCTGGGCGGCAACACGGCGGCGAATGCCTGACGGTCTTCATCAAGGCGCCGCTGGTCGTTGTTCAGCTGGCTTTGCTGCTCGGCCAGTTGCTGGCTGGCGGTTTCGCTGGCCTGGGTGGCGGCGCGCAGTTCCTGCTGCAGGCGCGCGGCATCCTGTTGCAGGGTCAGCAGGGCGTTCTGGCGCACTTCGTCCTGGCGGATCTGCTGGTCGAGATGGCTCAGTTGCTGGTTCAGCCAGGCATCGCGCTGGGGCGCGTCGCGATCCAGCAATGCGCTGCCCAACGTGTGGGCTTCGAGGGTCGGCAGCAGCGCGCTGCGTTCCTGATGCAGGCGTTCCTGTTGTTGCAGCAAATCCTTCTGGCGGGCGATCACGCCGCCGACGCGCTCGCGCAGTTCCACGACCTTTTCTTTCAGGGCATCGACCTCCTGTTGTGCGCTGGCGCCTTCCTGCTCGTCGTGTACGGCCATGTCCTGCAGCAGGGCCTCGGGTTGATGCCAAGGGTGCTCGGTACTGCCACACACCGGGCAGGGTTCGTCGCTCTGCAATTGCTCGCGCAGGGTTTCGACGCTGGCGCTGCGGGCCAGGCGCTGGCGCTCGAGCAAGGCGCGGGTGACGCTCAGGGCCTGCTCGGCCACTTGCAAGGCGTCGCGGGTCTGCAAGCCTTCGCCGGTGAGTTGCTCGCGTTGCTGCTGGGCGGTGGCTTGATCTTCCTGCAAGGCGGCGGCGCGGCGGTCGAGTTCCTGCAGGCTGGCCCACAGGCGCGACAGTTCTTCGAGGGCGCGGTGTTGCTTGCGGTTGTCTTGCAGCAGGCTGGCGAGTATCTGCACCTGCTCGGCGACGGCATCCGGCTCGGTATCGGCTTCGCGGTACAGCACCTCGAGGGTACTGCGCTGGGCCGCCAAGGTCTCGCCGGTACGCTGGGCGCGCGCTCGCAATTGGGCCAGTTCGGTGCTGCCCTGGGCGAGGCGGTTGTGCACCAGCAAGTAGGCCTGCAACCGATCGCGCCAGGCGCTCCAGGCGTCGGCCAGCGGCGCCAGTTCGGCGGATTTTTCCAGCTCGCCCTGCAGCCGCTCCAGGGTGGCGGCGCTCAGTTGCTGACGGGCGAGCAGATCGTCGAGGCTTTTTTGCCCGGCCTCGGTCTGTTGGTGGTGAGTCGCGACCTGGGCTTGCAGGGCGTCGGCCTCTTGTTGCATGCGGGCCAGATCGCGCTCGGCCTCGAACGCCTGGCGCAGGCGCGGTGCCGATTCGCTTTGTTGCGCCTGGGCCGCACTCAAGGCCTGGCGCGCTTGCTCACCGGCACTTTGCAGTTGGGCTTGTTCGCTGCTCAGCCGGCGTTGGCGTTCGCGCATCTGTTGCAGCTGTTCGGCCAGGGGCGTCAACTGCGCCTGCAACACCTGGCGGCGGGCGAACAGATGGCGCTGCGGGCCCAGTTGCTCCAGCAGGCCAAGGTCGAGCCGTTCGCCGGCGAGCGCCTGCCATTGGCCTTGGGCGTGCTGCTGTTGGGTGACGGCCTCGTTGACCTGGGTGTGCAGGCGCAGAAATTCGGCCAGCCACTGGCGTTGCTGGTCGAGCTGCTTGAGTTGACCGCGCTGCGCTTCGAGTTGCTGCTGGGCTTCACTGAACTGCTGATCGAGCAGGCTGCGCTCGTCTTCGCTGAGCGGTTGCACGCCCACGGCTTCGGATTCTAGCTGGCGGTGCGCGTCCTGGGCTTCGCGTGCCTTGACGAAGGCGCGGCGCCCGAGCTGGCTGTAGACGGCGGTGTTGGTGAGCTTTTCGAGCAGCTCGCTGCGGTCCTTGTCGTCGGCCTTGAGGAAGGCGCTGAACTCGCTTTGGGCGAGCATCACGGCGCGGGTGAACTGCTCGAAATTGAGCCCCAGGCGCGCCTCGATCAGCAGCTCGTACTCGCGCTTCTGGCTGGTCAGCACTTGCTCGGCGTCGATGTCGTAGAGGCTCTGTTTGCTGTTTTGCAACTTGCCGTTGGCCTTGTCGCGGGCGCGGTTGGTTTCCCAGCGGGCGCGGTAGCGACGGCCATCGATGCCGACGAAATCCACCTCGGCAAAGCCGCTGCCGCTGCCACGGCGCAGCAAGGTGCGCGGGTCGTCGGAGCCGATGTCGCTGTCGACGTCTGGCACCTTGGTCTCGCGCTTGAGGTTGCCCAGGCGCGGCACGCTCCCGAACAACGCCAGGCAGAGAGCGTCGAGCAGAGTGCTTTTGCCGGCGCCGGTGGGGCCAGTGATGGCGAACAGGCCGGTGCTGGCCAAGGGTTCGGCGGTGAAGTCGACTTCGATCGGGCCAGCCAGGGAGGCGAGGTTTTTCAGGCGGATGGCGAGGATCTTCATGCTTCGCTCTCCAGTTGCACGTCCTGCAACAGCAGGGCGAAATCGCTCAGGGCCTGATCATCGGCGGCGCTGCCGTAGCTGTCCTGCCAGGCGCGGCTGAACAGTTCTACCGGGCTCAGCTGGCCGAGCTCGATCAGCGGGCCGTCGTCATCCTCCTGGCGGCCGCGGCCGGCGTATTCGGCGGCGATGCGCACCAGGCGCACGGCTTTGTTCTGCAGGGCGGTTTCGATCTGGTGGCGCAGGTCCGGTTGCGGTTCGTCGAGGATCACCCGCGCTTCGAGCCATGGCTGGCGCTCGGGGTCGGCGAGCAGGTCGAGATCGGGTAACTCGCTCAAACGCTTAATCAGCTCGGCCAAAGGTAAGGGACCGACGCGCATCAGGGCCACCGCGCGGGGAATGGGCAGCGCTTCGACGCTTACCAGTTGATCGTCCTGGCATTCGATCTGCAGGATCTGGTGCTTGTAGGCGATCTCGGAGAATGACAATGGGATCGGCGAGCCGCTGTAGCGGATCCGCGATTCACCGTTGACCTGCTGGGGCTTGTGCAAGTGGCCGAGGGCGACGTAGGCGATGCTAGCGTCGAACAGGCTGGCAGGCAGGGCTTCGGCGTTACCGATGATCAGGCTGCGCTCGGATTCCAGCGACACGCTGCCGCCGGCCATGTGCGCGTGGCTGATGGCAATCAGCGCCTGGTCGGGCTCGCGGCGAGCATTGGCGGCTTTGATCAGGGATTCGTGCACATGGGCAATGCCCTTCAGGTAGTCGTCGCCCAAATGCAGGCCGGTGACTTCCGCCGGGCGCAGGAACGGCAGGGCCAGGCACCAGGCGGCGACCTTGCCGCTGGCATCGGGCAGCGGCAACAGCAGACGCTCGGCGTCGAGCTGACCGTCGTCCAGCCACAGCACGCGGCCCAAGGCGTGAGTGCGCAAGCGGCGCATCAGCGGGGCGGGCAGCTCGATGCGCGAGCCGGAATCGTGGTTGCCGGCGATCATTACCATGGTCAGCTGCGGTTGCTGCTCGTGGGCGGCGACGATGAAGTCGTAGAGCCGCTCCTGGGCTTTGACCGGCGGGTTGACGGTGTCGAAGATATCGCCGGCAATCAGCAGTACGTCGGGCTGGCGGTGCTTGAGCTGGCCAAGCAGCCAATCGAGAAAGCAGCCGTGTTCGAAGTCGCGGTCCTGGCCGTGGAGGCTTTGACCCAGGTGCCAGTCGGAGGTGTGGAACAGTCGCATGGGAATCCTGTCGGGGTTCCTCTGTGTGGCGGTGATGCCTTCGCGGGTAGAGCCCGCTCCCACAGGAGAAGAATGACTATTTGGGGTAGAGCGGCGGCAGGCCGGGGTCGCCGCCTGGCGTCTGCCGCCGTTCGCTGGCCGGGATGGTGCCAATGGCGCGCCACAGCGCCTCGCCTTGCCAGAACTGCCCGGCCTCGCTGTACAGCGCGCCGTTGAGACCGTCCAGGGCATTGGACAGCGGCACGAAGCGGGCGGCCATGTCGGCCAGGGTTTCTGGCTGCTGGCGGGCCCAGGCGTCCAGCGCCTGGCGCGTGGCCTGTGGATCGTTGGCCAGGCTGGCGCGCTTGAGATCGTCGAGCAGTGTACGCGGGCTCGGGCCGGTTTGCGCGACGCGCTGGATCGCCGGTTGCGAGCGAGCGCGCCACCACAGGCCGAAGCCCAGCGCGGTGGTGCAGGTCAGCAGCAAGGTGGCCAGCTTCCACGGCCACAAGGCGCTGGCGGTGGCGCTTTGCGCGGCGGTGTCACCGGCCGGGGTGTCGACGGCCAGGCTCGGGCTGTCGCTGACCTGCAGGCTGCGCGCGGGCAGGCTGCTGTGTTCGAGGTGATCTTCGCGGGTGTTCCACCAGAGCACATCGATGGCTGGCAGGTCGATTTCGCCGCTGCGGGTCGGAACCAGTGCGGTGCGTTCTTCACGGCTGCCGATCAGGCCGCGCTCGCTGTTGGTGTTGCTCAGTTGCGGCTGGTCGGGGTAGCGGCGCAGGCCTTTGAGCTCGGCGCCGGGCAGCGGTGGCAACTGCGCACTGGCCAGGCCATCGGCCTTGATCGTGACGGTTCGGGTCAGGGAGTCGCCGACCTGGCTCTGCTCAGGTTCCGGACTCCAGCTTTCTTCCAGCGCCAGGCTGCGCGCCGGCAGCCAAGGCGCATCGGCCGGGTAGGCCGCCGGTTTGGCTTTGACTTCCAGCGGCATCTGCGCCGAGCTGACGTGGGCCAGCTTGCCCGGCTGAGCACTGGCAGGGTCGTCGGCGGCATTCATTTGCGCCGGGGTGGCGCTGAACACCAACGCTGGAATCAACAGTTCGCCGCTGCGCTGCGGGTAGATTGCGAAGCGCCATTCGATCACGCCATGGCGCACGCCATTGATGAGTTTTTCATAGGTGCGCGGCGGGCCCAGCGACTCGATGCGCGCGTCGGGGATCTGCAACGGGGTGAGGCTGCTGTCGTCATACAGCGCCACGGAGTGGTAAACGCGCAGGGTCAAGAGTGCTTGCGCCTGGACGTAGACCTGGTCTTGGTCGAGGCTGGCGTCGATGAAGATCGGCGCCGCGTTCTGTTTGCCGGGCGCATCGGCCGCCAGCACGGTGAGGGTGATGCTCTGGCTGTGGGCGTCACCCAATTGCAGCGACGGGATGCTCAGGTTGCCAGCGCGCTGCGCCACCAGGGTGATGATCCAGCGGGTGGTGGCCGGGGCGTCGCCATTGAGGCCGGTCAAGTGGTTGATCTGCCGCGTGTCGCGCACTTCGAAGTCGGCCTGCAGGGCAGAGAGGTCGGGTTTGCCGAACTGGGTGAAGTCGTCTGAAGCAAGGGTCAGCTCGAAGGTCTCACCGACGGCCAGGCGGGTGCGATCGACGCTGGCCACCAGGGTCGCGGCCTGGCTGACGCTGGCCAGCAGGGCAAGGATGACGATCGAGAGCAAGGCGCTGATGCGGCTCATTGGGGGTTGTCCTGACGCTGTTGCTGTTCGTACCAGAATTTTCTGCGAAGCAATTCTGAGGGGTGGTCGGGGATTTGTCGCAACCATTGTTCCAGGGCCTGGCGTTGTTCGCCATTGAGGTCCTGATCGGGCGGCGCGGCGGGGGCCTTGGGCGCTGGTTCCGTGGCGTCCGCCAATTGTCTGCTGTCGGGAGGCGCGTTTTTGGTCGGTGGCGTTGCCGGGCGATTGGGGGCCAGAGCGCCGCTGTTCGGATTGCTCGGTGCCGTGGCGGGCGGGGCGCTGCTGGCGGCGGGCGGGCTGTTCGGAGCCGCCGCGCCGTCATCGGCGCCCGCGGCATTGCGATTGCTGGCGCTGCTATCGGCAGTGGCCGCGCTGCTGGCGCCTTCGCCGGCACCGGCATCGGGAGGCGTCGACGGGTTGCCGTGGGCGGCCTGTTCGCGAGCTTTTTGTGCCTGCGCTTCGGCCAGCTCGCGGGCCTGGCGAGCCTTGAGCAGGCGCTGCACCAGCAGGCGGTTTTTCAGCGCCGGTTGCAGGTCGGGCTGACGTTCCAGGGCTTGATCATAGGCATCCAGCGCCGCCGCCAGGTCGCCGCTGTGGGCCAGGGCGTTGCCGCGGTTGTAGTGACCGGCCGCGGTGTCGTCTTTGGCGAAGCGTTCCAGGGCCCCGGCGTAATCGCCGGCCTCGTAAAGTGCCACGCCTTGCCAGCGGGTATCTTCGAACTGCTGCGCGGCGGCGGCCGGGCGTTGCGCTTCGAGCAGTTGCTGGCCGCGCTGATCGGCGCGCCACCACAGGTCGCTGAAGTCGAAGGCGTAGCTGGGCTGTGGCAGACACAACAGTAACGGCAGGCAGAACAACCAGCCGCGTCTTCCGGCGCAGGCAGCGAGGAACAGCAGCGGCAACAGCAGCCAGTAGCCCTGGTCTTCCCAAGTGTCGAGTTGCAGGGTGCTTTGCAGATTCTGCCGGCTGTGGGGCGCATCGAGCAGGCCCAGTTCGCGCAGGTCGAGGCTGTCGACCCGGGCCTGGCGATAATGGCCACCCAGGGAGTCGATGAAGTGGTCGAGGCTGGCGCTGTCGAGGCGCGGCAGGGCGATGCCACCCAAGGCATCCTTGAGCAGCTCGCCGTTTTCCTCGGTGACGGGCGCGCCCTCCGAGGTGCCGATACCGATCATCAACAGCGGCGGGGTGTTGCGGCCCAGGCGGCGGTGCAGGCCGTCGCGCTCCTGATCGCTCAGCGAGGAGGCGATCAGCAGCAGCCGGCCCTGGCCCAGCCCGGCCTGCTTGAGCAGCGCCAAGGCACGATCCACGGCCAGATCGGCGCGCTGGCCGGGCTCGGGCATGATCGAGGGGATCAACGCGTCGAGCAGGTTGCGGCTGGTGATCAGGTCGTCGGACAGCGGCACCAGCACGTGGGCACTGCCGGCGTAGACGATGATCGCGGTCTGCGCCTGGCCACGGCTTTCGAGCAGGTCGAGCAGCTTGCGGCGGGCGACTTCGAGGCGGTTGGGGCTGACGTCGGCGGCGAGCATTTCCGGGGTCAGCTCGAACAGCACCACCAGCGGGTCGGCTGGTTTTTGCGTGGTCTGTTCGACCCGTTGCCAGCTGGGGCCCAGCAGTGCACCGATTGCCAGCAGCCAGGCCAGGGCCAACAGCGCCCATGGCAGTTTGCTGGTGCGCCCGCTGCCGCCGCCGAGCAATACCGCATGGAAGGCCGGCGGCAGAATCGCCTGCCAGCGCCCGCTGCGCCGCGGTCGATGCCACAGGCGCCAGAGCAGCCACAGCGCCAGCGGCAACACCAGCAGCCATAGCGGACGAAACCAGAACGGCCATGGCTCGCTCATTTGTGCCTCCGCAGGCGCAGCCGATCGAGGCGTTCGCGCCAGTGCGGGGTGGCCACCGGCAAAAAGCGCCGCTTGGCCAGCAGCCGTTGCAAGGGGTTGTCCGGCCAGTGCTCGCGCAGTATCAGCAGCATGCTCAGCAGCAACGCGGCCGCCAGTGGCCAGCTGTACAACGCCTGCGCCGGGCGCGCTTCGGTGGGCTGCTGGGCCACGGGTTCAAGCAGGTCGAGGCTGGCACCGATGCGTTGCAGTTCGGCGCCGTCGCGGGCGCGGAAATAGCTGCCATTGGTGAGGCTGGCGATCTGCTTGAGGGTCGGTTCGTCGAGGTCCAGGCTCGGATTGACGCCGGGCAGGCCGATGGCGCTTTCCTGATCGGGGTCGGCGCCGATGCCGATGGTGTAGATGCGCACGTGTTCCAGTGCCGCCAGGCGCGCCGCAGTCAGTGGATGAATCTCGCCGGCGTTGTTGGCGCCGTCGGTGACCAGCACCAGCACGCGGCTTTGGGTGGGACGTTGGCGCAGGCGTTTGAGGGCCAGGCCGATGGCATCGCCGATGGCGGTGTTCTTGCCGGCGATACCGACTTGGGCATCGTCGAGCCAGGTGTGCACGGTACGCCGGTCGAAGGTCAGCGGTGCTTGCAGGTAGGCGCGGCTGCCGAACAGGATCAGGCCGACGCGATCGCCGGTGCGGTTCTCCAGAAAGTCGCCCAGCAGGTTTTTCACCAGGGTCAGGCGGCTGACGTCTTCGCCTTGCCATTGCATGTCGGGGTAATCCATGGAGCCGGACACGTCCACCGCCACCAGCAGGTCGCGGCCGCTGGCGGCGATCGGCAACGGCGCGCCGAGCCATTGCGGGCGCGCGGCGGCGCACAGCAGCAACAGCCAGAGGAGGATGTAGGGCAGTTGCTGGCGCCAGGCGGGCAGGTTGATGCGTGCGCGGCGCCCGGCCAGGCCTTCGAGTTCGTCGAGGAAACCGACCTTGAGCACCGGCTCGCCGCTGTCGGCCACGGGCAGCAGGATGCGCATCAGCCACGGCAGTGGCAGGAGGATGAAGATCCACGGCCAGGCGAGATCAAACATGCTTGCGAATCCAGGTGTCGATCGACTGATACAGGCCATTGATGGCCTTGTCGTCCAGTTTGCATTCAGGCTTGTAGACGCCCTCGACCAGAATCATCCAGCGCGTGAGGCCGGCTGCCGGGCAGCGGTTGTCGAGGAACGCCAGCCACTCGCGGCCGTTGAGCGTATGGCTGTTGGCGTTGGGGTAATGGTTGCGGCACAGGCGCTTGAGCAGGGCGTTGAGCTGTTGCAGCCACTCCCCGGCCGGGGCGCTGTAGGGCCGCGGCATGACGGCGAGCTGGGCCAGGGCTTCGAGGCGTACCGGGTCGAGAGGGAGTTCGCTGCGCTCGGGTTCGGGCGCGCGTTGCCAGCGCCCGCGCGCGCGCCACAGACCCCAGGCCAGCACGCCCACGAAGACCGGCAGCGCCCACCAGCCGGGCGCCAGCGGCCAGGCGCTGACGGCCGGCGGCAGCATCAAGGGCTGCAGTTGGTCGAGGGCGCTCACGCGGGGCTCACCGGGCGTTGTGGGTTGAGGTATTCGCGCAATTGCTCGATCATTTCGCTCTGGGTGCTGAGGGGCATCAACAGCACTCGCAGTTTTTGCGCCAGCAGCTCCCAGCGCGCCACCCGTGCCTCGCCTTGGGCACGGTAGGCCTGGCGCAGGTCTTGATTGAGGGTGTCCAGTTCCAGCCGCGCACCGCGTTGTTCGAAGCGCAGCAGGCCGGCGGCGGGCAGGGCGTGATCGAGTGGATCGGACACCGGCAACAGCAGCAGGTCGCAATGCCGCGCCAGCAGGCTCAGCTGTTGTTCGGCGGCGTCGGTCAGGGCGCGCTCGTCACACAGCACGATGGCCAGGCTGCCGGGGCGCAGCACCTCGCGGGCGCGGCGCAAGGCCAGGTTGAGGGAGTCGGGCTCGGGCCGCGCATCGGTGCTCAGCGAGTGATTGACGTGCACCAGTCGGTTGAGCAGTTGCAACAGGCTCTGCTTGCTGCGCCGTGGTTTGATCTCGTAATGCTCGTGGTCGCCATAGACCAGCCCGCCGATGCGGTCGTTGTGCTCAAGCGTGGCCCAGCCAATCAGCGCTGCGGCCTGGGCGGCGAGCACCGATTTGAACATCAGCCCCGAGCCGAAAAACAGCTGGCGGCTCTGTTCGACGAGGATGAACACCGGCCGCTCGCGTTCTTCATGGAACAGTTTGGTGTGCGGCTCCTGGGTGCGCGCCGTCACGCGCCAGTCGATGCTGCGCACGTCGTCGCCGGCCTGATAGACCCGCACCTGGTCGAAGTCGACGCCGCGCCCGCGCAGCTTGGAGTGATGCAGCCCCACCAGCGGGCTGCGCTGTCCGGGGCCGGAGAACAGCTGCACTTCGCGCACGCGATGACGCATCTCGATCAGCTCCTGGAGGCTGACGCGGATACCGGGCGCGGAGGGCAGTGAGCTAGGCATGGGGCAGGATCAGGCGACCGCTACCACATCGAGGATGCGCTGGATCACCCGATCCTGGTCAACCCCGGCGGCTTCGGCTTCGAACGACAGGATGATGCGGTGGCGCAGCACGTCGAACAGCACCGCCTGGATGTCTTCCGGGCTGACGAAGTCGCGCCCGGCCAACCAGGCGTGGGCGCGGGCGCAGCGGTCCAGCGAAATCGAGCCGCGCGGGCTGGCGCCATAGGCTAGCCATTCGGCCAGCTCGGCGTCGAACTTGGCCGGGGTGCGCGTGGCCATCACCAATTGCACCAGGTACTCCTCCACCGCATCGGCCATGTAAAGGCCGAGGATCTCCTTGCGTGCGGCGAAGATGGCCTGTTGGCTGACCCGGCGCTCGGGCTTGGTCTCGCCATTGAGGGCTTCGCCGCGGGCTTGCTGGAGGATGCGTCGCTCGACGGCGGCATCCGGGAAGCCGATCTTGACGTGCATCAGGAAGCGATCGAGCTGGGCTTCGGGCAGCGGATAGGTGCCCTCCTGCTCGATGGGGTTCTGCGTGGCCATTACCAGGAACAGCGGCGACAGGTCATAGGTGCTGCGCCCGACACTGACCTGACGCTCGGCCATGGCTTCGAGCAAGGCCGATTGGACCTTGGCGGGCGCACGGTTGATTTCGTCGGCCAACACCAGGTTGTGGAAGATCGGCCCCTGCTGGAACACGAAACTGCCGGTCTCGGGCCGATAGATTTCGGTGCCGGTGATGTCGGCAGGCAGCAGGTCGGGGGTGAACTGGATGCGATGGAATTGCGCCTCGACGCCTTCGGCCAGTTCCTTGATGGCCTTGGTCTTGGCCAGCCCCGGTGCCCCTTCGACCAGCATGTGGCCGTCGGCCAGCAAGACGATCAACAAACGTTCGACGAGTTTTTCCTGGCCCAGGATCTGGGTGGAGAGAAAGGTGCGCAGCGCGATGAGCGCTTCACGATGTTCCATCGTCGAGGGTTCCTGGAGAGAAGTGCCGAGCAGGCGGGACGCGGCAGGGCAGGGGGCCACTACTTTAATGGATTTCCGGTTGAGGGGCGATGGAAATAGTGAAGCGAAGCGGCGAAAGCGAGCTTAAATGTTATTTAGGTGTAACATAACGAACCATTTGTTATGCAAACGTCACATGCATGGACAGGATGAGATGTTATCTATAGAGTACATCTAATATACGGTGTTACGTAAAGGTAACAAACATGGACCCTGTCCTTATTATCGAGCGCCTTGGCGACCAATTACGCGGCATGCGTCAGCAGCGCGGCATGACCTTGATCGAGCTGGCTGAGCGTGCTGGCATCACGCGGCAGAAGCTGGCCGAAATGGAAAAAGGCAAGCCGACGGTTTCGATGTTCTTTTACGCCAAGGTCATCGCCGCCATGAGCTCCGAGGTGAAAATCGTGCCCGCACGCAAGCCCACCTTCGAAGAGCTGCGCGAGGTGTTTAAATGAGCGAGCTTGATCGCGTGCGCGTCTTGACTGCCCAAGGGGCTTGTGGGGAGTTGTCGCAGGGAAGGGATGGCGACTATCTGTTCCGCTACGGCATAGGCGTGCCAGACGAGGCGCAGATCAGCCTGACCATGGCCGTGCGTGACATGCCTTACCTCAATCGCACGCTGCATCCGGTGTTCCAGATGAACCTGCCCGAGGGGTATGTGCTGGAGCAACTGCGCCATCGGCTGGCCAAGACGGCGACGCTCGACCCCATGCTCTTGCTGGCGTTGACGGGCAGCGGTTCGCCTATCGGCCGGGTGCAGGTGCAGTCACCGGCGCTGGATGCGCTGCTCGATCGAGGCGTCATGCCCCGCGGCGAGCGCCTGGCTGATTTGCTGGCCTGGGACGGCGCCGAGGACCTGTTTACCCAACTGGTCGACAAGTACATCCTGCGCGCGGGCATTTCCGGAATTCAGCCCAAGGTGTTGGTGCCCGAGGACATGACGGCGGATCCCAAGGCGACCCTGCTGACACCGGAACTGATCGTGAAGGCGGGGCGTGAGGATTTCCCTGGGTTGGCCATCAACGAATTCCTGTGCATGGATGCAGCGCGCCGGGCAGGCATGCCGGTGCCGGCGTTTTTCTTGTCGGATAATCGCAAGCTGTTCGTCATGCGCCGTTTCGACCGTGACAAGCATCAGCAACCCTTGGGTTTCGAGGACATGGCAGTATTGACCGGCGTCGGTACCGAGCAAAAATACGGCGCCAGCTACGAGAAGATTGCCCGGGCGATTCGACTGTTCTGCGCGCCAGAGCAGGTTCAGTCATCGTTGCGGCAGTTCTTCGATATCGTTGCCTTGAGCTGTATGGTCGGCAATGGCGATGCGCATCTGAAGAACTTCGGCGTGCTCTATACCGATCCACTGGGCGCGGACGCCAGGCTGTCGCCCGCCTACGACATCGTCAATACCACCGCCTATATTCCTGAAGACTCCCTGGCCCTGACGCTCGACGGCTCCAAGAGTCTGTTTCGATCGCGGCTAGGGATATTGGCGCTGGCGAAAACGTGCGATGTGGTCGAGCCCCGTCAGCGGTTGCGCGACTTGATCGCGGCTGTCGAGGCGTCCCTCAGCGCCAACGCGGCATTGGCCGGGCAAGTGCCGCAAGTCGCTGCGGCCATCGCGCATTGCACCGGATTGTTCCGTCAGACGTTTGCTGATCAGGACGCTCAGGTCGGGGTTACAGGCCTTTGACCAGCGTCCCGGTGCCCTTCAGGATATTGGTCAGCGTTTCCAGTACTTCAGGCAGGTCGGCGGCATCGGTCGAGTGTCCGATGTCCAGGGTGTCGCGGCCATTGAACAGCCCGGCATCGACAGCCGCCACTTCGATCAGCAACTGATCGGCGCTGAGGGTGACCTTGATGTCGCGCACCAACTGCGGGTCGTTTTCGCCGAAGGTGATTTCGATCTCGTCCTCATCCGGGAACCGCGTCATGAGGAACAGCTCGCCCATAAGGCCGTAACAGCACAGCATGGCCATGTTGTCTTCTTCATCGTCGCAAGGGTTGGCAAGTAGCTGCAGTACGTCGAGTTTCATGGGGCGGGTCCGGGGCATGGGAGCGAGCTGGGGATTTTGCCAGTTTTCTTTGATTTGTGCTGGTGCTGATGGCCTCTTCGCGGGCGAGCCCTCGAAATCAGCGCCATCGCCGAGGGTTTCACCAAGTGCAACCCGTCAATGCCTCAAAATGTCGCATCCCCGCAAGTTATCGTCGGGCCGGTCTTCTAAGCTGGTGCGCCGTATATATTTCTCCCCTTGGACACAAGGTTGACTAAGGTTGACTCGAGCAAGGGGAGTCCACGCGACGCTTCATTCGATAACAAGCCAAAGCGGAGTATCACAGATGGCGTTCTTCACCGCGGCCAGCAAAGCCGACTTCCAGCATCAACTGAAAGCGGCCCTGGCGCAGCACATCGACGAGCAGGCCTTGCCACAAGTGGCCCTGTTCGCCGATCAGTTCTTCGGCATCATCTCGATGGACGAGCTCACCCAGCGGCGGCTCTCCGACCTTGCCGGTTGCACCCTGTCGGCCTGGCGCCTGCTGGCGCGCTTCGAACATGCCCAGCCGCAGGTGCGGGTCTACAACCCCGATTACGAACGCCACGGCTGGCAGTCCACCCACACCGCGGTCGAGGTGCTGCACCACGACCTGCCGTTTCTGGTCGACTCGGTACGCACCGAGCTCAACCGCCGTGGCTACAGCATCCACACCTTGCAGACCACCGTGCTCAGCGTGCGCCGCGGCGCCCAAGGCGAGCTGCTTGAAGTATTGCCCAAGGGCAGCACCGGCGCCGATGTGCTGCAAGAATCGCTGATGTACCTGGAGATCGACCGTTGCGCCAACGCCGCCGACATGAGCGCGCTGGCCCGGGAGCTGGAACAGGTACTGGTGGAAGTACGGATCGCGGTTGCCGACTTCGAACCGATGAAAGCCAAGGTTCGCGACCTGCTGGCCTTGGTGGACGAGACGCCCTACGCCGCCGACGAAGAAGAAAAGGCCGAGATCAAGACCTTCCTGCAATGGCTGGTGGATAACCACTTCACCTTCCTCGGCTATGAAGAGTTCGTGGTCGCCAACGATGCCGATGGCGGCCAGCTGCAATATGACGAAAGCTCGTTCCTGGGCCTGACCCGCCTGGTCCGCAAAGGCCTGACCGCCGACGATCTGCGCATCGAGGACTACGCCGTCAGCTATCTGCACGAGCCGCTGCTGCTGTCGTTTGCCAAGGCCGCGCATCCGAGCCGCGTGCACCGTCCGGCCTACCCGGATTACGTGTCGGTGCGTCAGCTGGATGCAAGCGGCAAGGTCATCAAGGAATGCCGCTTCATGGGCCTGTACACCTCGGCGGTGTATGGCGAGAGCGTTCATCAGATCCCCTATATCCGCCGCAAGGTTGCCGAAATCGAGCGACGCTCGGGCTTCGACGCCAAGGCGCATCTGGGCAAGGAGCTGGCTCAGGTGGTCGAGGTGCTGCCGCGCGACGACCTGTTCCAGACCCCGGTCGACGAGTTGTTCAACACCGTCATGGCCATCGTGCAGATCCAGGAGCGCAACAAGATCCGCGTGTTCCTGCGCAAGGACCCGTACGGGCGTTTCTGCTACTGCCTGGCGTACGTGCCGCGTGACGTCTATTCCACTGAAGTGCGCCTGAAGATCCAGCAAGTGCTGATGGAGCGGCTCAAGGCCAGCGACTGCGAGTTCTGGACTTTCTTCTCGGAATCGGTGCTGGCTCGCGTGCAGTTGATCCTGCGCGTCGATCCTCGCGTGCGTCTGGACATCGATCCGGCGCAACTGGAAAACGAAGTGATCCAGGCCTGCCGTTCATGGCAGGACGACTACGCCGCGCTCACCATCGAGAGCTTCGGCGAGGCCCAGGGCACCAATGTGCTGGCGGACTTCCCTAAAGGCTTCCCGGCGGGCTATCGCGAGCGCTTTGCCGCGCACTCGGCGGTGGTCGACATGCAGCATTTGCAAGCCCTGTCCGATAGCCGCCCGCTGGTGATGAGCTTCTACCAGCCGCTGGCGCAGTCGGGTGAGCGCCAGTTGCACTGCAAGCTGTATCACGCCGACACGCCGCTGGCGCTGTCCGATGTGCTGCCGATCCTCGAGAACCTCGGCCTGCGCGTGTTGGGTGAGTTCCCTTACCGCGTGCGCCATCGCAATGGTCGCGAGTACTGGATCCACGATTTCGCGTTCACCTATAGCGAAGGCCTCAAGCTCGACATCCAGCAGCTCAATGACACCCTGCAGGACGCTTTCGTGCACATCGTCAACGGCGATGCCGAAAACGATGCGTTCAACCGCCTGGTGTTGACCGCCGGCCTGCCGTGGCGCGATGTTGCCCTGCTGCGTGCCTACGCGCGCTATCTCAAGCAGATTCGCCTGGGCTTCGACCTTGGGTACATCGCCAGTACCCTCAACAACCACACCGACATCGCCCGTGAACTGACGCGCCTGTTCAAGACCCGTTTCTACCTGGCACGCAAACTGGCCGGCGATGATCTGGACGACAAGCAGCAGCGCCTCGAACAGGCGATTCTCAGCGCTCTGGACGATGTGCAGGTGCTCAACGAAGACCGCATCCTGCGCCGCTACCTGGACCTGATCAAGGCCACCCTGCGCACCAACTTCTATCAGCCGGATGCCAACGGCCAGGCCAAGTCGTACTTCAGCTTCAAGTTCAATCCCAAGCTGATCCCCGAGCTGCCCAAGCCGGTACCCAAGTTCGAGATCTTCGTCTACAGCCCGCGGGTCGAAGGCGTGCATCTGCGCTTCGGCAACGTCGCGCGTGGTGGCCTGCGCTGGTCCGATCGCGAGGAAGATTTCCGTACCGAAGTGCTGGGCCTGGTAAAAGCCCAGCACGTGAAAAACTCGGTCATCGTACCGGTGGGTGCCAAGGGTGGTTTCCTGCCGCGGCGCTTGCCGCTGGGCGGCACCCGCGACGACATCCAGAACGAGGCGATCGCCTGCTACCGCATCTTCATTTCCGGCCTGCTGGACATCACCGACAACCTCAAGGATGGCGGCGTGGTGCCTCCAGCCAACGTCACCCGTCATGACGACGATGACCCCTACCTGGTGGTGGCTGCCGACAAGGGCACCGCGACCTTCTCCGACATCGCCAACGGCATCGCCATCGACTATGGCTTCTGGCTCGGTGACGCCTTCGCCTCAGGCGGTTCGGCGGGTTACGACCACAAGAAGATGGGTATCACCGCCAAGGGTGCCTGGGTCGGCGTGCAGCGCCACTTCCGCGAGCGCGGCATCAATGTGCAGGAAGACAGCATCACCGTGGTCGGCGTCGGCGACATGGCCGGCGACGTGTTCGGCAACGGTCTGTTGATGTCCGACAAACTGCAACTGGTGGCGGCGTTCAACCACTTGCACATCTTCGTCGATCCTAATCCGGAGCCGGCCAGCAGCTTCGCCGAGCGCCAGCGCCTGTACGACCTGCCGCGTTCGGCGTGGAGCGACTACAACACGGCCATCATGTCGGCCGGCGGCGGGATCTTCTCGCGCAGCGCCAAAAGCATCGCCATCAGCCCCGAAATGAAGGCGCGCTTCGACATTCAGGCCGACAAGCTGACCCCCACCGAGTTGCTCAACGCCTTGCTCAAGGCGCCGGTCGACCTGCTGTGGAACGGCGGCATCGGTACCTATGTCAAGGCCAGCAGCGAGACCCATGCCGATGTCGGCGACAAGGCCAACGATACCCTGCGCGTCAACGGCAACGAGCTGCGCTGCAAGGTCGTGGGCGAGGGCGGCAACCTGGGGATGACCCAGCTCGGCCGCGTAGAGTTCGGCCTGGCGGGCGGGGCGACCAACACCGACTTCATCGATAACGCCGCAGGTGTCGACTGCTCCGACCATGAGGTCAATATCAAGATCCTGCTCAACGATGCGGTGCAGGCCGGCGACATGACCGAGAAGCAGCGCAATCTGCTGCTCGGCAGTATGACCGACGAGGTCGGCCACCTGGTGCTGGGCAACAACTACAAGCAGACTCAGGCGTTGTCGCTGGCCGCCAATCGCGCTTACGAGCGGATCGCCGAGTACCGTCGTCTGATGGTCGACCTCGAGGGCCGCGGCAAGCTCGACCGTGCCATCGAGTTTCTGCCATCCGAAGAGCAGCTCAACGAGCGGGTAGCGGCCAGGCAAGGCCTGACCCGTGCCGAACTGTCGGTACTGATTTCCTACAGCAAGATCGACCTCAACGAAGCGCTGCTGGCCTCCTTGGTGCCGGATGACGACTACCTGACGCGCGATATGGAGACGGCATTTCCAGCGTCGCTGGTCAGCAAGTACGCCGAGCCGATGCGTCGTCATCGCCTCAAGCGCGAGATCGTCAGCACCCAGATCGCCAACGATCTGGTCAATAACATGGGCATCACTTTCGTTCAGCGCTTGAAGGAGTCCACCGGCATGAGCGCGGCCAATGTGGCCGGGGCCTATGTCGTGGTGCGCGACATCTTCCATCTGCCGCACTGGTTCCGCCAGATCGAGGCGCTGGACTATCAGGTGTCTGCCGAGGTGCAGCTCAAGTTGATGGACGAGTTGATGCGTCTGGGGCGTCGTGCGACGCGCTGGTTCCTGCGCAGCCGCCGCAACGATCTGGACGCCGCGCGCGACGTGGCACACTTCGGGCCGCACATTGCCGCTCTGGGGCTCAAGCTCAACGAGCTGCTCGAAGGCCCGACTCGCGCCGTGTGGGAGGAGCGCTACCAGGGGTATGTCGCCGCCGGGGTGCCGGAATTGCTGGCGCGCATGGTCGCCGGTACCAGCCACCTCTACACCTTGTTGCCGATCATCGAGGCATCGGACGTGACCGGGCAGCCGGCCGCCGACGTTGCCAAGGCGTTCTTCGCCGTCGGTAGTTCGCTGGAGCTGAACTGGTATCTGCAGCAGATCAGCAGCCTGCCGGTGGAAAACAACTGGCAAGCGCTGGCGCGCGAAGCCTTCCGTGACGACATCGACCATCAGCAGCGAGCCATAACCATTTCGGTGCTGCAGATGAGCGATGCGCCGGAAGACGTCGAAGCGCGTGTCACCTTGTGGCTGGAACAGCACGAAGGCATGGTCAAGCGCTGGCGCTCGATGCTTGACGAGCTAAAGGCTGCCACCGGCACCGATTACGCCATGTATGCCGTGGCGAACCGGGAGTTGATGGATCTGGCGCTCAGTGGAGCTGTTGTGGCTTCTTGAGGTCAGCTTTGATCGTCGTGCGTCGCGCGACGATTTCCGCGCAAATGGATGCCCCGCTCGATTCTTGAGCGGGGCCTTTTTTTGCGTGCGCTTTGGGCTGCACGCATGTTCAGCAACGATATGAATCCACTGAATTGCCATAGCATGTTACGGCTATCATCGATAGGGGGAGCGTGTTCTGATGGCGTTGCACGTCGAATCCAGGCCTGTATGGATTCATGGCGTCGTGACTGGAGACGACACCGATTTGGTTGGCGTCTCGCTTGATACTCATTAAAAAGGATTTGATCATGGACGAATTTATTGGCCGATCATTTATCGCTCGGATGCGAAGTGTTACACCAGGGTTGCAAGGGCCCATCTGTTTTTCTATGCGCCATGAAGCGACCAAGAGCGGCTGGCTGCTACGCGGGGGTGAAGATATGCCCGCCGTGCCACTGCG
The DNA here is from genome assembly GCF_031880315.1 of Pseudomonas baltica. NCBI lineage: Bacteria > Pseudomonadati > Pseudomonadota > Gammaproteobacteria > Pseudomonadales > Pseudomonadaceae > Pseudomonas > Pseudomonas baltica. The sequence continues at coordinate 1,163,314 of NZ_CP134771.1, read as the reverse complement.
TTTCGATTATTTGGATCATGCCGACGATCGTATCTATTACGACATCTGCGCGGCGCCGGCCCGTCATGAGTATGCGGGGGCCAAGCTTGGTGTCAGTACCAATGGTTATCTGGGGCTTTATCACCATGCCCGAGTCAGCGACCCTTGGAAAATCCAACTGATTGGCGAAGGGTCGCTTGCGCAAGGATTCCGCTTTTATCTGCGTGATAGTTACGGTCAGCGGGTAGCGGTTTCTTCGGAAGAGGAGCAGTTAGGTAATCTGGCGAACCCTCACCCGGCTAATCTCAAACGCTACGATTATCTCAACGTGAGTGACGGCCAAGTGATAGAGCTGCAAGCGCAGGTTCTGGAGGTTCTGTGATTGCCGGGATAGAGCCCCATCCTGATCAATTAGAAGCACCAAGCGTAAAAGGAACACAATAAAAAACCCGCCAGTGGTTACGCTGGCGGGTTTTCTTTTACTGCGGGTTACTGATTACGCCTGAACCACCGGAATGTTTGCGTTGGCAGCTGCCTCGCGGAACTCGGCGATCTGGTCGAAGCTCAGGTAGCGGTACACGTCCGCTGCCATGCTGTCGATGCTGGCGGCGTACTCCATGTATTCCTCGACCGTTGGCAGCTTGCCCAGGATCGAGGCAACGGCGGCCAGTTCGGCGGAAGCCAGGTAGACGTTGGCGCCATCGCCCAGACGGTTCGGGAAGTTACGGGTCGAGGTCGACACCACGGTGGAGTTCGGTTCTACCCGTGCCTGGTTACCCATGCACAGCGAGCAGCCCGGCATTTCCATGCGTGCGCCGGCTTTGCCGTAGATGCCGTAGTAGCCTTCTTCGGTGAGCTGGTGAGCGTCCATCTTGGTCGGTGGCGACAGCCACAGACGGGTTGGCAGCTGGCCTTTGACCTTTTCCAGCAACTTGCCCGCAGCGCGGAAGTGGCCGATGTTGGTCATGCACGAACCGATGAACACTTCGTCGATCTTCTGGCCTTGAACGCTGGACAGCAGGCGGGCGTCGTCCGGATCGTTCGGCGCGCAGAGCACCGGCTCCTTGATGTCGGCCAGGTCGATCTCGATGATCTCGGCGTATTCGGCATCGGCGTCGGCGGACAGCAGGTCCGGCTTGGCGATCCAGGCTTCCATCGCCTGCGCGCGACGTTCCATGGTCCGGGTGTCACCGTAGCCTTCGCTGATCATCCAGCGCAGCAGGGTGATGTTGGACTTCAGGTACTCGGCGATGGCTTTTTCTGGCAGCTTGATGGTGCAGCCAGCAGCGGAGCGTTCGGCCGAGGCGTCGGACAGCTCGAAAGCCTGTTCGACGGTCAGGTCGTCGAGGCCTTCGATTTCCAGGATGCGGCCGGAGAAGGCGTTGATCTTGCCTTTCTTCTCGACGGTCAGCAGGCCGTTCTGGATGCCGTAGTAAGGAATCGCGTGAACCAGGTCGCGCAGGGTGATGCCGGGGTTCAGCTTGCCTTTGAAGCGCACCAGTACCGACTCCGGCATGTCCAGCGGCATGACGCCAGTGGCTGCGGCGAAGGCGACCAGCCCGGAACCGGCCGGGAACGAGATGCCGATCGGGAAGCGGGTGTGCGAATCGCCGCCGGTGCCGACGGTGTCAGGCAGCAGCATGCGGTTCAGCCAGCTGTGGATGATGCCGTCGCCAGGACGCAGGGACACGCCGCCACGGGTGCGGATGAAATCCGGCAGGGTGTGGTGGGTGGTGACGTCGATCGGCTTTGGATAGGCGGCAGTGTGGCAGAACGACTGCATCACCAGGTCGGCCGAGAAGCCCAGGCAGGCGAGGTCTTTGAGCTCGTCGCGGGTCATCGGGCCGGTGGTGTCCTGAGAGCCGACGGTGGTCATCTTCGGTTCGCAATAGGTGCCAGGGCGCACGCCCTTGTCGGCGGGCAGGCCGCACGCTTTGCCGACCATCTTCTGCGCCAGGGTGAAGCCCTTGCCGGTATCGACCGGGGCTTCAGGCAGCTTGAACAGATCGGTCGGGCCCAGGCCCAGCTCGGCCCGTGCCTTGTCGGTCAGCCCGCGACCGACGATCAGCGGGATACGGCCGCCGGCGCGGACTTCGTCCAGCAGAACCGGGGTTTTCAGTTCGAACGTGGTGATCACTTCGTCGCTGTCGTGCTTGCAGACCTTGCCCTGGTGCGGGTACAGGTCGATGACGTCGCCCATGTTGATGTTGCTGACGTCGAATTCGATCGGCAGAGCGCCGGCGTCTTCCATGGTGTTGTAGAAGATCGGAGCGATCTTGGAGCCGAAGCAGAATCCACCGGCGCGCTTGTTCGGCACGAACGGGATGTCGTCGCCGAAGAACCACAGCACGGAGTTGGTCGCCGATTTACGCGACGAGCCGGTACCGACCACGTCGCCGACGTAGGCGACCGGGAAGCCGTCGCCGTACATCTGGGCGATCTGCTTCATCGGGCCGATGGAGCCTTGCACGTCCGGCACGATACCGTCACGGGCCATTTTCAGCATGGCCAGGGCGTGCAGCGGGATGTCGGGGCGCGACCAGGCATCGGGAGCAGGGGAGAGGTCGTCGGTGTTGGTCTCGCCGGTGACCTTGAAGACGCGCAGGCTGATCTTGTCGGCCAGGGTCGGACGCTTCTTGAACCACTCGCCATCAGCCCAGGATTGCAGCACGCCTTGGGCGTGGGCATTGCCGTTCTTGGCTTTTTCAGCGACGTCGTGGAAGGCGTCGAACATCAGCAGCGTGTGCTTGAGCTGTTCGGCGGCGACGGAGGCCAGGTCGGCGTCGTCAAGCAGCTCGACCAGGGTGGCGATGTTGTAGCCGCCCTGCATGGTGCCCAGCAGTTCAGTGGCGCGCTTCTTGTCGATCAGGGGCGAGGTGACTTCACCTTTAGCCAGGGCGGACAGGAAACCGGCCTTGACGTAGGCCGCTTCGTCCACGCCCGGTGGCACGCGGTTGGTGATCAGGTCGACCAGTACGGATTCTTCGCCGGCAGGGGGATTTTTCAGCAGCTCGACCAGGCCTGCAGTTTGTTCGGCGTTAAGCGGCTGGGGCACGATACCCTGGGCGGCACGCTCTTCAATGTGTTTGCGGTAGGCTTCAAGCACAGTCATTACCCTCATCAGTGGTCCCGGATCGGGACGCTCATCCAGTAAATCCCCGCGCCCATGCGCTGCACGGCTTCTTGGGCCGTTTAGCCTGGGTGACGGACATTCCTTGCAGAAGCTGCTTTCAAAGTTTTACGCCTGCAGGACGGGAGGCTTGATGAGGGCTGGGGCAGATTAAAGGGGGTAAAACCTGCTTCCATTCCGTCCTGCTGGATCGACTGTGCTCGTGACGCTTTGAAAACAGCTTCCAACGGATATTTTTGTTGCCTTGGAAAGGCTGCATGATTCTACGGCAAAAAAACAAGAAAGGTAAGTTAAGCCCTGCGACTTCTGGGGTGACCCTCGTTAGACAAAGGGCTAACATGGACGTCTGTTCCGCTTGTCAGTGCTCCGTGTCGCCATGTCCAATAACTCCATCAAAACCCCCTGCGTCGGCCTTTGCTCCACTGTTTACGGGGATCTGGTGTGCCGTGGCTGCAAGCGCTTCCATCATGAAGTGATCCACTGGAACGGTTACGACGAGGCGGCCAAGCGTGCCGTCTGGTTGCGCCTCGAACAACTGCTGGCGCAGGTGATGGAGGCCAAGCTGGAGGTGTTCGACGCGGGGCGCCTGCGCGAGCAATTGCTGCAGCGCAAGATCCGCTTCGTCGAGCAGCAGTCGGTGTATTGCTGGGCATATCAATTGATTGCGCGCGGTGCGCGAGTGATCGTCAATCTTGAAGCATATGGCATCGTGCTGCTGCCGGAGTTTCGCGACTGGGACCTGCCGCAATTGCGGGATGCCATTGATCGGGAATTCTTCATCCTGTCCGAAGCGCACTACGAGCGCTACATCGCGCCAGGCTTTCTTGAGGACGCCCTGGGCGCCAATCGAATCCTGTAGCGAGGGTGCTTGCCCCGACAGTCTCCCAAAGATGTCACCGATACGATTTTTCAGCGCCAGCCGCGCAGCCCCCTCGCTACCTGTGCCGGTGCCCTCTATAATCCCGCGCTTTTGACAGGGGAACCGTGCCCATGCTGGCCGAAATTCATGATTTTCTCGGTTGCCGCACGCCCCACGCCTGGGTCGAGGCCGCGCTGGCGGACCTGACCACGCTGCTGCTGGATCACAAGAACTGCGAGTTCAAGGCAGCCTCCACGGCCCTGAGCATGATCGCCCGTTACCCCGTGCACGCCGACGTGATCAACATGATGTCGCGCCTGGCCCGCGAGGAGCTGGTGCACCACGAGCAGGTCATGCGCCTGATGAAGAAGCGCAGGATTGAACTCCAGCCTCTGAGCGCAGGGCGTTATGCCTCGGCCTTGCGCAAGCAGGTGCGCAGCCATGAACCGGTCAAGCTGGTGGATACGCTGGTGGTCGGTGCCTTTATCGAAGCCCGTAGCTGCGAGCGTTTCGAAGCGCTGGTGCCGCATCTGGATGAAGAGTTGGGGCGTTTCTACCATGGTTTGCTGAAAAGCGAAGCGCGGCATTATCAAGGCTACTTGAAGCTGGCCTACCAGCACGGGGACGCGGCCGACATCGCCAAGGTCATCGAGCGAGTGCGGGTCGCTGAGGCCGAGCTGATCGAAAGCCCCGATCCGGAATTCCGCTTTCATAGCGGCGTGCCTGCCTGATCCTTTCCATTTGCCTGCGCTGGCCGCTTCGGAACAAGCTCCGCTCCAAGTAGGTGCAAGACTCAGGGTCTGCTCGCGCCTGTAGGAGCAAAGCTTGCTCGCGAAGAGGCCCTAAGCGACACCGCAGAACATCACCGCTGCAAATGCCCCCTTCGCCACCGAACGAGCAACCCATCCCCACAAGGTGGCGGCATTTCGCCAATTACATAGCATGCTAATAAGTGATTTGACATTCGCTGCCTAAGCAGTAACATCTAGACACATTATCTGCCTAGGCAGGGCTTTGGGTCGATCTGCATGAAACACTTCACTCCCGAGAACTTCCGAAGCTGCACCATCGGCCTGTTGATGGGCCGCAGCAGCATGGTCAAGGACCGTATCCTCGATGCCCATCTTGAGCCGGATGGCGTCACCGCTGCGCAATTCAAGGTGCTGATCATCGTTCAGCAATTCGATGTCGATACCCCGGCAGAGCTGTGCCGGTACCTGTCGCTGGACAGCGGCTCGATGACTCGGATGCTCGATCGTCTGGAACAAAAGGATTTGATCAAGCGCCGCCGCAGCGAAGCCGATCGCCGACAGATCCGGCTCGAGTTGACGGATGCCGGTCAGCGCCTTGCCGACCGCCTGCCGCACATTGGTGCCGACGCAATGAATCAACTGGTAGGCGTGCTCGAGCCGGCAGAATTGGCCGATCTGGAGCGCATTCTGATGAAAGTACTGGTCGCTGCCGGGGATGCCCTGACGATAGCGCGCATAGGTCAAATGAAATGAGCGGAACATCACAGCGTCTTCGCTTGAGCCTGGTGCTGGTCGCCATGAGCCTGGCCGGGTGCGCCAATTTTCACGGTCTCGACACTCAGGGCAAAAGCCTCAAGGCGCAAGACCTCAAGGCCGGTCAATCGCTGGCAGGTATCACCCTGTCGCCCGCCGCCTGGCCCAAGCGCGACTGGTGGACCAGCCTCGGCGATCCGCAGCTCGACGGCCTGATCAAGGAAGCCCTGCGCGACAGCCCGGACATGCAGATCGCCAGCGCCCGCAGCCATCAGGCAGTTGCTGCGGCCGCCGCCGCCGATGCCGATCGCAGCCCGACCCTCGATGCCGACGCCAGTGTCCAGCGCGCGCGCTTCAATCGCGAGCAGGATCCACTGGGGGTAGGTGAGGCTTATTCGACCTCGCGCAATATCGAGGCCACGTTCAACTACAACTTCGACCTCTGGGGCGGCGAGCGCGCGGCCTGGGAAGCGGCGCTGGGGCAGGCCCGCGCAGCCGAAGTCGATCGTCAGGCGGCAGCCTTGACCCTGGCCGCAGATGTCGCCCGGGCCTACAGCAATCTGGGCCAGGCGCACATCGTCGCCGACCTGGCCCAGGAGGATCTCAAACGCACCGGCCAGATGCTCAGCCTCGGTCAGCGTCGGCACACGGCCGGCGTCGACAGCGACTACCAGTTGCAGCAGACCGAAAGCCTGCAGGCCAGCTCCCAGGAGCAGGCCATCAATGCCGAGAAGCAGCTGGCCAGCGCCCGTATCGCCCTCGCCGTGCTGCTGGGCAAAGGCCCCGACCGCGCCAACGAGATCGCCCGGCCGAAGGTCTTGCAACCAGGCGTGGTGCAACTGCCGTCGACCTTGCCGGCCGAGCTGTTGGGCCGCCGTCCTGATCTGGTGGCCGCGCGCTGGCGGGTCGAGGCGGCGAGCAAGGATGTGGTGGCGAGCAAGACGCGCTTCTATCCCAACCTCAACTTGAGCGCTGCGGCTGGCGTGCAGTCGATTCTCGGAGACGCGCTGCTCGGCGGTCCGAGCCGCTTCTGGAATATCGCGCCAGCGGTGTCGCTGCCGATTTTCGACGGTGGCCGACTGCGCGCCAATCTCGATGCCCGGGACGCCGACTACGACCTGGCCGTGGCGCAGTACAACAAGAGCCTGGTCAAGGCGCTGGGTGACGTCAGCGACAGCATCGTCCAACTGCGTGCTCTGAATCGCCAGGTCGAGGCGTCGCAGCGTGCCGCAGAGATTGCCCAGCGCTCCTACGACAGCGTCAGCCAGCGCTACGGCGCGGGCATCGGCAGCTACGTCGATGTGCTGACCATCGAACAGCAATTGCTCCAGGCCCAACAACAACTGGCCAGCCTCAACGCCGAGCGGATCGACCTGTCGATCCAATTGATGCAGGCGCTGGGCGGTGGCTTCCAGGACGATCAACTCGCCCAGGCGCCTTCCGCTACCGCCACGCCGACTGAATAATTCAAGGTACTTGTCATGGCTACTGCCTCTTCCAATACTGCTCCCGACAATAACGCCCAGCCGCAAGAGAAAGCCGCACCGCAGAAAAAAGGCGGCGGCAAGCGCAAGCTGATGCTGTTTATCGTGCTGATCGTGGTCGTGCTCGGCGGCCTTGGCGTCTGGGCCTGGTACGAACTCTACGGGCGCTTCAACGAAAGCACCGATGACGCCTACGTCAACGGCAACGTGGTAGAAATTACCCCGCTGGTCACCGGCACCGTCACCAGCATCGGCGCCGACGACGGTGACCTGGTGCACGCCGGGCAAGTGCTGCTGCAGTTCGATCCGGCCGACGCAAAGATCGCCCTGCAAAACGCCCAGGCCAATCTGGCCAAGGCCGTGCGCCAGGTGCGCGGGCTGTACAGCAACGTCGACGGCATGAAAGCGCAGGTCAATGCGCGCCGTTCCGACGTGCAAAAGGCTCAGGACAACTTCAACCGCCGTCGCAGCCTGGCTGCGGGCGGGGCGATTTCCCAGGAAGAACTGTCCCATGCGCAGGACGACCTGAGCTCGGCCCAGAGCGCGTTGAACAATGCCTTGCAACAACTGGCCAGCACTTCGGCACTGGTGGATGCCACGGTGATTTCCGACCATCCGGACGTGCAGGTTGCGGCCGCGCAACTGCGTGACGCCTACCTGGCCAATGCGCGGACCACCCTGATCGCGCCGGTCACCGGTTACGTCGCCAAGCGCACCGTGCAGCTGGGCCAACGCATTCAGCCGGGCACCGCGACCATGGCCGTGATCCCGCTGAACCAGTTGTGGATCGATGCCAATTTCAAGGAAACCCAGCTGCGTAACATGCGCATCGGCCAGACCGTCGAGATCGAATCCGACATCTACGGCAGCGACATCAAGTACAGCGGCACCATCGACAGCCTCGGCGCCGGTACCGGCAGCGCGTTCGCCTTGTTGCCGGCACAGAACGCCACGGGTAACTGGATCAAGATCGTCCAGCGGGTGCCGGTACGTATTCACATCAATGCCGACGAGCTGGCCAGGCACCCATTGCGTATCGGTCTGTCGACGGTGGTCGATGTCGACCTGCACGACCAGAGTGGTCCGGTACTGGCGCAGCAACCGCCGCAAAAGGCGTCGTTCACCACCAATGTCTACGACCAGCAACTGGGTGAGGCCGACGCCATGATCGCCCGTCTGATCCGTGACAACAGCGCCGCTGGCAGCACCGCCCAGCGCTGATCCGCTGCTACCTGCGCCGCGACGAGCCCAGTCGCGGCGCCACGTCTTCGAAGGACAAGTGATGAGCAACAATGCGTCGTTCACGCCGCCCAGCCTGCTGCTCAGTACCATCGGGCTGTCGCTGGCGACATTCATGCAGGTGCTCGACACCACCATTGCCAACGTCGCCTTGCCGACGATTTCCGGCAACCTGGGGGTGAGTTCCGAGCAGGGCACCTGGGTCATTACCTCGTTTGCGGTGAGCAACGCCATTGCCTTGCCGCTGACCGGCTGGCTGAGCCGCCGCTTCGGTGAGGTCAAGCTGTTCCTGTGGGCGACGCTGTTGTTCGTGCTGGCGTCGTTTTTATGTGGTATCTCGACGTCGATGCCCGAACTGGTGGGCTTTCGTGTGATCCAGGGCCTGGTGGCCGGGCCGCTGTACCCGATGACCCAGACGCTGCTGATCGCGGTTTACCCTCCTGCCAAGCGGGGGATGGCGCTGGCGCTGCTGGCCATGGTCACGGTGGTGGCACCGATTGCCGGGCCCATCCTCGGCGGCTGGATCACCGACAGCTACAGCTGGCCGTGGATCTTCTTCATCAATATTCCGGTGGGCATCATCGCGGCCGGGATCGTGCGTCAACAACTGGCGGCGCGGCCGGTGACTATCAGCCGCCAGCCCATGGACTATATCGGCCTGATTACCTTGATCATCGGGGTCGGCGCGCTGCAGGTGGTGCTCGACAAGGGCAATGACATGGACTGGTTCGAGTCCAACTTCATTATCATCGGCGCGGTGATTTCGGCGATCGCGCTCACGGTGTTCATCATCTGGGAAATGACCGACGACCATCCGGTGGTGAATCTGCGGCTGTTCAAATATCGCAATTTCCGCGTGGGCACCATGACCCTGGTGATGGGTTACGCTGGGTTCTTCGGCATCAACCTGATCCTGCCGCAATGGTTGCAGACGCAATTGGGCTACACCGCAACCTGGGCGGGGCTGGCGGTAGCGCCGATCGGTATCCTGCCGGTACTGATGTCGCCGTTCGTGGGCAAGTACGCGCAAAAATTCGACCTGCGGATCCTCTCCGGGCTTGCCTTCACGGCCATCGGTGCCAGCTGCTTCATGCGCGCAGGCTTCACCAATCAGGTGGACTTCACCCACATTGCGCTGGTGCAGTTGTTCATGGGGATCGGCATTGCGTTGTTCTTCATGCCGACCCTGAGCATTCTGCTCTCGGACTTGCCGCCGGCGCAGATTGCCGATGGATCGGGCCTGGCGACCTTTTTGCGCACGCTGGGAGGCAGCTTCGCGGCGTCATTGACGACCTGGATCTGGATTCGCCGTGCCAATCAGCACCATGCCTATCTGACCGAGAGCATCACGGCCTACGATCCTGCGACTCAGCACACGATGCAGGTCATGGGTGGAGCGGGGCAGACGACTTATAGTCAACTGGACCAGATCGTCGAAAGCCAGGCGTACATGCTGTCGACGGTGGATTACTTCACGTTGATGGGCTGGATGTTCGCGGCGCTGGTGGTGTTCGTCTGGCTGGCCAAGCCGCCGTTCAGTGCCAAGGCCGGGCCGGCGGCATCCGGGCACTGAGCGGCCTCCTTCAGAGCCCGAACACCTCCAGGGCATGGGCCAGGCTGGCCGCTGACAGTTCGCCCAGATGGGTGCCCACCAGGCGGCCATCCGCGCTGTAGAACAGGGTGGTCGGCAAAGCGGCCGAACCCACCTGTTGCGCCAGCGCCGTCTGTGGATCGAACAGCACCTGGGAGCTATCGATACCGACAGTGCCGAGAAAGGTGCTGACATCCGCCACGCTCTCGCCCTGATTGACCAGCGCGAAGGCCACTTGCGGATAATCCCGCATGGCCTCGCGCAGCACTGGCATCTCGCGCCGGCAGGGCGGACACCAGGTGGCCCACAGGTTGACCACCATCGGCCGCCCGCGCGCGTCCGCCAACGGCACCACCAGGCCTGTCGAGTTTTGCAGATGCAGCGCGGGCAAGCGCCGATCTTTATCGAGCTGTTGTGTGGTGATGCTCACCAGCGTCCACAGCAGCAGGCCAGCACTCATGCCCCAGCCCAGCGGACGCCGGAGCGATGCACGCCGCCAGCCGATCAGCAGCGTGCCCAGCACTATCGTCACGACCCCGGGCCAGGCCAGGAAGCCGCCATCGCGCAGGTCGATCGCCTGCAGCGGATCGCTGTGGTACTGCGGCCAGTATTGGATGATGAAACCCGCACGCGCCATTAGCAGGGCGATTGCGAACAGCCAGAATATGACCGATTCCCCCGTCCGTTTGCCAGGTCGCCGACGCTCGATCCCCCATGCCACGGCCATGCCTAGGCCGACCGCCGCCAGCAGGCTGAGGTGTTGCAGCGACAGGGCGAAGGGCCCGAGGTTGAAGCTCAGCATGGGCGGGTATCCAGAGTAAGAGGTGATCTTGCAGGCCTCTTCGCGGGCAAGCTTTGCTCCTACAGTTCATGTGTGGGCAAAGCTTGCTCGCGAAGAGGCCGGCACTGCGCATGGCAACGCGCATAGGTATACGGTGGCCACACGTCAAAGCATGAGTCCATTCGGTTAACCGCGGATTAACGGTATTCCTGCAGCCGTCGATCAGGTAGCCAGTGGGGCTATAATCCTCGCTTAATCGGCTTCGACCATGCTCTCCACCGACCTGTGCCCTTCTAGCCTGCGAGAACCCCCATGCACGTACTGCTTTGTGAGGATGACGACCTGATCGCCAGCGGTATTGTCGCCGGGCTCGGCGCCCAGGGGCTGATCGTCGATCGCGTGGCCACCGCCGCTGCGGCGCAAAGTTTGCTGCAGACCGCGCATTTCGACGTGATGGTGCTCGACCTCGGCCTGCCCGACGAAGACGGCCTCAAGCTGTTGCAGCGCCTGCGTCATCAGGGGCAAGTGCTGCCGGTACTGGTATTGACTGCCCGCGATGCGGTCACCGATCGGGTTGCCGGGCTGCAAGCCGGCGCCGACGATTACCTGCTCAAGCCGTTCGACCTGCGCGAGCTTTGCGCTCGCCTGCACACCTTGCTGCGCCGCGCCGCCGGGCGCACGGTCAATGTCATCGAGCACGGGCCGCTGCGGTACGACCCCAGCAGCCGCGAGGCCTGGCTGGGCGAGGTGGCGGTGGACCTGTCGCGGCGCGAGCAAGCCTTGCTGCAGGCGCTGTTGCACAACCGCGGCCGAGTCCTTTCGGGTGATCAACTCAAGGACAGCGTCTACGGCTTCAGCGACGAGGTCGAAAGCAACGCCCTCAATGTGCATATCCACCACCTGCGGCGCAAATTGGGCAACGGCATCGTCGAGACGGTGCGCGGCCTCGGCTACCGTCTGGGGCCCGCGAAAATACCGACGCAGGAGGGCGCATGAGCCTGCGTCTGCGCCTGAGCCTGATTCTGGGCGGTGCCTTCATCCTGATCTGGGCACTGGCGGCCGCCTGGATGTTTCGCGATCTGCGCAATCAGATGATGTTTTCCCTCGATCAGCGCCTGGTGGCTTCGGCGCGCATGGTCGCCGGTCTGGTCGATCAGCTGCCCGCGCCGCTGTCGACCCAGGGCAGCGGCACGCATTTCAGTGCCGATCAGCTGAGCATTCCCGACGGCATGGCGTGCCAGGTCAGTTCTTTGCGCGGCGAGATTCTGGCCCGCAGCCACAGCAGTGTCGAGCAGATGCTGGATGATCAAAAGAGCGGCTTCCACGATCAAGTCATCGATGGAGCGCATTGGCGCAGTTTTACCCTCGCCCGTGACAACGTGCGCATCACCACCGCCGACCGCCAGCAGGAGCGTGAAGCACTGAACACCTCAATGCTGATGGCGGCGTCGGCACCTGTGCTGATGGCGCTGCTGGGCAGCCTCGGGGTGCTGTGGCTGGGGGTGCGCCAAGGCCTCGCGCCGCTGCACCGCATGCGTGATGCCCTGACCCGACGCAGCCCGGACTCCCTCGAACCCTTGCAGATAGACCGCCTGCCCAGCGAGCTGCAGCCGTTGCAGGCGACCCAGAATGCGTTGTTTTTGCGCATTGCCCGCACCTTGGAGCGTGAACGGCGGCTGACCGGTGACGCCGCCCATGAGCTGCGCAGCCCGCTGACGGCGGTCAAGACCCATCTGCAAGTGGCGCGCATGACTGACGGCAGTGTGCGTGAGCAAGCGCTGGAAAACGCCGAGCTGGGCGCCGATCGCTTGCACCGTACGCTGGAGCAATTGCTGCTGCTGGCGCGGGTGGAGGGCAGCCTGTCGTTCGATGACGGCGTGCAGTGCACGGCTGAACAGGTCGCGCGACTGGCCATCGAGGATGCCAGCCATGGCGACCGCGAACGTATCGATCTGCAGATACCGCAGCGTCTGTCCGGCGCCTGCCTGGAGATGCCCTCGGCACTCGCTATCGCGGCCTTGCGCAATCTGCTCGACAACGCCCTGCGGCACAGCCCGGTCACCACTGCGGTGGTGTTGCGCCTGCGCGCCGATGCCGGGCAGGCACTGTTCGAGGTCGAGGATCAGGGGCCGGGCATTGCGCCCGCCGACCTGCAGCAACTCACCCAACGCTTCTGGCGCAGCGGGCCGCAAGCAGGCTGCGGCTTGGGCCTGGCCATCGTCCACGCGATTGTCCAGCGCTGCGCGGGTCAACTGGACTTCGACAATCGCAAGGGTGGCCTGCGCGTGCTGTTGCGGCTGCCACTGCGCACGAATGCGTCGATCAGCCCTGAGTATGATGGACCTTCGACCCTGGCTCAGGGCGCTGCGGCAAGAACGCGTTCGCACACACACGATTTGTAACGCTGCGAGGGTCGCTCGTTGCCCAGGTGGAGCGTATGTTGACGCTGGCCCTTTCGGGGCCTTACCACTCTGGAGCAGGAGTCATGATATGGATATCTACCCCCAAGTCCGTCCCGCCAAGGCCAGTGATGCCAGCCTTGTCAGTCGAATTCTCATCCGCTCGTTCCGAGCCGGCTGCGCTCTCGATCATCGTAACAACCCGTTGTTGGTCAATGCCTGGCTGCGCCGCCATTCGGCCGAGCAGGTGAGCGCGTGGTTATCGGACAGCACCGCCCAGGTCGAGGTCGCCTGGCTGCAGGGCAAGCCGGTCGGCGTCGGCATGGTGCGCAACACGGGCGAGGTGAGCCTTTGTTACGTGTTGCCGGAGTTTTTCCGTCGTGGTGTCGGGCAGAGCCTGATGAAGTCTCTGGAGCGGCATCTGGCCCGCATCGGCCAGGCGCGGGTGCTGATCTACAGCACGCTCACCGGCCAGGGTTTCTATCAGCGCCTGGGCTATCGTGAAAACGGCCAGGCGTTGCGGGTGGCGAGCGTGCCGTTGCGGCCGATGCACAAGCCGTTGCCGCCCTTTGAGGCTTGAGCGTGTCCTCAGTCGGCCTTGCCGAACAGCATGCAGGTGGTGGTGCCGGTAGCGTAAAGACGGCCATTGGCGTCGACGATGCGGCCCTCGGCGAGGGCCGTGGAGCGGCCGACGTGCACCACCTTGCCTTCAGCGCGAACCGGGCCGGTGGCCTCGTTCATGCCGCGAACATAACTGATGCGCAGGTCCAGGGTGGTATAGCCCTGGCCCTTTTGCAGGCGGGTATGAATCGCACAACCCATGCACGAATCCAACAGGGTTGCGGCATACCCGCCATGTACCGCCCCTAGAGGATTGTAATGCCTGGCATCCGGGGTGCCCTGAAAGGTGAAGGTGCCAGGTGACCATTCGATGGGCACGAAATCAAGCAACACGCCAATGGGCGGGCAAGGCAGTTCGCCGCGGGCGATGCCTTCGAAGAACTCTTTCGGTTCCAGGGCGCTGACCTGCGCCATGCTCAGGGCGCCTGGTTCACCCAGGGTCGCGCGTATGGCCGCTTCCTGGGCTTTCCATTGGGCAAGCACTTCTTCCAGAGAAAGGGTCTGCATCGGGGCGATTCCTTGTTCGAGTCGAGGAGGGTGCTGCAATAGTATTATGATCGAAATATCAGTGCTGGTCGTATAACCGCCAAACTCCGTGACAAACAGGCCGACTTTGGTGCGCGGAGCCGGCCGCGCGAACTGCCGCCGACGGTTTTTGTTATCCTGCGCGCTTTCGGACGGTGCCACGCGAGCGCCGCCAATTTCATCGAAGGATGATTGCATGTCTGCCAAGCCTCTAGCCCCACCGCTGCGCTTGTCCCGCAGCGACCACAAGACTTTAGGTCTGGCCGCCTTGGGCGGCGCGTTGGAGATCTACGATTTCATCATTTTCGTGTTCTTCGCCCTTACCCTCAGCCAGCTGTTTTTCCCGCCTGAGATGCCCCAGTGGCTGCGCCTGCTGCAAAGCTTCGGTATTTTCGTCACCGGCTATCTGGCCAGGCCCTTGGGCGGCATTCTCATGGCGCACTTCGCTGATCGCATGGGGCGCAAGAAGGTCTTCAGCCTGAGCATCCTGATGATGGCCCTGCCATGCTTGTTGATCGGCGTGATGCCCACCTACGCCGAGATCGGCTACGCCGCTCCGCTCATCCTGCTGGCTCTGCGCATCCTGCAAGGCGCCGCAGTGGGCGGCGAGGTGCCGAGCGCCTGGGTGTTCGTGGCCGAGCACGCCCCGGCCGGGCGTCGTGGCTATGCCTTGGGTTTCCTGCAGGCGGGGCTGACGTTCGGCTATCTGATCGGCGCACTGACCGCCACGGCGCTGGCGCAGTTGTTTTCCCCGCAAGAGATTCTTGCTTACGCCTGGCGCCTGCCGTTTCTGCTGGGTGGTGTGTTTGGCGTGATCGGCGTGTGGTTGCGACGCTGGCTGAGCGAAACGCCGGTATTCCTGGCACTGCGCGAGCGTAATATGCAACGCCAGGAATTGCCGCTGCGCACTGTACTGCGCGAGCACCGCAAGGCAATGTGGCCGGCGGTCATCCTCACCTGTGTGCTGACGTCCGCCGTGGTGGTGCTGGTGGTGATTACGCCAACCTTGATGCAGCAACGTTTCGGCATGACGGCCAGCCACACGTTCGCCCTCAGCAGCCTGGGCATCGTATTCCTCAATATCGGCTGCGTGCTGGCAGGCCTGTTGGTCGATCGCATCGGCGCATGGCGGGCGCTGCTGGTCTACAGCCTGCTGTTGCCGATCGGAGTGGCCGGGCTGTATGCCAGCCTGATCGGTGGCTGGTCCTGGCCGGGAGTGGCCTACGCCTTGGCGGGGCTGGGATGCGGCGTGGTCGGGGTGGTGCCGTCGGTGATGGTCGGATTGTTCCCGGCCGATATCCGCGTCTCAGGTATCTCATTCACCTACAACATCGCCTACGCCGCCTGGGCCAGTACCACGCCGCTGTTGCTGATCGCGCTGGTGCCCTGGAGCCCGTGGGTGTGTGTCGGCTATTGCCTGGTCATGGGCACGGTCGGTGCGTTGACCGCGCTGCGTTTTGCACCTTCGCCGGGCAAGCCGGCGACGGCAGTGGCGACTGAGCATCCTTGAGCTGCGCGTTCCTTCCCTGCACAAAGGCCCTCTCGAGGGCCTTTTTTGCATCTCTTAAAAATCCCTAAATATGGGATGTGTATTTATATATTGAGATATTTGCCGGGTCGGCGTTATAGTCGTTGCCAGTGACTCCACGACCTCACTGTCAATAACAACTCAGGTGAAGCGATGCAGGCGCAATTGATCGCGCTCGATTGGGGAACGACTTCCTTGCGAGCTTACAAACTTGGCGCGGCCGGTGCGGTGCTCGACCAGCGCGGCCTGTCCTACGGGATCATGGCGCTGCCCGATATGCCTCGTATCATCCACGGTCAGCTGTGTGAAGACCGTTTTGAACTGGCCTTCGACGAAGCCTGTGGCGATTGGCTCGATGCCCAACCAGGCATTGCCGTGATCGCCTGTGGCATGGTCGGCAGTGCCCAAGGCTGGCAGGAAGTCCCTTACTGCCCGACGCCCACCCAGGTATCCGGACTCGGTAGCCAGTTACAGCGGCTGCGCAGCCGGCGCGGCGTCGATGTCCATCTGGTGCCCGGGGTGATCCAGCGGTCGCGGTTGCCCAACGTCATGCGCGGTGAAGAAACTCAAGTGCTCGGGGTACTCGAGGATCTGCCTGCCGAGCGCCTCGATGCGCCCTTGCTCATCGGCCTGCCTGGCACCCATTCGAAATGGGTGCAGGTGATCGAGGGTCGCATCGAGCACTTCGATACCTTCATGACCGGTGAGGTCTATGGGCTGCTGTGTGCTCACTCGATCCTCGGTCGCACCCAACAGCGCAGCGAGCACTTCGACCTGCAGGCATTCGATTGCGGCGTCCAGGTGGCGCTGTCGGACGCCGGTGATCTCGGTGTCCTCTCGAATCTGTTCAGTGCCCGCACGCTGGGCCTTACCGGGCAGCTGTCGGGCGCCGAGCAGGGCGATTACCTGTCCGGTTTGATGATCGGCCACGAGCTGCGCGCTGTGGCCCAGGCCCAGCGTCGTCAATCCGCAGGTGCGCAATTGCCCGAGGTGGTGCTGATTGGCAGCGATGCCTTGTGCCAGCGCTACCAGCGGGCCTTGGCCGATGTCGGCTTCAGTGCCGTGAGCCAGGCGCCGCAAGCCACCGAGCGCGGTTTATGGAGCCTGGCCTGCGCGGCCGGGCTGGTAACTTCTTCGTTCAAGGATCTTCGACATGCCTGACATTCATACGCGCGATCTCCTGGCTCAAGCCCTGGCCAGCAACGGTTTGATCGCCATTCTGCGTGGTCTGCAACCCAGCGAGGCCGTAGCCATGGGCAAGGTGCTGTACAGCGCCGGGCTGCGCATCATCGAGGTACCGCTCAATTCGCCGCAGCCGTTGCAAAGCATCAGCCTGCTGCGTGAGCACTTGCCTGCCGATTGCCTGATCGGTGCCGGCACCGTGCTGAGCCCGGTCCAGGTGGCCGAGGTCAAGGCAGCAGGGGGGCAGTTGATCGTCATGCCCCATAGCGATCCTGCCGTGTTGCAGGCCGCCAAGGCTCAAGGCCTGTATCTGGCGCCCGGCGTGGCAACCCCCACCGAAGCCTTTGCGGCGCTGGCAGCCGGCGCCGATGTGCTCAAGTTGTTCCCGGCCGAGGCGCTGACGCCAGCGGTGGTCAAGGCGTTGCTGGCAGTGCTGCCCAAGGGTACGCGGCTGGTGCCGGTGGGCGGCATCACCCCGGACAACATGGGTGCGTTTGTAGCCGCCGGTGTCGCAGGCTTCGGCCTGGGCTCCGGGCTGTACAAGCCGGGCATGAGTGTCGCCGAAGTTGGCGAGCGGGCCCAGGCCTACGTGGCCGCCTGGAACGCCCTGCACCACTGAAATACCCCTAATTCGAACATCGACAAGAGAAATAAACGATGAAAATCACCAAGCTCACCACCTATATCGTTCCTCCGCGCTGGCTGTTCCTCAAGGTCGAGACCGACGAAGGCGTCAGCGGCTGGGGCGAGCCTGTGGTCGAGGGGCGTGCGCACACCGTGGCGGCCGCCGTCGACGAGTTGTCCGATTACCTGGTCGGCAAGGACCCACGCAATATCGAAGACATCTGGACCGTGCTCTATCGCGGCGGCTTCTACCGCGGCGGCGCCATTCACATGAGCGCCCTGGCAGGTATCGACCAGGCCCTGTGGGATATCAAGGGCAAAGCCCTGGGCGTGTCGGTCAGCGATCTGCTGGGCGGGCAGGTGCGCGATCGCATTCGCGTGTATTCCTGGATTGGTGGCGATCGCCCGGCCGACACCGCCCGCGCGGCAAAAGAAGCGGTAGGTCGGGGCTTCACGGCGGTGAAGATGAATGGCACCGAAGAACTGCAGTTTCTCGACACCTTCGACAAGGTCGACCTGGCCCTGGCCAACGTCGCGGCCGTGCGCGACGCAGTGGGGCCGAATGTGGGCATCGGCGTCGACTTTCATGGTCGCGTGCACAAGCCCATGGCCAAGGTGCTGATGAAGGAGCTCGACCCCTACAAGCTGATGTTCATCGAGGAGCCGGTGCTCAGCGAGAACTACGAGGCGCTCAAGGAATTGGCTCCGCTGACCAACACTCCGATTGCTCTGGGCGAGCGGTTGTTTTCCCGCTGGGACTTCAAGCGCGTATTGAGCGAGGGTTACGTCGATATCATCCAGCCAGATGCTTCTCATGCCGGCGGCATCACCGAAACCCGCAAGATCGCCAACATGGCCGAAGCCTACGACGTCGCGCTGGCCTTGCATTGTCCATTGGGGCCGATCGCGTTGGCCGCCTGCCTGCAGCTCGATGCGGTCTGCTACAACGCCTTCATCCAGGAGCAGAGCCTGGGCATCCACTACAACGAAAGCAACGACCTGCTCGATTACGTGACGCATCCCGAGGTGTTCGATTACGACAATGGCATGGTGAAGATTCCCAACGGCCCGGGTCTGGGCATCGAGATCAATGAGGAATACGTGAAGGAGCGCGCCGCCATCGGCCACCGCTGGCGCAACCCGATCTGGCGTCATGCTGATGGCAGTTTTGCCGAGTGGTAAAACGCCGTATCACATCAATGGTTGTGTCTGAGCCGGCGAAGAGGCCGGTGCAGGCAACACCATGGTCGCGGTAAAACACATCCACCTCCAACAAAGACAACAAGAGGTATGTGCGATGCAGACTCGAACCCTGGCCGCTTCGGCCTCGGCGGCGACGTTGGCTACGCCCAGTCGCAAGCGCTTTTTCATCATGGTGCTGCTGTTCATTACCGTGGTGATCAACTACCTGGACCGCAGCAATCTGTCCATCGCCGCCCCCGCGCTCACCCGTGAGCTGGGCATCGATCCAGTTCACGTGGGCCTGGTGTTTTCGGCCTTCGGCTGGACCTACGCAGCCATGCAGATCCCCGGGGGCTGGCTGGTGGATCGGGTGCCGCCACGGATCCTCTACAGCCTGGCGCTGGCGTTGTGGTCTTTGGCCACGGTGATGCTCGGTTTTGCAGGTAGCTTCGTCGCGCTGTTCGTACTGCGCCTGGCGGTCGGGGCGCTGGAAGCCCCGGCTTATCCGATCAACAGCCGCGTGGTCACCACCTGGTTTCCTGAGCGCGAGCGCGCGACGGCCATTGGTTTCTACACCTCCGGGCAATTCGTCGGGCTGGCGTTCCTGACCCCTGTGCTGGCCTGGCTGCAGCAGACCTTCGGCTGGCACATGGTGTTCGTCAGCACTGGCGTACTGGGCGTGGTCTGGGCCGGGGTGTGGTACTGCCTGTACCGCGAGCCGCGGGATTTTCGTGGCGTCAACGACGCCGAGGTAGCGCTGATCCAGGACGGTGGCGGGCTGGTGGACATGCAAGCCAAAGCGGCGCGGACCAAGGCTGCATTCAGCTGGCGTGACTTGGGCATTGTGCTGTCGCAGCGCAAATTGTGGGGCATTTACCTGGGCCAGTATTGCCTCAACTCGACGCTGTGGTTTTTCCTGACGTGGTTTCCCACCTACTTGGTGAAATACCGGGGCATGGACTTCATCAAGTCCGGCTTGCTGGCGTCCGTGCCGTTTCTCGCCGCCTTTGTCGGCGTGCTCTGCTCAGGATTCTTCTCCGATTGGTTGATCCGTCGCGGCGCCAGCATCGGTCTGGCGCGCAAGCTGCCGATCATTGGCGGCCTGCTGATTTCGACGGCCATTATCGGGGCCAATTTCGTCGATTCCACGCCGCTGGTGATTGCCTGCCTGGCGCTGGCATTCTTCGGCAACGGCCTGGCATCGATCACCTGGTCGCTGGTCTCGACCCTGGCACCAGCGCGTCTGCTGGGGCTGACCGGGGGTATGTTCAACTTCATCGGCAATCTGTCGGCGATCAGCACGCCCATCGTCATCGGTTTCCTGGCCACGGGCGATTCCTTTGCGCCGGCCATTACCTATATTGCCGTGACGGCCTTGGTGGGGGCGCTGTCGTACATCCTCCTGGTGGGCAAGGTCGAACGGATCGTGCTCGAAGGCGAACCTGAGCCGCATCCTTGATCCAGCTGGTGCTGCGGGGGCTGGATGCCCATAATGAGCGGGCTTTTTCATCGGATCAGACAAGGCGTTTTCATGCAGGATGATGCATCCAGACTTGGCAAAGACACACCGCCGACCGGGACCCAAACCCTGTTGCGCGGCCTCGCAGTGGTGCAGGCGGTGGCGGCAGGTGCACGCGATCTGAAGGCGATCGCCCAGCAGATCGGCACCACACGCAGTACCACGCACCGGCTGGCCAGTTGCCTGGTGGAGGAGCGTTACCTGCGGGTGTTGCCGCAAGTGGGCTATCTGCTGGGGCCACGGCTGATCGAGCTGGGTTATCAGGCACGCGAGGAAGTGCCATTGGTGGCGTTGGCGACCGGGTATCTGGACGAGTTGTCGCAACTGACCGGCGATACCGTGCACCTGGCGGTTCGCGATGGCGATGAAGTGCTGTATCTGCACAAGAATCCTGGTCGCAATGGGCCGGAAATGCGCTCACGGGTTGGTCATCGCATGCCACTGGCACGCACCGGGATCGGCAAGGCGTTGTTGCTCGACAGTACCGAGCAGGAATGGCAGCGCTTGTACCTGAGCAGCCTACCCATGGGGGCGGTGCACAGTGGCCGGCCCAATCATGTCGAGCAGACCTGGGCGCAGGTGCTGGAAAGGATGCAGACTTATGTGGCAGGGGGTTATGCCTTCGATCTGGAAGACAACGAACCGTCGATTCGCTGCGTCGCCGCGCCGATTCGCGAGGTCGGTGGGCAGATCATCGCGGCCATCAGTGTGGCAGGCACGGTGCCCTATATGCCGCTGGAGAAGATGCGCGAGTTGACGCCGCTCGTGCAAAAGGCGGCGCGCAGTATCAGTGCCGAGTTGGGCGGCTGATTCAACTGTAGCGAGCGGGGCTCGCCCCGAGAGCGGTTTGCCAGATACCACGAGGGTGATGGTAAAACTGCAATCGGGGGCGTACCCCCTCGCTACATGTGGGTTGCAGTCTTAACCCTTCAGCGTCGCCATATCGATCACGAAACGATACTTCACATCCCCCTGGATCATGCGCTCGAATGCTTCGTTGATCTGGCGGATATCGAGCATTTCGATATCGCAGGTGATGCCGTGCTCGGCGCAGAAATCCAGCACTTCCTGAGTCTCGGCGATGCCGCCGATCAACGAGCCAGCCAGCACGCGGCGCTTCATCACCAGCTTGCCTGCATGCACTGCAGGGTCGATCGGCTCGATCAGGCCCACGAGGATGTGCACGCCGTCGAAGCGCAAGGTATCCAGGTAGGGGTTGAGGTCGTGCTGTACCGGAATGGTGTCGAGCAGGAAGTCGAAGCGTTCGGCAGCGGCCGCCATCTGCGCCGCGTCGGTGGAGACGATGACGTGATCGGCGCCCTGGCGACGTGCTTCTTCGGCCTTGGCTGCGGAGCGCGTGAACAGGGTGACTTCAGCGCCCATGGCTTTGGCGAACTTGATGCCCATGTGGCCCAGGCCGCCCATGCCGAGGATGCCGACTTTGTCACCGGCCTTGACGCCGTAGTGCTTGAGCGGCGAATAAGTGGTGATGCCGGCGCACAGGATCGGCGCGGCGCTGGCCAGGTCGAGCTTGGCCGGGATGCGCACGACGAAGCGTTCGCTTACCACGATAGCGTTCGAGTAGCCGCCCATGGTGGTGGTGCCGTCGACGCGGTCCGGGGTGGCGTAGGTCATGGTCGGGCCTTCGGAGCAGTATTGCTCAAGGTCCGCCTTGCAAGCTTCGCAATGGGCGCAGGAGTCGACCATGCAGCCGACGCCGACGGTGTCGCCGACTTTGTAGCCGCTGACGCTGGCGCCGACGGCGGTGACTTTGCCAACGATTTCGTGGCCGGGCATCAATGGGTACATGGCGATGCCCCACTCGTTGCGGGCCTGGTGGATATCGGAGTGGCAAACGCCGCAGTAGAGGATCTCGATCGAGACATCATCGGCGCGCAGTGCACGACGCTGGAAGTTCATGGGCGCCAGTGGGCTGGTAGCGGTTTGAGCGGCGTAGCCGATTGCAGTGAACATGGTGATACCTATGCAGCAGAGTTAGCCGCCCATTGTCCCTTTGCGCGAGGGGCAGAGCCATGGCGATTCCTCCGGCACCCTTGTCCATTCCTCCGAAAGTCAAACGATTCAGCCTGGTACTTTGCTGAAATCTGCGATCATGGGCATGTCTGATCCTCTGGTAAGCCGCCCTTTATGTTGACCCGTCACCTCAATGCCAACGCCACGCTGGTGTCGTTGATCCGGCCGTTGGCCACCTGTTCCGGTTTTATCGCTACGTTGCTGCCCGATGTGCGGCTGGTGTGCGCCTATGGCCAGGTCGCGCGGTGTCCGCAGATCTACGAGCCGAGCCTGATCGTCATCGCCCAGGGCAGCAAGATTGCCTACCTCGAAGGGCGCACCCTGGAATATGGCGCCGGGCACTACCTGGTGCAGGCACTGCCGGTGCCCTTCGAGTACGAGACGTTTGCCAGTCAGGAGCAACCCCTGCTGGGGGTGTATATCCGCTTTGATCGGACCATGCTCGCCGAGCTGGTGCTGGAGATGGGTGAAGAGGGCGCCCCGAGTGCCCAGGCGCAAACACCGGCATCGATGGTTTCGGCGGTCCTTGACGCCCCTATGCGCGAGGCCGTGGAGCGCTTGCTGCGTTGCCTGCAGGACCCTCTCGAATCGCGGATCATGGGGCCGGCGCGGCTGCGCGAGGTACTGTTCGCAGCGTTGCGCGGCAGCCAGGGCGGGGTGTTGCGGGCGTTGGTGCAGCAACAGGGTCAAATGGCACGAGTGGCCGCTTCGTTAAATTATCTGCACCAGCATTTCAGCGACAACCTCGACGTGGCCACGCTGGCGAGTTTTGCCAATATGAGCCCGTCGACCTTTCACGAGCACTTCAAGCGCACCACGCATCTGTCGCCACTGCAATATCTCAAGCGCCTGCGCTTGCTCAAGGCGCAGCAGTTGCTGGCGGCCGAGGGGCTCGGGGTGGCGCAGGTAGCGCATCGAGTCGGGTACCAAAGCACCTCGCAGTTCAGCCGCGAGTACAAGCGCTATTTCGAGCGTAATCCGGGCCAGGAAACGGTGCAGCTGTCATGAAAAAGCCCCCGCAGCATCGACGCTGCGAGGGCTTTTTGAACAGCAGGAGTTACATGTTCGGGTAGGTCGGCCCGCCAGCGCCTTCCGGGGCGACCCAGGTGATGTTCTGCGAAGGGTCCTTGATGTCACAGGTCTTGCAGTGCACGCAGTTCTGGGCGTTGATCTGGAAGCGCTTCTCGCCGTCTTCCTGAGTGATCACCTCGTACACACCGGCCGGGCAGTAGCGCTGCGCGGGCTCGTCGTACAGCGGCAGGTTGGTGCCGATGGGGATGCTCGGGTCCTTGAGCTTGAGGTGGCAGGGTTGTTCCTCTTCGTGGTTGGTGCTGGAGAGGAATACCGAGCTGAGCTTGTCGAAGCTGAGCTTGCCATCGGGCTTGGGGTAGGCGATTTTCTGCGAATCGGCGGCGAGCTTGAGGCAGGCATAATCCGGCTTGGTATCGTGCAAGGTGAAAGGCAGCTTGCCGCCGAACCAGTTCTGGTCGATGTAGTTGAATGCCGCGCCGACCACGGTGCCGTACTTGTGCATCGCTGGGCCGAAGTTGCGGCTCGCAAACAGCTCTTCATGCAGCCAGCTGGCCTTGAAGCCCTCGACGTACGCGGTCAGAACATCACCGCCTTCACCCCCGGCCAGCAGCGCATCGGCCACCGCTTCGGCGGCGAGCATGCCGGACTTCATCGCGGTATGGCTGCCCTTGATCTTGGCACCGTTCATGGTGCCCAGGTCGCAACCGATCAGTGCGCCGCCCTTGAAGACCATCTTCGGCAGCGAATTGAGCCCGCCCTTGGCCAGCGCCCGGGCGCCGTAACTGATGCGCTTGCCGCCTTCCAGATATTGGGCAATCACCGGGTGATGCTTGTAGCGCTGGAATTCGTCGAACGGCGACAGGTATGGATTGCTGTAAGACAGATCGACGATCAGCCCGACCACCACCTGGTTGTTCTCCAGGTGATAGAGGAACGAGCCGCCTTGGTTGGCGTTGTCCAGCGGCCATCCGGCGGTATGCACTACCAGGCCTTGCTCGTGCCTGGCTGGGTCGACTTCCCAGATTTCCTTGAGGCCGATGCCGTAATGCTGCACGTCGGACTCGCTGTCGAGCTGGTAGCGGGCGATCAGCTGCTTGCCGATGTGACCGCGGCAGCCCTCGGCGAACAGCGTGTACTTGCCGCGCAGCTCCATGCCTGGGGTGTAGAGGCCTTCCTTGGGATGGCCTTCACGGTCGACGCCGAGGTCGCCAGTGATGATCCCGCGTACCACGCCGTTTTCGTCTATCAGCGCTTCCTGAGCGGCGAAGCCAGGGTAGATCTCTACGCCCAGATTCTCGGCTTGCTGGGCCAGCCAGCGGCACAGATTGCCCAGGGAGATGATGTAGTTGCCGTGGTTGTGCATGGTCTTGGGCACGAACAGGTCAGGGACCTTGATGGAGCCCTTGGCATCGCGCAGTACGTAGATATCGTCGCGTTTTACCGGAGTATTGAGCGGCGCGCCGAGTTCCTTCCAGTCCGGGAACAGCTCATTGAGCGCGCGGGGCTCGAACACCGCGCCGGAGAGGATATGGGCACCGACCTCAGAGCCTTTTTCGACCACACAGACGCTCAGCTCCTGGCCGGCCTCGTTGGCTCGCTGCTTCAGGCGGCAGGCGGCAGACAGGCCGGACGGGCCAGCGCCGACGACGACCACGTCGAACTCCATAAATTCGCGTTCCACGGATATCTCCTGTTCAAGGCTCATCGGTTTTTCTAATTAGAGGGGGCTAGCTGTCATCAACCTCCGCTGTAGCGCGGGTAATGATGGACTACACAGCAGGCTTTCCAGGTTGCGCATTATATCTACACCACCGGGGAGGTCCAATACAAACGTTTGTTTGAATTTATCCATCCCCCGGATAATCGGGGTGCGGCAGGCGTGACTGGCCGGTTTCGCTGGTTGACCCTATGGTGCGATGCGGTCAAGATACGGACGGTTTACGTTTGCCCGCAGGTGAACGTTGTGCATCAGGGCTTCTCTAAAAACCAGGCCTCGCCACGCGGTTGCCGCCCACGCAGGCCAGCTGCGCCGTGTGTAGTGAAGTTTACACACCGCGACAGCCAGTGACTCGCGGCTTTTCGCCGCTTGTCATCGAAAGGGTGAGCAAAAAGCTGAATTCGTATTGGCTGCCAACGTTTTAAAGGTGCCTTGTGCCTATGAACACTCGCCCGGCACTGCCCCGGGCGATTTCCCTACACCGGAGAGTAACGAGGAATCCATGAAGGTTCTTGTAGCTGTCAAACGAGTGGTCGACTATAACGTCAAGGTCCGCGTCAAAGCGGACAACTCCGGCGTCGATCTTGCGAACGTCAAGATGTCGATGAACCCTTTCTGCGAAATCGCCGTTGAAGAAGCGGTGCGCTTGAAAGAGAAAGGCGTGGCCAGCGAAATCGTCGTGGTCACCGTTGGCCCGGCCACTGCCCAGGAGCAATTGCGCACCGCGCTCGCGCTGGGTGCCGACCGTGCCATCCTGATCGAGCACGCCGAAGAGCTCACCTCCCTGGGCGTCGCCAAGCTGCTGAAGGCCGTCGTCGACAAGGAGCAGCCACAACTGGTCATCCTCGGCAAGCAGTCGATCGACAGCGACAACAACCAGACGGGCCAGATGCTTGCCGCACTCAGCGGTTATGCCCAAGGCACCTTCGCGTCCAAGGTCGAAATCAACGGTGACAAGGTCAACGTCACTCGTGAAGTGGACGATGGTCTGCAGACCGTTGCCCTGAACCTGCCGGCGATCGTCACCACCGACCTGCGCCTCAACGAGCCACGCTACGCTTCCTTGCCCAACATCATGAAGGCCAAGAAGAAGCCCCTGGAGACGTACACGCCAGAGGCTCTGGGTGTATCCGTTGCCTCCACCGTGAAGACCCTCAAGGTCGAAGCGCCTGCCGTACGCAGCGCGGGTATCAAGGTCAAGTCGGTGGCCGAGCTGGTCGAGAAACTCAAAAACGAAGCGAAGGTGATCTGACATGACCATCCTGGTAATCGCTGATTACGTAACTGAAGGTCAGGCCCATACCGGCGTCGCTCCTTCGACTCTGAACACCGTAGCCGCCGCGCAGAAGATCGGTGGCGACATCCACGTGCTGGTCGCCGGCACCGGCGTCGCTGCTGTGGCCGAAGCCGCTGCAAAAATCGCCGGCGTGAGCAAGGTGCTGGTTGCGGACAACGCCGTCTACGCCCACCAGTTGCCGGAAAACGTCGCGCCGCTGATCGTCGAACTGGCTTCCGGCTACAGCCACGTGCTGGCCGCCGCGACCGCCAACGGCAAGAACATCTTGCCGCGCGTCGCTGCTCAGCTGGACGTCGACCAGATCTCCGAGATCGTTTCGGTTGAATCGCCCGACACCTTCAAGCGTCCGATCTATGCCGGTAACGCCATTGCCACCGTGCAATCGAGCGCGGCCATCAAGGTTATCACCGTCCGCGCCACCGGCTTCGACGCCGTGGCCGCTGAAGGGGGGTCGGCTGCCTTGGAGTCGGTCGGCGCTGCACACGATGCGGGCAAATCCTCCTTTGTCGGTGAAGAGCTGGCCAAGTCCGATCGTCCCGAGCTGACAGCAGCGAGCATCGTGGTTTCTGGCGGCCGCGGCATGCAGAACGGCGACAACTTCAAGCACCTCTACAGCCTGGCCGACAAGCTCGGCGCTGCCGTCGGTGCTTCCCGCGCTGCCGTCGATGCCGGCTTCGTGCCCAACGACATGCAGGTCGGTCAGACCGGCAAGATCGTCGCGCCACAGCTGTACATCGCCGTCGGTATCTCCGGCGCGATCCAGCACCTGGCGGGTATGAAGGACTCCAAAGTGATCGTCGCGATCAACAAGGACGAAGAAGCGCCGATCTTCCAGGTCGCCGATTATGGCCTGGTAGCGGATCTGTTCGAGGCAGTACCCGAGTTGGAGAAGCTGGTTTAATCCAGCGGCTTCACTTATAAAGAGCCCGGTCATTGCGGGCTGTCCTGTAGGGGGCAGCCCGAGTGGCCGGGCTTTTTTGGTTTTCGCTCAAAGGAAGTTTTTGTGAGAGTTCACCCGTTTTACCTGCTGCTTGGCGCCCTTGCGCTGGGCGGCTGCGCCAGTGCTCCGGCGCCCGTCGAGCAAATGCGCCTGGCTGATCAGGCGCTGGACCAGGCCCGAGCGGTCGGCGCCACCGAGGATACTGCCGAGTTCAAGCTTGCGCTCGAGAAAATGACTCAGGCGCGCAGTGATATGGCCGACGGGGCGTTCAAGGCTGCGCGTCTGCAAGCGGAACAAGCCGAGCTCGATGCTCGCGTCGCCGAAGCCAAAGTGCTGACGCAAAAGAGCCAGGATCAACTAGCGGCCAGCAATGTCCGTATCGACCGCCTGCGCAAGCAGTTGCAGGAGGGGAAATGATTTTGAAGTCTTTGCAGATGGCTGCGCCGATGATGACTGCCTGCCTGTTGGCCCTGTCTGGTTGTGCGGTATCTTCCTCGCCCGAGGGCGCTTTGCAGCAAGCCGGTGACCGCTATCAGGCCATACAGGCCGATGCCAATGCGCAGCGTCTGGCGCCGAAGGATGTTGCCCGTGCCGAAGACTCACTCAAGCGCGCCCAGCGCCTGTCCGCGTACTGGGGGTCAGGCAGTGATGTGGCGCACTATGCTTACCTGAGCGAGCGCTACAGCGAGATTGCTCGCCTGCATACGGTACTGGAGTTGAATCAGGAGCGTTTGGCCAAGCTCGAGCTGGATCGTCAGCGTCTGCAATCGGCGTTGCGTGAATCGCGGTTGGCCAGTGTGCGTCAGCAGGATCAGTGGGTCGAAGACCAGATCATGAGCCTGACCACCACCGATGCCGATCGCGGCGTGGTATTGACCCTCGGCGACGTACTGTTCGATAGCGGTGAGGCTGAACTGCAGCCCTCTGCCAACCGCACCCTCTTGAAGCTGGTGCAGTACCTGCAGGCCAACTTGAAACGTACCATTCGTATCGAGGGCTATACCGACAACACCGGGGAAAAGAGCTTCAATCTTAGTCTGTCCCGAGATCGCGCGCAGGCGGTGGCGGACATGCTGGTGGACTTGGGCATCGATGAAAAACGCATCGAGGTCCAGGGGTATGGCGATCAATATCCTGTCGAGGCCAATGCGTCGGAGCGGGGAAGGGCGTTGAACCGACGGGTCGAAGTTGTATTCTCCGATAATCAGGGAGTGCTCGGGGAAGCGCGATAAGTGCTGCATCGACAATGGCGCTGCTGGATTGAATATCTGGCAGCGCCGCTGTTTTTTATATAAATTTTAAATCGCCTTGTTCAATCGGGTGATCGCGCGTTCGTACATGCGATTGCGGCGATGGCCCTTGCCGTAACCGCCGCAGGCTGCGACCGTACCTGATTGAATATGATCGAGATACTTGAATAGTCGCCGGGCCGAAATTTCCGCTATGGAATAGCCTGAAGCTGTCATTCGATCTTGTAGGGTATAGCCCGGAACTTGTTCGTCCATGCAGAAATGCAGGCCATGTTGTTTGATTGCCTTGCTGTTCCATAACGTGCAAAAACTTTTCAGATGTATTTCCTTCCATGGCTTGGGGATTCGCCCTGGAACACCCAGCGCCTGCAGCATTCGCCGATAATGGTGTTTGCAATAACGAGAACAGAAGCGCCAAGAGGTGCGCAGCAGGCCGCGATCCAGCTGCTCGACGCAGCCAACCGCCGCGACCTTCGGGTCCTGGGTGCAGAGATCAAGCATCAGCTTGAACACCTGATCATCGAAAATGAAGGTGTCGGTGTGCATCAGCAGAATATAGTCGGTGTCGATGCGCTCCAGGATCATGTCCAAGGCCTTGCCATGTGCGATGTGCCCTAGCTCTCCTTCAGGCTGTACGCGCTCGATCAGATTGATCCACGGCAGACTGCGCAGGTAGGCGGTGCTTTCATCCGCCGAGTTGTTATCCACCACCCATACGGGAACATTTGTATTGACCAGATGCTTTTGCAGAAGCTCCAGGCAGGTTTTAGTCATTTCGCATGTTTTGTAGTTTACAAGTGCAATGCTGAACGTCGCTTTAGATGATGACGGTTGCACATAGGTATTCATAGGGCGCCCTGTAACGGCTGTATTACAGTGTTATTGCAAAGATAACTCCATATTCACATCGCTCGCCGCTACCCGTTCGGGCTCCGTGGCTTTGACATACTTCTCTGAAGCGTTGGAGCGTGTCGACAAAACTGATTCGATATCAAAGATGTCAGGTGTGCATGCAGGAATATCGGGTTAACTATCATTCGGCGAACGTGAAAAATTTGTCATGTGGCGGTTGGAAATTTGTACCTGAAATGTAACGGAATGTTAATTTGAGAGTGCCTGAGCAGATGTTTCAAGATTATTTCAATAGTTAAATAATTAGTACTACCTGTTCCGGTGGAGCTTGCCATCACGATAGAATCCTACTCGTGCGATCAATGTGGGGTGTACCTTTGCATTCAGATTGTGTTGCCCCAACGTGCTGCATCCGACCTATCAGATGCACAATGAAATAATTAGGCCTTCAGGGGACGTGGTGCAGCTAGAACACCGCGTGACGAAAGCTACTGTGCAGGGGTGGTTCAACCGCAGTATTGGGGAGGGTACCCAGGCGATCCTTTGGGACGTACAGATCGACGCTGTTATAGGTGGGGAGGCGTATTCGGACAACGTGCGCTTTACCGTGTCGCTTTTCTGAGCGGGTAAGCGGATGCTTCGAGCGATGTGCTACGTAGTCGCTGGCGCATTCGCTCCATTCGAAAACTGTGCCCGTACACTTCGCAACTGTAGTGGTAGGATAGCGCCAGCCAGTGTACGGAGCGCGGCCCCATGACCAGTCTTTTGCTTTATCAGCGTATCGCCCAGCAGTTGGCCGAAGATATTCGCCGTGGCGTGTATCGACCCGGGGAGCGGGTGCCGTCCGTGCGCAAAATGAGCGCGCAGCTCAGCGTCAGCCATGCCACAGTGCTGCAGGCCTATGCCAACCTCGAAGATCAGGGGTTGATCCGCGCGCGGCCGCAATCTGGCTATTACGTGCACCAGACGCCGGCGCTGACCGCCACCACCCCGGACATCGCCAGGGTCGAGCGCCCTGGCCTGGTGACCCGCAGCAGCATCATCCAGCAAGTGCTGGACGAGTCGCGTCGCGAAGGGGTTTTTCCCTTGGGCGCTGCGGTGCCCCATGTCGATTATCTGCCCGTGCGTGCGCTGCACCAGCAAATTGCCAAGGTCACTCGGTTCCAGAGTCCGCGGGCCTTCAGTTACATGTTCAGTCCCGGCTTCGAACCGTTGCGTCGGCAGATTGCCATCCGCATGCGCGATGCCGGTGTGGTGGTCGACCCCGCAGACATTGTCATCACCCACGGCTGTGTCGATGCGCTGCAGATGGCCTTGCGGGTGCTCACTCGTCCGGGCGACCTGATCGCCGCTGAGTCACCAACCTATTACGGGCTTTTGCAGTTGGCCGACCTGCTGGGTTTGAAGGTTATCGAGATTCCCAGTGATCCGGCCAACGGCATCAGCATCGAGGCTTTGCAGCTGGCGGCCAACCAGTGGTCGATCAAGGCCCTCGTGCTGACCCCACGGCTGAGTAATCCCTTGGGCGGCGCCATGCCTGAGGAGCGTCAGAAGCAACTGTTACGGCTGGCATCGGATTTTGATATTCAGATCGTCGAGGATGATATCTACGGCGAGCTGATGTTCGAGCAGGGGCGTTACAAGGCGCTCAAGTCCTACGACCGACTGGGCCACGTGATCTATTGTTCGAGCTTTTCCAAGACGCTCTCGCCAGGGGTGCGGATCGGTTGGATGATTGCGGGCAAGTATCAGGCCGAGGTCCAGCGCCTGCAAACGTTCAGCACCCATTCGGCGTGCAGCGTGACGCAGATGGGCATTGCCAGTTATCTGGAGAACGGTGGCTACGACCGGCATCTGCGCTTCATTCGCCAAGAGTATCGCAAGAATCTCAGCGCCTATCAGTTGGCGGTGCAGCAGTTCTTTCCGGAGGGCACGCAGATGACCCGTCCAGTGGGCGGGTTCATTCTTTGGGTCAGCCTGCCGGGTCGGGTGAACACCCAGGAGTTGCACGTCCGGGCGCTGGAGCAGGGCATCAGTATTGCGCCGGGGTTGATCTTCAGTAATACCGAGCAGTTCAACCACTGCATTCGCCTCAATTGCGGTATCCCGTGGAACCGCGAAGCGGAGCGGGCGCTGATGACGCTGGGGATGTTGGCCAGCCAATTGTGTCAGGAAGTTGCGTCGGGCAGTTTTCTCTAGGTTTGCGCGCGAGTGGCTCTTGCCAGTCGCGAGCGGAACGGGGAGCATAGAGTTTTCTCGGCATTTGCTGGGCTGCCTCATGAACCTACTGAAGAATTTCCGTTGTGTGTTTCTGAGCTTGGCGCTTCTTGCGCCCGTCACGCTTGCCGCTGGGCCATCCAGCCCTGCGCCGGCGGCGGAAAAATCGCCGGCTTCAACCAGCTCCTCTCCTGCCAGCAAACCCAGCGCAAAGGCCGGGTCCGCAAAGTCAGCCGCCAAGGCTTCCACGCAAGCGAAGAAAACGCCTGCCAGCAAGGTGGCGCGCAAGGGCAAGGCGCGCAAGGACTCCGATGTGCTGGCGACACCCGTGCCCGCCGCCCAGTTGGATCTGACGCTGCCCAAGGCGATGGTCGACAAGCTCGAGCCGCCCGCCAAGGAGGCCCAGAAGCCCTCTACGGGCAATCCCATACTCCCGCAGATGTTCGCCGAGAAGAAGCCCGATACTGATGACTTCCAGCTTAACGGCCGCATCTTGAACAACGAAATGGGCCTGCCGATGATTCGCAACGAAGGCCGTCGCGACATCGAAGGCGCCGCCCTCGACTTCAAGTTCAGGCAATAAATTGAAACGGCCCGAACGCGAAATTTTCGTGGGCGCAATTTCAAACGTCCGTTTTAGCGGTTACTATCGCGGCTGTTCGACCCCTTTCTGCCTGAGGTGACTGTCATCATGAAGTGTCGTGAAGGCTGCGGTGCCTGCTGCATCGCGCCATCCATCAGTTCGCCTATACCTGGAATGCCCGATGGCAAGCCTGCGGGCGTGCGCTGCGTGCAATTGTCCGCAGCCAATCTGTGCGCGATTTTCGGCCAGGCTGCGCGGCCAGCGGTGTGCGGGCAGTTCGATGCCGATATCGAGGTATGCGGCACCAGTAACGCTGAGGCAATGCGCTTGCTGACCTGGATGGAAGCAGTGACGGCGGCTTGAGTGGGGAGGGTGTTCGTTTCGCGAGATCTTCGACAATAAGGAAAACAAGATGGGATCAAAGCTTCGAATGACAGCGGTACTGGGTGTTTCGATGTTGCTGGCGGGCGTCGCTTGCGCCGAGGACTGGCAGGTGGCGAAGGATCAGGACGGCATTCAGGTGGCGCTCAGCGATATTGCTGGTTCCAAATACAAGGCCTATCGCGGCACGACCTTGATCAAGGCGCCGTTGGCCAAGGTTCGTGCGCTACAGGAAGACGCCGCCGGGGCCTGTGCCTGGATTCATGAATGCAAGCAGCAAAAACTGCTCAAGCATGAAGGCGATGATGCCTGGACCTACACCCAATTCAATACGCCGATCATGGTCACGCCACGGGACTCGGTGCTCAAGGTCACCACCGCTGTGAGTGCCGACGGTACGGTAACGCGCAAGCTACAGGGGGTGCCCACCTATATCCCTGAAGAGCCGGGCTTTGTGCGTGTCACCCAGGTGGAGGGCTACTGGAGGCTCACCCCCAAAAGTGCAGACAGCACCGAGGTAACCTACCAGGTGCATACCGAGCCGGGAGGAAGTGTACCGTCGTGGGTGGCGAACAAATTTGTCGTCGATGCGCCCTTCGAGACGCTTAAGTCACTAAAGGCACTGGCGGAAAAACCCTGACGGTACAGTTGCTGGTCATGTCGGCTCGTTCAGCAACTGTGACATACGACAGACAATAAAAAAGGCTGCCATCGAGGCAGCCTTTTTCGTTCAGGCGGGAAGTCTTACGCGCGATCTTCCAACTTGACTACATCGCGTGAAGGCTTGCCGGTGTACAGCTGGCGCGGGCGGCCGATCTTGTACGGGCTGGAGAGCATTTCTTTCCAGTGCGAAATCCAGCCGACCGTGCGTGCCAGGGCGAAGATCACCGTGAACATGCTGGTCGGAATGCCGATCGCCTTGAGAATGATGCCCGAGTAGAAGTCCACGTTCGGATACAGCGAGCGCTCGATGAAGTAGGGGTCGGTCAGGGCGATCTCTTCCAGGCGCATGGCCAGTTCGAGTTGCGGATCGTTCTGAATGCCCAATTCCTTCAAAACCTCATCGCAGGTCTGTTTCATGACCGTGGCGCGAGGGTCGCGGTTTTTGTACACGCGATGGCCGAAGCCCATCAGCTTGAACGGATCGTTCTTGTCCTTGGCCTTGGCGATGAACGTGTCGATGTTGGAAACATCGCCGATCTCATCGAGCATGGTCAGCACTGCCTCGTTGGCACCGCCGTGGGCGGGGCCCCAGAGCGCGGCGATACCGGCGGCGATACAGGCGAACGGGTTGGCACCCGAAGACCCCGCCAGGCGCACGGTAGAGGTCGAGGCGTTCTGTTCGTGGTCGGCATGGAGGATGAAGATCTTGTCCATGGCCTTGGCCAGCACCGGGCTGATCGGTTTGATCTCGCACGGGGTATTGAACATCATGTGCAGGAAGTTCTCCGCGTACGTCAGGTCGTTACGCGGGTACATCATGGGTTGGCCCATGGAGTACTTGTAAACCATGGCTGCCAGGGTCGGCATCTTGGCCACCAGGCGTACGGCAGAAATCTCGCGGTGCTGCGGATTATTGATGTCCAGCGAGTCGTGATAGAACGCCGACAGCGCACCGACCACGCCGCACATCACCGCCATCGGGTGAGCGTCACGACGGAAGCCGTTGAAGAAGGTCTTGAGCTGCTCGTGCACCATGGTGTGATTCTTCACGGTGCTGACGAACTTGGCTTTCTGTTCAGCGGTTGGCAGTTCACCGTTGAGCAGCAGGTAGCAGGTTTCGAGGTAGTCGGACTGTTCGGCCAACTGTTCGATGGGGTAGCCGCGGTGCAGCAGGACGCCTTTATCGCCGTCGATGTAGGTGATCTGCGACTCGCACGAAGCGGTCGACATGAAGCCTGGGTCGAAAGTGAACAGGCCCGAGGCCGTAAGCGACCGGACATCGATGACTTCTGGACCCACGGTGCCGGTTAAAATCGGCAGTTCGACGGGGGCTGCGCCCTCGATGATCAACTGCGCTTTTTTGTCAGCCATGTGGCCTCCTATTAATGCTTGGTATCATCAGACAGAACCCCCCACGCAGGGCCCGCACCACTATAGTGTGATAAATCCTAAAGTCAATTTGCTTGAAATACGCCTTTAGGAGCCTTGCAATATGACTTTTTCTTCGAACTTAAGCCCCATTTACGCCTTTTGTCGGTTCAATGCAATGCGCTATTCGGGGGAGGCCAGTGCGTTGTCATTAGTAGCCTAACTGTCTATACTCGGCAGCCGACCGCCTCGGGCTTTTTTGCCCATTCCGAGGGCGATCACTTCCTGGGTGGTGCGTACCTGACCAGTACACTTTCCCTACAACTTGCCCTGCTTGCTAGGGGCTCTTCAGTGTGAAAAAAAGCCGTGAATAGCCAACGACCTGTAAACCTAGACCTAAGGACCATCAAACTCCCGATCACTGGCGTTACGTCATTCCTTCATCGTGTTACCGGGATCATCCTCTTCGTCGGCCTCGCCATCATGCTCTACGCATTGGCCAAGTCGCTGGGGTCGGAAGACGGTTTCAACGATGTGAAAGCGTACCTGACCAGCCCGCTTGTGAAGCTGGTGATCTGGGCTCTGCTGTCCGCGCTGCTGTATCACATGGTGGCCGGTATACGCCATTTGCTCATGGATTCGGGTATCGGCGAGACGCTGGAAGGCGGCCGACTGGGCTCGAAAATCGTTATCGCCATCTCCGTGGTGCTAATCGTTCTGGCAGGAGTCTGGATATGGTAACCAACGTCACGAACCTCTCTCGTTCGGGCCTCTATGACTGGATGGCACAGCGTGTGTCTGCGGTCGTTCTCGCGGCTTATTTCCTGTTTCTGATCGTATGGGTCATTGCCCACCCTGGTCTGCAGTACGACCAGTGGCATGCTCTGTTCGCCCACAACGCAATGCGCATCTTCAGCCTGCTGGCGCTGGTAGCACTCAGTGCCCACGCCTGGGTAGGGATGTGGACGATCGCGACCGACTACCTGACGCCGATGGCGCTGGGCAAGTCCGCGACGGCAGTGCGTTTCCTCTTCCAGGTCGTATGCGGCGTTGCAATGTTCGCGTACTTCGTCTGGGGCGTGCAGATTCTTTGGGGTATCTGATCCATGGCTAACATCAACACCAATACATTCGACGCCATCATCATCGGTGGCGGCGGCGCAGGCATGCGTGCTGCGCTGCAGCTGGCTCAGGGCGGTCACAAGACTGCCGTAGTCACCAAGGTCTTCCCGACCCGTTCGCACACTGTATCTGCCCAGGGCGGCATCACCTGTGCCATCGCTTCGGCCGATCCGAACGATGACTGGCGCTGGCACATGTACGATACCGTCAAGGGTTCCGACTATATCGGTGACCAGGACGCTATCGAATACATGTGTTCCGTAGGTCCGGAGGCAGTGTTCGAACTCGAGCACATGGGCCTGCCGTTCTCTCGCACCGAGCAGGGTCGCATCTATCAGCGTCCGTTCGGTGGTCAATCCAAGGACTTCGGTAAGGGTGGCCAGGCTGCCCGTACGTGCGCCGCCGCTGACCGTACTGGCCATGCGCTGCTGCACACCTTGTACCAAGCCAACCTCAAGGCTGGCACTGTATTCCTCAACGAATACTACGCAGTGGATCTGGTCAAGAATCAGGATGGCGCCATCGTAGGTGTCATCGCCATCTGCATCGAAACCGGTGAAACCACCTACATCCGCGCCAATGCAACTGTGCTGGCGACCGGCGGCGCGGGCCGTATCTACTCGTCGACCACCAACGCTCTGATCAATACCGGTGACGGTATCGGCATGGCCTTGCGTGCTGGCGTGCCGGTGCAGGACATTGAAATGTGGCAGTTCCACCCAACCGGCATCGCTGGCGCAGGTGTACTGGTCACAGAGGGTTGCCGCGGCGAAGGTGGTTATCTGATCAACAAGCACGGCGAGCGTTTCATGGAGCGCTATGCTCCGAACGCGAAAGACCTTGCGGGTCGTGACGTGGTTGCGCGTTCCATGGTCAAGGAAATCATCGCCGGCAACGGTTGTGGTCCTGACGGTGATCACGTGATGCTCAAGCTCGATCACCTGGGTGAAGAAGTCCTGCATAGCCGTCTGCCAGGTATCATGGAGCTGTCCAAGACCTTCGCACACGTGGATCCGGCCGTTGCGCCGATCCCGGTCGTGCCGACCTGCCACTACATGATGGGCGGCGTCGCCACCAACATTCATGGCCAGGCCATCACTCAGGATGCCAATGGCGTCGACACCATTATCCCGGGCCTGTTCGCCGTCGGTGAAGTGGCTTGTGTGTCGGTTCACGGTGCCAACCGTCTGGGCGGCAACTCGCTGCTCGATCTGGTGGTCTTCGGTCGTGCGGCGGGTCTGCACCTGGAGAAGGCGCTCAACGAAGGTATCGACTACCGTCGTGCCAGCGAAACCGATATCGACGTCGCTCTGGCGCGCCTCAACAGCCTGAACGAGCGTACCACTGGCGAAGACGTCGCCAGCCTGCGCAAAGAACTGCAAACCTGCATGCAGAACTACTTCGGGGTGTTCCGCACTGGCGAATTCATGCAGAAAGGCATCGCTCAGCTGGCCGGCCTGCGTGAGCGCATTGCCAACGTCAAGATCAACGACAAGAGCCAGGGTTTCAACACTGCTCGAATCGAAGCCCTTGAGCTGCAGAACCTGCTGGAAGTCGCTGAAGCTACCGCGATTGCCGCAGAGCATCGCACCGAGTCCCGCGGCGCGCACGCCCGTGAAGACTACGAAGATCGTGACGACGAAAACTGGCTGTGCCACACCCTGTACTTCCCGGGTGAGAAGCGCGTAGCCAAGCGTGCCGTGAACTTCTCGCCGAAAACCGTTCCGACCTTCGAACCGAAGATCCGGACCTACTAAGGGTGGCCGCCATGTTGAAAGTCAGCGTTTATCGTTACAACCCGGACCAGGACAGTGCGCCGTCCATGCAGGACTTCCAGATCGACACCGGTGGCAAGGATGTCATGGTGCTGGACGTGCTGGCCCTGATCAAAGAGCAGGACGAAGGTTTCTCCTATCGTCGCTCTTGCCGCGAAGGTGTTTGCGGTTCGGATGGCATGAACATCAACGGCAAGAACGGCCTGGCGTGCATCACGCCGCTGTCCGCTGTCGTAAAGGGTAACAAGTTGGTGATCCGTCCATTGCCAGGTTTGCCGGTTATCCGTGACCTGGTCGTCGATATGAGCATCTTCTATAAGCAATACGAAAAGGTGAAGCCTTTCCTGCAGAACGACACGCCGGCTCCGGCCATCGAGCGTCTGCAGACGCCGGAAGAGCGCGAGAAGCTGGACGGTCTGTACGAGTGCATCCTGTGCGCTTGCTGCTCGACGTCCTGCCCGTCCTTCTGGTGGAACCCGGACAAGTTCCTGGGTCCTGCTGCACTGCTGCAAGCCTATCGTTTCCTGGCTGACAGCCGTGACACCAAGACCAGCGAGCGCCTGGCTTCACTTGATGATCCGTTCAGCGTATTCCGCTGCCGCGGCATCATGAACTGCGTGAACGTGTGCCCCAAAGGGTTGAACCCCACCAAGGCCATTGGTCACGTTCGCAACATGCTGCTCTCGAGCGGCGTGTAACAAAGATTCAAGAAGTGTTGCACCCGTAAGCCGCTGCAGTGCAGGTATGAGACCTGCGCTGCAGTGATAACCAAAGCGGCATCCCACAAGGTTGCAGCTTTTACTTTTGAAGTATTGAGACCAGCAGGGGCATCCGGGCTGGTACCCGGACTATCTGCGAGATCCTCGGTAGCTTGACCAGTCCGCGCCAATGGGACTTTTCGGGCACGCCGCGACATCTTGCCGATGGAGTCCCCTTACCGAGGGTGACCAAGCATGCAAGAAAGCGTGATGCAGCGCATGTGGAACAGCGCCCACCTTTCAGGTGGTAACGCTGCCTATGTGGAAGAGCTCTATGAGCTTTACCTGCACGACCCTAACGCTGTGCCAGAAGAATGGCGCACCTACTTTCAGAAGCTGCCTTCCGAGGGCAGTTCTGCCACCGATGTCTCGCACTCGACAATTCGCGACCATTTCGTGCTGCTGGCAAAGAACCAGCGCCGCGCTCAACCGGTCTCCGCCGGTAGCGTGAGCAGCGAGCACGAGAAGAAGCAAGTTGGCGTGCTGCGATTGATTCAGGCCTT
Source organism: Pseudomonas baltica (assembly GCF_031880315.1). Lineage (NCBI taxonomy): Bacteria > Pseudomonadati > Pseudomonadota > Gammaproteobacteria > Pseudomonadales > Pseudomonadaceae > Pseudomonas > Pseudomonas baltica. The sequence goes on along the minus strand of NZ_CP134771.1, from coordinate 1,124,674 downwards.
CCGCATGCGCGGCCATCAAGCGGCCCAGCTGGACCCGCTGGGGCTCTGGCAGCGTCCGGTGCCGGCAGACCTGTCAATCAACCAGTACGGCATGACCAATGCCGATCTGGATACGACCTTCCGTGCCGGCGACCTGTTCATCGGCAAGGAGGAGGCGAGCCTACGCGAAATTCTCGAGGCTTTGCAGCAGACATATTGCCGCACCATCGGCTCCGAGTTCACCCACATCACCGATTCCGAGCAGCGCAGCTGGTTCCAGCAGCGTCTGGAGAGTGTGCGTGGGCGTCCGGTGTTCTCTGCCGAGATCAAGGGCCACGTCCTTGAGCGCGTCACGGCGGCGGAAGGTCTGGAAAAATATCTGGGTACCAAATACCCGGGCACCAAGCGCTTCGGCCTGGAAGGCGGCGAGAGCCTGATTCCGATGCTTGACGAGATGATCCAGCGTTCCGGCTCCTACGGCACCAAGGAAATCGTCATTGGCATGGCCCACCGCGGTCGTCTGAACGTGCTGGTCAACACCTTTGGCAAGAACCCGCGCGAGTTGTTCGACGAGTTCGAAGGCAAGAAGAAAGTCGAGCTGGGCTCCGGCGACGTCAAGTATCACCAGGGCTTCTCGTCCAACGTGATGACCGCAGGCGGCGAAGTTCACCTGGCCATGGCGTTCAACCCGTCCCACCTGGAAATCGTCTCGCCGGTGGTTGAGGGGTCGGTTCGTGCCCGTCAGGATCGTCGCAACGACAGCGTGGGCGACAAGGTCCTGCCGATCTCGATCCACGGTGACGCAGCCTTCGCCGGCCAGGGTGTGGTGCTGGAAACCTTCCAGATGTCCCAGACCCGCGGCTTCAAGACCGGCGGCACCATCCACATCGTGATCAACAACCAGGTCGGCTTCACCATCAGCAACCCGCTGGACGCGCGCTCTACCGAGTACGCCACCGACGTGGCCAAGATGATTCAAGCGCCGATCCTGCACGTCAACGGCGATGATCCGGAAGCGGTGGTGTTCGTTACCCAGCTGGCCATCGACTACCGCATGCAGTTCAAGCGCGACATCGTCATCGATCTGGTCTGCTACCGCCGTCGCGGCCACAACGAGGCCGACGAGCCTAGCGGCACTCAGCCGTTGATGTACCAGAAGATCGCCAAGCAGCCGACCACCCGCGAGCTCTACGCGCAAAGTCTGATCCAGACCGGTGCTCTGGACGAAGCCAGCGTGCAGTCGCAGATCGACGAATACCGCAACGCGCTGGACAACGGTCTGCACGTGGTGAAAAGCCTGGTCAAGGAGCCGAACAAGGAATTGTTCGTCGACTGGCGTCCGTATCTGGGTCACGCCTGGACCGCTCGTCACGACACCTCGTTCGATCTCAAGACCCTGCAAGAGCTGTCCGCCAAGCTGCTGGAAATTCCGGAAGGCTTCGTGGTTCAGCGCCAGGTTGCGAAGATCTACGAAGACCGCCAGAAAATGCAAGCTGGCGGCCTGCCGATCAACTGGGGTTACGCTGAAACCATGGCGTACGCGACCCTGGCGTTCGAAGGTCACCCGATCCGCATGACCGGCCAGGACATCGGCCGTGGCACCTTCTCGCACCGTCACGCGGTATTGCACAACCAGAAGGACGCCGGTACCTACGTCCCGCTGCAGAACCTCTTCGAAGGCCAGCCACGTTTCGATCTGTACGACTCGTTCCTGTCCGAAGAAGCGGTGCTGGCGTTCGAATACGGCTACTCCACCACTCAGCCTAACGCGCTGGTGATCTGGGAAGCCCAGTTCGGCGACTTCGCCAACGGCGCGCAAGTGGTGATCGACCAGTTCATCACCAGTGGCGAACACAAGTGGGGCCGTCTGTGTGGTCTGACCATGCTGCTGCCGCACGGTTATGAAGGGCAGGGGCCGGAACACTCCTCGGCCCGTCTGGAGCGTTATCTGCAGCTGTGCGCCGAGCACAATATCCAGGTGTGCGTACCGACCACTCCGGCACAGATCTACCATCTGCTGCGCCGCCAGGTGATTCGTCCGTTGCGCAAACCGCTGGTAGTGCTGACGCCGAAGTCGCTCCTGCGCCACAAGCTGGCAGTGTCGACCCTCGAAGATCTGGCCCACGGCTCGTTCCAGACGGTGATCCCGGAGATCGATACCCTCGATCCAGCCAAGGTCACGCGCCTGGTGCTGTGCAGCGGCAAGGTCTACTACGACCTGCTGGAAAAACGTCGCAACGAAGGTCGCGAAGATATCGCCATCGTGCGTATCGAGCAGCTGTACCCGTTCCCGGAAGACGACCTGATGGAGGCCATCGCGCCTTACACCAACCTGCAGAACGCAGTGTGGTGTCAGGAAGAGCCTATGAACCAGGGCGCCTGGTACAGCAGCCAGCATCACCTGCGTCGCAGTATCGGCAACCACGTGAAGGGGCTGGGACTCGAATATGCAGGTCGTGACGCTTCTGCTGCACCTGCCTGCGGATACGCTTCGATGCACGCCGAACAGCAGGAAAAACTGCTGAAAGACGCATTCACTGTCTAACGCCTTCGCGCTACTGAAACCGAATTTAAGGAATTACTGATAATGGCTATCGAGATCAAAGCCCCTACTTTCCCGGAATCGGTTGCCGATGGCACCGTTGCCACCTGGCACAAGAAACCGGGCGATGCAGTCAAGCGTGATGAGCTGATCGTCGACATCGAGACTGACAAGGTCGTCCTCGAAGTCCTGGCCACCGCTGACGGCGTCCTGGGCGCGATCGTCAAGAACGAAGGCGACACCGTTCTGTCCGACGAACTGCTGGCGACCATCGAAGAGGGCGGCGCTGCTGCCGCTCCGGCCGCCGCGGCTCCAGCTGTAGCGGCAACTGCCGCCGCTGCCCCTGCCGCTGGCGCAGGTGACGAAGATCCTATCGGCGCTCCGGCTGCCCGCAAACTGGCTGAAGAAAACGGCATTGCCCTGAGCAGCATCAAGGGCACTGGCAAGGACGGCCGCGTGACCAAGGAAGACGTGGTTGCCGCCATCGAAGCCAAGAAGTCCGCACCCGTTGCCGCCAAGCCGGCCGCGCCAGCCGCTGCTGCGCCGGTGGTGACCGCGCCTGGCGATCGCACCGAGAAGCGCGTGCCGATGACTCGCGTCCGTGCCACCGTTGCCCGTCGCCTGGTCGAAGCCCAGTCGAACATGGCCATGCTGACGACCTTCAACGAAGTCGACTTGACCGAAGTCATGGCGCTGCGTTCGAAGTACAAGGACCTGTTCGAGAAGTCCCACAACGGCGTACGCCTGGGCTTCATGTCGTTCTTCGTCAAGGCTGCCACCGAAGCGCTGAAACGCTTCCCGGCCGTCAACGCGTCGATCGATGGTGCAGACATCGTTTACCACGGCTATGCCGATATCGGTGTGGCCGTGTCCAGCGACCGTGGCCTGGTGGTTCCGGTACTGCGTAACGCCGAGAGCATGAGCCTGGCTGAAATCGAAGGCGGCATCGCTGCCTATGGCAAGAAAGCCCGTGACGGCAAGCTGTCGATCGACGAAATGACTGGCGGTACGTTTACCATCACCAACGGTGGTACCTTCGGTTCGATGCTGTCGACCCCGATCGTCAACCCGCCACAAGCGGCCATTCTCGGCATGCACAACATCATTCAGCGTCCGGTGGCGATCAACAATCAGGTGGTCATTCGTCCGATGATGTACCTGGCGTTGTCCTACGATCACCGTCTGATCGATGGTAAAGAAGCCGTGACCTTCCTGGTGACCATCAAGAACCTGCTGGAAGACCCAGCTCGTCTGTTGCTGGATATCTGAAACAGCAGCTGCAAGCTGTAAGCGACAAGGCTCGATCCGTTCACGGCGTGTCTTGGCTTACGGCTTGAAGCTTGAAGCTTGAAGCTAATAGGAATTTATTTATGACCCAGAAATTCGACCTGGTAGTGATTGGCGCAGGCCCTGGCGGCTACGTGGCCGCCATCAAGGCTGCGCAGCTTGGCCTCAAGACTGCCTGCATCGAGAAGTATCAGGACAAGGAGGGCAAGCTGGCCCTGGGCGGTACTTGCCTGAACGTTGGTTGCATTCCCTCCAAAGCGCTGCTGGACAGCTCCTGGAAGTTCCATGAAGCCGAGTCCGGCTTCGCCATCCATGGTATCAACCACGCTGGCGTGACCATGGACGTACCGGCCATGGTCGGTCGCAAGGCCAATATCGTCAAAGGCCTGACCTCTGGTGTTGCCACCCTGTTCAAAGCCAACGGCGTGACCACCCTGCAAGGCCATGGCAAGCTGCTGGCCGGCAAGAAAGTCGAAGTCACCGGTGTCGACGGCACTGTTGAAGTGATCGAGGCCGATAACGTGATCCTGGCTTCCGGTTCGCGTCCGATCGATATTCCACCGGCTCCGGTCGACCAGAACGTTATCGTCGATTCCACCGGTGCTCTGGAATTCCAGACTGTACCTAAGCGTCTGGGCGTGATCGGCGCTGGCGTCATCGGTCTGGAACTGGGTTCGGTATGGTCGCGTCTGGGTGCTCAGGTCACCGTGCTTGAAGCGCTGGAAACCTTCCTGGTCGCCGCCGATGCCGCAGTGTCCAAGGAAGCCTACAAGACCCTGACCAAACAAGGCCTGGACATCAAGCTGGGCGCTCGCGTCACCGGCTCCAAGGTCAACGGCGAAGAAGTCGTGGTCACCTACACTGACGCCAATGGCGAGCAGACCATCACTTTCGACAAGCTGATCGTTGCCGTTGGTCGCCGTCCTGTGACCACCGAATTGCTGGCCACTGACAGCGGTGTAGACATCGACGAACGTGGTTTCATCTTCGTCGACGATTACTGTGCTACCAGCGTACCGGGCGTCTACGCCATCGGTGACGTGGTCCGCGGCATGATGCTGGCCCACAAGGCTTCTGAAGAGGGCATCATGGTCGTCGAGCGCATCAAGGGTCACAAGACCCAGATGAACTACGACCTGATTCCATCGGTCATCTACACTCACCCGGAAATCGCGTGGGTCGGCAAGACCGAACAGGCCTTGAAGGCTGAAGGCGTTGAAGTTAACGTGGGTACCTTCCCGTTCGCCGCCAGTGGTCGTGCCATGGCTGCAAACGATACCGGCGGTTTCGTCAAGGTCATCGCCGACGCCAAGACTGACCGCGTATTGGGTGTTCACGTCATTGGCCCGAGCGCTGCAGAACTGGTTCAGCAGGGTGCAATCGGCATGGAATTCGGCACCAGTGCCGAAGACCTGGGGATGATGGTGTTCTCGCACCCGACCCTGTCCGAAGCCCTGCACGAAGCGGCCTTGGCTGTGAATGGCGGCGCCATCCACATTGCCAACCGCAAAAAGCGTTAAACAATAAGAAACCACGACGCGCTGCCCGTCGTGAGCCCTGCCTGCAGGGCCCACCGCGGAATGTTCGTCGGACTCGACCTCGCAAGGTCTCGATTCAGGCCAGGTCCACGCGCCGTCGGCCGGGATAGGGCACTTGCGAGCAGCAGTCACAGGTGGTGCGGCACTTTCACAGTGCAGCGCCGAACGCGCAGTACCTAACGAAGACGGTAATAAGCATGAATCTTCACGAGTATCAGGGTAAGCAGCTGTTCGCTGAGTACGGCCTGCCAGTATCGACAGGTTACGCAGTAGACACCCCCGAAGCAGCGGCAGAAGCCTGCGACAAGATCGGTGGCACTGAATGGGTCGTCAAGGCTCAGGTCCACGCCGGTGGTCGCGGTAAAGCGGGCGGCGTCAAGCTGGTTCGCAGCAAGGAAGACGCCAAGGCTTTCGCACAGCAGTGGTTGGGCAAGCGTCTGGTGACTTACCAGACTGACGCCAACGGTCAACCCGTCACCAAGATCCTGGTCGAATCCTGCACCGACATCGCCAAAGAGCTGTACCTGGGCGCGGTTGTAGACCGTTCGAGCCGCCGTATCGTGTTCATGGCTTCCACCGAAGGTGGCGTGGACATCGAGAAGATCGCTCACGACACTCCTGAAAAGATTCTCAAGGCCACTATCGATCCACTGGTTGGCGCTCAGCCATTCCAGGGTCGTGACCTGGCGTTCCAACTGGGTCTGGAAGGCAAGCAAGTCGCCCAGTTCGCCAAGATCTTCGTCGGCCTGGCCAAGCTGTTCCAGGACCACGATCTGGCCCTGCTGGAAGTCAATCCGCTGGTGATCAAGGCTGACGGCGATCTGCATTGCCTGGACGCCAAGATCAACATCGACGCCAACGCCATGTATCGTCAGCCGAAGCTCAAGGGCTTCCACGATCCATCGCAGGACGACCCGCGCGAAGCCCACGCTGCCAAGTTCGAACTGAACTACGTTGCCCTTGAAGGCAACATCGGCTGCATGGTCAACGGTGCTGGCCTGGCCATGGGTACCATGGACATCGTCAACCTGCATGGCGGCAAGCCTGCCAACTTCCTCGACGTAGGCGGTGGTGCTACCAAAGAGCGCGTGACCGAAGCGTTCAAGATCATTCTGTCCGACACCAACGTCGCGGCCGTTCTGGTCAACATCTTCGGCGGCATCGTTCGCTGCGACATGATTGCCGAAGGCATCATTGGCGCCGTGAAAGAAGTCGGCGTGAAAATCCCGGTCGTTGTCCGTCTTGAAGGCAACAACGCTGACCTGGGCGCTAAAGTACTGGCAGAAAGCGGTCTGAACATCATCGCTGCTACCAGCCTGACCGACGCTGCTCAACAAGTCGTCAAAGCTGCGGAGGGCAAGTAATGAGCGTCCTGATCAATAAAGACACCAAAGTCATCTGCCAGGGTTTCACCGGCTCGCAAGGTACTTTCCACTCCGAACAAGCCATCGCCTACGGCACCAAGATGGTCGGCGGCGTTACCCCAGGCAAAGGCGGCACCACGCACCTGAACCTGCCGGTATTCAACACTGTTCGCGAAGCTGTGGAAAAGACCGGCGCTACTGCCAGTGTGATCTACGTACCGGCTCCGTTCTGCAAGGACTCCATCCTTGAAGCGGCGTTCGGCGGCATCAAGCTGATCATCTGCATCACTGAAGGCATTCCTACCCTGGACATGCTGGACGCGAAGGTCAAATGCGACGAGCTGGGCGTTACCCTGATCGGTCCTAACTGCCCAGGCGTGATCACGCCGGGCGAGTGCAAGATCGGCATCATGCCTGGTCACATTCACTTGCCAGGCAAGGTCGGTATCGTTTCCCGTTCCGGCACCCTGACCTATGAAGCCGTGAAGCAGACCACTGACGCCGGTTTCGGTCAGTCCACCTGTGTCGGCATCGGCGGTGACCCGATCCCGGGCTCCAACTTCATCGACATCCTGAAGCTGTTCCAGGAAGACCCGAAGACCGAAGCGATCGTCATGATCGGCGAGATCGGCGGTTCGGCTGAAGAAGAAGCGGCGGCCTACATCAAGGCTAACGTGACCAAGCCTGTGGTTTCCTACATTGCGGGTGTGACTGCTCCTCCGGGCAAGCGCATGGGCCATGCTGGCGCGATCATCTCCGGCGGCAAAGGCACTGCAGACGAGAAATTCGCTGCGCTGCAAGACGCTGGCGTGAAGACCGTGCGTTCGCTGGCCGATATCGGCAAGGCCTTGGCCGAGCTGACTGGCTGGGAAGTCAAGAAGGCCTAAGGCTGGATTGATCGCTCTGCACACAAAGGCCACCTTCGGGTGGCCTTTGTCGTTGTTGTAGGTGACAACTGCTCGATAACCAGTTATTGAAGGTAGGACGCGTCTGATTCTGGTGCGCTTTATCGGTTCTCGGCCCTTAAAAAGTGCGTTTTATGCGCATTTTCGCTACCCTAGCCGCCGCTTTGCGCGTGTTGCCCTCAAAAGGGGCTGACGTGCTCCTAAGGATTGGCCTCCATCGCGGCCGATCACATTTCCCGCACCCTTGGGAAATCCCCCTCTAAATTCCGATTTGAATGTGTGGTTTCCCCCTGATGAAAGTGTTGAAAGGCCAGGACATCCTGGCACTGGGTTTCATGACCTTCGCCCTGTTCGTAGGCGCCGGCAACATCATCTTCCCGCCGATGGTCGGCCTGCAGGCGGGCCCCCATGTGTGGATGGCAGCGCTGGGCTTCCTGATCACGGCTGTCGGCCTGCCGGTCGTCACGGTAGTGGCGCTGGCCAAGGTCGGCGGTGGCATGGATGCACTCAGCAGCCCGATCGGCAAAGTGGCCGGCGGTATCCTGGCGGCGGTGTGCTATCTGGCGGTAGGGCCGTTGTTCGCGACGCCGCGCACGGCCACGGTGTCTTTCGAAGTCGGCATGGCGCCGCTCACAGGTGACGGCCCATTGCCGCTGTTCCTCTACAGTCTGGTGTATTTCATCCTGGTGTTCTTCATCTCGCTGTACCCGGGCAAGCTGCTGGACACGGTAGGGCGCTTCCTGGCGCCGTTGAAGATCGTCGCCTTGGCTGCGCTGGGGATTGCCGCGTTCCTGCTGCCGGCCGGTCCCATTGGTGACGCGGTACCCGAGTATGCGGCCTCGCCGTTCTCGCAGGGGTTCATCAATGGTTACCTGACCATGGATACCCTTGGGGCGCTGGTGTTTGGCATCGTCATCGTCAATGCCATCCGTTCGCGCGGCGTCGAGTCGCCGCAGTTGATTACCCGCTACGCGATCATTGCCGGCCTGATCGCCGGGGTTGGCCTGGCCCTGGTCTACTTCAGCCTGTTCCGCTTGGGCGCGGGCAGCCACTCCATCGCTGCGGGCGCGGGTAATGGCGCGGCGGTATTGCACGCTTATGTGCAACACACCTTCGGGTCGATCGGTAGCGTATTTCTGGCGGTACTGATCTCGCTGGCGTGCCTTGTCACTGCGGTGGGCCTGACCTGTGCGTGTGCCGAGTATTTCAGCGAGGCGCTGCGACTGCCCTATAAAGCCCTGGTTGTCGCGCTGGCCTTGTTTTCGTTGCTGGTGTCGAACCTCGGATTGACCAACCTGATTCACTTCTCGATCCCGGTGCTGACGGCAATCTACCCGCCGTGCATCGCGTTGGTAGCGTTGAGTTTTTGCAAAGGGTTCTGGCATTCGCAAGGGCGCATCGTGGCGCCGGTGATGCTGGTCGCGTTGGTGTTCGGTATGGTCGATGCGATCAAAGGCACCAGCTACGCCAGCTACCTGCCGGACGTGTTGGCACACTTGCCGCTGAGTGATCAAGGCTTGGCCTGGCTGGTGCCGTCGGTGCTGGCGCTGCTGGCGGCGGTGATCTGTGATCGCTTGCTGGGTCGGCCGGAACATGCGGTGGCGTAATGCCTGGAATTCCTGCGGATTGTTCGTTGCGCTTTCGGCGGCGAAAGGGCTGTCAGAGCGACACATAATCCGCAGGATGAACTCTTTGTGCCCATAAATGCTACGCTCCTGCACTCAATGACTCAGGAGAGCAGGGCACATGGCGATGGCGATTGGCGGGTTTTTCGAGCTTGAATTCAATCGCGGGACCACGCTGTACCCTCAGGCGCTAGGGTTCAACAGCGCCCGCTTCGCTTTGCAGGCATTGCTGCAGGCCAGCGTCATCAAGCGTCTCTACCTCCCCGACTATACCTGTTCGACCATGCATGACGCGGCGCTGCGCTCGGGTGTGGAGGTGGTGCGCTACCCAGTCGATGATCAGTTGCAACCGGTGGAGTTGCCCACCTTGAATGCCGACGAGCATCTGCAATACGTCAATTACTTCGGGCTCAAGGATGATTACATCCGCCAGCGACTGTGGCCGGCGTTGTCCGGGCGATTGATCATCGATAATGCTCAGAGCCTGTTCAGTGCGCCTCTGGACGGCGTCCCCACGCTGTATTCCCCGCGCAAGTTCGTAGGCGTTCCGGACGGTGGCTGGCTGGTCAACGGCCCGGCGGATATACCAGGCCTCGAGCCAGGCAGCAGCGAAGGCCGTACCCGGGCGTTGATAGGGCGGTTGGAAGCCGGTCCAGAGCCGTTTTACGGGACGTTTATCGAGGTCGAGCACAGCATTCGCGACGAGGGCATGCGTGGCATGTCGGCCCTTACGGCGCGTTTGCTCGATGGCCTTGATTACTCACGCATCCGGGCACGTCGCCAAGCCAACTTCGCAGTGCTGCGCGAGCGCCTCGATGGGCTCAATGGCTTCAGTCTTTTTGCCGGGGTGAGCGCGCCCATGGTCTACCCGTTGCTGCTCGCCAGTGCGGAACAGGCCAATCAGGTGCGCAGCGCGTTGCAGCAGCAGCGCATCTACGTGGCGACCTACTGGCGTGAGTTGCTGGATGACCCAGCCCTGGGCGCGGCGGCCAGGCGCTGGACAGAGTGCATGCTGCCGTTGCCGATCGATCAGCGCTACGATGATGGCGATATGGAACGAGTGGCTGGCGCCGTTCTCCAAGCTTTAGGACGCACATAAAAGGGCCCGGGTCGTCCGCATGGCCCACGGCGTCCATCAAGGAGCGTTACCCATGAGTATTCCATTCTGGTGTGTGTTCATCAGTGCGCTGTTGATTTTCGTGGCCCGAGTGCCAGTGACTCGCGAGATGAAGGCGCAGGGTTACGACAACCATAATCCACGGGCGCAGCAGGCGAAGTTAAGCGGGCTGGGTGCGCGTGCAGTGGCGGCGCATCAAAACTGCTGGGAGGCTTTCACGTTGTTTGCGGTGGCGGTGCTGATGGCGCACACCACGCAGACTCAGGGGTGGCTGATCGATCTGCTGGCGATCCTGTTCGTGATCACTCGGGTGCTTTATCTGTTCCTGTACTGGAACGACAAGTCGAGCCCGCGCAGCCTGGTATGGCTTGTCGGTTTGATCTGCACCTTCTTGATCATGCTCAGCCCGGTGTATCGCCAGATCGTCATGGCGACGATCTAGGTCTACGTGGGGGCGCGATGTGCCCGCGAAGCTTTTCGCAGGCACAGCCCGCTCCCACAGGGATAGACGCAGTTACGGCTTGGTGGCCGGCACAGGCTGGGTTTCCGGAGCTTTTTGCATCATCGCGCCGTTCTGTTCCTTGGCGGCTTCCTGAGCGGACTGATTGCTGTCTTTGGCCGCTTCAGCATTTTCTTTCGCTGCATCATTCATCTTGCTTTGTGCCTGGTCCATTTTTTCCTGGGCCTGTTCGGCGTGCTGCTGGGCGTCTTGCGCCTTGTCTTCGGATTTTTTGTCGCAGGCCGCGAGGCCCAGGGCGGCAGTCAGCATCAAGGTCAATGCCAGAGATTTACGCATGGGGTGTTTCTCCTGTTTTATAGTGTTCACGCCCCCCTTCGAGCCGATACCCAATTTAAAGTTCCTTTCACTTGGGTGAACGCAAGTGATGGATCGCTATAGGTTTTTTGCTCGGCGGCGCGCGCCCGTCACGGTTTCAGGTAAGCCGGCTCTCTGTCTCGGGCTGTGCAGCGTGCGGATACATTTGCCTGGCATCGCATCGACATACCTGGCCTTGAAATCCTCACTCACGCCCCCATCTGTTGCTCATCCCGCCGCAAACCGGCCAGTGCCGAGCGTGTCGCTCAGCTCAAGGTAAGCGGCTTCTGCCATCTGATTGGAGTGTGTGACCATGAGCGTGGAAACTCAAAAAGAAACCCTGGGCTTCCAGACCGAGGTGAAGCAACTGCTGCACCTCATGATCCATTCGCTGTATTCCAACAAGGAAATCTTCCTTCGCGAATTGATCTCCAACGCTTCCGACGCCGTCGACAAGCTGCGCTTCGAAGCCCTGGCCAAGCCAGAGCTGCTTGAAGGCGCTGGCGAGCTGAAGATTCGCGTAAGCTTCGACAAGGACGCCAAGACCGTCACGCTCGAAGACAACGGCATCGGCATGAACCGCCAGGACGTGATCACACACCTGGGCACCATCGCCAAGTCCGGCACTGCCGACTTCATGAAAAACCTCAGCGGCGACCAGAAGAAGGACTCGCACCTGATCGGTCAGTTCGGCGTCGGCTTCTACTCGGCGTTCATCGTCGCCGACCAGGTCGAAGTATTCAGCCGTCGTGCCGGCACCGCTGCCAGCGAGGGTGTGCACTGGTCGTCCAAGGGCGAAGGCGAGTTTGAAGTCGCCAACGTCGACAAGGCCGAGCGCGGCACCCGCATCGTGCTGCACCTCAAGGCCGCTGAAGACGAGTTTGCCGACGGCTATCGCCTGCGCAACATCATCAAGAAGTACTCGGATCACATCGCCCTGCCGATCGAATTGCCTAAAGAGCAGGCGCCCGCCGCTGAGGGCGAAGAGCAGCCCGCGCTGGAGTGGGAAACCGTCAACCGCGCCAGTGCCCTCTGGACCCGTCCACGTACCGAGATCAAGGACGAGGAATACCAGGAGTTCTACAAGCACATCGGTCACGATTACGAGAACCCGCTGAGCTGGAGCCACAACAAGGTCGAAGGCAAGCTGGAATACAGCTCGTTGCTGTACGTGCCGGCCCGCGCGCCGTTCGACCTGTACCAGCGTGAAGCCCCGCGCGGCCTCAAGCTCTATGTGCAGCGCGTGTTCGTCATGGACCAGGCAGAATCCTTCCTGCCGCTGTACCTGCGCTTCATCAAGGGTGTGGTCGATTCAAACGACCTGTCGCTGAACGTATCGCGTGAAATCCTGCAGAAGGATCCGATCATCGACTCGATGAAATCGGCCCTGACCAAGCGCGTGCTGGACATGCTGGAAAAATTGGCGAAGAACGAACCCGAGCAATACAAGGGCTTCTGGAAGAACTTCGGCCAGGTCATCAAGGAAGGCCCGGCTGAAGACTTCGCCAACAAGGAGAAGATCGCCGGCCTGCTGCGCTTCGCGTCGACTCACGACAGCAGCGGCGAGCAATCCGTCGGCCTGGCTGAATACCTGGCTCGCGCCAAGGAAGGTCAGGACAAGATCTACTTCCTGACCGGCGAATCCTACGCTCAGGTCAAGGACAGCCCGCACCTGGAAGTCTTCCGCAAGAAAGGCATCGAAGTGCTGTTGCTGACAGATCGCATCGACGAGTGGCTGATGAGCTACCTGACCGACTTCGATGGCAAGGGCTTCGTTGACGTCGCCCGTGGCGACCTGGATCTGGGTAAGCTGGATTCCGACGAGGACAAAAAAGCCCAGGAAGAAGTCGCCAAGGACAAGGAAGGCCTGGTCGAGCGCCTCAAGGCTGCGCTGGGTGATGTGGTCAGCGAGGTGCGGGTTTCGCATCGCCTGACCGACTCGCCGGCGATTCTGGCCATCGGGGAGCAGGACCTGGGCCTGCAGATGCGTCAGATCCTAGAAGCGAGTGGGCAGAAAGTGCCGGACTCCAAGCCTATCTTTGAATTCAACCCGGCCCACCCGCTGATCGAAAAACTGGACAACGAGCAGAGCGAAGACCGTTTCGCCGACTTCTCGCACATCCTCTTCGACCAGGCCGCACTCGCGGCAGGGGACAGCCTGAAAGACCCGGCGGCGTATGTGCGTCGCCTGAACAAGTTGCTGGTTGAGCTGTCAGTCTAACCAGTCGCAGATCAAACCCGCTTCGGCGGGTTTTTTCGTTACAGTCGTCAAGACTTCAATTGGGGAATAAATCCATGAGCGCAGTCACTGTTCAATCCGTTGTCTATCAGATCGATGGCATCGATTACGAAAGCCGTCTGGTGTATGACGCAGATGTCGTTTCCCCACGTCCTGGCCTGGTGATGGCCCCCAACTGGATGGGCGTCAGCGAAGGCGCTGAGCGTATCGCCCAGTCCGTGGCTTCCAAAGGCTACGTAGTGCTGCTGGCTGACCTCTATGGGCAGGCGGTGCGTCCACAGAATGGCGATCAGGCTGCAGCGGCGATGACACCGTTGAAGAATGATCGTGCGCTGCTGAACAAGCGTATGCAAGCGGCGCTGGATCAGTTGCAAAGCCAGACCGTAGCCAGCGTCAACAGCGCCAAGCTGGCGGCTTTCGGTTTCTGCTTCGGCGGTTGCTGTGCATTGGAGTTGGCCCGTACCGGCGCGCCATTGAAGGCGGCAGTGTCGTTCCACGGTACCCTGGATACGCCGAATCCGGCTGATGGCAAGAACATCAAGGGCAAGGTCCTTGTATTGCATGGCGCCAGCGACCCGCTGGTTCCCAAGGAGCAACTGCCAGCATTCGAGAAGGAAATGAACGACGCTGGTGTGGATTGGACCCTGACCAGTTTCGGCGGCGCGTATCACTCGTTCACCGATACCGAAGCCAACAATCCTGGCGTGCAGATGTACAACAAGACGGTCGCCGATCGTGCGTTCGCCTCGATGCACTACCTGTTGGATGAAGTGTTCCAGGACTGATCCGCGCTTGCCTCACCACAGCTCAAAGCAAAAACAAAAAAGGCGCCTTTCGGCGCCTTTCTTGTTAAGCAAGGTCGAACCTTACTTGCCCTGCCAGCGTTGCAGTACCAGGGTAGCGTTGGTGCCGCCGAAGCCGAAGCTGTTGCTCATCACGGTGTTGAGCTCGACGTTTTCTTTGGTGACAGTCTGGATCGGCAGATCGGCGACTGCTGGGTCCAGCTCGTCGATGTTGGCCGAGCCGGCGATGAAGTTGCCTTCCATCATCAGCATGCAGTAGATCGCTTCATGTACGCCTGCGGCGCCCAGAGAGTGACCCGACAGGCTCTTGGTGGAGCTGATGGCCGGCGCCTTGGCACCGAACACTTCGCGCACACCTTTGATTTCCGCGACGTCGCCGACCGGAGTCGAGGTGCCGTGGGTGTTCAGATAGTCGATTGGTGCGTCGACGGTAGACATTGCCATCTGCATGCAGCGGATGGCGCCTTCGCCGCTCGGTGCGACCATGTCGTAGCCATCGGAAGTGGCGCCGTAGCCGACGATTTCAGCGTAGATCTTGGCGCCGCGGGCGAGGGCGTGTTCGAGCTCTTCGACCACCACCATGCCGCCACCACCGGCGATGACGAAACCGTCACGGTCGTTGTCATAGGCGCGGGAGGCTTTCTCCGGGGTGTCGTTGCGCTTGCTGGACAACGCGCCCATTGCGTCGAACAGGAACGACTGGCTCCAATGCTCTTCTTCACCGCCGCCGGCAAAGACGATGTCCTGCTTGCCCATCTGAATCTGCTCCATGGCGGTGCCGATGCAGTGAGCGCTGGTGGCGCAGGCCGAAGCGATCGAGTAGTTCAGACCCTTGATCTTGAAGGGGGTGGCCAGGCAAGCCGACACCGTGCTGCTCATGGTGCGGGTGACGCGGTACGGGCCGACGCGCTTGACGCCTTTTTCGCGCAGGATGTCCAGCGCTTCCATCTGGTTGAGGGTCGACGCGCCGCCGGAGCCGGCGATCAGGCCGGTGCGGGGGTTGGAGACCATCTCTTCCGTCAGGCCCGAGTCCTTGATGGCATCGGCCATGGCAAGGTACGCGTACGCGGCGGCGTGGCCGACGAAACGGAAGACTTTACGGTCGATCAGCTCTTCGAGGTTGAGGTCGATGGAGCCGGAAACCTGGCTGCGCAAACCCATTTCGGCATATTCCGGGTTGAATCGGATGCCAGGGCGGCTCGCCCGCAGGTTTGCGGAGACGGTGTCTTTGTCATTGCCCAAGCAGGAAACAATGCCCAGACCAGTGATAACGACGCGGCGCATGCGGATAACCCTTAGAAATTTTCGGTGGATGTGAACACGCCGACCCGAAGGCCTTCGGCGGTGTAGATCTGCTTACCGTCAACGCTGACAGTACCATCGGCGATTGCCAGGTTCAGCTTGCCCTTCATGACACGCTTGATCTGGATGTTGTACGTGACCTTCTTGGCGGTCGGCAGTACCTGACCGGTGAATTTCACCTCGCCCGAGCCCAGTGCGCGACCGCGGCCAGGCAAGCCCTGCCAGCCCAGGAAGAAGCCGACCAACTGCCACATGGCGTCGAGGCCCAGGCAGCCCGGCATTACCGGGTCGCCTTCGAAATGGCAGGCGAAGAACCACAGGTCCGGGTTGATATCCAGCTCGGCGACCAATTCACCTTTGCCGTATGCACCGCCTTCTTCGCTGATATGAGTGATGCGATCCACCATCAGCATGTTGCCGGCGGGCAGTTGCGCATTACCTTGGCCGAACAGCTCACCGCGACTGCAGCGCAGCAGGTCTTCCCGGGTAAAGGCGTTTTGTTTGGTCATGCGAGCTCCTCAATAGTCCCTGCCTGGCAGGGGGCAAATCTTCCCGATCGACCCGTTGGATGAAGGCCGAGTCGGCAGCCTGTACATAGACTATTGCGTAATGATGAAAGTCACAGCACAGAGTATACGAATGTACAGGTGTGCACTGAAATGGTTTTTCGGACGTTTTTTTTGGTCCGAGTAAATGTCAAAGACTCCCGTACTCTAACATTTTCGTCACCTGGTGGCAGCCGTTTAGCGCCAATGCCCGCCGATGTGTCTGCGTAGCAGGGCGCAGAAGGGCTCGCCCAAGGCGGTAATGACGCGTTTCAGGATATCCAGCGCTGCAGGATCAGCAACAGATCGCTGCGTTTGAACGGTTTGGCCAGGTAATCGTTCATCCCGGCGTCGATACAGGCTTCCCGATCGCCATGCAGCGCGTTGGCGGTGAGGGCAATGACAGGAACGTCGTTATGCAACGTTAGCAGACGAATTCTGCGTGTGGCTTCGTATCCGTCGATGACCGGCAGACGGCAATCCATCAGTACCGCATCGAAGCGCAAACGCGATACTTCCGTCACTGCCTGGGCGCCATCGCCGACCACGCTGACGGTGAAGCCCAGGCTGCGCAGCATGGCTTCGATAACGGTCTGGTTGACCGGATTGTCTTCCACCAGCAGCACGTGCAAGCCGGTCCCGATGGTCTTGGTGCCATCGTTGGGACTTGATCGTGCGGGCGCTGGCACGCTGACCACCAGCGGCGGGTTGCTCAATGCCAGCGGCAGTTCCAGGGTAAAGGTGGAGCCCTGGCCGACCTCGCTGTCGGCATGCAGGGTGCCGCCCATGCGCTCGGCCAGGTTACGCGCAATCGGCAGGCCCAGGCCGGTGCCGCCGTAGCGCCGGGAAATCGAACTGTCGGCCTGGCGGAAGGCGACGAACATCGATTCGAGGTTCTGCGCGCTGATACCGATGCCAGTGTCGCTCACCGTACAGGTCAGCCAGATCAGGTCGTGGTCCAACGCCTGGCTGGAGACTTCGATACGCACATGGCCCGCCTCGGTGAACTTCAACGCGTTGCCGATCAGGTTGACCAGTATCTGCCGGATGCGCGTCGGGTCGCCGGCGACGTGCACGCCACGCAACGCTGCACCGATTTCCAGCTCCAGGCGCAGGCCGCGCTGCTCGGCATCGAGGCGGAAGGGCTGGGCAATCAGTTCGATCAGTTGCGGCAAGTCGAAAGCGATGTGTTCCAGTTCCAGGTTGGCGCGCTCGATACGCGAGAAATCGAGAATGTCGTTGATGACCTTGAGCAAGTGTTCGGTCGATTGAGTCGCCAGCGCGGCATATTCCTTCTGCTCGTCGGTCATCTGCGTGGTTTCGAGCAACTGCAGCATGCCCAGCACGCCGTTCATGGGTGTGCGCAATTCGTGGCTCATCATCGCCAGGAATTCCGATTTGGCGCTGTTGGCGCGTTCTGCTTCTTCGCGGGTATGGATGAGTTCGTCCATGGCCACGCGCTGCTCGTGGCTGGCTTGTTGCAGCCCGGTGGCCAGTTCGTTGAGGTGGCGCGCCAGTTCGCCCAGCTCGGTATCGCCAGGGGGTACCGGCAGTACGGCCTGGAAGTCGCCCTCGCGAATGGCAGTGACGGCGGCGCTCATGTCGCTGATCGGTTGTGACAGGTCGCGGGACAGGCGCCGGGCCAGCAGGAAGGTCAGAATCAAGGCGAACAGCGCCAGCACACCGGCCTTGAGGACGATCTCCTGCTGGCGCTGGCTGAACGCGTCATCCGACATGCCGACAATCACTCGACCTAGATACTCGGGCAGTTCGCCGCTGATCTCGCTGGGTGGCACGCCGCGCTCGGTGGCGTCCTTGAGAGCGTTGCGCTGCTGGCGAATGGGAGCCTGGAACACCTCGATGCGTCGGGACGGCGTGTCGCCCTCGCTGGGCTGCTCGACGTAGGCGAGGATGCGGTCCTGAGCATTCTGGATTTCCAGGAAACGCACATGGGGAATCGCCAGGGTGGCGTTCATCAGTGCTTCAAGCACGTCAGTGTTACCCGTCACTACGCCGTATTCGGAGGCGGGGGCCAACTGGTTGGCGATCAACTGGCCGGTGTGGTTGAGTTCCTGGCGCAGGTCCTGGATGCGGACGAAGGTGAAAAAACAGATCAACAGCAGCGTCAGCAAGATCGCCGGGCCCAGGCTGATCAGCTGGGTGCGGGTATGGATATCCCACTTGCGCCGCAGCTTCACCGGCGCCTCCGATCAACGCCCACAATAACGGGATCGACGCCAGGGACGCTCGATGAACGAGGGGAATGAAGGGGGTGGGATTGCACGACAGCAGTGTGTCCACAAAGATTTATGAAGCATGGTAACTGACTGTTACGACATTTTCAGTCACATACATGCATTCTCGACGGAGAACCGCGTCGCTGGCGCTGTCCTACCCCATAGCGTGTGCGCGACCGCACGCCGAAGGACTGGTGGTGCCGACACCGCCCCGTATAATGCGACCTTTGTCACTGTAACCCGCTAACGGATTGAATATGACTGATAAACAGCCTGTGGCAGTGCTAGGCGGTGGCAGTTTCGGGACCGCCGCCGCCAATCTGCTGGCCGAGAATGGTCATCGTGTGCTGCAGTGGATGCGCGACCCCGAGCAGGCCCGTGCCATGCGCGAGCAGCGGGAGAATCCACGCTACCTCAAGGGCATCAAGGTGCATCCAGGCGTGGAGCCGGTCACCGACCTGCTGGCCACGCTCGAAGCGGCGCCGCTGATTTTCGTGGCCCTGCCGTCCAGCGCCCTGCGTGCGGTATTGGCCGACCACGAGGCGCTGCTGGCGGGCAAGATGATGGTCAGTCTGACCAAGGGCATCGAGGCCCAGTCGTTCAAATTGATGAGCGAGATCCTCGAGGAGATCGCTCCGCGAGCGCGTATCGGTGTGCTCTCCGGGCCGAACCTGGCCCGTGAAGTGGCCGAGCACGCCCTGACCGCCACCGTCATCGCCAGCGCCGACGAGCAGCTCTGCCAGAGCGTCCAGCAGGCGCTGCACGGCCCGACGTTTCGGGTGTATGCAAGCACCGATCGCTTTGGCGTCGAGCTCGGCGGCGCGCTCAAGAACGTGTACGCGATTATCGCCGGCATGGCCGTGGCGCTGGGCATGGGCGAGAACACCAAGAGCATGCTGATCACCCGTGCCCTGGCGGAGATGACCCGCTTTGCCGTCAGCCAGGGTGCCAACCCCATGACCTTCCTCGGGCTCGCCGGCGTCGGCGACCTGATCGTCACCTGCTCGTCGCCCAAGAGCCGTAACTATCAGGTCGGTTTTGCCTTGGGCGAAGGCCTCAGCCTGGAAGAGGCGGTCAGCCGCCTGGGCGAAGTAGCGGAGGGCGTCAACACCCTCAAGGTGCTGAAAGCCAAGGCGCAGGAGGCGCAGGTCTATATGCCACTGGTCGCCGGGCTACACGCGATTCTGTTCGAGGGTCGTACCTTGAAGCAGGTCATCGAAGTGCTGATGCATGCCGAACCCAAGACCGATGTCGACTTCATCTCGATCAGCGGTTTCAATTGATTGCTCGCCAAGGTACTCCGCCATGAACGCTCCCCGTCCCCCCTCGACCCATGAATCGATCATTCTGCGCATCGTCTGGATGCTGGTGTTCGTCCTCGTCTGGCAGGTCGCGCAGTTTCTGCTCGGCGCGCTGGTCTTGGTACAACTGATCTACCGTCTGATCTACAGCGCGCCGAACGCCGGGCTGATGAACTTCGGCGACAGCCTGAGCCAGTACCTGGCGCAGATCGGCCGTTTCGGCAGTTTTCATACCGAGCAAAAGCCTTGGCCGTTCAGCGACTGGCCGGCGCCGCGCCCACCTGAAGGCGAAGCGCCCCACAGCGTACCGCCCGCCGCGCATCCGGTGCGCGACGAGGACCCCAAGCTATGAAGCTATGGGTACTGCGCCATGGTGAGGCGCACCATCAGGCGCCGACCGATGCCGAGCGGGAGCTGACCGAGGCGGGGCGCGCAGAGGTGCTGCGCAGCGCAGCGCATCTGCAAGGGCTGGCGCTGGACGCTATCTATGCCAGCCCCTATGTTCGGGCGCAGCAGACGGCGAAGTTGGTCCGCGACGCACTCGGTCATGGCGAACCCATGAGGACAGTGGCGTGGCTGACACCGGACCAGTCGCCGAGTGCAGTCATCACTCAGTTGGAGGCGATAAAGCTGGAAAACATCCTGCTGGTCAGCCATCAACCCCTGGTCAGCACCTTGCTCGGGCTGCTGGACAACCATGAACATCACATGGGTACCGCCAGCCTGGCAGAGCTGGACGGCGAGTGGCCGTTGGCCGGGTTGATGACGCTCAAGAGCCTGCGGCACGCTTGACCCTCGCCGCAGCCGCTGTGCCCGAACTGGCATAGCCGCGCGCCTTGGCGGCTGACCGGAACGCCGTTGGCGATGGCGTTTCCGGGCATTGCCCATCTGCGACGTGCTGCGGACAATCCATGCGTGCGCTCCTGCCTTTGAAGCTTTTGTTCCGGACGATTGATCGTATGCCGCAGCTCCTGTTCTTCGCCCACGCCAATGGTTTCCCCTCTGCGACCTACGGCAAGCTGTTCGCTGCCCTGTCAGCGCAATTCACGGTTGTCCACCTTCCCATGCACGCCCATGATCCGCGCTTTCCGGTGGACGACAACTGGACCAGCCTGGTAGACGAGTTGATCCTGCACCTCGAGGCCCAGCCCGAGCCCATCTGGGGCGTGGGACATTCTCTGGGCGGAGTGCTGCAACTGCATGCGGCGCTGCGGCGCCCAGACCTGTATCGGGGCGTGATCATGCTCGATTCGCCGCTGCTCACCACGCGCGACCAATGGGTGATTCGCGCCGCCAAGCGCTTGGGTCTGATCGACCGTTTGACGCCTGCCGGGCGCACCTTGGGACGGCGCGAGGAGTTTGCCGACCTGGCTTGCGCCCGTGAGTATTTCGCGGGCAAGGCGCTGTTTCGCCATTTCGATGCGCAGTGCCTTGAGGCCTATCTGCAGCACGGTTTGCGAGTCGAGGGGCAGGGGTTGCGGCTACGCTTCGATCCGGCCACGGAAATCAGCATCTATCGCAGCGTCCCCCATCTGCACCCCGTGCGCCTGCAGCAGTTGCAAGTGCCGCTGGCATTGGTGGGCGGGGTGCAAAGCCAGGTGGTGCTGCGTCATCATGCGCGAGCGGCTCAGCGACTGGCCCAAGGGGAGTTTCATGGCGTACCCGGTGGGCACATGTTTCCCCTTGAGCGGCCGCTGCAAACGGCCGAGCTGATCCGTGAGGTTATTACCCGCTGGCAGGCGTCAGCGTCAATCCGTCATCAGGAGTCTTGTCTATGAAGGCCGTGCAAGAGTTGAGATTGACCTTGCCGCATATCGAATTGGCCGCTCATGCGTTCGGGCCCGAAGACGGCCAGCCGGTGCTGGCCCTGCATGGCTGGCTCGACAACGCCAACAGTTTCGCGCGCCTGGCACCACGCCTGCACGGGCTGCGCATCGTGGCGCTGGACATGGCCGGGCACGGGTTTTCCGATCATCGTCCGGCGGGTGCCAGCTATGCCCTCTGGGATTATGCCCACGACGTGCTGCAGGCTGCCGAACAACTGGGCTGGGAGCGCTTTGCCTTGCTCGGGCATTCACTCGGCGCGATCGTTGCGACACTCGTCGCTGGCGCCGTGCCGGAGCGCATCGAGCGGGTGGTGCTGATCGACGGTATCGTGCCGCCCAATCCGCTGCCCCATGATCCGGTGGCGCGCATGGGCCTGGCACTGCGCGAGCAGTTGGCGCTCGGACGCAAGCGCAAGACTGTGCATCCGACGCTGGAGCGGGCCATCGAAGCGCGGATGAAAGGCCACGTCGCGGTATCGCGAGAAGCCTCCGAACTACTGGGCGAGCGCAGCCTGATGCCAGTGCCGGGCGGCTTCACCTGGCGTAGCGATTCGCGCCTGATGCTCAGTTCGCCGGTGCGTCTGAGTGAGGAGCAGGCATTGGCATTCGCCCGTGCCATCGAGTGCCCGGCCCAGTTGATCATCGCCCAGGACGGGCGCTTGGCACAGGAGGCCGAGCTGCTCGGGCGCCTGCCGTGGGCCCCGGTATTCCTGCCAGGCGGCCACCACTTGCACCTCAATGATGAGGCCGGCGCCGATCTTGTCGCAGACTGTATCAATAGATTCTTCGCCGTTCCTTGACTTGCACCAGTGAACTGCCGAGGCTTGGCGGGTTGAAATGGAGACAACCATGATAAAGCCTCACCTGGCCAGCCTTGCGCTGTTGCTTTCATCGCTGGCCGTGCCAGCTGCCTGGGCCGTCGACGTTGGCGCTCGGGTACACGAGGTCGATGCCACGCCCATCGATGAACGCCCAGTGACCGAGCAGGAACGTATCTACCCCTTGGGCGCATTACGCAAGATCAGCGGGCAGCTGCGCATGGAGTCGCAGATCAACGCCCGCGGCCAGGTAAGTTCGGTGACCTATGAACTGCCCCCCGAGCGCAATGCCAAGGAGGCGTTTGCCGCCGCTCGGCAAAGCTTGCAGACCCCGGGCACCCAGTTGCTGTTCTTGTGCGAGGCGCGAGAATGCGGTGAAAGCAGCCTGTGGGCCAACGAGATCTTCAGCAACGCCAAGCTGCTCGGTGCCGACGATCAGCAAAGATTTTTCCTCCTGCGTCTGGCCTCACCCGATGCCGATACCCTGCTGGCAGTCTATTCCGTCACCCGCACCAACCGGCTTGTATCGATGCATGTCGAACAGTTCACCGCTGATGCGCCGCTGGGCGAAGTCTTGCCTAACCCCGCCACCGTGCTGAACGAGCTGCGCACGACCGGTATGCTCGATTACCCCGCCCTGGCCTCTGCGCCGGCCGCACCTTGGGTGACCTTATTGAGCCGCGCCCTGAACCTGGACAGCAGTCTGCGGGTCACATTGGCCGGGCAGGGGGCTGCGGCCTGGCAAACGGCACTGGTCGCTGCCGGGGTACGGGAATCCCGCCTCCAACTGGGTACCCTGGAACAACCCGGGCTGCACATCACACTGATTCGCTGAGCCTGTGGCTGCAGTCGTAACACTTTTTCCTGGATGGAACCCGCAATGCTCAATACCGACCGTCTATTGGTCCAGATTCTGCTGCTCGCGCTGCTAGGGGCATGCCTGTGGGTGATGATGCCGTTCGCTTCGGCACTGTTGTGGGGAGCGATCCTCGCCTATGCCAGCTGGCCGTTGATGCGCCTGCTGACCCGCTGGCTGGGTGGGCGGGAAACGTTGGCGGCAGCGATTCTGACGTGCGGCTGGATGCTGCTGGTGATCCTGCCGCTGGTGTGGCTGGGGTTCAACCTGGTCGACCATGTGCGCGATGCCACGGCCTTTATCCGTGACGTTCAGGTCGATGGTCTGCCGGCGGCGCCGCAATGGCTGGGTAATCTGCCACTGGTAGGCCCGCGCTTGTTACAAACCTGGGAAAGCCTCGACCACCAGGGCGCGGCCTTGCTGCAAAGCGCCAAGCCGTACTTCGGTCAGGTCGGCAACTGGTTGCTGGCGCGCAGTGCGCAAGTGGGTGGCGGCTTGCTCGAATTGACCCTGAGCCTGGTGTTCGTGTTCTTCTTCTACCGTGACGGGCCGCGGGTCGAGGCCTTTGTGCTGCGCTTGCTGGAACGCCTGATTGGCGAGCGCGCCGGTTACTACCTCGAGTTGGTGGCCGGGACGGTTCAGCGGGTGGTCAATGGTGTGATCGGTACGGCGGCTGCGCAGGCGCTGCTGGCGCTGATCGGCTTTCTGATTGCCGGTGTGCCGGGCGCATTGGTGTTGGGGATCGTCACCTTCATGCTCAGCCTGATCCCCATGGGGCCGCCGTTGGCGTGGGTACCCGCGACGCTATGGCTGGCGTGGAAGGGTGACTACGGCATGGCGATCTTTCTCGGGGTCTACGGGACGTTCGTCATCAGTGGCGTCGATAACGTGCTCAAGCCTTATCTGATCAGCCGAGGCGGTGATCTGCCGTTGGTGATCGTGCTGCTGGGGGTATTCGGCGGGTTACTGGCGTTCGGCTTTATCGGCCTGTTCATCGGCCCGACGCTGCTGGCGGTGGCTTACAGTCTGCTGATGGACTGGACCCGTACGAACAAGGCAGTTTGATCCACGCTGAACCCCTATGAGATCGAGCGCTGCCCGCGAAAGGGCCGTCCCTGAATACGCAGTGCGTCAGTTATGGCGTCTTCGCGGGCAGAGCCCGCTCCCACAGGGGAGTAATCGCAAGCTTTACGCAGAAGCGCTCAACTGGCTGCCTACAGTCTGGCTGTTATCCAGCTGATACTCGCGATTGATGCTGGCGATGAGTTTGCTCAGCGCTGCAGACGTTTCACTCTGGCTGCTGCTGGTGTCAGAGCTGCTGGAGCTGTCGCTGCTCATCGCGCTGCTCAACTCGGAGGCCGAGATGCTGCCGTTGCCGTCGCTGTCGAGGGCGCTGAACAAGGCGTCGCTGGACGTGGAGCTGGCGTTCTGGGCAGGTGGCGGTGGTGGAGGAGTCATGGCGGCGGCCAACTCGTCGGCGCTGATCGTGCCGTCCTTGTTGGTATCCAGCGCCGAAAACACCTGGCTGCTGTCGGTGCTGCTGCCAGCGCTGCTCAGGGCAGTGCTCAACTCGTCGCTGCTGACCGAGCCGTCGCCATCGCTGTCCAGAGAGGCGAGCAGGTCGTCGACCATCTGGCTGTCGCCAGGGCCGTCAGTCGGTGGCTGGGTGCCGGCCTCCAGCTCGTCCAGGCTCAAGCCGCTGCTGGAGTCGCCGTCGAGCTTGCTGAAGTTCTGGCTCAAACTCACCAGAATACCGCTCAGGCCCTTGTCGCCGCTGCTTTCGCTGCTGGACAGCGCAGTGCTCAGCTCGGTGCTGCTGACCGAGCCGTCGCCGTCGGTGTCCAGGCTGGCAAACAGCTGCTCCTGGAATTTCTTTGCGGCGGCTGCGCTGGTGGTGCTGGTTGTGCTATTCGTGCTGCTGAGTGAGCTGTAATAGCTCGAAGAACTGCTGATGCCACTGATCATTGGGCATGCTCCCCTGTGTTGGGCCGGTGACGGTCCACCGGCTCATGGAGAATTGCAACAAAGTATGTCCAGCGTGTGTGGCGATTGTATCGGCGCCGCTAGGTCCTGAGCACCGCATGCTCGCCCCGAGACAGGCGAACCACGGCCGTGAGGCCTCCGCCGGGTGTTTCCTCCAGGCTCAGGCTGCCGCCCAGGCGATGAGCGGCTTCCTTGGCGATGGTCATGCCCAGGCCCACGCCGCCGGAATTGCGATTGCGCGAGCCTTCAAGGCGGAAGAACGGCTCGAACACCGCTTCGCGCTTGTCGGCGCTGATACCGGGGCCGTGATCGATCACCCGCACCACCACCTCGGTGGCGCCATCGGTGATCTCGATCTGGGTCGCACCGGCGTAGCGCAGGGCGTTATCCAACAGATTGCTCAGGCACGAACGCAGCGCCATGGGTTGCGTCTGCAGTGGCGCACACTGGCCGCGGGCCTCGACCAGTGCGCCGTTGTCTTCAGCGTTCTCGCAGAGCGATTCCACCAGCGCCTGCAGGTCGTAGCGCTGCAGGGCCTCGCTGGTGCGCTGTTCGTGCAGGTAGGTGAGGGTCGAGTCGAGCATGCCGATCATGTCGTCCAGATCCTGACGCATCTGGCCCTGAAGTTTCTCGTTGTCGATCTGCTCCAGGCGCAGCTTGAGCCGCGAAAGCGGCGTGCGCAGGTCGTGGGACACCGCGCCCAGCATGCGTGATCGCTGCTGCACCTGTTCGCGAATACGCCGTTGCATCACGTTGAAGGTGCTGGCGGCGCGGCGCGCTTCGCTGGGGCCGGTTTCTTCCAGCGCCGGGGCGTCGAGGTTTTCGCTCAGGCGTTCGGCGGCTTCGCTGAAGCGCTGGATGGGGCGCGCCAGCAACTTGGCACCGTACCAGGCGGCGATGATCAAAATGATGAACTGGAATATGAACGGCACCAGCGGCCCGCCCCACCAAGGGCGCGGACGCGGGCGCAGATGTTCGTTACGCTCGAACGCCTCGATTTTTTCATCGGCTGTGGCATTGGCGCTGTCGACAAACGACTCGTTCGGTTGCATGTGCGGCGGCGGGGGTGGCGGTGGTGGGCCGCCATACGCCTGGAACCAAAGAAATGCCAGCAAATGGGCGATGATGATCGCCCCGAGCGAGACGCCGAACAGCCTGGCGAACAGCGTATCGCCTCGCATCAGCCAATTTCTCTCGCATCGAACAGGTAGCCTTCGCCGCGTACGGTCTTGATCAACTGCGGCGCTTTTGGATCATCACCGAGTTTCTGCCGCAGGCGCGAGACCAGCAGGTCGATGCTGCGGTCGAAGGCTTCGATCGAGCGGCCCCGGGCGGCATCCAGCAGTTGCTCGCGGCTCAACACCCGACGCGGTCGCTCGAGAAATACCCACAGCAGGCGAAATTCGGCATTGGACAGCGGCACCACCAGGCCGTCGGCGGAGATCAACTGACGCAGCACGCTGTTCAGGCGCCAGTTATCGAAGCGCACGTTACCGCGTTGGTCGCTGCGATCATCACGCACACGGCGCAGGATGGTCTGGATGCGCGCCACCAGTTCACGAGGCTCGAAGGGCTTGGCCATGTAATCGTCGGCGCCCAGTTCGAGGCCGATGATACGGTCGGTCGGCTCGCAGCGCGCGGTGAGCATGAGGATCGGAATGTCCGACTCGGCGCGCAGCCAGCGGCACAGGGACAAGCCGTCTTCGCCGGGCAGCATCAGGTCCAGCACCACGACGTCGAAAACGTCTTCCTGCAACGCCTGGCGCATGCCCTCGCCATCGGTGACACCGAAGCCGAGGATGCCGAAGCGGGCCAGGTAGTCGATCAGCAGCTCGCGAATCGGCACGTCGTCGTCAACGATGAGCGCCCGAGTGTTCCAGCGTTTTTCGTCTTCACCGAGGGAAGCTTTGCTGGCATCGCTGGAGGAGATCGGGGAGTTCTGCATGCTTGCGGTCATCTGCCTGGTAGGGCTGCCGGCCTCACGGCGGGCGGCGGGGTGTAGTGTGCAGGACAGTTGCAGGTCGCAAAGAGCGGGCGATCTGTCGACTGCAGCGTCCGGTGGCCGGACGGTACAGGGGATAAGTATGCCGGGCATTTCCTGAATGTATCAGTCTAGATACATTTCTGCTTTCTGCGACTTTTCAAACAGCTTCCCCCCAATCCCTCACAGGGTTGGCGAAACGGTAGGGGATAATACGCCTTTCGCTGCTATGCATCGAAGTCGGCGAGGGCATTGATGGTCAAGGCACTTGCATCACTTTATGCTTGCCGCTGCAGCGCCAGCCCGGCGATTTGGAAGATGCCTGAACCATGAGTCAGCCCCCCACCATTCTGGTCATCGACGACGAACCACAGATCCGCAAGTTTCTGCGCATCAGCCTCAGCTCTCAAGGCTATAGGGTGATCGAGGCAGCCAACGGCGAGGAAGGTCTGACCCAGGCCGCGCTGGCCAGCCCGGCGCTGATAGTGTTGGATCTCGGGCTGCCGGACATGGATGGCCAAGCGGTGCTGCGCGAGCTGCGACAATGGTCGGCGGTGCCGGTGCTGGTACTGTCGGTGCGCGCCGGGGAGGGCGACAAGGTCGAGGCACTGGACGGCGGCGCCAACGATTACGTGAGCAAGCCCTTTGGCATTCAGGAGTTCCTCGCCCGGGTGCGGGTGTTGTTGCGCCAGGCAGCCGTGGTGCCGGTCAGCAGCGCGGCGATCCTGACGCGGGGCGAGTTGAGTATCGATCTGGCCTCCCGGCAGGTGTCGCTGGCGGGCCTTGCAGTCACCCTGACCCGCAAGGAGTACGCGCTGCTAGCGTTGCTGGCTCAGCACGCCGGCCGCGTGCTCACCCAGCAGCAGTTGCTCAAGGACATCTGGGGGCCGAGCCACGCCGAGGACAGCCACTATCTGCGTATCGTGGTCGGCCATTTGCGCCACAAGCTCGGCGACGACCCCACCGCGCCACGCTATATCGTCACCGAGCCAGGGGTGGGGTATCGGTTGCTTTAGTTGATACACGAGGGTCTCTTGGTCAGCAGAGGCCCGGTCAGACGCCGCGGTCAATAAACCCTGTCAGTGTTTTTCACTTTCATAGTTATCCAACGTATCGCTGGCGATTTCCCGCCCCAAGGCAATCAGTTCCGGCGCCTTGTAGAACTCGAAAAAACGACACACCCGCTTTGGCACGTTGATCAGTACATCCGGCGGATAGCCCGCAATCTTGTATTGCGCCAGCGAGGTCTGCATCACCTCGAAACTCTGGTTGATCAGGTCTAGCAAGGAAGCCGGGCCGACGTTGTCGATGATCACCGAGCCGGTCGCGGACTTTGGCGCGGCTTCGGCCAGCGGCGCGGCGGCCGCTTGTTGCAGGGTCGGATTGGCCGTTTCGGCCAGCCAAGGATTGGGCAGCACGGCGGCATCTGCCTTGAGTGTCTGTTGCTCCAGGCGCAGCAGTTGTTCGGCCTGCTTGCGCCGGAATGGCAGATGCGAGCCCAGCGAGCTGAGTAACTGATCGAAGCGCAAACGGAACGCCGCCGGCCGCTCTATCACCGGCAGCGTGTAATGATTCTGCGCTGTGGAATTGAGGTTGACCGCGATGATCAGGTCGCAGTGGCTGGACACCACCGGCACGATCGGCAACGGATTCAACAAGCCGCCATCGACCAGCGTGCGATTGCCTTGGACTACTGGGGTGAACAAGCTCGGGATCGCCGCCGAAGCGCGCATGGCCTGGTGCAGGCAGCCCTCCTGAAACCAGATCTCCTGCTGGTTGGTCAGGTCGGTGGCGACGGCGGTGTAAGGAATGCGCAGGTCCTCGATATTGACCTCGCCGACGATCTTGCGAATCTGCCCGAATACCTTCTCGCCACGAATGGCGCCCAGCTTGAAACTGACATCCACCAGGCGCAGTACGTCGAGGTAGTCCAGGCTCTCGATCCAACGCCGGTATTCATCGAGCTTGCCGGCGGCGTAAATGCCACCGACCACCGCGCCCATGGAGCATCCGGCAATGCAGGCGATTTCATAGCCCCGCCGTTCGATTTCCTCGATCACGCCAATGTGCGCATAACCACGCGCACCGCCAGAGCCGAGGACCAATGCCACCCGCTTTTTCATCGATCGATTCCGCCGTCGTCGCAATGCCATCAGCATGCCACGCATCGGTTGTTTCAGCGCATGAAATACCGGTTAAAAAGAGCGGACGAACGGCACTTATCGCTAGGTGAAACGTCTGATTGGGCACTACCCTATGTTTTTTCTCGAGGTGTCACCCATGAAAGCCTGGATCTGTGTGCCGTTGTTTGCTTTGGTACTGACGGGTTGCGCCGGCAAGACAGCCTATCGCGATAGTTGCGCCACTAATCTGGACGCCGCCTGGCACGAGCTGGATCTGGCCAAGGCCGAAGGTTTTGCCGGGACAGTGAGCTACTCCAAGGCACTGGGGCTGCTGACCGGTGCCAAGACCCAACAGCAAGTCGAAGCGTTCGAGGGTTGCGATAGCAAGGCCGAGAAGGCACGCTTCTACATTCGTGAGTCTCGCGCCGGGCGTTGATCGTCCGCAGTAAGTACCTGCTGCCAGGCTGGCGGCAGGTGCCTTGGGCTATCGGTACAGGGAGCGTCGAGCCATGCGTCATGCACTTGAAGCCTGTCTGCAAGCCGTCAATGAAATACTACTGGGCAAGGAAGTCCAGGTCCGCCTGGCGCTGACCTGCCTGATCGCCAACGGTCATCTGTTGATCGAAGACCTGCCCGGCATGGGCAAGACCACCCTCAGCCATACCTTGGCAAAAGTGCTGGGTCTGAGCTTTCAGCGCATCCAGTTCACTTCCGACCTGCTCCCCAGCGACATCCTCGGCACCTCGGTGTTCGACAAGGACAGTGGCCAGTTCGTGTTCCACCCTGGGCCGATCTTCGCCGAACTGATTCTGGCCGACGAAATCAACCGCGCCACCCCCAAGAGCCAGAGCGCCTTGCTCGAAGCCATGGAGGAGGGGCAGGTGACCATCGAAGGTGCGACGCGTGCGCTGCCGCAGCCGTTCTTCGTCATTGCCACTCAGAACCCCACCAGTCAGGGCGGCACCTTCGCGCTGCCGGAGTCGCAGCTCGATCGCTTTCTCATGCGTCTGTCCCTTGGTTATCCGGCCAAGGCGGCGGAGAAAGCCTTGCTGTTGGGCGAGGCGCGGCGGGATCTGCTGCCACGCATGACGGCGTTGCTCAGCCATGCCCAGCTCGCCGAGTTGCAGGCTCAGGCCAGGCGCGTGCGCGTCAGCGATGCGCTGGTCGATTATGTTTTGCGCCTGGTCGAGGCGACGCGCACCCAGCCGCAGTTCGCCTGGGGCCTGTCGCCGCGTGGCAGCCTGGCGCTGCTGGCGGCGGCGCGAGCCTGGGCCTTGGTGGTGGGCCGCGACTATGTGATTCCCGAAGACGTGCAAGCCGTGCTTCCTTCAGTAGTCAGCCACCGGCTGCGTGAGCGCGCCGACCCGACCGGGCAGGGCGGCAGTGCCCTGGTGCAGTGGCTGTTGCGCGAAGTACCGACGCTTTGATCGCCGCGCTGGACCGTCGCTGGCGCCAGTGGCAGGCGCGCCGCACGCCGGCGGTGGCGCGGCTGGAACTTGGTCAGCGGCATATCTTCATCATGCCCAATCGCCTGGGCAGCAGTTTTTTGCTGACCTTGCTGCTCATTTTGCTGGCGGCCATCAATTACCAGAACAGCCTGGCCTACGCCCTGGTATTTCTGCTGGGGTCGATCTTTGTGGTGGCTATTTTGCATACCTTTCGCAATCTGTCGGGGTTGTGGGTCAGCGGCGTGGCCACCGGGGCGGTATTCGTCGGCGAGCAGGCGCGGTTCACCTTGCGCCTCGAGAGCCGCGACAAGCTGCACCAAGCGATTGCCGCAGGCTGGTCGCGTGGCGGTCTGCAGCGAGTCGACATCGATGTCGGCCATGTCATGGAGCTGGAACTTGACCTGCCCAGCGACAAGCGCGGCTGGCTGGTAGCGCCACGGGTGTGTGTCGAGACCAGCTTTCCATTGGGCGTGCTGCGTGCATGGAGCTGGATCGATCCGGGCCAGCGCGTGCTGGTCTATCCGCAGCCGCTGGAAGGCGAATTGCCGACCCTGGCCACGGCACCCACCGATGTCGAAGACGAGGGCATGCGCACGCTGGGGCAGGGCGTCGATGACTATCAGGGGCTCAGGGAGTATCAGCCGGGTGACTCCTGGCGACGTTTGCACTGGAAAGCCTGGTCCCGGGGCGGCGCCTTGTTGATCAAGGAGTTCGCCGAGCTGCGTGGGCGTGATCTGAGCCTGGATTTTCTGGCGCTGGGCGGCGATGTCGAACAGCGCCTGTCGCGCCTGTGCTACTGGGTGCTGACGCTGTCGGCGCAGCAGCGTGCGTTCTCGCTGCAACTGCCCGGGCAACTGCTCGCCAGCGCCAGTGGCGAGGCGCACCGCGAAGCCTGTCTGCGCGCCCTGGCGCTCTACGGGCAGGGCGCATGAGCGTCGCGGCTATCCCGCGCGTCAGCCTAGGCTGGCTGTTGCTGGCGCAGGCGCTGGTGATGCTGCCGTTCTGTTTTCAGCTGCCGCTGTGGATGATCGCCCTGTGGCTTGGTTGCAGCCTGTGGCGCGTGCAGATGTTTCGCATGCGCGCGGCCATCCCCGGCAAGTGGCTGAAGGCCGGGTTGCTGCTGGTTACCGCGGTGTGCGTCTACCTGTCCAGCGGGCGTCTGTTGGGGTTGGAGACAGCCGCCGCGTTGCTGGTCGCGACGTTTTTGCTGAAATTGGTCGAGATGCATAGCCCGCGCGATGCCCAGGTGCTGATCCTGCTGGGGTTCTTTTGCGTAGTGGTGGGCTACCTGTTCGACGACAGCCTGCCGTGGGCCCTGTACAGCCTGTTGCCGGTGACCGCGTTGCTCGCGGCGTTGATCGGTCTGCAGCAGGCGCGGCTGGTGGCCAATCCCTTGGCGACGTTGCGCACGGCGGCGATGCTGATGCTGCAAGCGCTGCCATTGATGCTGTTACTGTTCGTGTTCTTCCCCCGCTTGCCACCGTTGTGGTCGTTGCCGATGCCGGGTAACCAGGCCCGGACCGGCCTGAGCGACAGTATGTCGGCGGCCGATATCACCGAGCTGGGCCGCTCGCCCGCGGTGGCCTTCCGAGTCAGCTTCGACACGCCGATGCCGGCGCATGACCAGCTGTATTGGCGTGTACTGACGCTTGACCGCTATGACGGTCGGCGCTGGAGCCAGACGCCGTTCACCGGGCTGAACACGGTGTCGCCGTGGCAACCGCAAGGTGAGCCGTGGCGTTATCGAATAATCCAGGAGCCCAGCGGGCAGCCGTGGCTGGCGGCGTTGGATGTGGCCCGGCCACCGAGTGCCGAGGTGCGTCAGTCCAGTGATTTCGCCCTGCGTCGCCAGCGCCCGATCACCCAGCCGTTCGCTTACAGCCTGAGCTCCTGGCCCCAGGTGCTGCGTGATCCCCAGCCTCTGAGCGATAGCGAGCGCATCCAGGCCTTGCGCCTGCCCACTAGCGGCGATCCACGTACCCGCGCCTGGGCCCAGGACTTGAAAGCGCGCTATGCGCAGGCCCCGGCGCTGGTGCAGGCGATACTCACGCACTTTCATGACCAGGACTACCACTACACCCTCAAGCCGCAGGCGCTAGGGGTGGACGCGGTGGACGATTTTCTGTTCAACAGCCGCCGCGGTTTCTGCGCGCACTTTGCCGGCGCCATGGTCTACGTACTGCGGGCAGCGGGGATCCCGGCGCGGGTGGTGGCGGGTTATCAGGGCGGGGAGTTGAACCCGGCGGGCAAGTTCATCACCGTGCGCCAGTACGATGCCCATGCCTGGGTCGAGTACTGGCAGCCGGAGCAGGGCTGGCGCAGCGTCGATCCGACGTTTGCCGTAGCGCCGCAACGCATCGATGTCGGCCTGGCCGAGGCCTTGGCCAGCGATGAGGACTTTCTGCCGGACTCGCCGTTTTCGCCGTTGCGCTATTCCAATCTGGCCTGGCTGAATGACCTGCGCCTGGGCTGGGACAACCTCAATTATGGTTGGCAACGCTGGGTGCTGGGGTATCA
Organism: Pseudomonas baltica; assembly: GCF_031880315.1. Taxonomy (NCBI): domain Bacteria; kingdom Pseudomonadati; phylum Pseudomonadota; class Gammaproteobacteria; order Pseudomonadales; family Pseudomonadaceae; genus Pseudomonas; species Pseudomonas baltica. The sequence goes on along the minus strand of NZ_CP134771.1, from coordinate 1,091,524 downwards.
GGGCGAGCAGCAGGGCGCGTTGATGCTGGCCTGGTTCAAGGGGCTGGCGGCGTGGATATTGCCGGTGGGCGGCGTGTCGATCATGTTGATACTGACGCTGGTGCTGCTCAAGCCCTGGCGGGCGCGGCAGGAACTCGCACTGCGCCAGTTCCAGCGCTTCGAGCGATTGCTGGCCCGCCTTGGCCTGCAGCGCGAGCCCGGGGAGGGGCCGCAGGCCTTTGCCGACCGGGCGGCGCTGGCATTACCGGAGCAGGCGGCGGCGATCAACAGATTCGCCGAAGCCTTTGTTGCCCAGCGTTATGCCGGCGAGGCTGCTGTGCCTGCGATCCTCGACCAGCGCCTTGACGAACTGCGCCGCGCCGCAAGAAAGCCCCGCCGGCCTTAGTAGGGAGGGGGCTTGCCCCCGATAAGGCCAGCCCTTCGTTCTGCGGCGTGTCATGGATGACTCTGTCGGGGGCAAGCCTGCGCCGCTACGGTATTATCCGTTGTCGTGTGCCTGAATCTGCGGCAAGGCAAAGAACGCCCGCGCGCAGGCGGTGGTGTGCTGCGCCAGATCGGCCTCGGTCTCGCCGCGATGCAAGGCCACCTCGCGCAATACCTCGGGCAGATAGCCCGGTTCGTTGCGGCCGTTCTTGGGCTTGGGGCGCAACGAGCGGGGCAGCAGGTAAGGTGCATCGCTCTCCAGCATCAGGCGTCCGCGGGGGATTTCACGAACCAGTGGATGCAGATGGCTGCCCCGCCGTTCATCGCAGATCCAGCCAGTGATGCCGATGTGCAGATCCAGATCGAGATAGCTGAACAGCGCCTGCCGTTCGCCGGTGAAGCAGTGCACCACGGCCGCCGTCAGCTGGTCGCGGTAATCCTTGAGGATCGCCAGCAGGCGTTGATTGGCATCGCGCTCGTGAATGAACACCGGCAGACGATGTTCGACCGCCAACGCCAGATGCCGCTCGAAGACCTTCTCTTGTTGAGCGCGTGGCGAGAAGTCGCGATTGAAATCCAGCCCGCATTCGCCCACCGCGCGCAGCCGTGGATGGGTCAGCAGGGTGCGCAGACGCTGTTCGCTGTCGGCGTTCCAGTCACTGGCGCTATGGGGGTGCACGCCCGCCGTGGCGAACAGGCGCTGGGCGGATTCGTCGAGCTGTTCGCACAGTTCGAGGGCGTGCTCGCTGCCGTCGATGCTGGTGCCGGTCAACAGCAGTTGGCAGACCCCGGCGGCATAGGCGCGCTCGAGGACTTCGGGCTGGATGTGCGCAAAACTTGCATTGGTAAGATTGACGCCGATGTCGATGAGTTGCATGGTGCTACCTCAGGCAGGAGGCCGAAAAGCATACCAGAGCTGGATAATTTTAATTAAAGCCAAGAACTTCAAGAGGTTATGGCGGTCTGTTGCGGCGAATCATGACCATGGCTACGGCGCCGGGAGGGCGCTGTCGGGGTCTCCAGGTTCACAGGCACCGGTCCAGTCTGCCCGCAAGTTGCGGTTTTGGTGGCGCCTTGCGTCGTTTTGCAGCATTTGAGCGGCCCCGGGGAAAGTAGATGGCCTGGCTATCGACGACAACGGTCGACCTAACCTTGTGCGCTGAACGGAGCCGGCTACTTTTCTGGAGAGCGGATGACGCGTCCCTCACGTTTGATCCTGGCTTGCCTGGGCTTGCTGTTGCCTATGGCGGCGGTGGCCGGGGCAGCACCCCATGCCGATTCGGCCGCTGCGCATGACAAGCCCGCAGGGCACAAAGGCGCGCCTCGTCAGGTCGCCATGCACAAGGCTCTCACCGCCAAGGTGCGCGATCTCGACGAGATTCGGCGCAGCAAGACCTTGCGCGTGCTGGTCAACCAGAGCCGCAACAGTTCGGGCGAGGTCGACGGCAAGCTGATCGGTGTCGAGAATCTGCGCCTGCGCGCCTTCGAAACCTACCTCAATGGCCATGCCAGCCCCGCGCAACGCATCCATCTCAAGCTTATCCCCAAGCCCAAGGAGCAACTGCTCGCTGCCTTGCAACGCGGTGAGGGCGACGTTGCGGCACCCGGCGAAGGCGTCGATGCGGCAGCAACCCAGGGCCTGACCGCGAGCGCACCGACGGTCGAGCATGCGCCGATGATCGTGGTCGGCAACAAGGGCGAGCGCACCTTTACCCGAATCGAGCAGTTGTCGGGGCGCACCCTGGCGCTGCCAGCCGGCAGTACGGCGGGGGAGGCGATCACGGCCATCAACGACAAGCTCGCGCAGCGACACCAGCGGCCGGTGCAGGTCGAGTGGGTCGATGGCAGCCTGGCGGTCGAGGACGTGCTGGAGATGGTCCAGGCCGGTATCTATCCCTACACCGCCGTCGAGCAGCCGATCGCCGAGCGCTGGGCGAAAGTGATGCCCAACCTGCGTCTACAGCGCAAGGTCGCGCTCGACAGCCCCGGCCATATCAGCTGGTTTACCAGGGCCAATGCGCCGCTGCTCAGTGCCACGGTGGACCGCTTCGTCGGCGCCTACGAGGTGCCGGCCGATCAGGACACGGCGTTCGTCAAAGCCTACGCGCGCCTGTACAAGGTCCACTATCCGCTGGCCTCGGCAGATCGCCGACGCCTCGAACAATTGCGCCCTTTGCTGCAACGCACGGCGCACCAGCAAGGCATGGACTGGTTGAATCTGGCCGCATTGGCGTTCAAGGAATCGGCGCTCAACCCTTCGGCTCGAGGCGCGGGCGGCGCCACCGGATTGTTGCAAATCACCCCGGCGGCGGCGCAGCGGGTCGGCGTCGGCAACATCCAGGAAGTCGATGGCAATGTGCAGGCCGGGGCCAAGTACCTGGCGATGCTGCAGCGCAAGTTCTTCTCCAGCCAGAAACTCAATGATCGCGAACGCATGGCGTTCGTGCTGGCGGCGTACAACCTTGGGCCGGAGCGCGTCCAGGCAATGCGCGCCGAAGCCCGCAAGCGCGGCCTGAACCCGGACCGCTGGTTCTTCCAGGTCGAGCGCGTGGCCATGGAACAGGTGGGCATGGGCCCCGTGAGCTACGTCAACAGTGTGAACAAGTATTTCCTGGCCTTCGACCGCGAGCGTGAATCCCTGGAGCCGCAGGGACGGAAACTGGCAGAACGCTGACCTATCAATTTTATCGATAGTTATGTTGCGTTTAATGCGCTTTAAGTATCTGTATATTTGATTAATATGGCGTCCAACACAGACATTCACTTGAATTGAATACAGGACGCCACACCATGAACACACTGATCAAAACCGTACTGACTACCCGCGCCAACTGGGGCATTACCGCACTGCGCATCGCCGTCGGGGTGATCTTCGCCGCCCACGGCTCGCAGAAGCTGTTCGGCCTGTTTGGCGGCTATGGCCTGACTGGCACCGCACAATGGATGGAGAGCATCGGCCTGGCGCCCGGCTTGCTGATGGCCTTGATGTCGGGTGGCGCGGAATTCTTCGGTGGTTTGGCGTTGATATTCGGCTTGCTGGTGCGGCCAGCGGCGGCGGTGTTGTCGATTACCCTGGTGGTGGCAATCCTCTCGGTGCATATCCATAACGGTTTGTTCATGGCCAACAACGGCTACGAATTCGCCTTGGCGCTGCTGGGCGGTACAGTGGCGGTGCTGCTCGAAGGCGCAGGCAAATTGTCGCTGGATCGGGTAATCGGTCGCCGAGTCTTCGTTTGAATGATGCCCAGGTATCACAGGCCTCTTCGCGGGCTCTCCCCGCGAAGAGGCCGACATGGCCGAAGATGTTTCCAGATTCGTCGTTGACAGCCATAGGCCAGCTTCTCTAGCATTGCCACTTGCGCCGATTTAAACAGCTACTTGCGGGGCGCCGATGGGCCACAGGCTCGTCAAATACCGCTAAAGCGCTGGTTCGGTGTTGCCTCCCACCGCTGCCAAGCGGAATCTGGAGGCTGAGATCCCACGCATGAGCAACCTGCGCCCTGACCTGTCCAAGGCTCCTGTCATTACGAGCCCGGTCGCCCGCAATCCCCGCATCCTTCTTGCTGGCAGTCACCAGCCGACCCTGCTGCGCTGCCTCGATGGCTGGCCGCGACGCGGCGGCAAGCCCAGCGCCTTCCTGATCCAGTTCACCGATGACGCCAGCGCCCTGGCCGGGTTCGCCACTGATCGCTTCGATCTGGCCGTGGTCCAGGCGCCCAGCGCCGAGCAACGCGAAGACGTGTTGGGGCACATCACCCGCATCGCCCGGCAGGGCTTGATCACGTTGGGTTGATCACTGCGCCTTGTTGTACTCGATCAAGGTGATCCACCAGCAGACCTCCCCGGTAGGTGTCTGCACCATGGCTTCGTCGTCAACCTGCTTTTTGAGCAGCGCTCGGGCCATGGGTGAATCGATCGAGATATAGTCCATGCGCTGGTAGATCTCGTCGTAGCCGACCACACGAAAGCGTTTGGTTTCGCCGGCTTCGTTCTCGATCTCCACCCAGGCACCGAAAAACACCCGACCTTCCTGTTCCGGCGCGTAGTCGACAACCCGCATGTCTTCAAGGCGTTTGCGCAGGTAGCGCACGCGGCGGTCGATTTCGCGCAGCAGTTTTTTGTTGTACTGGTAATCGGCATTCTCGCTGCGATCGCCAAGCGAAGCCGCCCACGCGACCTTTTGCGTTATTTCCGGGCGATATTCGCGCCACAGGTAGTCCAGCTCTTTTTTCAGAGCTTCATGGCCCTCGCGGGTAATGATCTTGGTACTGAAAACCTTGTTCTCGCTCACGACCTGTCCTTAACCTTCACGTAGCACCGTCAACGGGCTGGCATTGAGTGCCCGGCGTGTGCCGAATATACCGGCCCCGCCGATCAGCAGTGCGCCTATCAGCGGCAATACCAGCAGCCAAGGGTGCGGGCTCCATTGCAGGTGGAAGGCGAAGCGGTACAGCACCCAGCTGATCAGCTCGGTACCCAATGCCGCGAGCAAGCCACTGGCGGCGCCCAGCAGGCCGAATTCGATACGCCGCGCCTTGACCAGCAACCGCCGCTCCGCGCCCAGTGCCCGCAGCAGTGCACCTTGGCGGATGCGTTCGTCGAGGGTCGCCTGCAAGCCCGAGAACAGAACGGTCATGCCCGCCGCCAGCACGAACAGCAATACGTACTCTACCGCCAGGGTGACCTGGGCCAGAATGCTGCGCAGTTGTTCAAGCAAGGCCTCGACTTGCAACAGCGTCGCCGCCGGAAAGGCCCGGGCCAGTTCGACGATTTGCTGGTCGTGACCGGGCGCCAGGTAGAAGCTGGTGAGGTAGGTAGTCGGCAGGTCCTTGAGGGTGCCGGGCTGGAAGATCATGAAAAAGTTGGGCTGGAAGTTGTCCCAGCTGACGTCCCGCAAGCTGGTGACCTTGACGTCGCGGATCATGCCAGCGACGTTGAAAGTCAGGGTGTCGCCCACCTTGAGCTTCAGGCTGTCGGCCAGTTTCGCTTCGACCGATACGCCCGGCACATCGCTGGCGTTCGCCGCAGTGGTGGTGCTCCACCATTGCCCGGCCGTAATGCGGTTGCCGCTGGGGAGGTCGGCGGACCACGTCAGGCTCAGGTCCCGTTGCGTGGCGTTTTCGCCGCGCGAATCGGCGGTGACGAGCTCGGCTACGGGTTTGCCATTGATGGTCGTCAGGCGGCCCGGCACGATCGGATACAAGGGCGCAGCGTGCGCGGAGATATCGCGCAGATGATCGGCGAAGGCCTGCTTTTCGGCGGGCAGGATATTGAGCACGAAATAATTCGGCGCATCCTTGGGCAACTGGTTTTGCCAAGTGTCCAACAGCTCGCCGCGCAGCAGTGCGATCAGCGCCATTGACAGCAGGATCAAGCCGAATGCCAATGCCTGACCGGCAGCCGCGAGGGGATGGCGCAGCAACTGCCCCAGACCCAGGCGCCATGGCAGGGGGGCATCGACCAGCATGCGGCGCAGGTTTTGCAAGCCCAGCAGCAACAGGCCGCCCAGCACCAGGGCGGCGATCAGGCCGCCGCCGAGCAGGGCGAAGGTCAACAGCAAGTCGAGGCTCAGCCGCCACATGATCAGCCCCAGGGCCAGCAAGGCGACGCCGTAGGTGGCCCAGGTGCTGGTGGCGACAGGCAGCATGTCTCGACGTAGCACGCGCAACGGCGGAACCCGGCCCAGCCCGGCCAATGGCGGCAAGGCGAAACCGGCGAGGGCGACCAGGCCGGTGGCGATGCCTGCCAGTGCCGGCAGCGCGCCACCTGCGGGCAAGGTGCCTGGCAGCAGGCCTTGCAGCAGGGCGAACAACCCCAGTTGCGCGACCCAGCCCAGCAAGGCGCCGGCGAAGCAGGCCAGGCCGCCGAGCACCGCCAATTGAATGCAGAACAACAGCATAACCTCGCGCCGCGACAATCCCAGGCAGCGTAACAGTGCGCTGGCATCGAAGCGGCGCATGGCATAGCGGCTGGCCGACAGCGCCACCGCAACGCCGGCCAGCAGGACTGCCACCAGGCTCGCCATGTTCAGGTAGCGTTCGGCCTTGCCCAGGGCGCCGCCGATCTGCTGGTTGCTGTCGCGGGAGTCGAGCAGGCGTTGATTGGGGTCCAGGTGTTCGGACAACGCCTGGCGCCAGGCCGCCACGGATTCGGCCTGGCCACTCCAGAGTTCGCGATAGGTGACTCGGCTGCCCGGCTGGATGATGCCGGTCGCGGGCAAATCATCAAGGTTGATCATCACCCGAGGCGTCAGGCTGTAGAAGTTGCCGGCGCGGTCCGGCTCGTACGTCAGCACCCGGCTCAGGCGCAGGGTCTTCTGGCCGACGTCGATGCTGTCGCCGATCTTCAGGTTCAGGGCCGCCAGCAGGCGCGGCTCGACCCAGGCCTCACCGGGCGCGGGACGATTGCCGGCGGTTTCGACGCCATACGGCTGGGCAGCGCTTTTGAGTTCGCCGCGCAGCGGGTACTGGTTGTCGACCGCCTTGATGCTCGACAGCTGGATGCCGGTATCGGTGGCGATCACACTGGTGAACTCCGCCACCCGCGCATGCGCCAGTGTCGGTGCCTGCAGCTGTTCGGGGCGCGCCGCGCCGGAGCCTTGCAGCACCAGGTCGGCGCCGAGGAATTCGGTCGCGCGCAGCAGCATGGCGCCATTGAGGCGAGCACCGAAATAGCCGATGGCGGTGCTGGCGGTGACGGCCACCAGCAGGGCGAAAAACAGCACGCGCAGCTCGCCGGAGCGGGCGTCGCGCAACAGTTGGCGCAGGGCGAGGCTGAACAGACGCGGCAAGGGCAGGCGAGTCATCAAGGCTCCAGAGGGGCGACCAGACGTCCGGCGTCCAGGCGAATCAGGCGGTGGCAGCGGTGCGCGAGGCGCTCGTCGTGGGTGACCAGCACCAGGGTCGTGCCGCGCTCCTTGTTGAGTTCGAACAACAAGTCGCTGATGCGTTCACCGGTATGGCTGTCGAGGTTGCCGGTAGGTTCGTCGGCGAACAGCACATCGGGCTCGGCGGCAAAGGCGCGGGCGATGGCCACACGCTGTTGTTCGCCGCCGGACAACTGGCGCGGCGAGTGGCTCAGGCGCGCGCCCAGGCCGACCCGTTCGAGCAGGCCGCGGGCGCGTTCGCGGGCGTCGCTGCGGCCGTCCAGTTCGAGCGGCAGCATGACGTTTTCCAGAGCATTGAGGCTGTCGAGCAGTTGGAACGACTGGAACACGAAGCCGACATGTTCGGCCCGCACGCGTGCGCGCTGGTCTTCATCCAGGGTGCTCAGGTCGCGGCCGGCCAGGGTCACGCGCCCGGCACTGGGCAGGTCGAGGCCAGCGAGCAGGCCCAGCAGGGTCGATTTGCCCGAGCCGGAGGCGCCGACGATGGCCAGGCTGTCGCCTCGCTTCAAATCCAGGGAGAGATGGTGCAGGATGGTCAGTTCGCCTTCCGCGCTGGGCACGACCTTGCTCAGATCCTGTGCGGTGAGAATGCTACTAGTGGTCATGGAGATTCCCGATGCGTGTCTGGTTGATGAGTGCTGGCCTGGCCTTGATGTGTCTGGCGCAGAATGCCGCGGCGGGTACAGTCCTGATCGTGGGCGATAGTATCAGTGCCGGTTTCGGACTGGATACCTCCAAGGGCTGGGTTGCCCTGTTGCAGCAACGGCTTGAGCGCGAGGGTTTCAGCGATAAAGTGATCAATGCGTCGATCACCGGCGACACCAGTGGCGGGGCCCAGGCGCGGCTGGCGCCGCTCCTTGCAGCCAACAAGCCGGACCTGGTGATTCTTGAACTCGGCGGCAACGATGGCTTGCGCGGTCAGCCGCCCGCGCAATTGCAACAAAACCTTTCAATGATGATCGACAGTGCCAAGGGCGTCGGTGCCAAGGTGCTGCTGCTGGGCATGCAACTGCCGCCCAACTACGGCAAACGCTATACCGATGCTTTCGCCAAGGTCTATCCCGATCTGGCACAGCAAAAGTCCGTGGCCCTGGTGCCGTTTTTTCTTCAGGGCATAGGGGGGGTGCCGGCGCTCATGCAAGCGGATGGTCTGCACCCGGCCGTGGGGGCTCAGGGCATGTTGCTGGATAATGTCTGGCCGGTGCTCAAGCCTTTGTTGTAGGGCGGTTTGGTCGGGTGCGTATATTTGCCGATGAGGCCCTTTTCTATGCGGGCCCTTTCGGCTAATGTGGCGCCCCCGATTTGGAGCCCCTGATGCCGCGTCCTGCCTGGTCACTCTTTGCCTATCAACTGATCGAGCCCGATGAGCAGCTCGACCTGTTCGCGTGCCAGGAAAGTCGTGTGCATATGGTTGCCCGGCAGCTGGAGCTGGGCGGTTCGATCGACCGCACCCTGTGCGGCACCTTGTTGCCGGCGCAACCTCGATGGTCCGGGGTGGCCAAGGCCATTTATCGTGACCAGCGCCTGTGCCGCCTGTGCCGAGCGATTCTGATGGCGCAACGCAAGGGCACGCGGCCGATCTGGCCGGAGCTGCAGTCGGAGTTGTAAAAAGTTTCATGCAGGGCGCCCTCGGGGCTGCTCGGCGGCCTCCCGGACAGCCGGGCGGCAGTGTACAATCGCGGTTTTGCCCTCCCGAATGATTTGCGAAGGATTTTCCGGATGTTGCCGCGCTTTTCCGTCGTCACCCGCGCTCTTTCCCTGACGGCTGCCTTGTCGGGTGCCCTGTCTGCTACGTCGGCCATGGCGCTGGAGTTTCCCTTGCCGCCGCCGGGCGAAGACATCGTTGGCCAGGTCCAGGTGATCAAGGCCAAGTACGAAGACACCTTTGCCGATCTGGGCACCACCTTCGATCTGGGCTACCTGGAAATGATCGCCGCCAACCCGGGTGTCGACGCCTGGTTGCCCGGCGCCGGTACCCAGATCGTGCTGCCGACGCGCTTCATTCTGCCACCGGGCCCACGGGAAGGTATCGTCATCAACCTGGCCGAGTACCGCATGTACTACTACCCCAAGGGGCAGAATGTGGTGCGCACTTACCCTATCGGCATCGGCCGGGATGGCTGGGGGTCGCCGATCGGCCTGACCAAGATCACCGCCAAAACCCCGAACCCGACCTGGACGCCACCGGCGTCGGTAAAGGCCGAGCACCTGGCCGATGGCGATCCGTTGCCTAACGTGGTGCCGGCCGGTCCGGACAACCCGCTGGGGCCGTTCAAGTTCGGTCTGGGCTTGCCCGGTTACCTGATCCATGGTTCCAACAAGAAGTTCGGCATCGGCATGCGCACCAGTCATGGCTGCTTCCGCATGTACAACAACAACGTGCTCGAGCTGGCGACCATGGTGCCAGTCGGTACGCCGGTGCGCATCATCAACGAGCCGTACAAGTTCGGCATCAGCGCTGGCAAAATCTATCTCGAGGCGCACACGCCGCTGGACGCCAAAGGTGATCCGTCCCACGAAGACAAGCACGCCGCCGTGGTCAATGCCTTGCTCAATCGCAAGGACCTGGCCGGCAGTCTGAACATGAACTGGGACACCATGCGCGATGTGATCGCGGCGGAAGATGGTATGCCGGTCGAGATTGCCGCGCCGAATGGCCCGGCCATCTCGTCGGCGCCAGCCACGCCCTGATCAGAGGGCAGCACAAAGGCGCCAGGGCCTGCGAGTGCTGCCTCTGGGAAATGGCCCTTTATACCGGTCATAAAAAAAGCCGCCCTTCGCGAGAAGAGGCGGCTTTTTCATGCTGAAGCCATAATCCAGAGGATTATTACTTGCGGCTAGCCTTGTCGAGCATGCGCAGAGCGCGCTCGTTGGCTTCGTCGGCAGTCTGCTGGGCTTTTTGAGCGGCAGCCAGAGCTTCGTCAGCGTGACGATAGGCTTCATCAGCACGGGCTTGAGCACGAGCCGACGCGTCTTCGGTAGCGGTCAGGCGAGCTTCGGTTTCTTTGGATGCGCTGCTGCAACCGGTTGCCAGAACGGCGGCCAGGGCCAGAGCAGAGAATTTCAGAACGTTATTCATCGTGTTCCCCTTAAATTTCTATTTAATAGCCATCTCTCGAGAGTGAGACAATGGCCGGCGTACATAGTACTCATTACTTGTAGTAAGTAAACTGACGAAGCGCAAGAAGCAAAAAAATCCATGCAGATTGATGTGCCGCGCATCATCGCGCACTTATGCAGACCGCGGTGATGCGTCCTTGTTCCGGTAATCCCCCGTCAAACCGGCAGTGCAGCATGGAATGTCAGGTTGAACTAGACTGATTGCTACTGAACCATGAGTGACTTTAAGTGTCCGTCGGCGTCTCAATCAACATGCAGTCAGTGTCACGTTTGCAATCATGGGTAATCGCTGTTTCATGCGCGTCCCATATGACAGAGAACGATACCTCTACCTTCGATGTGCTCTTGCTGCCGGCTTCTATTGGCCAAGGACGAGCGTCGATCGAACAGAGGTTTCCCTCACTGGTAAAACAGCGGTAAGGTAGCGGTCAAAATCCAAGACCCGCGAGGAGTAATGATGAGCGAGGCGCCGTCCATACACCATGACCAGGCTGGTCATCAATTCGAAACCTTCGTCGACGGCCATCGTGCCTATCTGACCTACATGGACTTGGGCAAGCAGACGCTGGATATCTATCGCACATTCGTCCCCAACGAGCTGCGCGGGCAGGGTATTGCTGCAGCCTTGACCGAAGAAGCCCTCGAGTACGCCGAGCGTATGGGCTATGTGGTGATCCCTTCGTGCTCTTATGTCGAGCGCTATATGGAGCTGCATCAGCGGCAGGCGGCCAAGTTGTAAGCGCCAGTGCGAGTCGCGCCGCCATAAAAACGCCGGGCTGAGCCCGGCGTTTTCGTGTCTGTCCTAGTCTTGAAGACGCTTGCGTCGCGGCAGCACGTCCTTGAGCTTGGCGTGCATGCTGCGCAGCGTGGTCTCGGTGCTTTGCCAGTCGATGCAGGCATCGGTGACCGAGACGCCGTACTGCAGGTCGGCCAGGTCCTTGGGAATGGCTTGCGCGCCCCAGTTCAAATGACTTTCCACCATCAGGCCGATGATCGAGTTGTTGCCCTCGACGATCTGGTTGGCGACGTTTTCCATCACCAAAGGCTGCAGGGCAGGGTCCTTGTTGGAGTTGGCGTGGCTACAGTCGACCATGATGTTCGGCCGGATACCGCCTTTTTCAAGCGCCTGTTCGCACAACGCGACACTGACCGAATCGTAGTTCGGCTTGCCGTTGCCGCCGCGCAGTACCACGTGCCCATAGCGGTTGCCCTTGGTGGTGACAATGGACACGCCGCCTTGCGGATTGATGCCCAGGAAGCGGTGCGGGCTGGAGACTGACTGCAAGGCGTTGATCGCTACCGTCAGGCCACCATCGGTGCCGTTCTTGAAGCCCACGGCCGAAGACAGGCCGGAAGCCATTTCCCGGTGGGTCTGGGATTCGGTGGTGCGTGCGCCGATCGCCGACCAGCTGATCAGGTCCTGCAGATATTGCGGCGAAATCGGGTCGAGCGCCTCGGTGGCGGTGGGCAGGCCCATTTCTGCCAGGTCCAGCAGCAATTGCCGACCAATGTGCAGCCCGTCCTGGATCTTGAACGAGTCATCCAGGTAGGGATCGTTGATCAGGCCTTTCCAGCCGACGGTGGTGCGGGGTTTTTCGAAGTACACGCGCATCACCAGGTACAGGGTGTCGCTGACTTCCGCCGCCAGGGCCTTGAGGCGCTGGGCATACTCGTGAGCGGCCTTGATGTCGTGGATCGAGCAGGGCCCGATGACGACGAACAGGCGGTGGTCGGTGCCGTCAAGAATGTTGCGGACCACTGCGCGGCCTTGGGTCACCGTGTGCAAGGCGGCGTCGCTGAGCGGGATGTCCTTCTTGAGCTGATCGGGGGTGATCAGGGTCTCGTTGGACTCCACGTTCAGGTCATTGATCGGTAAATCGGCCATGGTGTTACTCATCAGGTCACAAGTGGTGTCCGCCAGCGATGCCCCGCACGGCGGTGCACACTATTATTCGGCGCAGCGGGGAGCGGAACCTTAGCGCGATACCCCCTGCCTCGACAATGCCCAGTCTTGGCTTTGTGCGCTGTGCGATGGCGGCGAGCGCCTTGCGGCGGCACTGCTAAACTCTAGCGAGCGCTGTCGTTCGCAGCAGTGACAAGGGGGTTGAATGATCCGGTCCATGTTGTATGCCTCTGATCTTGGTCCGTACGCGCCTTTCGTTCTGCAGCACGCGCTGTCCCTCGCCCGCGCGTTCAAGGCCGATCTGTACGTCATTCACGCCGTCGAGCCGATGAGTCCGTTCGCCGAGTCGGTGTTGCAGAGTTATCTCGATCCTTCCACCCTCGATGATTTGCACCATGAAGGGGTGAGTACGGTTCTGGCGACCATCGAGCAAAAGGTCCTCGACAGCTTCGTCGACGAGCTCGAGGAACCTCAGGACCTGGCGCTGATCAGCGCCGTACGGGTGCGCCAGGGGGATCCGGCGCAAGTCATCCTCGATCAGGTAGCGCGTCTTGATGTCGACCTGCTGATCATCGGCAGCCATGGCGAAGGCTGCAGCGCGGACACTCCCTTGGGGCGCACGGCCACGCGAGTCCTGCAGCTCAGTACGGTGCCGGTCTATTTGGTGCCCCTGGGGCAGACCCTGAATGGGCGAGCGCCGGGGCAAGGCGAATAGCCTTTAAAAGGCCAGCAGGGGTGGCCTGTGGAAAATTTTCATTACAATTAATAAAAAGTTCTATGTTTCCGGGTTTTACCATTGATATAGTTATAACCCGTCGCTGCTGCAGGTGACGTCTATCTGCTTTGAGGGAACTTTATGAAGCTTCAGCAACTGCGCTACATCTGGGAGGTGGCGCATCACGACCTCAACGTCTCCGCCACAGCGCAAAGCCTGTACACCTCGCAGCCGGGGATCAGCAAACAGATCCGCCTGTTGGAGGACGAGTTGGGAGTCGAGGTGTTCGCCCGCAGCGGCAAGCATCTGACCCGCGTGACGCCTGCGGGCGAGCGGATCATCAATACGGCCGGCGAGATTCTGCGCAAGGTCGAGAGCATCAAGCAGATCGCCCAGGAATTCTCCAACGAGAAGAAAGGCACCCTGTCGATCGCCACCACCCATACCCAGGCGCGTTATGCCCTGCCACCGGTGATCAGCAATTTCATCAAGCAATACCCCGATGTTGCCTTGCACATGCACCAGGGTTCGCCCATGCAGATTGCTGAAATGGCCGCAGACGGCACCGTCGATTTCGCCATCGCCACCGAGGCGCTGGAGCTGTTCGGCGACCTGATCATGATGCCGTGCTACCGCTGGAACCGTTGCGTCGTGGTGCCTCAGGGCCATCCACTGACCAAGGTCGGCAAGCTGACGCTCGAAGTGCTCGCCGAGCATCCTATCGTCACGTACGTGTTCGGTTTTACCGGTCGCTCCAAGCTCGACGAGGCTTTCAGTCATCGCGGCCTGACCCCGAAGGTGGTGTTCACCGCAGCCGACGCCGACGTCATCAAGACTTACGTGCGCCTGGGTCTGGGGGTCGGTATCGTTGCGCGCATGGCGGTCGATGAGAAGCTGGACAGCGACCTGGTGGTGCTGGATGCCGACCATCTGTTCGAGGCGAGTGTGACCAAGATCGGCTTCCGTCGCGGGACCTTCCTGCGCGGATTCATGTGCGACTTCATCGAGAAGTTCGCGCCGCACCTGACCCGCGATGTGATGGCCAAAGCTATCCAGTGCCACAACAAGCAAGAGCTCGAAGAGCTGTTTGCCGGGGTCGAGTTGCCCAAGCACTGATCGCTCTGCTCTCTGTGGGAGCGGGCCTGCGCGTTCGGCGGCGAAGCCTTTGAAGCTTCGCCGCCGGACGCGCAGGCCCGCTACTTCGAGGAAGTCCGGTGGCGCCTCAAGCCTTGCTGATCAAATTGCCGGCATGCAGCCCGCATTCCTTCTGGGTGGCTTCTTCCCACCACCAGCGGCCTTCGCGCTCGTGCTGGTTCGGCAATACCGGGCGGGTGCAGGGTTCGCAGCCGATGCTGATGAAGCCGCGCTCGTGCAGGCTGTTGTAGGGCAGTTCGAGCATGCGGATATAACCCCAGACTTCCTCACTGCTCATCTGCGCCAGTGGATTGAACTTGTACAGCGGGCGATCTGGCGTCGAGAACGCTGCGTCGATTTCCAGGGCTGCCACCTGGCTGCGGGTGCCGGGGCTCTGATCGCGGCGCTGCCCGGTGGCCCAGGCCGTCACGCCTGACAGTTTACGTCGCAGTGGCTCGATCTTGCGCACGCCGCAGCACTCGCCATGGCCGTCCTTGTAGAAACTGAACAGGCCCTTTTCCTTGACGAACGGCTCCAGCTTGCTGTGATCCGGGGACACCAGCTCGATGGCGATCTTGTAGTGCTCGCGGACCTGGTCGATGAAACGATAGGTTTCCGGGTGCAGGCGGCCAGTGTCGAGGCTGAAGACTTTGACGTTCTTGTTGAGTTTCCAGGCCATGTCCACCAGCACCACATCTTCGGCGCCACTGAAGGAAATCCAGACATCGTCACCGAACTGGCTGAAGGCAAGCTTTAGGATGTCCTGTGGGGACTTGTTGGCGTAGGTCGCGGCGAGTTCGGCGACATCGAAGGGTTGGCTCATCAGGCGGCTTCCGGTAGTCAGTGGCGCTTGGGCGCTCGAATGGTGCAATGGTAACAAAATCTTGCGGCTCAGAGCTGTTGCAGCGTATCGAGCAACACCTGCACCTTGGTCAGTGATTCGGTGTATTCATCCTCCCAGTTCGAGTCGGCCACTACCGCGCCGCCGCCCCAGCAACTGACCTGGCCATCTTTGACCAACAGGCTGCGGATGGCGATAGAGCTGTCCATTTCGCCACGCACGTCCATGTACAGCATCGAGCCGCAATAGAAGCCGCGATGGTGCGGCTCCACCTCGTCGATGATCTGCATGGCGCGGATTTTCGGCGCACCGGTAATGGAGCCGCCCGGGAAACTGCCGGCGATCAGGTCCAGTGCGTCGTTACCGGCGGCCAGCATGCCAGTTACGCTGCTGACCATGTGGTGCACGTTGGGGTAGCTCTCCAGTGCGAACAGTTCGGGCACCTTGACCGAGCCGATCCGGCAGGTGCGGCCCAGGTCGTTGCGCAGCAGGTCGACGATCATCAGGTTCTCGGCACGGTCCTTGGCGCTGGCCAGCAGCTCGGCACCATTGGCCGCATCCTGCGCGGGTGTCGTACCACGAGGGCGCGTGCCCTTGATCGGGCGGGCCTCGACCTGGCCGTCGCGCGCTTGAATGAAGCGCTCCGGGGAGAGGCTCAGCAGGGTGCTGCCGTCGGCCAGCGGCATGAACGCCGAAAACGGCGTCGGGCAGGCCGCCCGCAGAGCGCGATAGGCGCTCCAGGCATCCCCCTGGCAAGGAGCGCGAAAGCGCTGAGTGAGGTTGATCTGGTAGCAATCGCCAGCCTGGATGTAGGCCTGGATGCGTTCGAAGGCGCGTCGATATTGATCGGGCGTCCAGTCGCCAGTCATGGCGTGGCCCAGCTTGAAGGGGTTGCTCATGTGGGGGCGGGCTCTGCCCGCGAGATCTGCGTGCGCGGCAAATAATTCGGTCAGGCGCGTACGCTCCTGCTCCGCCAGCGCCGGATGAAACACCAGCTGCGAGGTGCGCAGCCGATGATCGCTGATCAGCGCCCAGCCATATACACCTAACTGTGCGTCTGGCAATTGCAAGTCATCGACGCTGTTGCCGGCGATGTTTTCCAGCCGACGTCCAAAGTCGTAGCTGAGGTAGCCGATCAGGCCTCCAGCGAAGGGCAGGTTCAGGCCCTCTGGCAGCCGCGCCGTGCCCAGAGCGGCGAGGCTGGCGCGCAGCCGCTGGATGAACGCTACCCCGGCTTCTTCAGCGGCGGGTTGCAATTGTTGCAATGGCCAGGCGCTCAGCAGGTCGAAGCGCCCACGCTCGGCCCCTGGCCGGGCGCTGTCGAGGAGCACGGCGCCGGGCGCGTGACGGATTGCCTCGAACCACAGGGTGGCATCGGCATGATAGGTCAAAGAGTGAAGGTGGCAGAGGGGCATGCGGGATCGTCTGGCAGGCGAAAGCGCCCTATTGTAAAGGTTTTGGGGCGGGTCGGCTTTTTCCACATGATCGGGTCATTACCTGGGCTGCTGCGGCGGCGACGAGGGGCGCGTGGACAATCTCTCTGCCTGCTATTTGAACCGCCGCTCCACGCCTTTCTCGACAAGGATCTTGGCCGAGATCTCTTCCACCGAAAAATGCGTCGAGTTGATATGTGGAATGTTTTCCCGACGGAACAGACTTTCGACCTCGCGCACCTCGAACTCGCACTGCGCGTAACTCGAATAGCGGCTGTTGGGCTTGCGTTCATGACGGATCGCCGTCAGTCGGTCAGGGTCGATGGTCAGGCCGAACAACTTGTGCTGGTGGGCCTTGAGCGCCGGCGAAAGTTGCAGACGCTCCATGTCGTCTTCGGTCAGTGGGTAATTGGCCGCGCGGATGCCGAACTGCATCGCCATATAAAGGCAGGTGGGCGTCTTGCCGCAACGCGAAACTCCGACCAGAATCAGGTCTGCCTTGTCGTAGTAGTGGGTGCGGGCGCCGTCGTCGTTGTCGAGGGCGAAGTTCACCGCTTCGATGCGCTCCATGTAGTTGGCGTTGTGGCTGATCGAGTGGGATTTGCCCACCGAGTACGACGAATGCGCGTTGAGCTCCATCTCCAGCGGTGCGAGGAAGGTCGAGAAAATATCGATCATGAAGCCGTTGGAGGTTGCCAGCACCTCGCGGATGTCCTGGTTGACGATGGTGTCGAAGATGATCGGGCGCATGCCGTCACGCTCGGCGGCGGCATTGATCTGCTGGACCGTGGCGCGGGCTTTTTCGACGCTGTCCACGTAGGGCCTGGTGAACTTGTTGATGGTTATGTTTTCGAATTGCGCTAAGAGACTTTGGCCCAGTGTTTCAGCGGTGATGCCGGTGCCATCAGAGATAAAGAATGCCGATCGTTTCATTATGCGTACTGGGCCTTAAGCGAAAGGAGAGTTGTGTATATGATAGGCGCGTTTCCACGGTCTTGAATGATGGCTAGCGTCAGCGTTTCGCGGCCCCGGTCACAATGCTCGGAACGCGCTGCTGCATCGCGTCGCGCGGCTCCAGGTTTTTCTTGCACACACAATACTTACAGTCAGTGGAGAGATCACCTTGGTAGAGTACGTAGTTTCCCTCGACAAGCTCGGCAAACACGACGTTGAGCGCGTGGGGGGCAAGAACGCATCCCTGGGCGAGATGATCAGCAATCTGGCAGGTGCCGGGGTGTCGGTGCCTGGCGGCTTTGCGACGACGGCTGAAGCCTATCGTGATTTCCTCGAACAGAGCGGCCTAAACGCCCAGATCCACGCCGCGCTCGACGCGCTGGATGTCGATGACGTCAATGCCCTCGCCAAGACCGGCGCGCAGATCCGCACCTGGATCATGGACGCCGAATTCCCCGAACCCCTCAACGAGGCGATTCGTACCGCGTTCGCCGAGCTGTCCAAAGGCAATCCGGACATCGCCGTGGCAGTGCGCTCCTCGGCCACCGCCGAAGACTTGCCGGATGCTTCCTTCGCTGGCCAGCAAGAGACCTTTCTGAACATCCGCGGCGTCGAAAACGTCATCCGCGCGGCCAAGGAGGTGTTCGCGTCCTTGTTCAACGACCGAGCGATTTCCTACCGCGTGCATCAGGGTTTCGACCACAAGCTGGTGGCGTTGTCGGCTGGCGTGCAGCGCATGGTGCGCTCCGAAACCGGTACCGCCGGGGTGATGTTCACCCTTGATACCGAGTCGGGCTTCCGTGACGTGGTGTTCATCACCGGCGCCTACGGGTTGGGCGAGACCGTGGTGCAGGGCGCCGTCAACCCTGACGAATTCTATGTGCACAAGCACACCCTCAAGGGCGGTCGCCCGGCGATCCTGCGCCGCAACCTGGGCAGCAAGGCCATCAAGATGATCTACGGCGACGAGGCCAAGGCCGGTCGCTCGGTCAAGACCGTCGACGTCGACAAGGTCGAGCGCGCGCGTTTCTGCCTGAGTGACGCTCAGGTCAGCGAGCTGGCCAAGCAGGCGATGATCATCGAAGAGCACTACGGTTGCCCGATGGACATCGAATGGGCCCAGGACGGTGACGACCAACAGCTCTATATAGTGCAGGCCCGCCCTGAAACCGTGAAGAGCCGCTCGAGCGGCAATGTCATGGAACGCTACCTGCTCAAGGAAAAAGGCAAGGTGCTGGTCGAAGGCCGGGCCATCGGTCAGCGCATCGGCGCCGGCAAGGTGCGGATCATTCACGACGTATCCGAGATGGACAAGGTCCAGCCCGGCGACGTACTGGTGTCGGACATGACCGATCCGGACTGGGAGCCGGTCATGAAGCGTGCCAGCGCCATCGTCACCAACCGCGGCGGGCGTACCTGCCATGCCGCGATCATCGCCCGCGAGCTGGGCATCCCGGCGGTGGTCGGCTGTGGCAACGCTACTCAGTTGCTGGTGGACGGGCAGGGCGTGACGGTGTCCTGTGCCGAAGGCGACACCGGTTATATCTTCGAAGGCGAGCTGGGTTTCGACATCAAGCAGAACTCCGTGGACGCCATGCCCGAGCTACCGTTCAAGATCATGATGAACGTCGGCAACCCCGACCGCGCCTTCGACTTCGCTCAGTTGCCCAATGCCGGTGTCGGCCTGGCGCGCCTGGAGTTCATCATCAACCGCATGATCGGCGTGCATCCCAAGGCGCTCCTCAACTACGCCGGCTTGCCGCCTGAGATCAAGGACAGCGTCGACAAGCGTATCGCCGGCTACAACGACCCGGTGGGCTTCTACGTCGAGAAACTGGTCGAAGGCATTAGCACCCTGGCGGCAGCGTTCTATCCGAAGAAGGTCATCGTGCGGCTGTCGGACTTCAAGTCCAACGAATACGCCAACCTGATCGGCGGCAAGCTGTACGAGCCGGAAGAAGAGAACCCGATGCTGGGCTTCCGGGGGGCCTCGCGGTATATCAGCGAGTCCTTCCGTGACTGCTTCGAGCTCGAATGCCGGGCTCTCAAGCGCGTGCGCAACGAGATGGGCCTGACCAACGTCGAGATCATGGTGCCGTTCGTGCGCACTCTGGGCGAGGCGTCGCAGGTGGTCGATCTACTCGCCGAGAACGGCCTGGCGCGCGGCGACAACGGCCTGCGCGTGATCATGATGTGCGAATTGCCGTCCAACGCGATCCTGGCCGAAGAGTTCCTGGAGTTCTTCGATGGCTTCTCGATCGGCTCTAACGACCTGACCCAGTTGACCTTGGGGCTGGATCGCGATTCGGGGATCATCGCGCACTTGTTCGACGAGCGAAATCCGGCGGTCAAGAAGCTGCTCGCCAATGCCATCGCCGCCTGTAACAAGGCTGGCAAGTACATCGGCATTTGTGGCCAGGGGCCTTCGGATCATCCGGACCTGGCCAAATGGCTGATGGAGCAGGGGATCGAGAGCGTCTCGCTCAATCCCGACTCGGTGTTGGAAACCTGGTTCTTCCTGGCAGAGAAAGAGGCCGGGGTCTGATATTCTGATCGCGCCTGGCCGTGTGGTGGGGTGGCAGTGCCGGCCTCTTCGCCGGCAAGCCGCGCTCCCACAGGGTGAACTCCGGATTGGATTCACCCTGTGGGTGCACAGCTTGCTGGCGAAGGCGTTATTGCAGGCACCCCATCAATCCATCCCTACCGCAGTCCGGTCAAGTGGCGACTTTTTCCCGTTCTGGTCAATTCCCATTCTATGCAAAGCAGCAGTCAACTTTATCCCGTGGCCTTGCTCAGCGCCGACCGGCGTGGTGATCTGAGCGAGGATGTCTACCGCATCAAGGCGGCCAACAGTCCGGATGCCAGTGTCGAACTGGCCGTTACTCGTCTGGGGCTCGCTGATCAGCCCGCCGCTCGTGGCATCCCGGTCATCCTGCTGCATGGCAGCTTTGCCAACCGACGCTTCTGGTATTCGCCCAAGGGTATCGGTCTGGGCGCATGGTTGGCACGCCAGGGTTTCGATGTGTGGATCCCGGAGATGCGCGGTCATGGTCTGTCGCCGCGCAATATCGACTACAAACGCAATCGCGTGGCCGATTACGCGCAGTACGATTTGCCGGTCATCAATGCCTTTGTCCTCGAACAGAACGGTCGCAAGCCGCACTGGCTCGGCCATTCGCTGGGCGGTACGACCCTGGCCGCGGCACTGGGAGGGCGTTACCTCACTGACGAACAGGTGGCTTCGGTGGCCCTGTTCGGCAGCCAGATCACGCGCAATTACTGGCCTCTGAAAGTTCCGCCGGTGGCGTGGGCGGGGCGTTTGTTGCTCAAGCGGTTCCCTCATCTGTCGGGCGCACGTTTCAAGCGCGGGCCGGAGGACGAGCCTATCGGTCTGGTGCTGGAAGTCATGCGCTGGTACGGCCTGTTCGGCAAATTTGGCGATCGGCATAGCGACTGGTGGGCGGGGCTGGCGGACAACAGCATCGCAGTCATGGCGGTTGCGGCGGCGGGGGATCGGCAGGATCCGGTCGAGGAGTGTCGCCGGCTTTTTGATCAGTTCGGTGGCGACAGCAAGCGCTTTGTCGAGTTGGGGCGCGAGGGCGGGTACAGCGAAGACTTCGGCCATGTCGAGATGCTGGTCAGCAAACCGGCTCAGACTGAGGTCTGGCCGCTGGTTGTCCAGTGGCTTCGGGATAACGAGCAGTTGGAAACGAATACGTTGCAACAGGCTGTATGAATTGATCGGCAGTTGCGGCCTCTTCGCCGCAGAACCATTTGCCCGAACTAGGTCTAGACTGCAAACGCGTCTCCCATCCTTGCGTGACAGGAGTTACCCCATGCATTACCTCACACCCGATCTGTGCGATGCGTATCCCGATCTGGTCACCGTGCTGGAGCCGATGTTCAGCAATTTCGGTGGTCGCGACTCCTTTGGCGGTGAGATCGTCACGGTCAAGTGCTTCGAGGACAACTCCCTGGTCAAGTCCCAGGTTGAGCTCGATGGCAAAGGCAAGGTGCTGGTAGTCGACGGTGGCGGCTCGTTGCGCTGTGCACTGCTGGGCGACCTGCTGGCCGAGAAGGCCGCGCATAACCACTGGGAAGGGCTGGTGATCTACGGCTGCATCCGCGATGTCGACATGATCGCGCAACTCGACGTCGGGGTGCAGGCGCTGGCCACTCATCCGCGCAAGACCGACAAGCGCGGCATCGGCGACCTCAATGTCGTCGTGCATTTCGCCGGTGTCACGTTTCGCCCCGGAGAATTCATCTACGCCGATAATAACGGCGTTATCGTATCGCCGGAACCGCTGAAAATGCCGGAATAACCCGTAGTACTGCTGTGGAGTGAGGATGTTCGAGGAAGAAAACGCGCAGTGGGGGCTGGTGCATGCCCTGGTGCTGGACGGCAAGGGTGGTGCGCGTGCAATAGCTAGAGCCGAGATCGATGACCTTGTGTTGCAGCCGGCCGAGAGCCTTTGGCTGCACTGGGATCGTGGCCATCCACAGACCCAGAGCTGGCTGCGCACCAGCAGCGGGCTCAATGCGTTCACCTGTGACCTGCTGCTCGAGGAGAACACCCGCCCCCGCCTGCTGCCGTTGCCGGACTGCCAGTTGCTGCTGTTTTTGCGCGGGGTCAACCTCAATCCCGGAGCCGAGCCCGAGGATATGGTTTCGGTGCGCATTTTTGCCGAGGCGCAGCGGGTCGTGTCGCTGCGCTTGCGACCCCTGCGGGCCACCGACGAGCTGCTGACCCAGTTGCAGGCCGGTGTCGGGCCGAAGACGGCCTCTGAGGTCATCCTGTATCTGGCGCAATACCTGACCGAGAAGGTCCAGGCGCTGGTGGGCGATCTGTCCGAGGCCGTGGATAACGAAGAAGACAAGGTCGATGCCGATGAGCGCTACGCCCCCGAGCACGGCAGTCTTTTGCACTTCCGCCGACGGGCCGCCGGGCTGCGGCGTTTTCTGGCCCCGCAACGCGATATCTACGCGCAATTGGCGCGCCACAAACTGCCGTGGTTCGAAGACGACGACGGCGACTATTGGAATGAGCTGAACAACAGCCTGATTCGTTACCTCGAGGAGCTGGAGTTGACTCGTGAACGTATCGGGTTGCTGCTGGAGGCCGAAGATCGACGCCTCAGCGAGCGCATGAACCGCACCATGTACCGTTTCGGCGTGGTGACCGGGGTGTTCTTGCCCATGACCTTTATTACCGGCTTGCTGGGCATGAACGTCGGCGCGATTCCTTTGGCGCAAAGCCCCCATGGTTTCGAGATTGCCTGTTCGTTGATGCTGCTGGTCGCGGTAGGGCAGTGGTGGCTGTTTCGGCGTTTGCGTTGGGTGTGAGCATGCGGTAGGTAACCAGGCGGTTACAAAAATATTGGACGCGCGTTCCGTGTCGATGTGACCCATGGCGGCCGTGGCTCGTCTTTGAATGAAATTCGCGAGGTGCCCATGGTCGATCCGTTTGAAGAGTCCCTGCGCGACATGCTCAATGCATCCTCGTCCACTCGCGACCACGATGCCTCTTTGGGCCGGGTGTTGAAGACGGCCAACCGTCAGGTGGGTGCGCAGGACCTGTTCAGCCTGATGGGGCGTTGGTTGCAGGCCTGCATGATTGCGGTCAATAACGGTTCCGGGCATGTTGCGCCGGTATCGCGGCGTACTATCTCTGCGCAACCCGCAGATAAGGCTGACTGAATATGCAACTCGATCTCTGGACGCAGAGCCTGGTCACCGCCATGACGGCGTTGTGGACCAAAATCGCCAACTTCATCCCCAACCTGTTCGGGGCGCTGGTGGTGGTGCTGCTCGGGTTCGTGGTGGCCAAGCTGCTCGACACCTTGCTGTCCAAGCTGCTGGCCAAACTCGGCCTGGACCGCATCATGGGCGGCACCGGCCTGACCAAGTTGATGAGCCGCGCCGGTATCAAGGTGCCGATCTCGACGCTGGTGGGCAAGATCGTCTATTGGTTCGTGCTGTTGATTTTCCTTGTTTCAGCCGCCGAGTCCCTGGGTCTGCAACGAGTGTCGGCGACCCTCGACGTGCTGGCGCTGTATCTGCCCAAGGTGTTCGCCGGTGCGCTGGTGCTGCTGGTCGGTGTGCTGTTGGCACAACTGGCCAACGGCCTGGTGCGGGGCGCGGCCGAGGGCGTCGGGCTCGACTATTCAGCAGGTCTGGGGCGTGTCGCGCAGTGGTTGGTGATCATCATCAGCATCTCGGTGGCCATCAGCCAACTGGAGATCAAGACCGACCTGCTCAATCATGTGATCGTGATCGGGCTGATTACCGTTGGTCTGGCTGTGGCGCTGGCCATGGGGCTGGGCAGTCGTGATATCGCCAGTCAGATCCTTGCCGGCATTTATGTGCGCGAGCTGTACCAGGTCGGTCAGCACGTACGGGTTGGAGAGGTCGAAGGACAGATTGAGGAGATCGGCACGGTGAAGACCACCTTGCTGACCGACGAAGGCGAGCTGGTGTCGTTGTCGAACAGGATTTTGCTGGAGCAGCGTGTGAGTAGCCGCTAACCCGGCATTCCTGCTAATGTATGCCGCCGCAAAATGGCCCGATCTCCGGGTTGTGGCGGACATTGAACACTGCCGGCCCGACTTGTTTTGAATAACGTACATTCGCTGCCTTTGCGCTACGATCCCCGCGAGCTGACCGATGAGGAGCTGGTGGAGCGTTCGCACGTCGAACTGTTTCATGTGACGCGGGCGTATGAAGAGCTGATGCGGCGCTATCAGCGCACCCTCTTCAACGTTTGTGCACGCTATTTAGGGAACGATCGTGACGCCGACGATGTCTGTCAGGAGGTGATGCTGAAGGTGCTTTACGGTTTGAAGAATTTCGAGGGTAAGTCGAAGTTCAAGACCTGGCTCTACAGCATCACCTACAACGAGTGCATCACGCAGTACAGAAAGGAGAGGCGCAAGCGCCGCTTGTTGGATGCCCTGAGTCTCGACCCGGTCGAGGAAGCATCCGAGGAGACGACGCCCAAGCCAGAAGAAAGGGGCGGTCTTGACCGTTGGCTTGTGCATGTGAATCCGATAGATCGGGAAATTCTGGTGCTGCGATTCGTTGCGGAGCTTGAATTTCAGGAGATAGCCGACATCATGCACATGGGTCTGAGCGCCACCAAAATGCGTTACAAGCGCGCGTTGGACAAGCTACGAGAAAAATTTGCGGGAATGACTGAAACTTAGTTCATAGCAAATATCTCTAACCATTCGGCGAGTTCTGCTAGACTTGCCGACCAGTTGCCTCTGAATTTTTTGAGGCTGCTAACAATCACCAGATGGGGATTTAACGGATGAAACTGAAAAACACTTTGGGCCTGGCTATCGGTTCGCTGGTAGCTGCGACCTCTTTCGGCGTTCTGGCTCAAGGCCAAGGCGCAGTAGAAGGCGAAGCTTTCTACTCGAAGAACTACAACGACAGCGTCAAGCACGTTGAAGACGGCCGCACCGCCGGCGGTTCGATCGGTTACTTCCTGACCGACGACGTAGAACTGGTTCTGGGCTACGGCAAAACCAACTACACCCGTTCGAACGACGGTACCGGTTCGCAGAAGATCCACGGTGACACCGGTTCCCTGTCTGCTCTGTACCACTTCGGTGCTGTTGGCGACTCGATCCGTCCATACGTTTCCGGTGGCTTCGCTCACCAGAGCCTGAGCAACGTCGAAGCTGACGGCCACAGCGGTCGCGATCAGTCGACTTTCGCTACCATCGGCGCTGGCGCCAAGTGGTACTTCACCAACAACCTGTACGCTCGTGCCGGTGTTGATGCTTCGTACAAACTGGACAACGGCAAGTGGGACTATGCTCCTACCGTTGGCCTGGGCGTGAACTTCGGCGGCAGCGGCGGCAAGCACGAAGCAGCTCCTGCTCCTGCTCCAGTTGCTGATGTCTGCACCGACAGCGACAACGATGGTGTTTGCGACAACGTCGACAAGTGCCCTAACACTCCAGCCAACGTCACCGTTGACGCTACCGGTTGCCCGGCAGTGGCTGAAGTCGTTCGCGTTGAGCTGGACGTCAAGTTCGACTTCAACAAGGCTGTGGTCAAGCCTAACAGCTACGGTGATATCAAAAACCTGGCTGACTTCATGAAGCAGTACCCACAAACCACCACTACTGTTGAGGGTCACACTGACTCCGTCGGTCCTGACGCTTACAACCAGAAGCTGTCCGAGCGCCGTGCAAACGCCGTTAAGCAAGTTCTGACCAACCAGTATGGTGTTGAGTCGAGCCGCGTCAACTCGATCGGTTACGGTGAAACCCGTCCAGTCGCTGACAACGCCACTGAAGCTGGCCGCGCCGTTAACCGTCGCGTAGAAGCTAAAGTAGAAGCTCAAGCTAAGTAATTAGCCCACAGCTCCAGAAAAGCCCGGCTCAGGCCGGGCTTTTCTTTGCCTGCGATTTAGTGCGCCGGCTGCTACAATCCCTTTCCTCATTTCGTCTTGCCGAGTCCATTGCGCCCATGTACAACCTGGCCCGCCAGCTGCTGTTCAAACTGTCCCCGGAAACCTCCCACGACCTGTCCCTGGACCTGATCGGCGCCGGTGGCCGTCTCGGTCTCAACGGCCTGCTGACCAAGGCGCCAGCGGCATTGCCAGTCACGGTGATGGGCCTGCAGTTCGCCAACCCGGTAGGCCTTGCAGCGGGGCTGGACAAGAACGGTGCAGCCATCGACGGCTTCGCCCAGTTGGGCTTCGGGTTCGTCGAGATCGGTACCGTGACGCCGCGGCCTCAGCCGGGCAATCCCAAGCCGCGTATCTTTCGTCTGCCGGACGCGACCGCGATCATCAATCGCATGGGCTTCAACAACCTGGGCGTCGACAATCTGGTCGCTCGGGTACAGGCCAGCAAATACCGTGGCACGTTGGGGATCAACATCGGCAAGAACTTCGATACCCCGGTAGAGCGCGCAGTCGACGATTACCTGATCTGCCTGAACAAGGTTTACGCTCACGCCAGCTATGTGACCGTCAACGTCAGCTCGCCCAATACGCCGGGGCTGCGAAGCCTGCAGTTCGGCGAGTCGCTCAAGCAGTTGCTCGATGCGCTGGCGGTGCGTCGCCAGCAGCTCGCGCTTGAGTATGGCCGTCACGTACCGCTGGCGATCAAGATCGCACCGGACATGAGCGATGAAGAAACCGCATTGGTGGCCAGCGCCCTGCTCGAGTCGGGAATGGATGCGGTGATCGCCACCAACACCACGCTCAGCCGTGTGGGTGTCGAAGGCTTGCCCCATGGCGATGAGGCGGGCGGCTTGTCCGGTGCGCCAGTGCTGCAACAGAGCACCCACATCGTCAAGGTGCTGGCTCAGGAGCTGGGCGGCAGGTTGCCGATCATTGCTGCGGGTGGTATCACCGAAGGGCGTCACGCGGCCGAGAAGATCGCCGCCGGGGCGAGTCTGGTGCAGATTTACTCGGGCTTCATCTACAAGGGACCGGCGTTGATCCGCGAATGCGTGGACGCCATTGCGGCGCGTACGTTGTAATTTCGAGGCCAGCGCCATATCTCGAAATCATGGGGGATGGCGCAAAAAAGAGGGCCCCATCAAGGGGCCCTTTGGGCGCTAGCCCGCCGCCCGGGTCGGGCGTGCATGGTTAAACGAATAAAGTCGGTTCGCAGTCTTGCTCAGCCGACAGCGTGAAGTTCGTTGAGCCTGTGTATCCCCGCAGTGCCGGTCATACCGTCCCAGTTGTCGCCGCGTCCTTCGCGCCAGCCATTGATCCAGGCTTGACGAACCGACG
Organism: Pseudomonas baltica; assembly: GCF_031880315.1. Lineage (NCBI taxonomy): Bacteria > Pseudomonadati > Pseudomonadota > Gammaproteobacteria > Pseudomonadales > Pseudomonadaceae > Pseudomonas > Pseudomonas baltica. The sequence continues at coordinate 1,064,352 of NZ_CP134771.1, read as the reverse complement.
GTAGAGTAAAAGGGCAAAGCTCGCGGGATTTGCCATGGATACCGTACTGGTAGCCGCGTAAAAATGCTCTTTCCAACGGATCACGCTTGAGTCTTCTCATAGGGTGTAGCCCTCACTTGTTGACTGTTATGTCCCGTCGACCTCAATAGGTCGGGCAGAATCTTTCTGCCGGTGCTGCGCTCGCTGCCGGCGTCGCGAGCCTGGATGTCGTCCCGTTGCGGTGGCGACTTGATGAGTTGTAAAGAAATGAGCAGGCGCTGGGAACGATCTTTTTGTCATAAGGCGGTAATGATTTTGTAGTCCTGACCATAAGTAAAAATTTGCGTCATCGCTCGCAGCGTTCAAACCCCGTATGATCAGGCCCTTGCATTGCTATAGGGTCATCGTGCCATTGCGAATGATGGCTATTTGCACCGTAATGTTTGGCGACGAAGGGTCATATTGCAACCGTTCGCCGTTGCTGAATCGAATACTCTGCTCACAAATCCAGGCTGGCCGTCGTCCGATGGTACTGGCGAACTTGTGGGTGGTGCGGCACCTTGAAGGTGTCACGCGGGCGCCTTGCTGGAAGGGCGCTTACTCAACCTGGAGACGGCAACGCGCTTGCCGCCTCAATGACTGCCAAGGCTTGGATTGACACATGTCGGATCGTTTTGAACTCTTTCTCACCTGCCCCAAAGGCCTTGAAGGCCTGCTCATCGAGGAAGCTACCGGCCTGGGCCTGGAAGAGGCCCGCGAGCACACCTCGGCGGTGCGCGGCATGGCCGACATGGAAACCGCCTACCGGCTGTGCCTGTGGTCGCGACTGGGTAACCGCGTATTGCTGGTACTCAAGCGCTTCCCGATGAAGGACGCTGAAGACCTCTATCACGGCGTGCACGATGTCGAGTGGGCGGACCATCTGTTGCCTGATGGCACCTTGGCGGTCGAGTTCAGTGGTAACGGTTCGGGCATCGACAACACTCACTTCGGCGCCCTGAAGGTCAAGGACGCCATCGTCGACAAACTGCGCACCGCCAGCGGCGAGCGACCGAGTGTCGACAAGCTCAACCCTGATTTGCGCGTGCACCTGCGTCTGGATCGCGGCGAAGCTATCCTTTCCCTCGACCTGTCCGGCCACAGCCTGCACCAGCGCGGCTATCGCCTGCAGCAGGGCGCTGCACCGCTGAAGGAAAATCTCGCGGCGGCGATCCTCATCCGTTCCGGCTGGCCACGCATTGCTGCGGCGGGCGGCGCGCTGGCCGACCCGATGTGCGGTGTGGGGACCTTTCTGGTCGAGGCTGCCATGATCGCCGCCGACATGGCCCCCAACCTCAAGCGCACGCGCTGGGGCTTCAGCGCCTGGCTCGGCCACGTGCCGGCCCTGTGGCGCAAGCTGCACGACGAGGCGCTGGCTCGCGCGGCGGCCGGCCTGGCCAAGACGCCAAGCTGGATTCGCGGTTATGAGGCGGATCCAAGGCTGATTCAGCCGGGGCGCAACAACGTCGAGCGCGCCGGCCTGAGCGACTGGATCAAGATCTACCAAGGCGAAGTGGCCACCTTCGAGCCGCGCCCGGACCAGAACCAGAAAGGCCTGGTCATCTGCAACCCGCCCTACGGCGAGCGGTTGGGCGATGAAGCGAGCCTGCTGTACCTCTATCAGAATCTCGGCGAACGCCTGCGCCAGGCGTGCCTGAACTGGGAGGCGGCGGTGTTTACCGGTGCCCCCGATCTGGGCAAGCGCATGGGTATTCGCAGCCACAAACAGTATGCGTTCTGGAACGGCGCCTTGCCGTGCAAACTGCTGCTGATCAAGGTCACCCCGGATCAGTTCGTCACCGGCGAGCGTCGCACTCCGGAACAGCGCCAGCTGGAGCGCGAACAGGCCGAACAGGTCGAGCAGTCCGCCCCCGTAGTCGACCCCTATGCGCGGGTCAACAAGAACGGCAACCCGGTCAAGCCGACTCCGGTTCCGGCGCCAGTGGTCGAGCAGCCTCGCCTCAGCGAAGGCGGGCAGATGTTTGCCAATCGCCTGCTCAAGAATCTCAAGGCGCTGGGCAAATGGGCCAAGCGCGAAGGCGTTGATTGCTATCGCGTCTACGATGCCGACATGCCCGAATATTCCCTGGCCATCGACCTGTATCACGACTGGGTGCACGTGCAGGAATATGCCGCGCCCAAGTCAATCGATCCAGAGAAGGCTCAGGCGCGCCTGTTCGACGCCCTGGCGGCGATTCCCCAGGCCCTGGGGATCGACAAGAGTCGCGTGATCGTCAAGCGTCGTGAACGCCAGAGCGGCACGCGCCAGTACGAGCGCCAAAGTGCTCAGGGGCAGTTCACCGAGGTCAGCGAGGGCGGCGTCAAGCTGCTGGTCAACCTGACGGATTACCTGGACACCGGGCTGTTTCTCGATCATCGGCCGATGCGCCTGCGTATTCAGCGGGAGGCGGCTGGCAAGCGCTTCCTCAACCTGTTCTGCTACACCGCGACCGCCAGCGTTCATGCTGCCAAGGGCGGCGCCCGCAGCACCACCAGCGTCGACCTGTCGCGCACCTATCTGGACTGGGCGCGCCGCAACCTGTCGCTCAACGGTTTCTCCGACAAGAACCGTCTCGAGCAGGGCGATGTCATGGCCTGGCTGCAAGCCTGCCGGGACGAGTTCGAGCTGATTTTCATCGATCCGCCGACCTTCTCCAACTCCAAGCGCATGGAAGGGGTGTTCGACGTGCAGCGCGACCACGTGCAATTGCTCGATCTGGCCATCGCGCGTCTTGCGCCGGGCGGCGTGCTGTACTTCTCCAATAATTTTCGCAAATTCCAGCTCGACGAGCACCTGGCTACGCGCTACGTCGTCGAAGAAATCACCGCCCAGACCCTGGATCCGGACTTCGCCCGCAACACCAAGATTCACCGCGCCTGGAAAATTCAGGCCAAGTGATGCGTGCTCGGCTGGTGGCGGCACTACCGACACGGACTGCTTCGCCCCGTTAGCGTGCAGTCCGTCGCAAAGTTGGATAAATCCACCGTCTGCGGCCAGGGCGCAGATGAAATGAGATGATAAGCCACTAGTCAAAGTAGTGGCATATCGCTATAACTCGGTTCAAGCCATGCGAACGCTTTGCTTTGCTGGCGTACCGAGTCCTGCCTATGTCACAGACTGGCGCGCGCCCCAGAATTCTCGGCTTTATCAGCGTGGATGCGGCTGCGTGGCTGGTGGCTGTAGTGGTGTGTACCGGCGGCCTCGTCAGCACCGGGCTGATCGCCTGGTCGAGCTACGACAGCTTCCAGCGCCAGCTTCGTCAGCGCTTCGAATTGCTCGCGGGCGAGCGCTTCACGCGTATCGAAGAGCGCTTTACCGATCAGGTCCAGCGCCTCGATGGGGTGCGCCGCTTTATCGTCTATTCCCAGACCGTCAGCCGGGATGAATTCAACGGTTACGTCAAACCCCTGCTGGGCCGCACCCTGGCCTACAGCTGGGCGCCGCGCGTTGCCCGCAGTGAGCGTGAGGCCTTCGAGCGCGACGCGCGGGCCGAAGGTATCGCCGGCTTCAGCATTCGCGATCTGGCAGGCAACGGGCAACTGGTGCCCGCCGCACGGCGGGACGACTACCTCCCGGTGTTCTTCACCCAGAGCAAAGTGCAAGCGGATGTGCCTCTGGGCTATGACATGCTCACCAACGAACCGCGGCGTCAGACCTTCCAGCGCGCCCAGGCCATCGGCAGTTTTGCCCTGTCCCCCCCCGTGGTGCTGGTGGGATTGAGGGAGGAGGACAGCCACGGCATGTTGATGGTTGCGCCGGTCACCGGCCCGAGTCGGGGCGATCCATTGCTGGCGCGGCCAGTCCCAGGTTTTGTCAGCGCTATCATCAGTGTGCCGTTGCTGATGACGGACGGCCTGCCGACCCCGGCGGACGACAATCTGCAGGTCCGTATTCGCGATCTGGCCGCGCAGCCGACCGACGCGCTGTTGTTTCAATCACCTGTCGCCGCGACCGAGTTGAATCTGTCGGCCATCCATTTCATGACCTTGGGGGATCGCTCCTACGAAATCATGTTGCGGCCCAGTAATGTCTTCGCTCACGCCAACCGCTCCAACGCACAGCTGACCGTGCTGCTGCTGGGCAGCTTGCTCAGCGTGTTGCTCAGCACCTTGCTGTACAGCTTGATCAGTCAGCGTCAGCGCGCGCTGGCGTTGGTGCACGAGCGCACGATTCAATTGCAGGAACGCGATCGGCTCTTGCAAAAACTCAGCGCCGAAGTACCCGGCGGGATTTATCAGTATCTGAAGACCGCCAATGACGCCGAGCGCTTCACCTACGCCAGCAAGGGGCTGCTGGATATTTTCGAGCTGTCCACTCAAGACCTGGTACTCGATACGCGCCGGATGCTGGAGCGCTTGCACCCGGATGATCTCGATCAGGTCAACAAATCCATCAACTGGTCCCGCGAGCACCTGAGTCGCTGGCGCGAAGAGTTTCGTATCGTCGTTCCGCGGGCGGGCCTGCGCTGGGTTCGTGGCGAGGCGACACCTGAGCGACTGGACGATGGCGGAACCCTCTGGCACGGCTACTTCACTGATATTTCCGATCTCAAGCGGGTGGAGGAAGAGCTGCGGGCGCTGTCGATTACCGACGCGCTGACCGGTATCTATAACCGCCGGTATTTCCAGGAACGGCTCAAATCCGAGCTCAGTCGCGCCGAGCGTGACGGCACCGAGCTGTCGGTGATCATGCTGGACATAGATCACTTCAAGCTGATCAACGATCAATACGGACACGCCGAGGGCGATCGGGCGCTGCAGTCGCTGTGCCAGCGCATCGCCCAGCGCCTGCGTCGCGGCGATGTGTTCTGCCGGTTGGGGGGCGAGGAGTTCATGGTGCTGTGCCCGGGCACCAGCAGCGATCAGGCCTATGCGCTGGCGCTGGAACTGTGGCAAGGATTGCGCGCAGCGCCTACCGATGGCGTCGGCGTGGTCACCGCGAGCTTCGGTATCGCCAGCTGGCGCCGCGGGGAGGGGGCCGACACCTTGCTGCTGCGCGCCGACTCTGGCGTCTATGCGGCCAAGCAGGCTGGACGCGATCGCGTCCAGGCGCAGTTGCCCTGAGGGCGATCAGTTCTGCAGCGAGATCGACGATGTGTTGCTCGCGGGCTGGCGATACAAGTCCAGCAGCACCTGGTCGAGCACCGACGACGTGCCCCACGGCTTGGGGTCATTGAGGATGGCCACGACCGCCCACGTCGTGCCGTTATCGTCGCGGCTAAAGCCGGAGATCGCGCGAACGGTATTCAAGGTGCCCGTCTTGATATGGCCTTCGCCGGCCATGGCCGTAGTCTTGAGGCGCTTGCGCATGGTGCCGTCCATGCCCACCAGCGGCATCGAGCTCATGAACTCGGCCTGGTAGGGGCTTTGCCATGCCGACTGCAGCATCATCGCCATTTCCCGGGCGCTGACCCGTTCGTCACGGGATAGCCCGGAGCCGTTTTCCATGACCAGGTGGGAAGCGGTGATGCCTTTTTTCGCCAGCCATTGGCGAATCATCCGCTGAGCTGCCTTGGCATCATCGCCGTCGGCGTCGCTGCGATACTGCGCGCCAATGCTCAGGAACAGCTGCTGGGCCATGGTGTTGTTGCTGTATTTGTTGATGTCGCGAATGATCTCCGCCAGATCCGGGGAGAACGCTCGGGCCAGCAATGTGGCGGTCTTCGGTACTTCACCCTGGCGGTCGTGGCCCTGGATGCTGCCACCGAGCTCGTTCCAGATGGCGCGAACCGCTCCGGCGGCGTATTCAGGATGATCGAGCAGCGACAGATAAGTCTGCGAGCTGCAGCCTTCAGCCAACTGTCCGCTCACCACCACCGATATGCCATCGGCCTGAGGCACGGGGTTGTAGCGCACATCGGCGCCGCATTTGCTGCCTGGGATGGCCTTGACCTGATTGTCGATATGAATGGTGGCGATCGGTGGCTCAACCGATACGCTGACCTTGCCCGCGTCGTTGCGGGCGATGAAACGCATGGCCTTGAGGTTGATCATCAGCGCGTCGGGCTTGACCAGGAACGGCTTGTTGTCGTCGCCGCCATCGTCGTTGAAGTCCGGCAACTGCGGCTGGATGAAGTAGCTGCGATCGAGCACGAGGTCGCCGGTGATCTGCCGCACGCCGTTATTGCGCAGATCGCGCATCAGCAGCCAGAGTTTTTCCAGGTTGAGCTTCGGATCGCCGCCGCCCTTGAGGTAAAGATTGCCGTTGAGGATGCCGCTGTCGAGTTTACCGTCGGTGTAGAACTCGGTTTTCCACTGGTAGTTGGGGCCCAGCAGCTCCAGCGCTGCATAGGTGGTCACCAGTTTCATGGTCGACGCCGGATTGACCGACACATCAGCGTTGAACACCGTCGGCGTGCCGGGGCCGCTCAATGGCACCATGACCAGCGACAGGGCATTGTCGTCCAGTTTGGCGGCCCGCAGCGCCTGCTGAACCTTGGGCGGCAGGGTGGTGTTGAGCGGGGCGGCGGAGAGGGAGAACGTCAGCGGCAGCAGAAAGCCGGCCAGCAACAATGGACGTAAAGATTTGATCATCTGCACTAAGACTCTGCATGAAGAGGTGAAAAGTCGAGGGCGAAGAAAGATGAAGGCCCTCGTTCCAAAAATGTGCGGGGGCATTATGCCCTGCGTGCTCGCCCGTAGCGAGGGCAGGGCAACGAAGGTTCGGCAATCTTCGGCATAAACTGCTAAAGTGCCGCGCGTTATTACTCAAGAGGATTGTATTCATGGCCACTAATCGTTCCCAACGTCTGCGCAAAAAACTCTGCGTCGATGAATTCCAGGAGCTGGGTTTCGAGCTGAACCTCGAGTTCAAGGAAGGGCTGGCTGAAGAGGCAATCGATGCATTCCTCGAAGCGTTCCTGAAAGACGCCATGGAGGCCAATGGCCTTGGCTATGTCGGCGGCGATGACTTCGGTCTGGTTTGCCTCGAGAAGCGCGGCTCGGTCAGCGAAGAGCAACGTGCCACTGTCGAAGCCTGGCTCAAGGCGCGTAGCGAACTGACCAGCGTTGAAGTCAGCCCGTTGCTGGATGTCTGGTATCCAGAAAAGCCGATCAATCCGGTTGCCTGATGCCCTGGCCGGCGGACGCCCTTGCGGGTGGTCCGCCGGTCATTCATTCGCTTTGCCGTTCCAGATATCGATGTAGATAGGCCCGCGCGGTCAGCGTTCGCCACCGCCTGCTTTTACCCGAGTCACCAAGGGTATTTCATACCTCCAGTTTTCCCACGGATGCCGCCAATGGCTGCGGTTCATGCCCGACGATGCCAGCGGCCGCGGTGCTGATCACTGCGCGAATGAACGCAATGCGATCAGGGCCCAGGGTGTCCGTTTCCGTCAGCATGCCGGTGTCGCGGTGCAGCAGCACCAGCAGGCCCACCAGTTGTTGGCCACGATTGCGCAACGGGATCGCCACCAAGTGTACGCGTGGGCTTTGCAGGCGGCTCATGAGGACTTGCAGGTCTTGGGCGTTTTCGAACCCCAGGGAGGTCACCAAGGCCGTGCTGCCACTGCAGGCCTGGCGCATCCAGTCCGGAGCGTCGAGGTCGGTAGCCAGGCGCGAGCGCAGATTCAATGTCGATGGCGCCAGGCGCTGCTGCTGGATGATTACGCCACTGACCGACAGTCGCGGGCCGCTCTCATCGATCTGATAAATCAGCCCGCCATGGGCTTGGCTGACCATCAAGGTCTCTTCCAGCAGATGCTGCAACAGCGGCGCGAACTGCGGTTCGGCGCACAGGCGACTGGCAACGCTGAAGAATTCGCCTAGGGTGCCTTTCATGCGCTGCATGGCGGTGGTCAGTTCATCCACTTCAAGCACCGCCGAAGGCTGGCTCAGGCAACGCTCGAATTCAAAGCGCCTCACGCTTTCGGCCTCTTTCACCAGCGCCCGCATCGGTCGTACCATCAGGCGCGCCGCCAGCCAGCCGAATGGCAAGCACAGCAGCAACGCAGTCAGTGTCAACGGGGCGCCGTTGCGCCGCAGCCGATACGCATCCGCCAGCAGTTCGTCCTCGGGCATCAATAACGCCAGTTGCAAGCCTCCCGGGCCGCCTTCCGGCTGCAGACTGTGGGCGATAATCCAGGTGCGGCCTGTGACCGTCAGGCGCTGGTCGGCGGGCACACCTTGGGCCAGGAGCTTGGCCAGTACCGGTGACAGATCGGCGACCCTGGCCAGATGCGGAGTCCCGCCTTCGACCACTAGCTGGCTGCTGTCGGGGTAAGCGACCGCATTGCCCTGTGGGTCATAGAGCACGGCCTGGGTGCTCGGGGTGATTTTGTGCTTGCTCAGCGTGGCGCTCAGTTGCGCCAGGGTCAGGTCTGCGGCAATTACCGTACCGGCGCTGCTGCGCCTGGCCAAGGTAGTCCCCACCTGATGGCCGGAGTAGAACACATAGGGAGCCGTGGTGATCGCGCCGTCATGGTTGTTGGCATCCATGAACCAAGGGCGTTTGCGCGGATCGTAGGTTTCGTTGCTATTTTGCTGGCGGGTTATCAGTTGTAGCTGATTGTCATAGAACAGCGACTGCGAATGCGCCATGCCCTGAGCGTCACGCTCGACGCTCCAGACTTGCAACTGCGCACCACTCGGCGCCTTGAGCAGCGTTTTAAGGGCATCGGTGCGTAACGGCCGGACCATGAAGAAGCTGCCGTCGATGTCGCCGATGAATAGCGAGGTGAGATTCGAATTGTCGGTCAGCGCCTGGTTGAAGGGTGCCAGCAGCTTCAGGCGCTGCTCCAGCGGAGCGTGGGTGCCGGGATCGGCCAAGGCCAACAGGTTGAGCACGTTGCGGATAGGTTGATAGGTGTTTTGCAGGTCGAGGCGTACATCCTGATCGAGCCGGGCAAAGAGTTGCTGGCTACTGCCGAGAATGATCTGCGACGCTTGGCGATAGTTGAAGAGGCCCAGCAGGGTGCCAATCAACAGCAGCATCAGGGTCAACATGGCGCTGATGTGAACGTGCAAGGGAAAGCGGCGTCGCGTGGGCCAGTGCATCGAGAATCTCTCCTGAGGGATGCGTCGGCTGGCGCCAGTGTGTGCCGCTTTCAGGGGGGCGCAAGGCAGGCGGGCAGTCCTGGTTGGCGATAATGTCAATTTGATGCTGCTGTGACAAGCCTGACGCACTAAATGCTGCGATTGCTGGATAACCTTGCGCGGTCATATGCCTTCATACCAGCCCATGACGCTTGGCCAATTCGATAAGGTCGATGGCCGAGTCGATCTGCAACTTTAGCATCAGGCGTTTTTTATAGGTGCTGACCGTTTTGTTACTTAAAAACATACTTTCGGCAATCTCGTGATTGGTACGGCCCTGGGCGTACAGTTGCAGCACCATCAGCTCTCGATCATTGACCAGTTTGAATAACCCCATTTCTTTTGAATGTTCAGCGCAACGGGCAGGGGCGGCCATGGCGTCCCTGGGGAAGTAGTTATAGCCGGACAATATCGCCTTGATCGCGCTCAGCAGTTCGGTTGGGTCTTCCTTTTTGCTGACAAATCCAGATGCGCCTTGGCCGATACAACGTCGAGTGAAGTGCTCTGGCGGTTGCACCGTCAGTATCAGCGTACGCACAGGCTGGTTCATGGCTCGTAGGCGCGCTAGTAGCTCCAGCCCGTCGAGACGCGGCATCTGGATATCGAGGAGTAACAGGTCAGGACTGGTTTCGCGCACCATCTGGATGGCATCGGCACCATTGTCGGTTTCGCCGGCTATTTGATAACCGGCGTCTTCCAGTACCTTGCGCATACCGAAGCGAATGACTGGGTGGTCGTCAACGATGAATATCGAATGCATAGTGCGCTCCAGGCTGGGCACGAATAGTATTCGCACATTAGCGCAGTTGTAGCGAGGGGCACATATGGATAGGTGGTTGTAGTGCTTATATAAGAAAATTCCTACTGGAAAAGTATGCGGTAAATATAAATTCAATAATCTTGGATGTTGTCAATCGGGGTGATTGATTCTGATTGTGTCTATGTGCCGAGCCGGATTTGGCGCGACGGGTGTGCAAGCAGGGAGATATCAGCGCCCCTTGCGGTCGATGCCGCAAGGGGGGGCTCATACGGGGCTCGAGCGGCCGGTCATTTCCCGGGCCATCTCGCTGGCATAGCTGTCGGTCATGCCGGCAATAAAGTCGATGACCCGCATGAACGAGGTGTGTAATGGCACTCCCGGACTCGGCGCATTGTTGCCCAGCAGGTCCAGAATACGCCGGCTCTTGAACGAAGGTGCACCGCCGTCGTGTTGTTCCAGAGCCGCTCCGCAGAAGGCGTTGAGGAGGATCTCCAGAGTGGTATAGGCGCCTATTTCATGCAGCGTTTTGCGCTTGTCCTGGAAGATCTTCTTGCGGGCCATGTCCTTGGCGCTCAGCACGCAGCGTTTCGCCGGACCGTGCATGTGCTCGACCAGATCACCCGGCAAGGTACCGGCCAGCAAGGCTTCCTGCTGCTCGACGAAGGCCCTGGCTGCCGCGTTGGTCAGGTGCTCGATGGCCTTGCCGCGCAAGATTGCCAGCTTGCGTCGGCGAGAATCGCCTGGGCCCAGTTGGCGGTAAGTCTCGGGAAGATCATCGCCCACCAGCCCGAGCAGCAGCGCTTCGACCTCCGCGTATTCGAGCAGATCCATCTCCAGGCCATCTTCAAGGTCGATCAGTGCGTAGCAGATGTCGTCGGCGGCCTCCATCAGGTACACCAGCGGATGGCGCGCCCAGCGTTGGTCTTCGATCTGAGGCAGGCCGAGTTTGTGGGTGATCTGCTCGAGCAAGGGCAGCTCGCTCTGGTAACAGCCGAACTTGTGCTTCTTGTAGCCCAGCGAATCGGCATGGCGCGCCGTCCAAGGGTACTTGAGAAAGGTCCCCAGCGTGGCGTAGGTGAGCCGGGTGCCGCCATCGAACTGGTGGTACTCGAGCTGGGTGAGCACGCGAAAGCCTTGGGCGTTGCCTTCGAAGTTGAGGAAGTCCGCACGTTCGGCGAGGCTCATCGCATCCAGCCAGCCACGGCTTGCCGCCTGATGGAACCAGCTGCGGATGGCGTCTTCGCCGGAGTGGCCGAAAGGCGGGTTGCCGATGTCGTGGGCCAGGCAGGCGGATTGCACGACCATGCCCAGGTCGCTGGGGTCGCACCACTGGGGCAGGCGGTCGCGCAGGGTTTCGCCCACACGCATGCCCAGCGAGCGACCGACGCAGCTGACTTCCAGTGAATGGGTCAGACGCGTGTGGATATGATCGTTGCTGGTGACAGGATGCACCTGGGTCTTGCGCCCGAGGCGGCGGAAGGCACCGGAGAAGATGATCCGGTCGTGGTCCTTGTGAAAAGGGCTGCGGCCCAGCTCCTCGGCGCTGTGCAGGACCTTGCCGAGGCGTTCACGGTTAAGCAGTTCAGGCCAATCCAAGGCGAGGCACTCCAATACGGTAACAAGCACCTAGCTTCAGGCCTGGCGCGTGGTTGCGCAAGGGTGGCAGGCGTATCTGCATGTATCGTCGGCCGTCGGCCTGGCGCGGACCTATAGCACAGCAGCGTCCACGTCGATCAGCAGCAAGCGGTTGCCGTTGTCGAAGAACTGCCCCGCGGTCAGGCAATACTGGTTGCTGGTGGCGTCGCGATAGGTGCTGGAGAGGATCAGCCGACGCTCGTCCCAGCCCTCGGCCAGCAGGTGGTAGAAGTAGGGGCGCCACGACCAGTTGTGGCCCAGATAGCTGGCGTCGGTCTGCCAGGCGTTGTCACGCCATTCGTGGTTGGGGGTCAATTGCGTACCTTGCCGATCGCATTGATAGAAACGCAGTAGCCAGGGGCTGTCGACGAAGTGCGGCAATTCGCTGATCGGTGCATTGGCGCTGGCCCAGGTCTGCAGATGGCCCATAAGTGTTACCAGTTGCTTGCGCAGGGTCATCAGCCGGGCGCGTTCATCGACCTTGCGCGCCACATAGTGCTCGCGCAATTCGGCGAAGCGGCTGACGAAGGCGTCAGGATCGAAGAAGTGCGGTTCGGCGCGGGCGAACAGGTAGCCCTGCACGTAGCGGGAACCGCATTCGAGCGCGAAATCCAGCTCGGCTTCGGTCTCGACGCCTTCGGCGATGATCCAGCAGCCGGTCTTTTCCGCCATCAGCGCCAGCGCCTTGACCACCTCACTGCTAGGGCCGCCTCGGGCGGCGGCCTGGAACAGACGCATATCAAGCTTGAGAATGTCCGGCTGCAACGCCAGCACGCGGTCGAGCTGCGAGTAGCCGGCGCCGAAGTCGTCGATGGCAATCCGCGCGCCTACTTCACGGTAGCGGCGTACCACTTCGCTCAGGCGTTCGGTATCGCCATTGAATTCGGTGATTTCGAAAACGATCCGCTGCGGGTCGATGCCGTGTCGTTCCAGCTGCCGCAGGCTGGGCAGAGCTTGTCCAGGCTTGAGGCGGCTGATCCAGCGCGGCGACATGTTGAGGCTCAGGAACCAGTCCTCGGGGACTTCCTTGAGTCTGCTCAGGGCGTTGTCGCGGATCATGCGGTCGAGCTTGCGCAGTGTCGCTGCTGGTGTGCGTGGGTCGGCGAAGAGCGGGCCGACCGAGGACAATTGGCCGTCGGCCTGACGCAAGCGCCCCAAGGCCTCAATTCCAGCGATACGACCCGTGGCGGTGTCGATAAACGGCTGGAAACATGCGAGCGGTTGCCCGTCGATCACGGCGACTCCTTAAACACTGTGGGTTTTTGCTGCGGATGGTGCAGGCGTCAGACGCCATTACGGCCGTCGATGCGCAGGGCGCACGACAGCCGTAATGGGGATGTACTGCAAGAATGTAGCCAAATAGTGGCACGCCGCGCGGGCCGATCAGTGTTTGTCGGCGCCGCCTCTCATTACCAGCTTGATCAAGGGCATCAAGGTCGCGCTCAACTTCAGCAGGCGCGACACGCTGCCCTCGGTACGAACCACGGCAGGAGCGGCTGGCTTGCTCGACCCTGCACCCTTGCCGGTAAAAAAGCCCATGAGCATGACCGCGCCCATGCCCCAGAGTGGTGCATGCTTGATCCCCAGTCCTTCCTGAACCGAACGACTGGCGCCCTTGAGGCGGGTGAGGGGGTTGACCAGGCTGCGAGCTTCCTGGCGAATTTCCTGGCGGTGCATTTCAAGGCGCAAACGAATCAGCGCCTTGCGCATGTCCTGGCGTGAATTCTTGCTCGGCGGATGGGCACTCATGGCAACAGGCGCTCCCGGTCATTGGCCAGTTCTTCGAGGGTGCCGCTGAACGGCGAGGATTCATCGAAGATCGCCGCTTTGAGGCGTACCGCACAGAACAGCCCGGCCAGCAGGTAGAAAATGCACAGGCCGATCATCCCTGGAATACGGTAGTTGTCCCACAATAAAATGAGGATCAGACCAGACAGCGCCACCAGCGCCAGCAGGGCGAAGACCAAGGCCAGCCCGGCGAACAACAGCAGGCTGACCGTGCGGGACTTCTGCTCTTGCAGCTCGATCCCGAACAGTTCGATATGGCTGTGCAGCATGCCCAGCACCGCAGCACCGAGTCGGCGTGCGGTGGAGCCGCTGCTGGATGAAGTATCGCTGTCCAGAGCCATGATCAGCGACGAGACGCCAGCAGGCCGATGAGGAAGCCGACACCGGCGGCAATGCCGATCGACTGCCATGGGTTGGCCTGTACATAGTCTTCAGCCTGAACCACCACTTCCTTGCTCTTTTCGCTCAGGGATTCCTGGGTTTCCTTGAGGGATTCCTTGGCCTTGAGCAGGCTTTCGTGAATCTGGGCGCGCAATTCATCAGCTTGGTCGCCTGCCAGCGTGGCGGTGTGTTCGAGGAGTTTTTCAGCGTCCTTGACGAGGATCTGAAAGTCGTTCGCGAGTACTGCCTGAGCCGTCTTTGCTGTCTTGCTGACCATGTCTTTCTCCGTTGATTGCGTTATGGGTGTTCGAGTACTCAGGTATCGGGAAGGTTCATTCCGGAGTGCTGGTACGGCTTTTGCTATTTGCTGGTGCGTTTACTGAAAAGATGCCCCAAATAGGTTCGCGGTCACGCCGTAAAGAACCATATCGGTGCGCGGTAATCATGCTTGCCCTGTTTCAGTGCTTTTAACTACCTTAGGCCTGCCGTTCTCATGGAAATCTCTCAAAGCGCTGTGGATTCGCTGATCCACGGTTCCAATACCCTGTTCATTCTTGCCGGTGCCGTGATGGTACTGGCCATGCACGCGGGCTTTGCCTTTCTCGAAGTGGGCACCGTGCGCCACAAGAATCAGGTCAACGCGCTGTGCAAGATACTCAGCGATTTTGCCGTGTCGACCCTGGCGTACTTCTTCGTCGGCTACTGGGTCGCCTATGGCGTGACCTTTTTGCAGCCTGCCGCAGTGATTAACGTCGACCATGGCTTCGCGCTGGTCAAGTTCTTCTTTCTGTTGACCTTCGCCGCCGCTATCCCGGCGATCATTTCCGGGGGCATCGCCGAGCGCGCGCGTTTCGTGCCGCAGCTGTTCGCCACGGTGTTGATCGTAGCCTTCATCTACCCGTTCTTCGAGGGGATGATGTGGAACGGCAACCTCGGTGTCCAGGCCTGGTTGCAGGCGCAGTTCGGTGCCGGCTTCCACGATTTTGCTGGGTCCGTGGTGGTGCATGCGATGGGCGGCTGGCTGGCGCTGGCGGCGATCCTGTTGCTGGGCCCGCGCGATGGCCGCTATAGGGATGGCAAGCTGGTGGCCTTCGCACCGTCCAATATTCCGTTTCTGGCGTTGGGGTCGTGGGTGCTGATTGTCGGCTGGTTCGGCTTTAACGTCATGAGCGCGCAGACCCTGCAGGCGGTCAGCGGCCTGGTGGCGATCAATTCGCTGATGGCCATGGTCGGCGGCACTCTGGCGGCGCTGATCGTCGGCCGCAACGATCCGGGCTTCCTGCACAACGGTCCTCTGGCCGGTCTGGTGGCGGTGTGCGCCGGTTCCGACCTGATGCACCCGGTGGGTGCGCTGGTGACCGGGGCGATTGCGGGTGGGCTGTTTGTGGTGTGCTTCATCGCTGCCCAGCGCCAGCGCCGATTCGATGACGTGCTCGGGGTCTGGCCGTTGCATGGCATCTGCGGCGTCTGGGGCGGCATTGCCTGCGGCATTTTCGGCCAGACGGCGCTAGGCGGCCTTGGTGGTGTCAGCCTGATCAGTCAAGTGTTCGGCAGCGCGCTCGGGGTGCTGATAGCGGTGGTTGGAGGTTTTTTGGTTTACGGCGTGATCAAGGCAGTGGCCGGGATCCGCTTGAGCCAGGAGCAGCAGTATTACGGCGCGGACCTGTCGATTCACCGGATTGGAGCGAATGCGCATGAGTGATGACGCACTGGGTTGTCGTCGTGCGCAGAGAGTCCTAGACTGAGGGCTCAGACCGGTTAAGGGCGCGTCGAGCATGAACCCCGAATGCCAGCTTTTCATCACCGTCCAGTGCCACCTGTGCGAGCAGGCGGAGGCAGAACTGATGCCTTGGGTGGAGCTGGGTCTGTTGGTCGAGTTGATCGATATCGCCGACCATCCCCAGTACCTTGCTCCCTATGAAATGCGCATTCCGGTGCTGCGTCGGCTTGATACCGGCACCGAACTCGATTGGCCGTTCGAGCCCGAGCAGATCTCGCGGTTTCTGGCCTATGATCCGCGCAGTGCGTGAAGGATAATGCCTGACCGCCTTGATCGCCGAGCCCGTCATGACTGCCACGCCCTTCAATCCTTCCCATCATCAGGCCAGTACGGTCAGCTTGCCGGCTGGGCCGTGGGTAACGGTGTTGGAATGTCTGTGCGCGCATTTTCAGGCAATCAGTCGCCAGCAGTGGCTGGACCGTATCGCCCGGGGGCGCGTGCTGGATGCCAGCGGGCAGCCGATCAGCGTTGATCTCGCCTATCGCCAGGGCCTGCGCATTCACTATTTTCGTGAAGTGCCCAACGAGAAAGTGATCCCCGCTCAGGAGAGCATTCTGCACATCGACGAGCACCTGGTGGTGGCCGACAAGCCGCATTTTCTCCCAGTGACGCCGACCGGTGAATACGTCGAACACACCTTGCTGCGGCGCCTGATCCGGCGTCTCGATAACCCCCATCTGGTGCCCCTGCATCGCATCGATCGGCACACCGCCGGACTGGTGCTGTTCTCGGCCAATCCTGAGACGCGCTCCGCCTACCAGTCGCTGTTCCCCACGCGGCGTATCCACAAGCATTATCAGGCGGTTGCTGCCGCGTTGCCGGACTTGAATTTTCCGCTGACGCATTGCAGCCGGTTGGTGCATGGCGAGCCGTTTTTTCGCATGCAGGAAGTGGCAGGGGTGAACAACAGCGAGACCCGGGTGCAGGTGGGGGAGAAGATGGGTGATTTCTGGCGCTATGATCTTTTTCCCATTACCGGCAAGACTCATCAGTTGCGCGTGCACATGATGTCGTTGGGGGCGTGTATCCGGCATGACCCGTTTTATCCGGATGTGCAGCCGAATGGGGCTGAGGACGATTATGCCAAGCCGCTGCAATTGCTGGCTCGGGGGCTGCGATTCGATGATCCGTTGAGCGGTGAATCACGCCAGTTCGAGAGCGCGTTGCGGTTGCAATTGTTGAATGACGGTTTTGTTGGGCGGGGTTGATTGGGATTTTGGGTGGTTCTGCTTTCGAGCCGGCCTTGGGTTCGCCGCCCCAGCATTGGCCCTTCGCCTAGGCTCAGGGTGCCTGCGCTCCGGCACGCGGCCTGCTGGATGGGGCGGCGAACCAAAGGCCGACTCGAAAGCAGAACAGTGACATTGGTGGTGTCTGCTCTTTCATGAAATCGCTCGAATCTCGGCTGGTCCTTTGCTGCGGGCCTGTGCGGCCGCCCCTCCAGCAGGCCGCGTGGAGGCGCCTGAAGAGAGGACGATCCCGGCAGGATGCCGGGTCAGGCGCGTTGGGCCAGGGATGGCCCATTGCGCCGTGCCCTCTCTTCAGGTGCCGGAACGCGGGTACCCTGAGCCTAAGCGAAGGGCCAATGGACAGGGCGAGCCGCACAGGCCCGCAGCAAAGGACCACACCCCATCTCCAGCAAAAATACCGGCAACAAAAAAGCCCGCTGTGTGCGAGCTTCTTGTTAACAGCGGCCCAAGCCACTGTCATGAATCTGGTCGGGGAGACAGGATTCGAACCTGCGGCCTTCTCGTCCCGAACGAGACGCGCTACCTGGCTGCGCTACACCCCGAAATCGACATTGCGTTCGAACCGCATGTTGTCACTTGGCAGATCATCCTTGAAGCACCGGCGCGGATGCGTGTCTTTGATCACGCATCCAGCGGCCAATGAATCACAGCTCCTTGACGGTGCGCACCTGATCCTTGTTGACCTTGGTCTCTTTACCGTCCAGTTGCTTGAACTGGTAGAAGCCGGTGTCATCGTCATACTTCGGCGTGTCGGTGGTCTGGATTTCACGCCCGTCGTTCAGGGTGATAACGCTAGGGTTGGCGCAGCCAGCGAGGGTGGCAAGGCCCAAGGCGAGCAGGACGGCGGGCAGAATACGGTGGTTCATGGGTGTTCTCCGGTAAGTAATGCTTGTTCTCCTCTGTTCGGACGCCCGTTTGCGAATGTAAGTTCCATCGATAACTGACCTCTTAAATACTTGCGTTGCCACCACCGTGCGTTTGCGCGAGGGCTTCAGGGGTATTGAGATTGGCCAGGCGTGGGTCGTCAGGCAGGCATTGCAGCGGCTGCGCGTCCAGTGCCAGGAGGATCTTGCGCGGGCTGCGCTCGCCCGCATGCCAGGCGCCCTCGAACAGCGCCGCGTGCATCACCGGAATGATGCAAATCAACGGCTCCCAGTGTTCACCATGACGCACCATCACAGGCTGCTGGGGGTGCCGAGCCGCGCACTGCAACAGGCCTTGCAGCAGCGAGGCGTCCAGGCCCGGGACGTCACAGGGCAATACCAGCAGATGGGTATGGCGAGCCACGGCCAGGCCCGCGCGGATACCCGCCAGAGGGCCAGGGAAGTCATCGCTGTCGTCACTGACCAGCCGATCCGCATACGCGGCGTACTGCGCCGGGTTACGGTTGCAAGAGATGATCAGGTCATCGCCCAGCGATCGCACCAGGGCCTGCAAATGCGCGATCAGCGGCTGGCCGCGCCAGTGCACCAAGCCCTTGTCGCGACCGCCCATGCGCTGGCCCCGGCCGCCGGCCAGCAGCAGTACCGAGCAGGGTGTCAAAGGCAGATCAGCAGGCATGGCGGGTCTCGGCAGGCGTAGGGAAGCGAGGCTGTGATATAACACCGCGCATCTATTTGAACAACTGGACCTAGCCCATGAAGCCCAAGGCCGATGTACCTTTTGTGCCGCTCAATATTGCGGTACTCACTGTCAGCGACACACGCACGCTGGAAACCGATACCTCAGGTCAGCTGTTCGTCGATCGATTGACCGCTGCCGGTCACTCACTGGCCGAGCGCGTGTTGCTCAAGGATGATCTGTACCGCATTCGCGCCCAGGTCGCGCACTGGATTGCTGAAGACGTGGTGCAAGTGGTGTTGATCACCGGCGGCACCGGTTTCACCGGGCGCGACAGCACTCCGGAAGCCGTCAGCTGCCTGCTCGACAAGCAAGTGGATGGTTTTGGTGAGCTGTTTCGGCAGATTTCCGTGGCCGATATCGGCACTTCTACCGTGCAGTCGCGCGCGCTGGCCGGGCTGGCGAACGGCACGCTGGTGGTGTGCTTGCCAGGCTCGACCAATGCGTGTCGAACCGGCTGGGACGGCATCCTCGCCGAGCAACTGGATATACGCCATCGGCCGTGCAATTTCGTCGTGCACTTGAAGCAGGCCGAACCCTGCGCCAGCCGTGGCTGAGTTGGGCGCGGCAAAGCCGCTGATGCCGCTGGAACGGGCGCTGGCGCAATTGCTGGCAATGGCCGACGCGACCCCGATCATCGAGCGTGAGACAGTAGCGCTGGCGGCGGCTCATGGTCGTGTGCTGGCCGAGGACCTGGTCGCCGGCCTCGATCTACCGCCATGGCCAAACAGCGCCATGGATGGTTATGCCTTTCGATGCGCAGACTGGACCGGTACGCCGTTGCCGGTCAGTCAGCGTATCTTTGCGGGCCAGGCGCCAGCACCGCTGCAGCCGGGCACGTGCGCGCGGATTTTCACGGGGGCGCCGTTGCCAGCGGGCGCCGATTGCGTCGAGATGCAGGAAAACGCCGAGATCCTGGGTGACGAGCGTGTGCGCTTCGTCGAGCCCATCGCGGTCGGTCAGAATGTTCGACCGCAAGGGCAGGAAACGCGGGTCGGGGAGTTGGTGCTAGCAGCAGGCACCCTGCTCAGTGCCATCGAACTGGGATTGGCGGCGTCGTTAGGGCGTGCCGAGTTGCAAGTGGCGCGTCGGGCCCGAGTGGCGGTGTTGTCCACGGGTGATGAACTGGTCGAGCCAGGGCAGCCGCTAGGGCCGGGGCAGATCTACAACAGCAATCGGCAGTTGCTGATCAGCTGGTTGACGCGTTTGGGGTGTGACGTGGTGGATGCGGGGATCTTGCCGGATGATCTGGACCGTACCCGCGCGCGCCTGGGCGAGTTGCGAGAGGTCGATCTGATCTTGAGTACGGGCGGGGTGTCGGTCGGCGAGGCTGATTTTCTCGGCATCGCGCTGCGGGAGGAGGGGGAGCTGGCGCTCTGGAAGTTGGCGATCAAGCCCGGCAAGCCACTGACCTGTGGCCAGTTCCGTGGGGTGCCGGTGATCGGGTTGCCGGGTAATCCGGCGTCAACGCTGGTGACATTTGCGCTGCTGGCCCGGCCCTATCTGCTGCGCCGCCTGGGTGTGCAGGACGTCACTCCCTTGCAGTTCAGCGTGCCGGCCGGCTTCGATTGGCCGCGTGCCGGCAATCGTCGGGAATACCTGCGTGCACGCCTGGAGAATGGTCGGGCGGTGATCTATCCCAACCAGAGTTCAGGCGTGCTGCGCAGTGCAGCCTGGGCTCAGGGCCTGGTGGAGGTGCGCGAAGAGCGGACCTTGCAGGCCGGCGAGCCGGTGGTCTTCATTCCCTTGAGTGAGCTACTCGGCTGAGGGTTTTCAGCTCTTGGCTTTCTCGGGTACCCGGCCGTAGATATCGGTGAAGCGCACGATGTCGTCTTCGCCGAGGTATTCGCCGCTCTGCACCTCGATCATCACCAGGTCGATCACCCCAGGGTTTACCAGGCGGTGCACGCGACCTGGCTTGATGAAGGTCGACTCGTTGGTATCGAGCATGAACTCGCGATCATCGTTGGTGACCGTCGCCATGCCCGAGACCACGATCCAGTGTTCGCTGCGGTGGTGATGCATCTGCAGCGACAGCGAGCCACCTGGACGTACGACGATGCGCTTGATCTTGAAGCGCTTGCCTTCCTCGAGGATGGTGTAGGTACCCCACGGGCGGGTCACGGTACGGTGCAGGCGGTAGGCGTCGTGGTCCTGACGCTTGAGCTCCTGGGCGATCAGCCTGACGTCCTGGCTGCGGCTGGCGTCGGCGATCAGCAGCGCGTCCGGGGTGTCGATGATAATCAGGTTGTCCAGGCCTATGGCGCCTACCACCCGACGAGGCGAGTCGATATAGCAGTTGCTCACGTCGTGCAGCACGGTCTCGCCATTGCACTGGTTGCCGTTGACATCGGCGGGGGTCAGTTCGCGCACCGCCTGCCAGGAACCGATATCGCTCCAGCCCAATTGGCAAGGGATCACCGCCACGCGGTTGGAACGCTCCATGACGGCGTAGTCGATGGAGATATCCGGTGCCAAGGCGAAAGTGGTGCTTTCGAGTTCGAGCTGCAACTCGCTGTCGCCAGTCTTGCTGTGACTGAGCGCCAGGCAAGTGCGCGCGGCCTCCAGTACGTCCGGTGCATGAATTTCCAGCTGTTCGATGATGTTGCCCGCGCGCATGCAGAACATGCCGGCGTTCCACAGGTGCTGGCCGCCGTCGACGTACGTCTGGGCAGTAGCAGCGTCAGGTTTTTCCTTGAAGCAGGCAACCTGATAAGCATCCTCGCCGATAGGAGCACCTTTTTCGATGTAGCCGAAGCCGGTTTCCGGTGCAGTGGGCAGCAGCCCGAAGGTCACCAGCAGGCCTTGATCGGCGAGCGTCTGGGCGGTGCTGACGGCGGCTTCGAAGGCGGCCTGGTCGCGGATCAGGTGATCGGCTGGCAATACCAGCATTTGTGCATCGCTGCCATATTGCGTGGCAATGTGCAGTGCGGCGACGGCAATGGCTGGCGCGGTGTTGCGCCCGGCGGGCTCCAGCAGGAAGTCCAGCGCCACGGGGGCCTTCTGGTTGAGTGCACGGTGTTCGTCCAGCGTGCGGAAGAACACTTCGCGGTTGGTCACCGTGACGATGCGCTCGACGCCAGGCAGGGCCTTGGCGCGCTTGAACGTCTTTTGCAGCAGGCTCTCGCCATCTGGCAAGCGCATGAATGGCTTGGGCATGGCTTCACGGGAAACGGGCCACAAACGTGTGCCAGCGCCGCCAGCGATGATGCAAGGAATAAGAGTGCCCATACGAAACCTCATGATCGGTCGAGTGCACAGCCTTCATGGCGGCGCAGGATAAGTGCAGAGCGATAGCAGTAATGGTCACCGGCACGGCGCGCGGCGGCGTGCAGGCGAGGCGGGATGTGGGATCAGGCAAACAGGATGCGTTGCGCGCCCACCCGGAGCGTGTCGGGGGGCTGCGTCGATAGACTTGTAATGGGTCGCATTGATGCTACCGCCACATGGCGACATGGGAAGTCGTCAAGGCGAGGAGAATACAGTTCGAGATATAGTGAACATGATAGTCAAATTAATGGCAAGTTCAATCGCCTTTGGTCGGCAGGGTCATTAATTTGTCGTGCCATCATGCCTGATGGCACTGATTGTTTCAATCCATCATGGCTTTTTTTCTGCTTATCGTGGTCCACATCACATCTTGTTGAACAGCTGACGGAGTACTGAAGCATGACTGAGCGCAAGGCGCTACTGATTCTGCATGGCAAGCAGGCCCTCAACGAAGATGTGCGTACGGCCGTCGAAGACAAGCGAGCCGGGGGCTGGCACATTGCCGTGCGGGTCACCTGGGAAGCCGGCGATGCCCAGCGCCTGGTGACGGAGGCACTCGCTGCGGGGTATCTGCATCTGATAGCAGGGGGCGGCGACGGTACCCTGCGCGAGGTCGCCCAGGCCATGGCCGAGGCGGGCACCGAGGCGACGCTGGCGTTGCTGCCATTAGGTACCGCCAATGACTTTGCCCGTGCTGCCGAGGTGTCGCTTGAGCCCGGCGCGGCCCTGGCGTTGCTGGATCTGCCTGCCAGCGCCATCGACCTGGGCAAGGTCGGCGGGCAGATGTTCTTGAATATGGCCACGGGCGGCTTTGGCAGTCAGGTGACCGCCAATACGTCCGAAGACCTGAAAAAGGTGCTGGGCGGCGCTGCCTACCTGTTCACCGGACTGTCGCGATTCAGCGAGCTGCGTAGCGCCTATGGCGAGTTTCACGGGCCGGACTTCCAGTGGCAAGGTGAGATGCTCGCGCTAGGCATCGGTAATGGCCGTCAGGCGGGTGGCGGCCACGTGCTGTGTCCGCAGGCGGTGGCCGACGACGGTCTGCTGGATGTCAGTATTCTGCCGGCGCCGACCGAGCTGGTGGGCACCTTGAAAGATCTGCTGGCGGGCGGTCTGGGGCTGGACCGGATGTTCGTGCGCGCAAGGCTGCCATGGGTGGAGATCAAGAGCTCGCAGGGGCTGGACATCAATCTGGATGGCGAACCGTTACAGGGCGATAGCCTGCGTTTCGAGGCGCTGCCGCGCGCGATTCGGGTGCACTTGCCCGCGCATTCACCGCTGCTCAGTCATCGAGGCTGATCACGCCTTCGCGCACGGCATGCAGGACGAGTCCGGCAACGTCGAAAATCTGCAGGCGTTTCATGATCTGCGAGCGATGGCTTTCGACCGTCTTGATGCTCAAGCCAAGGCCCGTGGCCATTTCGCGTGTCGATTTGCCACGGGCGATCAGCCGCAGGATTTCCAGCTGTCGGGCGGTGAGGCGACTGATGGGCGCATTGCTCTGGCGCGGTTGTTCGCTCGATAGCGCCGCGCTGAGCACCTCGTGGGCAATGCTGGGGCTTAGATAGCGCTCGCCGGTGCGCAGCGCATCCAGTGCCTGACGCAGCTCCGAGTCATTGGCGCTTTTGAGCAGAAAGCCTTGGGCACCCGCCTGCATGACCTTAAGTACTAGCTGTGGGTCGCAGGGGTCAGCAAGTATCAAGAATCGGCTGGCAGGATACACGGTGCACATCTGCGCGATCCCTTGCAGCCCGAGGTTCAAGCCCAATTTGAGGTCCAGAAGGATGATATCCGGCGCCCATTGCGTCAGGCGGTCCACCATTTGTGCGCAATCGCTGCATTCTCCGCCGACCGTATAGCCGACGAATTCATCGATCCATGCACGCAGGCCGGCGCGGATCAACAAATGATTTTCCACCAGCAGGAGGTTGCAGGTCATGCCGAAAATCCGTCAGGGGCATGCCCGGAGCATGCGCCGAAGTTGGATGGCTATAAGCGCCTGCGATGGAACGGATGGGGGCGCCTGAGTCGGCATCGTAACACTTTGAAACTCAAATTTCTTGAAATGGACTGCCCAGTACGTACGCGTCAGTACTAGCTATTGCTCTGCAGGGACGGGCTTGGCAGTTCGGTCTCGAGCGTCCCCGCCAGGGCTTCCACCAGTACGGTCTGCTCTTCAGAGTCGAGATCGAGCCGGCCGGTGCGTGGGTCGATCAACTCAAGTTGCCAGGCCAGGTGCGTCAGACAGGCAGACAGCGTCTTGAGCGGCGTGTCGTGAAGACGATTTCGCGCCTGGGCGGTGTTGAGCAGGCAATGGATTTTCGAAGAGAAATCGGCAAGTTCGGCGATACCCAAGCGACGTGCGCGCGCGGCAAGCGTCTGCAGAGCGCTGCACAGGCCACGAGCGGCATCAGGATCATTGCCGATCATTTCCAGGTGGCTATGGCACTCGTTCAGGCGATTGAGCAGGGTGTTGGCGTCCTGCAAAAACTCCGCCAGCCCGTCGGGCGCTGAAATGTTGTCTTGCATGCACGATCTCCCGGATCCGGCCTGGTCGCCAAAGCATAGCGTCGGTTCCACGACACCGCCCACGGGAAAGCCAGGGCTGCCAATTGTGAAAGCGACCAATGGGGAGGCTCCATTCAACAATGAGAATGGCGTCACATTAATGACAATCTTGAGAACCGAATATCAGGCTAAACCTGATCGAGGGTATAGGGGATTCCCCGATAGGGGTCAGCGCGATGTTGAACGGCGGGGTTTGTAGAGTAGCTTGATATTAAAGTGATATCATCCAAATGTGAAATATTAAGCGACGAGTGCGTCAAGTTTCCACATTTCACGCCGATACGACTCCCATGTATTGACTCAGTTCCATCACCAGGAGCCTTTCTTAATGGCCGGCATTCTCGATACGGTAGACCAACGCACTCAACTGGTGGGTGAGAATCGCCTGGAGATCCTGATGTTCCGCCTGGCGGGTCGCCAGTTGTTCGCGATCAACGTGTTCAAGGTTCAGGAAGTTTTACAGTTGCCCAAGCTGACGCTGATGCCTCAGCGCCATGCCTTCGTCTGTGGCGTGGTCAACCTGCGCGGGCAAACGTTGCCGGTGATCGACCTGTCTCAGGCAATCGGTATGCGGCCGCTGATCCCGGGGCCTAACAGCACCATCATCGTTACCGAGTACAACCGCTCGGTGCAGGCGTTTCTGGTAGGCGGTGTGGACCGCATCGTCAACATGAACTGGGAAGCGATCATGCCGCCGCCCACCAGTGCCGGTCGCCAGCATTACCTGACGGCCATCAGCAAGGTCGACGAGCAGTTGGTGGAAATCATCGACGTCGAGAAAGTACTGGCCGAGATCGTCCCGTACAGCGGCAAGGTGTCCAGCGAAAAACTTGCCGACCCGGTGCTCGAGCGCGCGCGCGGTCGCGAGGTGCTCTTGGTGGATGACTCTAGCGTCGCCCTGTCCCAGCTGCGCGGTACCCTGTCGCAACTGGGATTGAAGCTGCACACCGCCAGTGACGGGCTCAAGGGCCTGCAGAAACTCAAGGCCTGGGCCGACAGTGGCGAGAACATGACCGACAAGCTACTGATGGTCTTCACTGACGCTGAAATGCCGGAAATGGACGGTTATCGCTTGACCACCGAAATCCGTCAGGATCCCCGTCTGCGTGGCTTGTATGTAGTGTTGCACACGTCATTGTCGGGCAGTTTCAACGAGTCGATGGTGAAGAAAGTCGGTTGCGACAATTTCCTCTCCAAATTCCAGCCCGATCGGCTGGTGGAAGTGGTGCGCGAACGGCTGATGCTCGACCAGCATTGATTCGCGGCTGCGCCGCTTTTCATTTCCTGCCAATTGCGCCTTCGGGCGCAGGATCGCTTGCGATAGACTGCGCTTTTCTCGTCATCGCAAGGCACGATCATGCACCTGAGCGCCCTCTACCGCTATCCCCTCAAGTCCGCCATCGCCGAGCCGTTGCAAGGTTCAGCCGTTGACCTGCTCGGCTTGCAGGGTGACCGACGCTGGATGCTGGTCGACGAAGCCACCGGGCGTTTCCTCACTCAGCGCGCCGTTGGCAAAATGAGCCAGCTCGGTGCGCGCTATACCGACAGCGGTGGGCTGACCCTCAGTGCTGCAGGTATGCCTGCCCTGTCGGTGGCGCTGCCTGCGGCTGACCAGAACCTGCGCGGTGTGACTATTTGGAAAGACTCGCTGCGGGTGCCGGATGCCGGTGACGCTGCCGCGGCCTGGTTGAGCGAGTTCGTGGGCAAGCCGACCCGTCTGGTGCAAGTACCTGAGGCGCGGGCGCGGACTGTAGAGGCGGGCTATGGCGAGCCGGGGGACAGGGTGGCCTTTGCCGATGGCTTTCCGTTATTGCTGATCGGTCAGGCGTCGCTGGAAGATCTGTCGAGCCGCATCGGAAGGCCGATGGAAATGCTGCGCTTTCGACCCAACCTGGTGATTGGGGGCAGCGAAGCGTTCGCGGAGGATGGCTGGAAGCGCATCCGTATCGGCCAAACCGATTTTCGGGTGGTCAAGCCCTGCAGCCGCTGCATCCTCACCACACTGGATCCGCTGACCGGAGAGCGCAGTGCCGATCGCGAACCTATGACCACGCTGCTGACTTATCGCAAGCAAAGCGACGGCATCATGTTCGGCCAGAACCTGGTGCCGGATGGTGCAGGGCATCTGCAGGTTGGGATGGCTGTCGAGATTCTGGAATAGTGCGCAGAGCGTGGTCGGGCAGACCGGCCTCTTCGCGGGCAACCCTTGCTTGCACAGTGTTGACCCACCTTGAGTCAAACACCTGTGGGAGCAAGGCTTGCCGGCGACAACGCCAGTGTTGCCAGCGCTGTTCGAGCTACCGTCAAAGATCGTCGAAGAACCGCTCATGCCAGTCGACGATCGGTTGCGGCGCGTTGAGTTTCTGTCCATAGATGACTGCATACGACAGGACGTTTTGCACGTACTGACGGGTTTCATCGAAGGGGATCGACTCGACCCATACGTCGAAGCTCAAGTGATTGGCGCCCTTGAGCCACTGGCGCACGCGGCCGGGCCCGGCATTGTAAGCGGCGGTAGCGAGCACCCGATTGCCATTGAACTGCGCGTGTACCGAACTCAGGTAGGCAGCGCCCAGCTGGATGTTTTTGTCCGGATCCAACACCTGCGCGGGCGAGGCCAGCGGGATGCTGAACTTGCGCGAGGTTTCCTTGGCGGTGGCTGGCATCAACTGCATCAGGCCCATGGCGCCGACGCCGGAACGGGCATCTTCCATAAAGGCCGATTCCTGGCGGGTGATGGCAAATACCCAGCTCGAATGCAAACCCCGCAGGCCGGCTTCGCGTACCAGAGCGTCGCGGTGTGCCATCGGGAAGCGAATGGTCAGGTCATCCCAGTATTGCGCCTGGCTGATGGTACGGATGGCAGGAAAGTACCAGCCCATGTCGTAGGCCATCTTCGCCTGGGCGACCATCTCGTCGCGGCTGAAGCGGCGAGTGGCGTGATACCACTCGCGGCGCGCATCGACCACTTGACCTCGGTCGAGCAGCTCCAGAGCGCGCTGGATGCCGGGGGCCTTGCGAACGGTGGTGACGGTCTGCGGGGTCAAAACCAGCGGCTTGTTGAGTACCTGATAGGGCGCTTGAATTCGGTCGGCAGCCAGGAAACCATAGAAATCACGTTCCCGCGCGACCACTTTGTACAAGGCCGGTACTTGCGGATTTTGCGGTTGTGCCAGCTCGAGTGCGCGGGCCTGCCAGTAGTGCCAGCGATTGCTGGCGGCCAGGTCGCCGTGCAGCTTGCGGGTGAGGTCGTACGCATCCTGCCAGCGGCCCAGGCGCAATAGCAGGCGCAGGCGCCATTCGGTGACGGTATCGTCGACCAGTTCCGGGTCGTACTGGGTCATCAGGTCCAAGGCGCGCGGATCGTAGCGGCGGGCCAGGGTCAGGCCGATTTCGCGAGCGATGGCGACCTTTTCGTCGCGGGAGAAGCGCATGGAGCTGGCATAGTTGTCCAGCTCGCCCATGGCCTGATCCGGGTCCTGCTTGGCGAGCCGGCGCAAGCCCAGGCTGACGACGTCGGACATGGCTTCGTCGGCTGGCACGAACAAACTCGGCTGGCTCAGCAGTTCGGGCTTTTGCGCCACGCTGAGGAGGAGTTTACCTTGCGGGGCGAGGGTGTTGAGGCTGTTGACCAGGCGTGTGGCCAGCGAGTAATTGCGTGCCTGGGCCGCCAGTTTGGCGCGATTCCAGCGTTTCTGTTCAGTCAGCTGGCCTTCGGCGGCCCAGCGTGCGAACAGCGGGTCGCAGGTGGTGGGCTGGTCCTTGCCGACGTTCCAGAGTTTTTCGGCGGTGGCATAGCCTTCGGCGCGCAGGTTATGGCTCAGTTGGTATTGACCGTTGAGGCAGTCCAGTTCGGTGAAATTGAGCTTGGGGTCATAGTACTTTGCGAAGGTGTCCCAATCGCCACGGTCGGCCAGCATGCGCAGCCAGCGCAGAATCATCCAGTTGGCCTGAGGCAGATCGCCGTGCTGGGCGAGGAATTGCTCGATTTCTTCGTTACTGGCGGTGTTCAGGCGAGCGGTGAGCTCGTCGTAGGCCAGGTACGATTCCAGCGGGTAGTCGGCCAGCGCCGCGCGATTGCGCAAGTAGGGCCCGGAATCACCCTTGGCCAAGGCGCGTTTGGCATCGTCGTAGTACTGGCGTTGAAGTGTCAGGTCGACTGCCTGGGCACTGTTGATCGCGAGCGTGGACAAGACAAGGCAGGACAACAGACAGAACAGGCGACTGCGCATGAGACTTCCGGGCAGATAAAACAGAACAGGCGGCGCCATGCACGGCGTCACATACCATGGGTGTTACACAATAGCGCTGTAGCTTAGCCTTTAGCCTCTCGCGATGAAAGCGCTGTGCTTGTATCTGATTGTGAGCGGTCGGATTGTCTGCGCCGTGGCTGTGGGGCGTGTCATTATCGCGTCACTTACTGCACTGAGCCCGTATAACGGGTAGAATGCGCCCCCGATTTTGGAGAAGCTCATGACCCTGCTCAAATTAAGCGAAGTGTCCCTCGCTTTCGGCGCGATGCCGTTGTTGGACAAAGTGTCCTGGCAGATCGCCCGAGGAGAGCGGGTGTGCATCATCGGCCGCAACGGTACTGGCAAGTCGAGCATGATGCATCTGGTCAAAGGCGACCAGAAGCCCGATGAAGGCTCCGTCTGGCGCGCCCCCGGGCTGAAGATCGGCGAGTTACCACAGGAGCTCCCGCGCGCCGACGAGCGCACGGTATTCGACGTGGTTGCCGAAGGCCTGGATGGCGTGGGCGCATTGCTCGCCGAATACCATCACCTGAGCCAGAACATCGTCACCGATGAAGACCTGACCAAGCTCATGCATGTCCAGTCCGACCTCGAAGCCCGAGACGGCTGGCGCCTGCAGCAACTGGTCGACAGCACCCTGAGCCGCCTGCAACTGCCGGCCGACAAGACCCTGGCCGAACTGTCCGGTGGCTGGCGCCGGCGCGTGCTGCTGGCCCAGGCGCTGGTCTCCGAGCCCGACCTGCTGCTGCTCGACGAACCGACCAACCACTTGGATATCGGTGCGATCGCCTGGCTCGAAGAGGCCCTGAGCGGTTTTGGCGGCGCCGTGCTGTTCATCACTCACGACCGTTCCTTCCTGCAGAACCTGGCCACGCGCATCCTCGAGCTGGACCGTGGCGGTCTGATCGACTGGAACGGCGACTATGCCAGCTTCCTGGTGCACAAAGAGGCCGCGCTGGCCGCTGAAGAAACAGCCAACGCCTTGTTCGACAAGAAGCTGGCCCAGGAAGAAGTCTGGATTCGCCAGGGCATCAAGGCCCGCCGCACCCGCAACGAAGGCCGCGTGCGCGCCCTCAAGGCGTTGCGCAACGAACGCAGTGACCGTCGTGAACGCACGGGCAAGGCCAATATCCAGCTCGACGTGGCCGAGAAGTCGGGCAAGCAGGTAATGGTTCTCGAGAACGTCAGCTTCGCCCACCCGGGTGGCCCGTTCCTGGTCAAGGACTTCTCCATGGTCCTGCAGCGCCAGGATCGCATTGGCCTGCTGGGTGCCAACGGCACCGGCAAGACCACCTTGCTCAAGCTGATGCTCGGCGACCTGCAGCCGTCGAGCGGCACGGTCAGCGAGGGGACCAAGATCGAAGTGGCCTATTTCGACCAGATGCGCATGCAACTGGATCTGGAAAAGACCGTGATCGACAACCTCGCCGAAGGCCGCGATTTCATCGATATCGACGGTCAGAGCCGTCACGTGCTGAGCTACCTGGGCGATTTCCTGTTCAGTCCGCAGCGCGCACGTACGCCGGTCAAGGCCCTATCGGGCGGTGAGCGCGCGCGGCTCTTGCTGGCCAAGCTGTTCAGCAAGCCGGCCAACCTGCTGGTGCTCGACGAACCGACCAACGACCTCGACGTCGAGACGCTGGAGCTGCTTGAAGAAGTGCTGTCGAACTTCAAGGGCACCGTGCTGATGGTCAGCCACGACCGGGCATTCCTCGACAACGTGGTCACCAGCACCCTGGTGTTCGAAGGCGAGGGCCTGGTGCGCGAGTACGTTGGTGGTTATCAGGACTGGATTCGTCAGGGCGGTTCGCCGCGTCTGCTGGGCGTGACCGAAAACAAGTCCGGCAAGGCCGAGCTCAATAGTGCGGTAGTCGAAAAAACCGAAGCGACTGTAGCGCCTGCCGCGCAAGCCGTTGCACCGGCGAAGAAAAAGCTCAGCTACAAGTTGCAGCGCGAGCTGGAGATGCTGCCCAGCCAGATCGACGAGGCGGAGCAGAAGATCGCCGCACTGGAAGCCGATATCGCCTCGCCGACCTTCTATCAGAAGTCGTCGGAGCAGACTAGCGCAGTGTTGGCGCAGCTGGAACTGGCTCAGGTGCAATTGGATGGCCTGGTCGAGCGCTGGGCTGAACTCGATAGCTGAGACGTGCGTCCGCGCTCGGCGGGAGCGTGCTCGGCCCGCGAAGCTCTTCAGATCCAAGCTTCGCGAGCAGAGGCCGCTCCCACAACAGGCATTTGATCAGGCTTTTTCGGTAGGCTTGTCTTTTACCAGGCGCACGGCAAGCACGTCGCACGACGCGCCATGCAGAATGTCATTGGCCGTCGACCCCAGCAGCAATGCCAGGCCATGGCGGCCGTGGCTGCCCACGACGATCAAGTCGCAGTTCTGTTCCTTGGCCAGGCCATGGATTTCCTGGCGCGGCTGGCCATAGGTCAGGTGCGAGTTTTCCTTGGTCAGTTCCGGATACTTGGTAATCAGCCGTTCCAGGCGCTCCTTGGCCTGGTCGAACTGCTGCTGTTGCAGTTGCGAGAGGTCCATCGGCACGTCGCCACCGAACGCCATGGCCATGGGTTCGACGATATGTACCAGGGACAGCTTGGCCTGGGACAACCCGGCGAGATCCCGGGCGCGCTTGATGACCGGGTCGCATTCCTCGGTCAGGTCCACGGCGACCAGAATATGTTGGTAGGACATGAGAGCACTCCAGACGATTCTATTGGCCTAAGTATGGCCGGTTTCCAGCCGAGCGGGTCAAAACACCGCCAAGCTACTCATTTCACAACGCTTTGTGGGGGCTACTCATATGACGGTCTGGATAGTGCTGTCAATCCTTGCGCTGATTTTAAGTCCGCTGGCCTGGCTGCGGCCGAGCCGTAATCAGAGCGGCAAGATGAGCTTGCGCATGGCTGCGCGGCGTATGGGCCTGGCAATGCAACTGACGCCTGTGCAATGGCCACACTGGCTGGGCCAGCCGGCGCCAGATCCCTGTGCGCAGTACCATCGGCCGCGTCGCCAGGGCCGGACGGACCAGTGGGCCTATTGGCAAAGCACGCCCGGCCAATGGCTCAATCAATGGCGCGAGCCCTTGCAGGAGCCGCACCTGCAGGCGCTATTCGCGCGGCTGCCGGGCAACGTGTTCAAGATAGAAGCAGGGCCGCAACTGCTGTCGTTGTACTGGGGCGAGAAGGGCGAAGAAGAAGTGCTTCAAGACATTGCTAAGGTGCTTGAAGCGCTCGCCTGATCCCATTGGGAGCGGGAAGTGGCAAATCACAGGCAATAAAAAGCCCGATAGCAAGCGTCGGGCTGGGTGTGGCCAGGCAGGCCGGTAATTCGATGGAGGCGATGATACGCCTGTGAAAAATAAAAATCTCGCCTATTTCGATCATCGCTAGCAATTTTTCCTGCGGGTTGTTCGCGGCCAACCTGTCATCCCGGCCTGCTATTGTATGTCTGTACGCACCGTCGACCGGTGGTGCGGTTGGCGCTGTATGCCGTTCAAAAAGTGACCGTTAAGTCGGGCAGATACCGCACGTTTAGTCCGATTGACAATCGGGCGAATTTCCGTGATGGTGTGCGTACCCCAATCAAACGGGCGTATGAATTGAGCGTTTGCCAGCAAACGACGTTCTACACAATCCCTACAATAAGCGCCGACGGGTGATGCAGATGCGGGTTCGTGCCAAGGCTTCATCGCCTCGGCAAGCCAGCAGTCCGCGCTCGGCGTGTACCGTTCAGCTCCCCTATCCTGGAGATCAGTTGATGATTTACGAAGGTAAAGCCATCACGGTTACGGCTCTTGAAAGCGGCATCGTCGAACTCAAGTTCGACCTCAAGGGCGAGTCCGTCAACAAATTCAACCGTCTGACCCTGAGCGAGCTGCGCCAGGCCATCGAGGCCATAAAGGCCAATGCCTCGGTCAAAGGCGTGCTCGTCAGTAGCGGCAAGGACGTGTTCATCGTCGGTGCCGACATCACCGAGTTCGTTGACAACTTCAAACTGCCGGACGCCGAACTGCTCGCCGGCAACCTCGAAGTCAACCGGATCTTCAGCGATTTCGAAGACCTCGCCGTGCCGACCGTGGTCGCTATCAACGGCATCGCCTTGGGTGGCGGCCTGGAAATCGCCTTGGCAGCGGATTACCGAGTGATGTCCAGCGAGGCCAAGATCGGCCTGCCCGAAGTCAAGCTCGGCATCTACCCTGGCTTTGGCGGTACCGTACGTCTGCCGCGAGTGATCGGTGTCGACAACGCCATCGAGTGGATCGCCTCGGGCAAGGAAAACCGTGCCGATGACGCCTTGAAAGTCGGTGCCGTCGACGCCGTCGTGGTCCCGCAGAAACTGCGCGATGCTGCGCTGGACCTGCTCGGCCGCGCCATCAGTGGCGAGTTCGATCACAAGGTCAAGCGTCAGCCCAAGCTTGAAAAGATCAAGCTCAACGCTATCGAACAGATGATGGCCTTCGAGACTGCCAAGGGCTTCGTTGCGGGTCAGGCTGGCCCGAACTACCCGGCGCCGGTCGAAGCCATCAAGACCATCCAGAAGGCCGCCAACTTCGGTCGCGACAAGGCCATCGAAGTCGAAGCCGCGGGCTTCGTGAAACTGGCCAAGACCTCGGCTGCCGAGAGCCTGATCGGCCTGTTCCTCAACGATCAGGAGCTCAAGCGCAAAGCCAAGGCCTACGATAAGATCGCTCGTAACGTGTCCCAGGCCGCCGTGCTCGGCGCCGGCATCATGGGTGGCGGCATCGCCTACCAGTCGGCCCTCAAGGGCACGCCGATCCTGATGAAGGACATCAACGAAAAAGGTATCGAGCAAGGTCTGGCCGAAGCCGCCAAGCTCTTGGGCAAGCGTGTCGAAAAAGGCCGCCTGACCCCGGCGAAAATGGCCGAGGCGCTCAATGCCATTCGTCCGACCCTGTCCTATGGCGATTTCGGCCATGTCGACATTGTCATCGAGGCCGTGGTGGAGAACCCCAAGGTCAAGCAAGCCGTGCTCGCCGAGGTCGAAGGGCAGGTCAAGGAGGGCACCATCCTGGCCTCCAATACCTCGACCATCTCCATCACCTTGCTGGCCAAGGCGCTCAAGCGTCCACAGGACTTCGTCGGCATGCACTTCTTCAATCCGGTGCACATGATGCCGCTGGTGGAAGTCATTCGCGGTGAGCATTCCAGTGAGGAGGCCGTCGCTACCACCGTTGCCTACGCGAAGAAAATGGGCAAGAACCCAATCGTCGTCAACGATTGCCCGGGTTTCCTGGTCAACCGTGTGCTATTCCCGTATTTCGGCGGCTTCGCCCGTCTGGTCAGCGCCGGTGTGGACTTCGTGCGCATCGACAAGATCATGGAGAAGTTCGGCTGGCCGATGGGCCCGGCCTACCTGATGGACGTGGTCGGTATCGACACTGGGCACCACGGTCGTGACGTTATGGCCGAAGGCTTCCCTGACCGCATGAAGGACGAGCGCGCCAGCGCCATCGACGTGTTGTACGAAGCCAACCGCCTGGGCCAGAAGAACGGCAAAGGCTTCTATTCGTATGAAACCGACAAGAGCGGCAAGCCGAAGAAGGTATTCGATGCAGCGGTGTTGGACGTACTCAAACCCGTGATCTATGAACAGCGTGAGCTCAGCGACGAGGACATCATCAACTGGATGATGATCCCGCTGTGCCTCGAGACAGTGCGTTGCCTGGAAGATGGCATCGTCGAAACCGCCGCCGAGGCCGACATGGGCCTGGTCTATGGCATTGGCTTCCCGCCGTTCCGTGGCGGTGCGTTGCGCTATATCGATGCAGTCGGCGTGGCCGAGTTCGTCGCCCTGGCTGACAAGTACGCCGAACTGGGGCCGCTTTACCAACCCACCGAAAAACTGCGTGCAATGGCCAGCAACGGCCAGCGTTTCTTCGGCTGAGCCGCCCGACACCTGAGCGAGATAGAATTTATGAGCTTGAATCCAAGAGATGTGGTGATTGTCGACTTCGGTCGTACTCCCATGGGCCGCTCCAAGGGCGGCATGCACCGCAATACCCGCGCCGAGGACATGTCGGCGCACTTGATCACCGAGTTGCTGGCACGCAACCCCAAGGTCGACCCGAACGAAGTCGAGGACGTGATCTGGGGCTGCGTCAACCAGACCCTGGAGCAGGGCTGGAACATCGCCCGCATGGCCTCACTGATGACGCCGATCCCGCACACATCGGCGGCGCAAACCGTCAGCCGCCTGTGCGGTTCGTCGATGAGCGCGCTGCACACCGCGGCGCAGGCGATCATGACGGGCAACGGTGATGTCTTCGTCATCGGCGGCGTCGAGCACATGGGGCACGTCAGCATGATGCATGGCGTCGATCCCAACCCGCACCTGTCGCTCTACGCGGCCAAGGCTTCGGGCATGATGGGCTTGACCGCCGAAATGCTTGGCAAGATGCACGGCATCACCCGCGAGGCTCAGGACGCTTTCGGCTTGCGCTCCCATCAGTTGGCTCACAAGGCCACGCTGGAAGGCAAGTTCAAGGATGAAATCATCCCGATGCAGGGGTATGACGAAAACGGGTTCCTCAAAGTCTTCGACTATGACGAGACCATCCGTCCCGACACCACCCTTGAAAGCCTTGCGGCCCTCAAGCCGGCGTTCAACCCCAAAGGTGGTACGGTAACGGCAGGTACGTCCTCGCAGATTACCGACGGTGCCTCGTGCATGATCGTCATGTCGGCCCAGCGCGCTCAGGACCTGGGCATCCAGCCGCTGGCGGTGATTCGCTCCATGGCGGTCGCGGGTGTCGACCCGGCGATCATGGGCTACGGTCCGGTGCCAGCGACCCAGAAAGCCCTCAAGCGCGCGGGTCTGAGCATCTCCGACATCGACTTCTTCGAGCTCAACGAAGCCTTCGCGGCACAGGCACTGCCAGTGCTCAAGGATCTGAAAGTGCTCGACAAGATGAACGAGAAGGTTAACCTGCACGGCGGCGCCATTGCTTTGGGTCATCCGTTTGGCTGCTCCGGTGCGCGGATTTCCGGCACTTTGCTCAACGTGATGAAACAGAACGGCGGCACCCTCGGGGTGTCTACCATGTGCATTGGTCTGGGCCAGGGCATCACCACCGTCTTCGAACGAATCTGATCGCAGCGGTGTGAAAGCCGGGGCCAGGTGCCCCGGTTTTTGTTTTTCAGCATATTTATTTTCAAGCGAGGCACAGGATGCAGTTGCAGCCCGGACTTTACCGTCATTACAAAGGTCCGCAGTACCGTGTTTTCGGAGTGGCGCGTCACTCCGAGACGCAAGAGCAAGTCGTGTGCTATCAGGCCCTGTACGGCGAATTCGGCCTCTGGGTACGACCGCTGAGCATGTTTCTGGAGTCTGTCGAGGTTGACGGCGAGCAGGTCCCACGCTTTGCTTTGGTGCAGGCCGAAACCACCCCTTGGGACACCGAAAAAGCTAGTGGCGTTTAGCTATCGCGCTTGACCTCATGGTTTTGCCACTATATATAGCGGGGCCTCGACAGGCGCCACGCGCCTTTCATTTATCTGTATTCAGGAATTTTCCGATCCATGGGCAAATCGCTGGTCATTGTGGAATCCCCGGCTAAGGCCAAGACCATCAACAAGTATCTGGGCAACCAATACGTGGTGAAGTCGAGTATCGGCCATATCCGAGACCTGCCCACCAGCGGTTCGGCGAGCGCCAGCAAGGAGCCCGCTGCCAAGCGCGGCAAGGCGGCGGCCGAGGGCCCGGTACTGACGGCCAAGGAAAAAGCGCGCAATACGTTGATCGCTCGCATGGGGGTCGATCCCGAACACGGCTGGAAAGCCAAGTACGAGATCCTTCCGGGCAAAGAGAAGGTCATCGAGGAATTGCGCCGCCTGGCCAAGGATGCTGACACCATCTATCTCGCAACCGACTTGGATCGCGAGGGGGAAGCCATTGCGTGGCACCTGCGCGAAGCCATCGGTGGTGACGACAGCCGCTACAAGCGCGTGGTGTTCAACGAAATCACCAAAAAGGCCATCCAGGAAGCGTTTTCCAAGCCGGGCGAACTCGACATCGATCGCGTTAATGCTCAGCAGGCGCGGCGCTTTCTCGATCGCGTGGTCGGCTATATGGTTTCCCCGCTGCTGTGGGCCAAGATCGCCCGCGGTCTGTCGGCAGGCCGTGTGCAATCGGTGGCCGTGAAGCTGGTGGTGGAGCGCGAGCGGGAAATCCGTGCCTTCATCCCTGAAGAGTACTGGGACATCCACGCCGACCTCGGTACCGCCAAGGACGCCAAAGTGCGCTTCGCCGTCGCCCGGGAAAAAGGCGAAGCCTTCAAGCCGCTGAACGAAGCCCAGGCCATGGCCGCCCTGGCCAAGCTCAAGGACTCGTCCTACAGCGTGCTCAAGCGTGAAGACAAGCCCACCAGCAGCAAGCCCTCGGCGCCGTTCATCACCTCCACGCTGCAGCAGGCGGCGAGCAATCGCCTCGGCTTCGGCGTGAAAAAGACCATGATGATGGCCCAGCGCTTGTATGAAGCGGGCTACATCACCTACATGCGTACCGACTCCACCAACCTGTCCGTCGATGCCGTGGCAGCCGCGCGTGATTACATCGAGCAGGAGTTTGGCAAAAAGTATTTGCCCGAGTCGCCAATGGTGTATGGCAGCAAGGAGGGCGCACAAGAGGCGCACGAAGCGATTCGTCCATCCGACGTGAATACCCATCCGTCGAAGCTTAACGGCATGGAGCGTGACGCTGAGCGCCTTTACGAGCTGATCTGGCGCCAGTTCCTGGCCTGCCAGATGCCGCCGGCGCAATATCTGTCGACCACCGTCAGTGTTGCGGCTGGCGACTTCGAGCTGCGCGCCAAGGGCCGCATCCTCAAGTTCGATGGTTATACCCGCGTACTGCCGCAGATTGCCAAACCGGGTGATGACGACGTCCTGCCGGAGATGACCCAGGGCGAAGCGCTCAAATTGATAGCGCTCGATCCGACCCAGCACTTCACCAAGCCGCCGGCGCGTTACAGCGAAGCGAGCCTGGTCAAGGAAATGGAAAAACGCGGTATCGGCCGTCCATCCACCTACGCCGCGATCATCGGTACCATCCAGGATCGTGGTTACGTGGCGCTGCATAATCGTCGGTTCTACTCCGAAAAGATGGGCGACATCGTCACCGAGCGCCTGTCGGAAAGCTTCGCCAATCTGATGGACTACGGCTTCACTGCCGGCATGGAAGAGAACCTCGATGACGTGGCCCAGGGAGAGCGTGACTGGAAGAATGTCCTCGACGAGTTCTATGGCGACTTCAAGACCAAACTCGAAGTGGCGGGCGCGGCCGACAGCGGCATGCGCGCCAACCAGCCGACCCTGACCAACATCGCCTGCCGTGAGTGCGGTCGGCCGATGATGATTCGTACCGCGTCTACTGGCGTGTTCCTCGGCTGCTCGGGCTACAGCCTGCCGCCCAAGGAGCGTTGCAAGGCCACGGTGAATCTGGTGCCGGGTGACGAGATCGCTGCCGATGACGAGGGCGAGTCGGAATCCCGCGTACTGCTGGGCAAGCATCGCTGCCCGATCTGTGCGACGGCGATGGACGCTTACCTGCTCGACGAGAAGCGCAAGCTGCACATCTGTGGTAACAACCCGGATTGCACTGGCTATGAGATCGAAGAGGGCAACTATCGCATCAAAGGCTATGAAGGCCCGAGCCTGGAATGCGACAAGTGCGGCAGCGAGATGCAATTGAAGACCGGTCGTTTCGGCAAATTCTTCGGCTGTACCAACCCCGAATGCAAGAACACCCGCAAGCTGCTCAAGAGCGGCGAAGCGGCGCCGCCGAAGATGGACGCGGTGAAGATGCCGGAGCTCAAGTGCGAGAAGGTCAACGATACCTACGTGCTGCGTGACGGCGCCTCGGGGTTGTTCCTGGCCGCCAGCCAGTTCCCGAAAAACCGCGAGACTCGTGCGCCGCTGGTGATGGAGATCATCCCGCACAAGGACGAGATCGATCCCAAGTACGCGTTCCTGTTCGACGCGCCGAAGAAAGATCCTGAAGGCCGTCCGGCGGTGATTCGCTACAGCCGCAAGACCAAGGAGCAATATGTGCAGACCGAGGTAGAAGGCAAGCCGACTGGCTGGAAGGCTTTCTACGACGGTTCAGCCTGGAAGGTCGAAGACAAGCGCTAAGCATCACCGCTGCAGCGAGGGGGCTTGCCCCCGATAGCGATTTATCATTCACTTTGCGGTGGTTGGGCGATCGCGATCGGGGGCAAGCCCCCTTGCTACATGTGCCTTTAAAGATGGAGAGTACCGAAATGGCCCACGAACTCTATACCCGTACCAATCAAAAGATTTTCTTCGCCGGGCTGGCGCTCGAAGCCTTGGGCAGGGCCGAGCAGGGTACAGCCGTCAATGCGCCCGGCCTGCTGCAAGCAGAGCGCGAAGCCGCGTTGTTCCACCTGTATGGCGCGTTGCTCGGGCTTTGCCATGAGATTGCCGGCTTCTATCGTCTGCCTCAGGCCAATGCACCTCGTGCCGAGTTGTTGCTGACTCGCGAAGTGCTCGCGGCTATCGCGATCCCCGAAATGGCCGAACTGGTAGAAATGGCGGAGCAGCCACAGAGCTGGTTGGCGCGGCTGATTTCGGAATATTCCAAGCTGTTTCTGCCCCCACAGGCGCCGCGCAAGCCAAAGGGCGATGTCAGGCAGCCGCTGATTCAGGCGATCAGCCTGGATGACGATGAGGCAGCCCCGGCATTGGATCGTGCGGAGCTGGAAAGCTGGCGTCAGCAGCTCAAGGGATTAGCCATTCGTTACCGTGATGGGCTGAGTGAGTGCTGATTCGCTTCGGCACTGCTACAATGTCGGCCTTTCGTGGAGATTGATTCCCTATGCCAACGTCCTTTCTAGAAATTGTCGAGTTGCCTGACGGGCGGATCGAGCTGCGCCGGGCCGATGATGAAGGCTCGTTGGTCACCCTGGCGTTTTCCGAAGATGCCAAAGTCTTCCTGCAAGGTCAGCATGTTGAAGTAGCCAAGGCCATGCTCAGCGTAGGCGTGCAAATGGCTGGCAAGCTGGTGGAGGGCGAGGTTGATCGTGACGAGGGGCCGCGCGTTCTGCACTGATTCTGTGCACGCTGATCACGTAGCGAGGGGGCTTGCCCCCGATAGGTCGTAATGACACCAAGAGGTGTGAATACGGACCTATCGGGAGCAAGCCCCCTCGCTACATTGTGTGGCAGTATGTTCAGCCCAAGCGAATATTCAGGCTCTGCGCATCGCCCACGCGGGCGGCGGTGATCAGCTGCTGACGAGCCGTGCTGGTCAGTGGATTCAACCAGCTGACGACTGTGTGGCTGCGACCGAGGCGCAAGGCTTCGCACGTCAGCTGCAGCGCGCTCTGCGTACCGCGAGGCTGCAATAGCAGGATGCGTTCACGGTTGAGGCCGGCGTCGCGCAGCCAGGCTTGGGTCAGGCTCCCTGGCGGCGCGATCAGCGTCAGCCAGCGTGCATCCTGCTCTTCGCTCAACTCGCGCAGCATCGGTGCCAGCAGGCTCAGGCAGTTCCCCGTTGCACCCCGGAGTGAGAGCTCACTGAACACCTCTGGATCATCGGTGACCCAAGGCGCTTCAAGGGTGGCCAACACGGGTGCGGGTGCAGTCTGTGGCTGGGCCATGAAAGCCTCGAACAAGGACATTTGTGCCTGTTGCGCTGCTGGCGGCTGTGACTGTGGGAACTGCATCATGATGCCTCCTGTTAGCGGCGGATGACGCCGACGCTCAAACCTTCAATGACCAGCTCCTGATCCTTGAGATCGACCTCGATGGGGGCGAACTCAGGATTCTCGGCCAGCAGAAAGACCTTGTTGCCTTCGCGCTGGAAGCGCTTGACGGTAACTTCTTCACCAATTCGAGCAACCACGATCTGGCCATTGCGCGCTTCACGGCAGGTGTGCACGGCCAGCAGGTCACCGTCGATGATGCCGACATCGCGCATGCTCATGCCATGGACGCGCAGCAGGTAGTCGGCACGCGGGTGAAAGAATGCCGGATTGATGTTGCAGGATTCCTCGATGTGCTGTTCGGCGAGGATCGGCGCGCCAGCAGCGACGCGGCCGATGATCGGCAGCGAGCTTTCGTCGGCCTTGGCCTCGAAGCCGGGGATACGAATACCGCGCGATGCGCCCGGGGTCATCTCGATGGCGCCCTTGCGCGCCAGCGCCTTGAGGTGCTCCTCGGCGGCGTTGGGCGATTTGAACCCGAGTTCCTGAGCGATTTCCGCACGGGTAGGGGGGAAACCGTTGTCTTCAAGGCAGCGCTTGATGAAGGCGAGAATTTCGGCTTGGCGTGGCGTCAGTTTCAGCATGTCTATCGCTCTGTCTTTTTATACAGTGACTGGGATTATATACAGTATTGGACCCTTGGCAATCGCCCTTTTGCTCCCAGGGAACAATTACCCTTCTGCTATGTGGTTAAATGCTGCAACAACCGGGTGCCAAAATCCCTCTGCAGGCTTGACAATATCGGCTCCCGATACGTATGTTTCAAACAGTTGTTTGTATTTTTCAGCTCAAACCCGGAGTGATCATGGCCCAGTCGGAAACCGTCGAGCGTATCCTCGACGCCGCCGAGCAACTGTTCGCAGAAAAAGGCTTCGCCGAAACTTCTTTGCGGCTGATTACCAGCAAGGCGGGGGTCAACCTGGCGGCGGTCAATTATCACTTCGGATCCAAGAAGGCCCTGATACAGGCCGTGTTTTCGCGTTTTCTCGGGCCGTTCTGCCTGAGTCTCGATCGCGAACTCGAGCGCCGCCAGGCGCGGCCCGAGCACAAGGCCAGCCTTGAAGAACTGCTGGAAATTCTCGTCGAACAGACCATGGTGGTACAGCCGCGCAGTGGCAATGACCTGTCGATCTTCATGCGCCTGCTGGGCCTGGCCTTCAGTGAGAGTCAGGGCCACTTGCGCCGCTATCTGGAAGACATGTACGGCAAGGTGTTTCGCCGCTACATGATTCTGGTCAACGAGGCGGCGCCGCGGGTTCCGCCGCTGGAGTTGTTCTGGCGGGTGCACTTCATGCTCGGTGCCGCCGCGTTCAGCATGTCCGGGATCAAGGCCTTGCGGGCGATCGGCGAGAATGATTTCGGCGTCGATACCTCCATCGAACAGGTCATGCGCTTGATGGTGCCATTCCTGGCGGCGGGCATGCGTGCCGACAGCGGCGTCAGCGATCCCGCCATGGCCGCGGCGCAATTGCGTCCGCGCAGCAAAACCTCCTCTGCTCCTCTGGCCAAGGCTCTCTGATCCGGTTGGGCCAACACAACCTGTATCGTCCAGCCGGGCCTGTTCGCGGTCCAGCCTTGCTGCCACAGGTGAACGGCTCAAGATGTGTGGCAGGCTTGCCCGTGAAGAGGCCTGCGCATTGAACGCAGATCTTCCAGAGGTGTGCCTGCCAGGCGCCTTGCGCTAAGCTAGGCGGCTAGAATTCCTGCCCTCCCGCTTCAAGGACAACCCATGAGTACCCGCCTGCAAGGCTCGTTGATGGTGGATATCGCCGGCACCTGGCTGACCGCCGAGGACCGTCATCTATTGCGTCAGCCGCAAGTCGCCGGTCTGATCATCTTTGCCCGCAATATCGAAAGCCCGCGTCAGGTGCGCGAGCTGACGGCCTCGATTCGTGCCGTACGTCCTGATCTGATCCTTGCCGTGGATCAGGAGGGCGGTCGCGTGCAGCGCCTGCGCCAGGGCTTCGTGCGTTTACCGGCAATGCGCGCCCTGGCGGATAACCCCAATGCCGAGTATCTGGCCGAGCAGTGCGGTTGGGTGATGGCGACTGAAGTGCTGGCCGTTGGGCTGGATCTGAGTTTCGCGCCGGTGCTGGACCTCGATCATCAGCGCAGTGCTGTGGTCGGTACCCGTGCGTTCGAGGGTGATCCCGAACGCGCCGCATCGCTGGCTGGAGCCTTTATCCGCGGCATGAACACCGCTGGCATGGCGGCTTGCGGCAAGCATTTTCCGGGACATGGCTGGGCCGAGGCCGACTCCCACGTCGCCATCCCTACCGACGAGCGCAGCCTGGACGAGATCCGCGCCAAGGACCTGGTAGCGTTCGCCCGGCTCAGCACGCAGCTGGCGGCGGTGATGCCGGCGCACGTCATCTATCCTCAGGTCGATGCGCAGCCGGCGGGGTTCTCCCGACGCTGGCTGCAGGACATTCTGCGCGGTGAGCTGGAGTTCGACGGGGTTATCTTCAGTGATGATCTGTCGATGGCCGGAGCCCATGTTGTGGGCGACGCGGCCAGTCGCATCGAAGCGGCGCTGACGGCGGGTTGCGACATGGGGCTGGTGTGCAACGATCGGGCGGCGGCAGAGCTGGCCTTGTCGGCAGCACAACGCATGGGCGTTCAGCCGTCGCCGCGCATAGCGCGCATGCGTGGTCAGGCGACACCGGGAATCGAGTACCGTGAGCAGCCACGCTGGCTGTCGGCGGTGGGTGCATTGCGCGCGGCGCAGTTGATTGAATAGTGAGTTGTGTTCGGCCGCGAAGCTTTTGCTTCAGCGCTTGCGCTTGCGCCCCGGCAGTGGCTCGAACAGCGCATCGATATCCTCGGCGTGCATGCGCCAATCGCCACCCTGACGCCCCTCCAGCACCCCGGCAGCCAGGGCCGACTTTTCCTGCTGCAGGTGCTGGATCTTTTCCTCCACGGTGCCGCGGGTGATCAGCTTGTAGACGAACACCGGCTTCTCCTGACCGATCCGATAGGCACGGTCGGTGGCTTGATGTTCGGCTGCCGGGTTCCACCAAGGGTCGTAATGGATCACCGTATCCGCCGCCGTCAGGTTCAAGCCGACCCCGCCAGCTTTCAGGCTGATCAAAAATATCTGCAGCTTGCCCTGTTGAAAATCCTGCACCGGCGTGCGCCGATTGCGCGTCGCACCGGTGAGCAGCGCATAGGGAACGTTTCGCGCCTGCAGCTCCGCTTCGATCAGCCCCAGCATCGAAGTGAACTGCGAGAACAGCAGCACCCGTCGCCCCTCGGCCAACAGTGCGTCGAGCATTTCCATCAACGCACTGAGCTTGCCCGAACTGCTGCCTTGCGCAGGGTGCGGCACGCTGTTGACCAGCCGCAGATCGCAGCACACCTGACGCAGTTTGAGCAGGGCTTCGAGGATGATGATCTGGCTGCGTGCCACACCTTTGCGGTTGATCTCGGCGCGTACCTTCTGGTCCATGGCCAGGCGCACGGTTTCATAGACATCACGCTGAGCGTCATTGAGCTCCACCCAATGGGTGATCTCGGTCTTGGCTGGCAGTTCAGTGGCCACCTGCTCCTTGGTGCGGCGTAGCAAAAACGGGCGGATACGCGTATTGAGGTGTTGCAGGCGCATTTCGTCGCCATGCTTTTCGATCGGCGTGCGGTAGTCCTGAGTAAAGGATTTTGCATCCCCCAGCCAGCCGGGCATCAGGAAGTGGAACAATGACCACAACTCGCCCAGGTGGTTTTCCAGCGGCGTACCACTCAGGCACAGGCGTTGCCGCGCGTTGAGCAGACGCGCGGCCTGAGCGGCTTTGCTGCCTGGAGTCTTGATGTACTGCGCTTCGTCGAGGATGAGCACGTGCAGCGGCACCTTGGCCAGGTCTTCCAGGTCCTTGGGCAGCAGCGCGTAGGTGGTCAACAGCAGGTCGTAATGCGCCAGCTCCGGGAAATGCTTTTTGCGCGACGGGCCATGCAGCGCCAGAACCTTCAACTGCGGGGCGAAGCGTTCGGCCTCGTCTTGCCAGTTGGGGATCAGACTGGTGGGCATGACCACCATGGCCGGTCGGTCGAGACGTCCGGCGTTCTTTTCCACCAACAGATGCGCCAGGGTCTGCAACGTCTTGCCCAGGCCCATGTCATCGGCGAGGATGCCGCCGACGCCCAGCTCGCGCAGCGCCTGCATCCAGCTAAGGCCGTCCAGCTGATAGGGGCGCAACTGCGCCCGCAATCCTTCGGGCACTACCGCTGCTTGCTGACGCACATCGCGCAGGCGTTCGGCAAAGTCGCGCATGCGCTCGCCGCCTTCCCAGCACAGCGGCAACTGTTGCAAGGCATTGAGGCGCAACGCGTCGGGGGTCGACAGGCGCAGCTTGGTTTCGCCCGGCTCCTGTTTGTAGAAGTCGCCCAGGGTCGCCAATACTGGTTTCAGGCGGCCATAGGGCAGGGCGACCTGCACCGGGCGTTGCTTGCCCGCTGGGTGGCTGTGCAGCGGCACGAGGATCTGTTCGTCGTCACGGCGCCGAGCCATCTGCGCCGGGTTAAGCAGTTCAGGGTGGGTGCGCAGCAGATTGATGAGGATGGGCAGCAGGCTCAGGCGTTCGCCGTTGACCACGATGCCCAGCTCGAGGTCGAACCAGTCGCGCTCGGGGCCCTCGTCGATCACCGCGTACCAGTCATCCACCGGCGTCAGGTCGAAGGCGAATTCTTCTGAGTACTCGATCTC
Organism: Pseudomonas baltica; assembly: GCF_031880315.1. Classification (NCBI taxonomy): domain Bacteria; kingdom Pseudomonadati; phylum Pseudomonadota; class Gammaproteobacteria; order Pseudomonadales; family Pseudomonadaceae; genus Pseudomonas; species Pseudomonas baltica. Next base: position 1,019,559 of record NZ_CP134771.1, on the reverse strand, counting down.
CCAGCCCTGGCGACGCAGGCCCGGCAACTCGTTGAGCACGAAACGCAGCCAGGCGCCGTCGCTGGGCAATTCGAAGATATCACCGGCGCTTTCAGGCAGCGCCTTGCTCTGCCGCGTGGCGATCTTGAAGCCCAATTGCTGCAGGGTTTCGCGCAGGGCTTTTTCCGCCAGCGGTTGGCGCTGGATACGCAGGGTGTCGTCGGCCTCGCGTTTGATGATGGCGCCGTTGCCGTGGCCGTTGGTGGCGACATATTCACCGGCATAGCCGTAAGCCAGCGCCGCGCGATGTTGCACGTAGCGCTGCATGCGGCCGTTGCGCGGCTCGAAGGCACTGAACTCGACACTGCCCAACCATAGCCGAGGCTTGGGCGCGAGGTCGTCGATCAGGCGCTCGGGCATCTCAGCGCGCCATCGCGGCAGGCGGGTTCAAGCCCATCGGCGCCGCCCTCATGATGAGGCCGGTGTCAGGCGTTCGAGCAGCGCTTCGACCACATTGAAGCGCTCCTCCGGGCGCTCCATGGGCACTATGAACTTGAACAACGTGGCGCCTTCGAACTTGTAGCGCTTGGGCTGGCTCTGGATCAGCTTGATCAGGGTCAGCGGATCGACCGGCGTTTCGGCCGCGAACTCCAGGCGGCCGCCTTGCGGGCCGCCGTCGATTTTCTTGATGCCGAGTTTTTCTGCCTGCAGCTTGAGCAGGGTGATGCGTACTAAATTCTTGGTCGGCTCGGGCAGCAGGCCGAAGCGGTCGATCATCTCCACTTGCAGGTCCTTGAGGCCTTCTTCGTCGGCCGCCGAGGCGATGCGCTTGTAGAGGATCAGGCGCGTATGCACGTCAGGCAGGTAGTCGTCGGGAATCAACGCCGGTACCCGCAGGTTGACCTCCGGACCGCCGCCCAGCGGCTGATCGAGATTCGGCTGTTCGCCTTTGCGAATGGCCTTGACCGCGCGTTCGAGCATTTCCATATAAAGGGTGAAGCCCACCGCCTGGATCTGCCCGCTCTGGCCTTCGCCCAGCAACTCGCCGGCGCCGCGGATCTCGAGGTCGTTGGTGGCCAGCACGAAACCGGCACCCAGGTCCTGGGTGTTGGCGATGGCTTCGAGGCGCTTCTCGGCGTCACCGGTGATCTGCTGGCGGGGTGGCGTGAGCAGGTACGCATAGGCCTGGTGGTGACTGCGCCCGACGCGGCCGCGCAGTTGGTGCAATTGCGCCAGACCGAACTTGTCGGCGCGCTCGATGATGATGGTGTTGGCGCTGGGGACGTCGATGCCGGTCTCGATGATGGTCGAGGCGATCAGCACGTTGAAGCGCTTGTGATAGAAGTCGCTCATCACCTGTTCGAGATCGCGTTCGCGCATCTGCCCATGGCCGATGCCGATGCGGGCCTCAGGCACCAGTTCGACCAGGTCGGCGGCGCATTTCTCGATGGTCTTGACGTCGTTGTGCAGGTAGTACACCTGGCCGCCACGCAGCAATTCGCGCAGCAGGGCCTCTTTGACCGTGCTCTTGTTCTGCTCCATGACGAAAGTGCGTACCGACAGGCGTCGCGCCGGCGGCGTGGCGATGATCGACAGGTCGCGCATGCCCGACACGGCCATGTTAAGCGTGCGCGGAATCGGCGTGGCAGTGAGGGTGAGAATGTCGACCTCGCTGCGCAGGTTTTTCATTTGCTCCTTTTGCCGCACGCCGAAACGGTGTTCTTCGTCGATGATCACCAGGCCGAGGTTCTTGATCTTGACGTCGTCCTGCAGCAGCTTGTGGGTGCCGATGACGATGTCGATCTTGCCTTCGGCCAGTTCGACCACCGCGTCGTTGACCTCCTTGGTCGACTTGAAGCGGCTCATCACCTCGACGCGCACCGGCCAATCGGCGAAGCGGTCGCGGAAGCTGTTGTAGTGCTGTTGGGCGAGCAGGGTGGTGGGCACCAGAATGGCCACCTGTTTGCCGCCGTGCACGGCAATAAAGGCGGCGCGCATGGCCACTTCGGTCTTGCCGAAGCCGACGTCGCCGCACACCAGGCGATCCATCGGCTTGGCGGCCAGCATGTCTTCGCGCACCGCCTCGATAGCGGTCTGCTGATCTGGGGTTTCCTCGAACGGGAAGCCGGCGCTGAACGTCTCGTAATCCAGCGCCGGGTCGGCGAAGGCATAGCCCACCCGTGCGGCACGCCGGGCATAGATGTCGAGCAGCTCGGCGGCCACGTCGCGTACCTGTTCGGCGGCTTTGCGCTTGGCTTTCTGCCAGGCTTCAGAGCCCAATCGGTGCAGCGGCGCCAAGGCGTCATCGCTGCCGGTGTAGCGGGCAATCAGGTGCAGGTTGGCCACGGGTACGTAAAGCTTGGCGCTCTCGGCGTATTCCAGCGTGAGAAACTCGGCGGCCTGGCCTTCGATTTCCAGCGTCGCCAGGCCCAGATAGCGGCCCACACCGTGGTCGATATGCACCACCGGTGCGCCTTCGCGCAATTCTGTGAGGTTCTTGATGACCGCGTCGTTGCTGCCGTCGCTGCGTTTTTCCCGGCGACGACGCTGCATCACCCGTTGACCGAACAACGGGCTTTCGGCAATCAGTGCCAGGGCTGGGTCGTTGAGCTGCAGGCCGTCGTCGAGCGGCGCGATGGTGATCGCCAGGCGCGCCTTGCTGCTGACGAACTCGTGCCAGCCATCGACGGTCTGCGGCTTGAGTTTGAGGCGATCGAGCAACTCAAGGAGGACTTCGCGCCGACCTGCTGATTCAGCAGTGAACAGTACGCGGCCGGGGAACTGCTCGATATACCCGGACAGCGCCGCCAGCGGATTGGCCGCCTTGGCCTGGATCGCCAGGTCCGGCAGGGCGCTGGCGGGGAACGACTGGGCGCCTTCGACCTCGGCCTGGCTGGCGATCACCCGCGGCCAGGTCTTGAGCCGGGCGAAGCAGTCCTCGACCGGCAAAAACAGCTCGGCGGGCGGCAGTAGCGGGCGCATCGGGTCGATGCGGCGCTCTTCATAACGGTTGCGCACATCATTCCAGAACTGCTCGGCGGCCTGCTCGATGCCCGGCAGCGAAAACACCTGGGTGTCTTGAGGCAGGTAGTCGAACAGGGTCGAGGTGCTCTCGAAGAACAGCGGCAGGTAATACTCGATACCAGCGGGGGTAATACCGCTGCTGAGGTCCTGGAAGATCGGGCTGCGGCGGAAATCGACGTCGAAGCGCTCGCGAAAACGCGCCTTGAACCGGGTAACTTCGTCTTTTTGCAGCGGGAATTCCCGGGCCGGCAGCAGGCGAATCGACTCGACCTTGTCGATCGAGCGCTGGGTTTCCGGGTCGAAGGTGCGCAGGGTCTCGATTTCGTCATCGAACAAATCGATACGGTACGGCAGCTTGCTGCCCATCGGGAACAGGTCGATCAGCGCGCCACGCACGGTGAACTCGCCGTGTTCGTAGACGGTGTCGACATATCTATAGCCGCTGGCTTCGAGCCGCGTGCGCATCTGTTCGACGTCGAGGCGTTGACCAACGTCCAGTACCAGGCTGCTGCCAAGCAGGAACTGCGTAGGCGCCAGGCGATGTAGGGCAGTGGTGATGGGCACTACCAAAACGCCATGGACGAGCTCCGGCAAGCGATACAGACTGGAAATTCGCTGGGAGATGATGTCCTGGTGCGGCGAGAACAGATCGTAGGGCAGGGTTTCCCAATCGGGAAAATGCAGCACCGGCAGCTCGGGAGCGAAGAAACGCAGCTCCTGTTCGAGGCGGTCGGCGCTCTGGCTGTCGGCCGTCAGCAGCAGGGTGAAACGCTTGGCCGCGCTCGCCGCTTCGGCGATGGCCAGGCTCAGGGCGGCCCCGGGCAGGTTGCCCCAGAGCTGTTTGCTCGCGGTTTTTTGCGCGGCGGTAGGGAGTAGCGGTAGACGCAGGACAGGCACGGGCGATCGAGCTCCAAGCGTTACGACAAAGAGATCGATTGTACCGGCACCTTGTGCCCCTGTCAGTTTCGACTGTGCAAAAGAAACTTGCCGGAAATTTTCCGCTGAAACGTTTCTCCCTGCGACCTCGCGCATTGCCCCCGTCAGCCTGTTAAAGTCATAATGTAGCCCCTTTTCTCAGCCCCTACATGTGGAAGGTTCCCGTGACTCAGAAGCCCGACCAGTGTCTTGGTGAATGGATCGATCGTGAAGCACTCGCCGAGGCGATGATTCCTTTGATCGGCCAGCTATACCGCAATAACAATGTCGTCACCTCGATCTACGGCCGTAGCCTGATCAACCGCTCGGTGATCGAGTTGCTCAAGGCCCACCGCTTCGCACGTCACCGCCAGGCCGATTCCCACGAGCTGTCGGTACACGAAACATTCCCTCTTCTTAAAGCCATGAGCGAGCTCAAACTGGGCGCGGCTTCGGTCGACCTCGGCAAGCTGGCGGTCAAATTCAAGACCGATGGCAATGGCCGCAGCGCCGAAGCCTTCGTGCGCGAAGAGCTCGGCCCTGTAGTGGGGCAGCAGAACGTCGGCGAGCGCAAAGGCACGGATGTCGTGCTTTACGGGTTCGGTCGTATCGGCCGTCTGCTGGCGCGCATCCTGATCGAGAAGGCCGGTGGTGGCGATGGCCTGCGCCTGCGCGCCGTGGTAGTGCGCAAGGGTGCCAGCAACGACTTGGCCAAGCGCGCCAGCCTGCTGCGCCGGGACTCGGTGCATGGTTCGTTCGACGGCATCATCCATGTCGACGAAGAGGCCAACACCTTGACCGTCAACGGCAACTTGATCCAGTTCATCTACGCCAAGAGCCCGACCGAGGTGGATTACACCCAGTACGGCATCAGCAATGCGCTGCTGGTGGACAACACGGGTGTATGGCGTGATGCCGAGGGCCTTGGCCAGCACCTGACCTGCCCAGGTATCGACCGCGTGCTGCTGACCGCACCGGGCAAGGGCAAGCTGAAGAACATCGTGCATGGCATCAACCATGGCGACATCACCGCCGACGACAAGATCGTCTCGGCGGCGTCCTGCACCACCAACGCCATCGTGCCGGTGCTCAAGGCCGTCAATGACAAGTTCGGCATCGTCAATGGCCACGTCGAAACGGTTCACTCGTACACCAACGACCAGAACCTCATCGACAACTTCCACAAGGGCGATCGCCGTGGTCGTTCGGCCGCGCTGAACATGGTCATCACCGAGACCGGTGCCGCCACCGCCGCCGCCAAGGCGTTGCCTGAACTGGCCGGCAAGCTGACCGGTAACGCGATTCGGGTGCCGACGCCAAACGTTTCGATGGCGATCCTCAACCTGAACCTGGAAAAAGCCAGCAGCCGCGAAGAGATGAACGAGTACCTGCGCTACATGGCGCTGCACTCCGATCTGTCGCGTCAGATCGACTTCGTCGCTTCGCAGGAGGTGGTATCGACCGACTTCGTCGGTTCGCGCTACGCTGGTGTGGTCGATGCCGAGGCCACCATCTGCAACGATAACCGTGTCGTGCTGTACGTCTGGTACGACAACGAATTCGGTTACAGCTGCCAGGTGGTACGCGTGATGGAAGACATGGCCGGGGTCAACCCGCCTGCTTTCCCGCAGTAAGGTTGCCGCACCAATGAAAACGCCCCGACTGGTTCGGGGCGTTTTTTTGCATGGCTGGCATATGCTGTCGGCCGCACCGGCCTCTTCGCGAGCCAGCTTTGCTGCCACGGGTGTACACCGCCATTGTGGGAGCAAGGCTTGCCCAGGCCAGTAATTACGCCCGAGCCGCTTCAGCCGTGCGCAACTCATGGCGATTCCCCTTGAACAGCACCAGGGTCGCGATCAGCCCCAGTACCGCCGCGCCGGTCAGCCAGATGCCGGGGGCGGCCTTGTTGCCCAGCACGTGGATCATCCAGGTACAAGCGGCCGGGGTAAAGCCGCCAAAGGTCGCGGTCGCCAAGCTGTAGGCCAGCGAAAAGCCGGTAGTGCGCACTTCCTGCGGCATGATCTCGGCCAGTGCCACTACCATCGCGCCATTATACGAGCCATACAGGAACGAGAACCACAGCTCGACCAGCAGCAGGTGGCTGAAGCTCGGTGACGATACCAGCCAGGCCAGTGCCGGATAGGCAGTCAAGATCGCCAGTATCGTCGCTGCCAACAGCAATGGCTTGCGCCCAACCCGGTCAGACACCGAACCCATCACCGGCAGCCAGATGAAGTTGGACACCCCCACGGCCATGGTGACCAGCAATGCATCGAGGTCGGACAGCTGCAGCTCGGACTTGCCGAAGGTCGGCGTATAGGCAGTGATCAGATAAAACGACACCGTGGTCATCACTACCATCGCCATGCCCGCCAGCACCACACCCCAGTTCTGCGCGATCGAGCGCACCACTTCACCCAGCGAAGGGCGGTGGGTACGGGCCTCGAATTCCGGAGTTTCTTCCAGCGAACGGCGAATGAAAAAGATCACCGGCACGATCAGGCAGCCGATCAGGAACGGTACGCGCCAACCCCAGGCGCCCATGTCCTGCGGGCTGAGGAAATGGTTGAGCAGCACGCCCAGCAAACCCGCGAACACCACGGCCACCTGCTGGCTCGCTGACTGCCAGCTCACGTAAAAGCCTTTGTTCCCCGGCGTGGCGATTTCCGCCAGATACACCGAGACACCGCCCAGCTCGACGCCCGCCGAAAATCCTTGCAGCAGGCGTCCGACCAGGACCAGCAGTGGCGCCGCCACGCCGATGGTGGCGTATCCCGGCACACAGGCGATCAGCACGGTGCCCATGGCCATCATCATCAGCGTGACGATGAGGCCTTTGCGCCGCCCATGGCGATCAATGTAGGCGCCCAGGAAGATCGCCCCTAGCGGGCGCATCAGGAAGCCCGCGCCAAAGGTCGCTAGCGACAACATCAACGAGGCGAACGCGTTGTCCGAAGGGAAGAAGGTCTTGGCGATGGCGGTGGCGTAAAACCCGTACACCATGAAGTCGAACATTTCCAGGAAGTTGCCGCTGACAACACGAAAGATCGCGGTGCCTTTACCAGTGTTCGAGGCCATGGGGCGGTCTCCTGCGTTTCACGGTTGAGTGCCACGGTGTCTGCCGACCGCGGTCGAAGGATTTGTAACGCTATGTAAACGATGGACCGAGGGCAAATGAAATCGTTCGCTAGCTAACGATTTCATCCGATGAAGCCCGGGTTCGGCGGCTCTCAAGGGCAGCCTGCGGCGAAAAGCCACAGACAAAAATTGCCTGTGGCGCGACCAAGGGTTAATGTTCGCGCCATCAAGTGTTCATTAGACTGCACACCGTGTTTTTCAATGCCGACCGTGGCATGTTGCGTCAGAGGCGTCCGGCAGGGCGTCGTGGCCTGAGAGGAAGGAGTACGCATGGCTGTCTATAACTACGATGTCGTGGTGTTGGGTTCCGGTCCAGCCGGGGAAGGGGCGGCGATGAATGCCGCCAAGGCAGGCCGCAAGGTCGCCATGGTCGACAGCCGCCGTCAGGTCGGCGGCAACTGCACCCACCTGGGGACCATCCCGTCCAAGGCCTTGCGCCACTCGGTCAAGCAGATCATTCATTTCAACAACAACGAGATGTTTCGTCTGATCGGTGAGCCGCGCTGGTTCCCCTTCCCCGACGTGCTCAAGAGCGCCGAGCGGGTGATTGCCAAGCAGGTCCAGTCGCGGACCGCTTACTACGCGCGCAACCGCGTCGACGTATTCTTCGGTACTGGCAGCTTCGCCGACGAGCAGACCATCGATGTCATCTGCCCCAACGGCATGCAGGAGAAGCTGATCGCCAAGCAGGTCATCATCGCCACCGGTTCTCGCCCCTATCGTCCGGCCGACATCGATTTCAGCCACCCACGCATCTACGATAGCGACACCATCCTCAGCATCACCCACACCCCACGTAAATTGATCATCTACGGCGCCGGCGTGATCGGTTGCGAGTACGCGTCGATCTTCAGTGGCCTGGGGGTAATGATCGAACTGGTGGACAACCGCGATCAGTTGCTCAGCTTCCTCGACTCGGAAATTTCCCAGGCGCTGAGCTACCACTTCAGCAACAACCACGTGATGGTGCGCCACACCGAGGAATACGAGCGGGTCGAAGGCCTGGAGCACGGTGTGATCCTGCACCTCAAGTCAGGCAAGAAGATCAAGGCCGACGCCTTGCTCTGGTGCAACGGCCGTACCGGCAACACCGACCGCCTGGGCCTGGAGAACATCGGCATCAAGGTCAACGGCCGCGGCCAGATCAACGTCGATGAAGCCTACCGTACCAGCGTCCCGACCATATATGGCGCGGGCGACGTGATCGGCTGGCCGAGCCTGGCCAGTGCCGCGTACGACCAAGGCCGCTCGGCCTCGGGCAGCGCCATCGACAACGGCAGCTGGCGCTTCGTCAATGATGTGCCGACCGGCATTTACACGATTCCGGAGATCAGCTCGATCGGCCAGAACGAGCATGAGCTGACCCAGGCCAAGGTCCCGTACGAAGTGGGCAAGGCGTTCTTCAAGGGCATGGCGCGGGCGCAGATTTCCGGTGAGCCGGTGGGCATGCTGAAGATTCTGTTCCACCGCGAGACGTTGGAGGTGCTGGGCGTGCATTGCTTCGGTGACCAGGCTTCGGAGATTGTCCACATTGGTCAGGCGATCATGAGCCAGCCAGGCGAGTTGAACACCATCAAGTACTTCGTCAACACCACGTTCAACTACCCGACCATGGCCGAAGCCTATCGGGTAGCGGCCTATGACGGGCTCAACCGGCTTTTTTGAGCGGCTCCGGCCGGTGGCCTGAGCCGGCCGGAGAGACCGATTTCAGCGATTCCCGATCGTGGCGCTGGCCAAACCGGGAAAGTCTGTAATCAGGCTGTCCACGCCGAAGTCAGCGAGGCGGCGCATCAGTGCTGCGTCGTTGACTGTCCATACCGACACATGCAAACCCTGGCGCTGCGCTTTTTGCAGGCGCTCGGGGCTGCACAGCGTCCAGTTCAACGCGAGAAATTCGCAGCCGTAATTCTGCGCGACCTTCAGGGGGTCGAGCCACGCATACTCAGCCACCAGCCCGCGGGAAATATCCGGGGTGAACTGCTGGGCGGCGCGCAACACTTCGCGCGAACTCGAGGTGATGGTGACCTTGTCCATCAACTGGTAGCGCTGGGCCAGTTCGCGAATCGCCAGCACGGTGGTGGTGGCGCGGGTACGTGAAGCGACCTTGACTTCAAGTTGCCAATGCTCGAACTGGCACTCCTGAAACAGCGTCTCCAGTGTTGGAATGGGGCAGGGCGTCACCCAGCCAGGCCCACCCTTGCGGGCATCGAAGGTGACCAGGTCGGCGGCGGTCTGCTCGATCACCTTGCCGCGCCGTTCCGTGGTGCGTTTGAGTGTCGGGTCGTGAATGACCATCAGCTCGCCGTCGCTGGACAGGTGCAAGTCCAGTTCGCAGCGTTTGACGCCGTGTTCCAGACAGCGTTGAAAGCTGGTCAGAGTGTTTTCCGGTGCTTCGCCTTTGGCACCGCGGTGGCCGTAGATTAGGGTCACGTCTGTTCCTTGATGAGATACGTCTGAAGATGCCGCACTGGCGTTTGGATGTAGGCGTTGGCGCTGCGTCAGGCCGCAGGCAGGTCGTCGCTGTGCTCCCGTGCCAGGCGCCGTTCGGCCGCCTGTTTTTGCAGAATGTAGCGCGCCAGCAATTGCCGCTGGGCATCGGTCATGCCGTCGAATTCCAGGCCCAGTTCGTAATGTCCCAGGCTGACCGCATCGGCGCGAGTGACCCGGGCGCGCAGCAACAAGCCCAAGGCCTGGGGCATGAGCACGATCTTGACGCTGACCAGGCTGCCGACCGGATATGACTGCGGCATCTGGCATTCCAGGCCGCCTTCGGAAATGATCACCGGCACGGTCTCGCCGATTTCGCCCAGCAGGGTATGGGCGACCACCTGACTGAGCAGGTCGATGCGCTTGTTCTGCGCGCGCAGGAAATTGCCCAGCGTACGATCGCTGTCACCCAGCTGGCGCAGCAGGTGCTGGGATTCGAACTCGCTCAGGTGGAGTTCGCTGAGCAGGTTGAAAAGCGGTGAAGCATCCTGCAACACCTCGGCCCCCATCGCGTCAGTCTCCGCCAAAGGGGTAATTTCCAGTGCGATATGATCACTGATGCGATAGTATTCGCGGCGATCTTCTTCATCTAATGTCGACATGGTTGAACCCATGGTGTTGGCGGTAATCTGAGTGTAAGGCCGCTCGGCAAGCCCCGCCACAAGGACGTTCTTCTTTCACCCGAACAAGCCCCGACATGTTCAGACCTCTCTTCGTTTTCATTGGCACGCGTTATACCCGTGCCAAACGCCGTAATCATTTTGTGTCGTTCATATCCCTGACCTCGATGATCGGACTCGCCCTTGGCGTTGTCGTGATGATCGTCGTCCTCTCGGTCATGAACGGCTTCGATCATGAGATGCGAACCCGCGTGCTCGGGATGGTTCCACACGCCACCATCGAGTCCGCCAAACCCATCGACGACTGGCAGGCGCTGGCCGCGCGCGTCAAGCAGAACCCGCAGGTGGAGGCCGTCGCGCCGTTCACCCAGATGCAGGGTTTGCTGACCAACAACGGCCGCGTGCAAAAGATGCTGCTCAACGGTATCGACCCGGCGCAAGAGCGCAACGTGTCGATCATCGATGCGTTCGTCAAACAAGGGTCGCTGGATGCCCTCAAGCCTGGCGAGTTCGGCATCCTGCTGGGCGACAAGGCGGCGACCAAGCTGGGCGTGACCCTGGGCGACAAGGTGACCTTCGTGTCCCCTGAAGTCACCGTGACCCCCGGCGGCATGTTCCCGCGCATGAAGCGCTTTACCGTGATCGGCATCTTTCACGTCGGCGCCGGTGAGCTGGACGGCTACGTCGGCCTCACCAACCTGCAGGACCTCAGCTTGCTGCACCGCTGGAAGCCGGAACAGGTACAAGGCTTGCGGCTCAAGTTCACCGATCTGTTCAAGGCACCGCGCACCGCCTACGAGATTTCCCACCAGTTGGGCGACGATTACTACTCGCGGGACTGGACGCGCACCCACGGCAATCTGTACCAGGCCATCGGCATGGAGAAATCCATGATCGGCCTGCTGCTGTTGCTGATCGTGGCGGTGGCGGCGTTCAACATCATTTCCACACTGGTGATGGTGGTCAACGACAAGCGCGGCGACATCGCCATCCTGCGGACCCTAGGCTCGACGCCAGGGCAGATCATGGCGATCTTCATGGTCCAGGGCACGGTGATCGGCGTGGTCGGCACTTTCGTCGGCGCGGCGCTGGGCATGCTTGCGGCGCTCAATGTGAGCGCTGGGGTGGCGCTGCTCGAAAGGCTGATCGGTCATAAATTCCTGAATGCTGATGTGTATTTCATCGACTATCTGCCGTCGCAGCTGCAAAGCCAGGACGTGCTGATGGTCTGTGGTGCGGCGCTGGTCCTGAGCTTCCTCGCCACCTTGTATCCAGCCTGGCGCGCGGCGCGTACCCAGCCTGCGGAGGCGTTACGTTATGAGTGAGTTGGGCATGAGTGATAAAGCAGTTCTGAGTTGCCGCAACCTGGGCAAGTCCTACGACGAAGGCCCGGAATCGGTGGTGGTGCTGGCCAATCTGCAGCTCGAACTGCAGGCCGGTGAGCGAGTGGCCATTGTCGGCAGCTCCGGCTCGGGCAAAAGTACCTTGCTGAACATGCTCGGCGGCCTCGACACGCCGAGCCAGGGCAGCGTATGGCTGGCCGGCGAAGAGCTGTCGGCGCTCAACGAGCGTGACCGCGGCCTGCTGCGCAACCGCGCGCTAGGCTTCGTGTACCAGTTTCACCATTTGCTGGCCGAGTTCACTGCGCTCGAAAACGTGTGCATGCCCCTGCTGATCGGTAAAACGCCGATCCCCGAGGCCAAGGAGCGCGCCACGGCGCTGCTGACCCGCGTCGGCCTGGCGCACCGCCTGACCCACAAGCCTGCCGAACTGTCCGGTGGCGAGCGTCAGCGCGTGGCCATCGCCCGTGCGTTGGTCAACCGCCCTGGCCTGGTAATGCTCGACGAGCCGACCGGCAACCTCGATCAGCACACGGCCCAAGGTATTCAGGACCTGATGCAGGAACTGAGTACGTCGTTGAACACGGCGTTTCTGGTGGTGACCCACGACCTGAGCCTGGCTCGGCAGATGGATCGCGTCCTGAAGCTCGAAGAGGGCCATCTGGTCCCGATCTGATCGGCTTCGCCTGGCGCGCCGCTGGTCGGTGGCGCGCCTGCTCCACTCTTTTTGTCACGGTGCGTTCATGTTCAGACCCTTATCGATCTTCATCGGCGCGCGCTACACCCGCGCCAAGCGCCGCAACCATTTCATCTCGTTCATTTCCATGACCTCGATGATCGGCCTGGGCCTGGGCGTCCTGGCGATGATCGTGGTGCTGTCAGTGATGAACGGCTTCCAGCGCGAGATGAGTGACCGCATCCTCGGCATGGTGCCCCATGCCATGATCGTCGGCACCCAGCCGTTGGACGACTGGCGTCCGGTCGCCGATGCCGCGCTGAAAAACCCGCAAGTGCTGGCTGCGGTGCCGTTCACCGAGATGGACGGGATGATTTCGTTTCGCGGCGCCATGCAGCCGATCCAGATCAGCGGCGTCGACCCAGCCCAGGAAGGCAAGGTGTCGATCGTCGCGCAGCACATAACCCGCGGCAACCTGCAGGACCTGCGCCCAGGCGAGTTTGGTGTAGTGGTCGGCGATATCACCGCGCGGCGTTTCGGCTTGACGGTGGGTGACAAGTTCACCCTGATCGTGCCTGAGATCAGTTCCGCGCCCGGCGGCATCACCCCGCGTCTGCAACGCCTGACGGTGGTGGGCGTGTTCAAGGTCGGCGCCGAGCTGGACAGCAGCATGGCCCTGATCAACGTCGCCGATGCGGCGACCATGCAGCGCTGGCAGCCGAATCAGGTGCAAAGCGTTCGACTCAAGCTGAAGGATCTGTACGCCGCACCAGAGGTCTCCAAAACCATCGCTGCCAGCCTGGGCGCCGGTTATCAGGCCGATGACTGGACCCACACCCAAGGCAGCCTGTTCAGCGCCATGAAAATGGAGAAGACCATGATCGGCCTGCTGCTGTTGATGATCGTCGCGGTAGCGGCGTTCAACATCATCGCCACCTTGATCATGGTGGTGAACGACAAGGGCGCAGACATCGCCATCCTGCGTACCATTGGCGCCACGCCGCGGCAGATCATGGGCGTGTTCATGGTTCAGGGCACGGTGATCGGTGTGGTAGGGACGGTGATCGGCGGCGTGCTGGGGGTGATCGCGGCGATCAACGTCAGCGCCATGGTCGGCTGGGTCGAGCGCGTCAGCGGACAGCATATCTTCACGTCGGACGTGTACTTCATCAGCAACTTGCCGTCGCAACTGGAATGGAGTGACGTGGCGGTGATTTGCTCGGCCGGTTTGATCATGAGCTTTCTGGCGACTATCTATCCTGCGTGGCGTGCATCCCAGGTCGAGCCGGCGCACGCGCTGCGGTACGAGTAATCGCCGAATGACCGGGTGCTCTTGCGCTCGCGTTCGGCGCCGAAGAGGCTCGCGAGAGCGCCACAAGGTGTGCGGATCATCAGCTGATGGGTAGCAGCACCCTGAATCGCGTCCAGCCATCGGTGCACTTGCAGGTGATACTGCCGCCGTGGGCGCGGACGATGGATCGAGTGATTGCCAGTCCCAGGCCAGCATGCTCGCTTTGGCTGGCACTGCGGGCAGAGTCGGCGCGATAGAAGCGATCGAACAATCGCGCCAACGCAGGCTCCGGGATGGCTTCACCCTGATTGGCGACTTCGATAATCACCTGCCCATCACTGTGCGTCAGTGATATGCGCACTTGCCCCTCTGCCGACGTGAAGCGCAGTGCATTAGCCAGCAGGTTGGACAGCGCCCGGCGCAGCATGCCGCGATCGCCTTGCACGTCGGCATCCCCCTGACGTAACAGCCGCACCCCAGCCTCTTCAGCCAGTGGGGCGAAAAACTCCAGCAAGCCATCCACCTCGTTCGCCAGGCTCAGCGGCTCACGCCCGGCCGGCATCAACCCGTGTTCTGCCTTGGCCAGGTAGAGCATGTCGTTGACCAGTTGCGCCATCCATTGCAGGTCTTCGAGATTGCTGTGCAGGGCCTCTTCGTAGTCGGCTGCCGAGCGTGGGCGGGTAAGGGTGACTTGCGTGTGGGTGAGCAGATTGGACAGCGGCGTGCGCAGCTCGTGGGCGATATCGGCCGAGAACGCCGACAGCCGCGTAAAGGCGTCATCGAGCCGGGCAAGCATGGCATTCAGCGACTGGCCGAGATCGGCCAGTTCCGGTGGCAGCCCTTGCATCGGCAAGCGCGTGGTCAGCGATTGCGCCGATACTCCCGCGGCCAGTTCGGTCATGCGCCGCAACGGTCGCAGGCTCAGGCGCGCGGCCCAGGCCCCGAGCAAGGCGGTGGCCAGTGCCGAGAGCCCCACGGTCAGCCAGATCAGCCCTTGCATGCGCTGCAAAAAGTGCTGGTGGTGAGTGATGTCGAGCAGCAGGGTGAGGCGCGGGGACTTAGGCTGTCGTGGATCAAGAGGCGCGCTGTAGGTGCGAAATTCGCCATGGCCCGTGTGCAAAGTCGACAGCCCGGCGGTTGGCGCGGCGGCGGGGAGGGCGGGGCGGCTGTTGAACCATTCGGCGCTGTCTGCCGCGCCGTCCGATGCGCCATTGGCCGCAAAGACGCGCAAACCCTCATCGGGTTGCCGCGCCAGTTCGAGCTGCAGTATCGGGCGCCGTGCCTCGAAACTCGCTTGGTCCTCGACGCCCACCAATACCCCACGCAGGCTGGCCATGCGGCTATCCAGCAACTGCTGATCGAGCTCGAGAAAGTGTGCCTCGCTGGCGGCATTGAACAGCAGCCCCGCCACCAGCGACACCAGCGCGGTGCAGGCGGCGAATAACAGCGCCAGGCGCGCACTCAGCGACAGTTTCAATGCCGGGCCTCCAGCACGTAGCCCATGCCGCGTACGGTATGAATCAGTTTTTCCGGGTGCTCGTCATCGATCTTCAGGCGCAGGCGGCGAATGGCGACCTCGATGACGTTGGTGTCGCTGTCGAAATTGATGTCCCACACCTGGGAGGCGATCAGTGACTTGGGCAGTACCTCACCGCGGCGGCGCATGAGCAGCTCCAGCAGCGCGAATTCCTTGGCGGTAAGGTCGATTCGCTGGTGGCCGCGCTCGACGCGGCGGCGAATCAGGTCCAGGCGCAGATCGTCGACTTCCAGGCTGGTTTCCTGGGCGGGCTGGGCACCACGGCGCAGCAGCGTGCGCACCCGTGCCAGCAGTTCGGCGAAGGCGAAGGGTTTGATCAGGTAGTCGTCAGCGCCCAGTTCCAGCCCATGCACGCGATCGGCAACGCTGTCGCGGGCGGTCAGAAACAGCACGGGTACGTCCATCCCGGCGCCGCGCACGGCCTGGAGGATCTGCCAGCCATCGCGTTGCGGCAGCATCACGTCGAGGATCAGCAGGCTGTAGTCGCCGCTCAGCGCCAGGTGCTGACCGCTGAGGCCGTCGTTGACCAGCTCGACGGCATAACCGGCTTCCTGCAGGCCTTGGCGCAGGTAATGTCCGGTTTTGACTTGGTCTTCGACGATCAACAGTTTCATCTGGCGCTCGGTAATGGCAGGCAAGGA
The DNA here is from genome assembly GCF_031880315.1 of Pseudomonas baltica. Lineage (NCBI taxonomy): Bacteria > Pseudomonadati > Pseudomonadota > Gammaproteobacteria > Pseudomonadales > Pseudomonadaceae > Pseudomonas > Pseudomonas baltica. The sequence continues at coordinate 1,003,911 of NZ_CP134771.1, read as the reverse complement.
GCAGTGCATGGGCTTTATACCCTGTGCGCTGAGGCTGGCGGGTTAGCTGACAAAGTTGTAATGCGCGTGTCAGGTCGCTGCCAGCGCCGCAGGCCTACAGTGTCCCATAGCCTGCATCCAGGGGCCTAATACCCCCAGGGCAGGACCCGATTTGCCACGGATCTGGAGAGGACCGCGCATGAACTTCATTCGTCACTTGAGTATCGCCACACTGGTCCTGGCCGGTAGCGCCATCAGCGGCATCGCCGTTGCCAACGAGGCCAGCTTCGACTTCGGCCACGCCGCCAAGGCCAGCCAGGCCACCCGCACCGTCAAGGTAACCCTGGCGGACATGTCCTTCTCCCCCAATGCCGTGGAAATCAAAGCAGGCGAGACGGTGCGCTTCGAGCTGGCCAACACCGGCGCAGTGGTGCATGAGTTCACGCTGGGCGATGCCGCTCTGCAGGCCAGTCATCAAAAGGAAATGCTCGCGATGGCGACCATGGTCCACGACAAGGACGCCCACGGTGCCATGACCGGCATGCACCACGACGCCAACAGCATCACCCTCAAGCCGGGTGAAAGTGGCGAGCTGACCTGGACCTTTACCCGCGCCACCGCGCTGGAATTCGCCTGCAACGAACCCGGCCATTACCAGGCCGGCATGGTCGGTCGGTTGACAGTCGACAAATAACCGCCCCGGCGGACCATGGGCGCTGAAACCGGCACGTAAACCCGATAAACTGTCGGCGTTTATTCAGTCAGGTTATTGCCATGCACCCCGCCGCCGAACACTCTCCGCTGGGCAAGTCCAGCGAGTACATCGCTACGTACACGCCATCGCTGCTGTTCCCTATTCCACGCGCGGCGAAATGGGCCGAACTGGGTTTGACCGCCGACACCCTGCCGTATCAGGGCGTGGACTTCTGGAATTGTTTCGAGCTGTCCTGGCTGCTGCCTTCCGGCAAGCCGGTGGTAGCGATCGGCGAGTTCAGCATCCCGGCGGACTCACCCAACATCATCGAGTCTAAATCCTTCAAGCTGTATCTCAATTCGTTGAACCAGACGCCGTTCGCCAGTAATGACGAGCTGCGGGTCGTGCTGGAAAAGGACCTGTCGGCCGCCGCAGGTAAACCGGTGGGCGTGAGGATCCGCAGCCTGGACGACGTGCAGGCGGATGGCGTGGCGAAGCTCCCGGGGGTGTGCATCGATGATCTGGATATCAGCGTCAGCCAGTACGAGCACCCGCAACCGGAGTTGCTGCGCTGCGATGCCGCGAGGGTCGAAGAGGAGAGTGTCTACAGCCACCTGCTCAAGTCCAACTGCCCAGTCACCAGCCAGCCTGATTGGGGCACCGTGGTGGTGACCTACAAGGGCGCGGCGCTGGACCATGCCAGTCTGCTGGCGTATCTGGTGAGCTTTCGCCAGCACTCTGATTTCCACGAGCAGTGCGTGGAGCGGATCTTTCTAGACCTGCAGCGCTTGCTCAAGCCGCAGTCGCTGACGGTGTACGCACGTTATGTGCGCCGAGGCGGGCTGGATATCAATCCGTACCGCAGCACCGAGGCGCTGGATGTGAGTAACGTTCGGTTGGTGCGTCAGTAGTGAGGGCCTCTTCGCGAGCAGGCTTCGTTCCTACAGTGTCCACCAATACATAGTCGTACACTTGTGGGAGCAAGGCTTGTCCGCGAAGGCGTCGCAAGGGTTATCGGTCACACTCCGATATTGCCCAATGTCACGGCAATATTGCGCAATACCCCGGCGACCGTGGGATGTTCGGCCTCGAAGGTCTCGGCGGCGACATTGATACTGTCGACCATGCTTGGTCGTTCCTGAGTAGCTTCTTCCAGAGCGATCTCGCTCTCGATCTGTTGCATCAAATCATGGACGCGGTCGCGTTCATCCAGGCTCAGCGTAGGGTTCTGGTCCAACTGTTCACGCAGGGCGATCAATTGTTCTTGCAGTTGTGCGGCAGGCATGTGGATCTCCCTTCTAGGATAGGCACAACCATTGACCGCAGCGCCGCTGCAAAGGTCCATGGCTACCCCTTGAGCATAATCCATGCACACTCGCTGCGCTTGATACCAATCATTCATACTGTTGATACGCAAAAATGTTTCAGGTGGCCTTATACTTGGTTTTTTTCGAACCGGCCTTCGTGCCCGCCAATTGTTTTTAAAGGGAGTATGTATATGCGCAAGATCGGCTCGGCAAGCCTCGATCGATTGGCCATGGCCTGTGTTCTGGCAACCGCTTTCCTGGCGCCTGTGGCGGCTCAAGCAGCAGATGATGTGAATCCTGATCCTTGGGCCGGTTTCAACCGCCCGGTGTTCAAGTTCAACGATACCGTCGACACCTATACCCTCAAGCCTCTGGCTCAGGGCTACCAGAAAATCACCCCACAGTTCGTTCAGGACGGCGTGCACAACTTCTTCCAGAACATCGGTGACGTCACCAACCTGGCCAACGATATCTTCCAGGCCAAGCCTCGCGCTGCCGGTATCGACACCGCGCGCCTGATCTTCAACACCACCTTCGGCTTGCTCGGCGTCATCGATGTCGGCACCAAGATGGGCCTGCAGCGCAACGACGAAGACTTCGGTCAGACCCTCGGTTACTGGGGCGTGAGCAGCGGTCCGTACCTGGTATTGCCGTTCTTCGGTCCGAGCACTGTGCGTGACGCCTTCGCCAAGTACCCTGACACCTACACCGCTCCGTATCGCTACGTGAACGATGTGCCGGTGCGCAACACCGCGTTCGGCATCAACTTGCTCGATACCCGCGCGAACCTGCTGTCGTCGGAGAAGCTGATCAATGGCGATCGCTACACCTTCGTTCGCAATGCGTTCCTGCAGAACCGCGAGTTCAAGGTCAAGGATGGTCAGGTCAAAGACGACTTCTGATTTATCCTGATACGAAAAAGGCGACCCATCGGTCGCCTTTTTTGTGGCTGTTGCTCAGGCTGGCGCCGTGGCCAAGCCAAGGATCTGCTCGCCGTCGCCCAGGTCTTCAACGCGCACCACCTCGGCGTCGACGTTGTACGGATCGAGGTTCGGCGTAGGGGAGGGTAAATGAACTGCCAGTACGTCACCCACAGTCAGTTGCGACCGGGATTTGACCTGCATGCCATTGCTCGACAGATCGATGCACACCCCGCTGAACTCCAGCCCCTTGAAATGCAATGTGACGTTGGCATCGATTGTCATGCGGATGTAATCGCGTTTTTCGCTGTAATCCCTGTCGCTCTGGCTCATGCTTGATACTTCCATATCGTTGCTGTTCAGGGGGTTTTTATAACTCCCGGTCATTTGCCGTGTAAAGACGTCAGGCGACCATCGGTGCAAGCTTGAAACCCCTGCCGGATGGGAGTACCGTCTGCGCCTTACAGGGCACCTCTAATATTTGCCGCAGCTGGGATTGTCATCCCGCTGTACCCAGTATAAGAGAGGCTGGAAGCGAATCCAGTAGGCGAGTGCAGCCCAGGCCGAACTCCTTTACATCCACCTATTTCTGGCGCCGTTTGCCCACATGCAGAAAACCAGTGCCACGCTGCTGTTAATCGATGACGACGATGTAGTGCGCGAAAGCCTTGCAGCCTACCTCGAAGACAGCGGCTTCAGTGTCCTGCAGGCCAGTAATGGTCTGTTGGGCCTTCAGGTGTTCGAGCAAAAGCAGCCCGACCTCGTGATCTGCGACCTGCGCATGCCACAGGTGGGCGGGCTCGAGTTGATTCGCCAGGTCACCGAGCGCTCGCCGCAGACGCCAGTGATCGTGCTCTCGGGCGCAGGGGTGATGAACGACGCGGTCGAGGCGTTGCGCCTGGGTGCGGCCGATTACTTGATCAAGCCGCTCGAAGACTTGGCGGTGCTGGAGCATTCGGTTCGCCGGGCACTGGATCGTTCGCACCTGCTGCTGGAAAACCAGCGCTATCGCGACAAGCTGGAAACCGCCAACCGCGAGCTCGAGGCAAGCCTGCACCTGTTGCAGGAGGACCAGAACGCCGGGCGGCAGGTGCAGATGAACATGTTGCCGGTCAACCCGTGGGTCACCGATGGCTTCAAGTTCGAGCACCAGATCATTCCGTCGTTGTACCTGTCGGGTGATTTCGTCGACTGCTTTCGCGTTGACGAGCATCGCGTGGCATTCTATCTGGCTGATGTGTCTGGGCACGGTGCCTCATCGGCCTTCGTCACGGTGCTGTTGAAGTTCATGACCACGCGGCTGATGTTCGAATCGCGGCGTGGGGGCAGCATGCCCGAGTTCAAACCGTCGGATGTGCTTGGGCATATCAACCGCGGTCTGATCAATTGCAAGCTTGGCAAGCACGTGACCATGGTCGGCGGCGTGATTGACGAGCATACTGGTCTCCTGACGTACAGCATTGGTGGCCATCTGCCGCTCCCCGTGCTCTATACTGAAGATCAGGCGCGGTACCTGGATGGTCGTGGCCTGCCGGTCGGTCTATTCGACGAGGCCACCTATACTGACCATGTGATTGAATTGCCGGAACGTTTCAGCTTGACGCTGCTGTCTGATGGCATTCTGGATCTTTTGCCGGGTGAAACGCTCAAAGACAAAGAGACTGCCTTGCCTGAAATAGTCAAAGCAGCAGGCGGTTCCCTGGATGGGTTACGTCAAAAGTTTGGATTGGCCACGCTGGGGGAGATGCCGGACGATATCGCCCTCCTAGTGTTAAGCAGGAACCTTGAATGAGTACTGGTAGAATCCAGTTCGCCGAGCAGAATGGTACGTTCGTTCTGAAATTCGTCGGTGAAGTGCGTCTGACGTTGTGTTCGGCGCTGGATGCGACTATTGAAAAAATCTTCACTGCCCTGAATTTCTCTGCGATCGTCATCGATCTCACCGAAACCCGCAGTATCGACAGCACCACACTTGGCTTGCTGGCCAAGCTGTCGATCCTTTCGCGGCAGAAAGTCGGTTTGCTCCCCACCGTCGTGACGACCCACGAGGACATCACGCGCCTGCTGGCTTCCATGGGCTTCGATCAGGTGTTTAACATCGTCAATCGGCCGATCCCTTGCACTGACTGCCTGACCGATCTGCCGTCCCAGGATCAGTCCGAGGACATCGTCAAGGCCAAGGTGCTCGAAGCGCACAAAATCCTCATGGGCCTCAACGATTCGAATCGTGAAGCTTTCCACGACCTGGTCAATGCCCTCGAGCGTAGCTGACCCGTTCCTTGTGCGACCAGGCTCTGCCCCAGAAACCATCAGGCCACCGAGCGGCTGGCGTGGTTAGCAGAACTAACCCCCCAAGCTGCGCATAAAAAAGGGCGACTCAAACGAGTCGCCCTTTTTAGATCTCGTAACTACTCAAGCCTTGCCTTGCAGCAACGCCTCCAGCTTCTCTTGGTCGCGAGCGAACTGACGGATGCCTTCGGCTAGCTTCTCCGTCGCCATGGCGTCTTCGTTGGACTCCCAGCGGAACTCGGCCTCGCTCAACGTCTTGCGCGCTTCGCCGGTGGTGCCTGGCTTGAGGATGCGCGGCAACTCGCCTTGATCTTCAGACAGCTTCTGCAGCAGTTCAGGGCTGATGGTCAGGCGATCGCAGCCGGCCAGCTTCTCGATCTGGTTCAGGTTGCGGAAGCTCGCCCCCATGACCACGGTCTTGTAATCGTTGGTCTTGTAGTAATCGTAAATGCGCGTCACCGACTTCACGCCCGGATCGTCGCTACCGGTGTAATCGGTGTTGTTGGCCTTCTTGTACCAGTCGTAGATGCGGCCTACGAACGGCGAAATCAGGAACACGCCTGCGTCGGCGCAGGCCTGAGCCTGAGCAAAGGAGAACAGCAGGGTCAGGTTGCACTGGATACCATCGCGCTCAAGCTGTTCGGCGGCGCGAATGCCTTCCCAGGTGGACGCCAGCTTGATCAGTACGCGGTCGCGGCTGACGCCAGCTTTGTCATACAGCTCGATCAGTTGATTGGCCTTCTTCAGCAGCGCTGGAGTGTCGAACGACAGGCGCGCGTCGACCTCGGTGGAGATACGGCCAGGGATGACTTTGAGGATACCGCTGCCCACTTCAACCGAAAAACGGTCGCAGGCCAGGCCCACGTCGCCGTTGTTGCCCTCGACTACCTTCTTGAGGATGTCGGCGTAACCGGCGATCGATGCAGCCTTGAGCAGCAGCGACGGGTTGGTAGTGGCGTCCACTGGCTTGAGACGGGTGATCGCGTCCAGATCGCCGGTGTCCGCGACCACAGTGGTGAATTGCTTGAGTTGTTCCAGCTTGGAAGTCATGAGCGCTCTCTAGTCCTTTTGCGGTTGGACGACAATACTCCAGCAGTTGCGGCGCCTCAAGGCTTTGGCCCTACTGCTGAATCGATAAGGATATCCCGTTCGAGTGCCGACGCGGCCAGTGGTTCCGCAGGTTTCATCTACCCTCGATGATCAGCGCCGCTTGGTCCAGCACCTGCAACGGGTCAGGGTGCTTATGAATATCCACCGACAGCATCTGGCGGAACTTGCGCGCCCCTGGGAAGCCCAGCGCCAGCCCCAGTACGTGGCGGGTCACATGGTGCATCGTACCGCCCTCGGCCACGTGCTTGGCGATATACGGGCGCAACTGGTCTAGTGCTTCGCTGCGGGTAATCACCGGCGCCGTGCTGCCGAAAAGTTGCTGGTCGACCTCAGCCAGCAGATACGGGTTGTGATATGCCTCGCGACCCAGCATCACGCCATCGAACGTCTGCAAATGCGTGTGGCAGTCGGCAAGCGTCTTGATACCGCCGTTGAGCACGATCTCCAGCGCCGCAAAATCCTGTTTCAACTGAGCGGCGACGTCATAGCGCAGCGGCGGGATATCGCGATTTTCCTTCGGCGACAGGCCTTCGAGGATGGCGATGCGCGCATGCACGGTGAAACTGCCGCAGCCGGCTTCGCTCACCTGTCCAACGAAATCGCACAGCTCGGCGTAGGAATCGCGGCCGTTGATGCCAATGCGATGCTTGACCGTGATGGGGATCGACACCGCGTCGCGCATGGCCTTGACGCAATCTGCCACAAGGGCGGGGTGGCCCATCAGGCAGGCCCCGATCATGTTGTTCTGCACCCGGTCGCTCGGGCAGCCGACGTTGAGGTTTACCTCGTCGTAGCCGTATTGCTCGGCGATCTTCGCGCATGCGGCGAGGTCGGAGGGGTTGCTGCCGCCTAACTGCAGGGCCAGGGGATGCTGAGTGTCGTCGTAACGCAGGAAGCGGTCGGTGTCGCCATGAAGCAGGGCGCCGGTGGTGACCATTTCGGTGTAGAGGAGGGTGTTGCGGGACAGAAGGCGCAGGAAGTGGCGGCAGTGGCGGTCTGTCCAGTCCATCATAGGTGCAACGCTGAAGCGGCGGGAGGGCTCCGCAGCAGGTTTTACGTGGCGTTCAGCTACATTTTCTAACATTTTACTCTGCGCGTTTTAGGCCGGTTTTCAGGCGATTTCGGACGTTTTTTGAGGGTCGCCGGTACAATGTACCAGTTGAAATCAGGCGTGTACCAGTTGCCCATGGCTACGATAAGAAAGCGACTCAGAGCTGACGGAACGGCCAGTTACACCGTTCAAATCCGCTTGGCCCGTGAAGGGCTGCAAGTCTATCAAGAGAGCCAGACTTTCGCCCGGAAACAGGCTGCCCAAGCCTGGGCCCGTCGACGAGAGGCCGAGCTCGCTCAACCAGGTGCGATAGAGCGCCTCGCCCGCCAAGGCGTCAGCGTCAAAGACATGATCGACCGCCAGCTTGCTAGTAGGCCGAGCCAGCGTCGGTGAGTACCTCAATCGATTTGCTGCCAGCGGCATCACATGGCCATCTGCGCTGACTGCTGCCGAGTGACAGCAGCATCTTTTCCGCCACCGCCCATCGTCCCCGCGATCAAAGGCCGATACCTGATTGGGTGTGGGCGCATGCCGAGTTGCGCCCACCCGACGTAACGGCAGGGATATCGACTCGCTCACTCGCAAGGCTTCCAGTACCGCCGGTTCTGCGAGCACTACCGCCTCTGGGAGGCCAAGCTCGCCGTGGTCATGCGTCAGGAGCATCGTGCCGGCAAAAAGTTGTTCGGCGATTACGCCGGACAAAACACGCCAATCATCGACCGATAGACCGTCGAAATCCGGCAGGCCAAGATGTTCGTCGCTGTCCTGGGCGTCGCGCTACACCTTCGCCGAAGCCACATGGTCGCAGAGACTGCCCGACTGACTGGGTTCGCACTAACGCTGCTTCACTTTTTTTCGGCGAGCCCCGGAGCCGGATATAAAGCGTACGCGTTTGCACTAAAGCTCAAATGGGTCGAGTGCCGAGCAGCAGCCTACACATCGACAGAGGCCGCATGCGCTGGCTAACCATAGCCATGATTTTGAAATGAAGAAGTCCGCTGCCAGGGCCGCCGCAAAGCTGGGGATTTTGCCGTCCGGGCAGCTTAGCGAGTCCCCGAGCGCAAGAAGTCCGCCCAGCGCCTGACCAGGTAGTTGTGTTCGTCCATCACCGAGTTCCAGACGCTGATGTGGCCCATGCGTTGGGCATAGGAACCACCTTCCCGACACAGGCCAACGTCAATCAACGGCAAGCCGTCGCTACCGGGCAGTTCCTCGCGCGCTGGCTTGCCGTCATACCAGTAATCCCATTCGGCCGCGCTCAAATGGTCCCGTGCGCGCAACGGATTGGAGATATAGAACCCTTGTCGGGCCATGACCGCGCCGGGCCAGCCCGCCAGCCACCAGTTCAGGTACGCATAGGCCGCATCACGTACGCGGCCCTGTGCGCAGCGCGACAGCGACAGGCCGCCGAACCAGGCGCGGTAACCTTCCTTGGGCACCGCCAGGCGATATTGCACGCCAGCGCGGTGCAATTGCATGAGGGTGGGCGACCACAGGCTCTGGATATCGATGCGCGGTTGCAACATCAACTCGCCGGCCTCCTGCCCATCGGACCAGAACCCGGCAAAGTGTCCGTGGCGCTGTTTTTCTATCAACACTTTGGCCAGGCGGTCGATTTCATCCAGATCAAGGTTGCCGATATTGTTGAAGCTGGCCAAACCCGCTGCCTGTACCGCGAGGGCCGCATCGAGGGCGCCGATCGATGCGTCGCTCTGCAAGGCGATGCGTCCACACCATTGTTCATCCACCAGCCACGACCAGCTCTCCTCGGCACCCGCCAGGCCCGCCGGCAGGCGCTCCGGGCGATAGGCGAAACTGTCGGCATTGTGGGTGAGGGGCAGCATGCTGATGAACTCGCCAGGACGGTTGCCCAGATTGCCATCGTGCTGCACGAACAGGCGATCGCACGGCAGGCTGCCGGTGGCCAGGCGATCGTCGGGGTTCAAGCGCCCACGTTTGGGCAGGTCGTTGATTTCTTCCCACAGCGCCAGGCGGCGGGTGTCGATGGGTTGTATCGCGCGTGCCGGCCAGACCAGGTCGACGTTATGAAACCATTGGTCGTAGAGGTCGTAGCTGTCCGGGTGCATGACGGCGATGCGTTGGGCCTGCTGCACTTCATGAATCTGATAGACCAGGCGGATCCCCAGTTCCTCTTCGGCGCGCTGGCGGATGGATTCGATCAGCGTGACCGAGGTGCCAAGTACTCGCAGGGTGATGGGTTCGCTCATGCGGCCAGGCTCGGCGGTTGTAGAAAGGCGGCGAACGAGCGGCGCAGCAGGTCGGGGTCCAGGCCGCGAACGATGAACACCAGCCGCGAGCCGCGCTCGCCAGTGGGCCAGCGGGGCAAATGCAGTGGGGCGTGCAGGCAATGCTGCACGCCGTGAATAACGATGGGTTGGTCGCTGTTGATCACTTCGAGGATGCCCTTGACTCTGAGAACACGTTCACCGTGGCATCTTAACAGCATGGAAAGCCACACGCCGAAGGCCATCCAGTCCAGCGGTTCGTCGAGGGTCAGGCAGCATACCTGGGCCTCGCCATGGCGCAGGCTGTCGAACGGTTTGAGCAACTGCCAGCGGGCGACTTCAGCCTCTATCCTGGCGCCGCCAAGCCCCTCGCCCCACAGCAGTTCGTCGCCACCGCCCACGTCGCGGCTGAGCCGCTGCGGGGCATCGCCGTTGAGCTGCATGAGCCGCTCGCGCAACTGCTCCAGCACGTCGCCAGGGACCAGATCGTCCTTGCTCAGCAACAAGCGATCGGCGGCAGCGACCTGCGCCAGCCACTCCGGATGCAGGCGTTCCTGCAGTTCGGCGTGCAAGGCATCGACCACGGTAATCATCAAGCCCAGATGGTAATGACCGCGCAGATTGGCGTCCTTGGCCAAGGTCGCGAGGATGGGCGCTGGGTCGGCCAGGCCGGTGGTTTCCAGCAACACCCGGTGAAAGGCCGGCAGCTCACCGCGCTGGCGGCGCCCTTCAAGCGTGAGCAGTGCGGCCTTGAGGTCGCCGCGCACCGAGCAGCACACGCAACCGCTGGGCAGCAGTATCGCGTCGGGGGCTATTGCTTCGATCAGCAGATGGTCCAGGCCGACTTCGCCGAACTCGTTGATCAGCACCACGGTATCACCCAGTGCCTGGTCACTGAGCAAGCGCTTGAGCAGGGTGGTCTTGCCGCTGCCGAGGAAGCCGGTGATGACGTTCAGCGGGATACTCATCGATGGGTCTCCAGATGTTCCAGCACGCGCAGATCAAGCGGGTCCACAGCGCGGCCGAGAATGGCGCCGGCCTTGCTCCAGAGTTCATCCAGGCCGCTGGCCATTTCCTGGCGCCCGGTGGCGCCGTGCAGCAGGTACGCGGCGCCCTGGAAATCACTGACCGTCAGGCGGAAGGGGGCGAGCACGTGGTTGATCGCCGCGATCCGCCGCAAGCGCTCGCGGCGCCGTGGCAAGGTGTCACCCAAGGGGTCGCTCCAGTGAATGTCTTCGCCCAACAGGCCACACAGTCCACACATGTTGATTGCCTCTGGGTGAGTGCGCCGGGCGTGGCTGCGCCGGCGCGAAGTCGATCGATCAAGGCATCACATCGCCGGAATTAGGCCCCAGCGTCTGCCCGACAAACAGGTTGCCGCCCGGCTCGCTGGCGAGCAGCACGGCAATCGGCGCGACTTCTTCGGCCAGCCCGAATCGCCCCAGGGGCAGCTCCTTGGCCTTGGCGGTTTTCCAGGCCTGGCTCAAGTCGTCCACCAGCGCCGTGGTGATCGGTCCGGGGGCGATGGCATTGACCAGAACGTTGTCCTTGGACACTTCCAGCGCCAGCGACTTGGTGAAGCCAATGACGCCGGCCTTGGCCGCGGCATAGTGGGTCAGCTCGGCGCCGCCCTTGATGCCCAGTTGCGAGGCGACGTTGATGATCCGCCCCCAGCGCTGCGCAAGCATGTGCGGCAGGGCACGCTGGCTGGCGATGAAGACGCTGGTGAGGTCGACGCGCAGCATGTCGTCCCACATCTCCTGAGTCAGGTCGATGCACTTGGCCTGGGTCAGCATACCGGCGTTGTTGACCAGAATATCGATACCGCCGAAGGCCTGCACGCAGGCGTCCACGCCGGCTTGGGCACCACTGCGCTTACCGACGTCGGCAATGCATTCATGTACCGTCGAACCCAGCGCGCGGCAAGTGGCGGCCACGTCTTGCAGCGCGGCGCCGTTGCGGTCGGCCAGCACCAGGCTGGCACCCGCCTGTGCGTAAGCCATGGCAATGGCCGCGCCGATACCGCTGGCGGCACCGGTGATCACGGCGCGGCGCCCGGCGAGCGGGGTAGTAAGGGTTCTTTGCATAGGGTTCTCCATCGGTCAATCCGGCCAGCGAACGGTGAGGCCACCGTCGACGATGATGCTTTGCCCGGTGAGGTAACTGGCCTCGGTCGATGTCAGAAAGGCCACCAGCGCCGCGACCTCATCGGCGCGGCCGACGCGGCCCAGGGGAATGCTGCGCGCGGCCTTGGCCAGGCCTTCGGAGCCAAGCGAATTTTTCGCATCGAGCGACTGCGGGGTTTCGATCAGCCCCGGGATCACCGCGTTGCAGCGGATGCCCCGAGGTGCCAGCTCCACCGCCAGCGATCGGCACAGCCCCGGCACGCCGGCCTTGGCAGCGGCGTAGTGCGAGTGGTCCTGCCAGCCATATACGCCGCCGGCAATGGACGAAATGGCGACCATCGCGCCACCGTCGCCCATATGGCGCGCGGCCGCGCGGAAGGTCCGCATGACCCCGGTCAGATCGACGTTGAGCAGTTCATTCCAGCGCTCGTCGGTCATCTCCAGCAGCGGCGCGGCGCGCAACAGGCCGGCGTTGGCGACGGCGTAATCAAGGCGGCCGAAATGTTCCATGGCAGCAGCGGCCAGGGCGTCGACCGATGTGGTATCGGTCACATCCAGCGGCAGCATGATGCACTCGCCACCTGTCGCGGCAACGCGCTTCAAGGTATCTTGATGGTCGTGCGGGTCAGCCGGAAAATAGCCGCCCACCACCCGTACACCGCGTTGGGCATAGGTCACGGCCAACGCCTGGCCGATACCACTGGCAGCGCCAGTCACCAACGCCACGGGAAGGTTGTGTGAATCAGTCATTCGCGTCTCCAGTCATTTAACGCTGTCAGGGGCGACGTGACGGGCGGCCAGCATCACCAACCCGGACAGAAAGCACGGCACTGCGCCAAACCAGATGGCCGCGCTGTACCACTCGCCACCCGCCGTCAACACGCCGGTGATGCCCAGCCCGGCCGACACGGCGCCGATCGGCCCCATGGCATGGACGATGGCACCGCCGGTAGCGCGGATACTGGTAGGGAAGCTTTCGCTCATGAAGAACAGCAGCGCCGAGTAAGGCCCGTTGAGAAAAAACAGCCCCACGCTGTACAGGGTGACCACGGTGACCAGATCACTCGGGCCATAGATCATCGCGGCGAAGGCCACGCCACCACACATCCAGCCCAAGGCCACGGTGTTGCGTCGACCGATGCGATCGCCCAGCCAGCCGTGGAACAGGTAGCCGCAGAAACCCACCAGGTTGGACAACACCAGGATCCACAGCGAGTTCTGGAATGACACATGGTGAACACTGACGATCACCGAGGTGCCCAGTACGCTGAATACCTGGATGGCGGACCAGTTCAGCAGCAGCGCGATGCTCAGCACCAGGGTGGCGCGCAACGCCGGACCACGAAAGGCGGCTGCGATGCCGGCCTTGGCGTGCTCGTGATAATCCACGCCGTGGGTGTTGGCCAGCAGCTGAGCTTGGGCTTCATGGCCGGCCTTGCGCAGTTGAGCGATGCGCAAATGCACCTGGAACTGCGGGCTTTCCTTGAGCTTGCGGGCCAGGAACGCCACCACGAAGGCCGGAATGGCGGCAAACACGAAGCAGCCCTGCCAGCCGATCTGGGGCAGCAGCAACGCTGTCAGGCCCGCCGCAATCAGCGCACCGACTGGCCAGCCGCTCTGTACCAGGCTGTAGATGAAGCCACGGCGCTTGATCAGTTTGGGATCGGTGGACGCGGCGTAGATCTCGGTCAGGTAGGTCGCGTTGACGCCTTCCTCGGCATAGCCCAGGCCCGCCACCGAACGCACGCCGATCAGCGCGCCCTTGCCCATACCGGCCGTGAAGGCGGTCAGCAACGAGCACAGCGCCGAGCCGGTCACGGTAAAGATGATCCCCGCGCGCCGCCCCAGTCGATCGACCACTGGCCCGACCGCGAAGGCCACCACGGCCCCTCCCAACGCTACCCAGGTGGCGATCTCGGCCTGGGTGGCCTGGTTCCAGTTGAAGTGCTCACCCATGACCGGCAGCAGGGTGCCGAACAGGATGAAGTCATAGACCGCGAATACCCAGGCGAAGAAAGCGATCCAGGTCGCGTATTTGACGTCACCCGACGTCAGGTACTGGGGTTGCCAGTCAGCGCTGAGCGCGGGTCGGGAGTCTAAAACAGCGGTGGGCATAGTCATGGTCAATCCTCGGCGGGATAAAGGTCAGCGCTGGCGGGGTTGGCGTTTGATGAAGTCGTCGGCGATTTCATCCATGGTCACGAAGCGCACACCGGCATGGCCTTGCATGTGCTCGATAAAGCGTTCGAGCATCAACAGCACCTGTGGGCGACCGGAGACATCGGGGTGGATGGTGATCGGGAACACGGCGTAGTCATGTTCGCGGTAGACCCAGTCGAACTGATCGCGCCACATTTCTTCCAGATGACGCGGGTTGACGAAGCCGTGGCTGTTCGGCGATTTCTTGATGAACATCATCGGTGGCAGGTCGTCGAGGTACCAGTTGGCCGGGATTTCGACCAGGTCGGTTTCTTCGCCGCGCACCAGTGGTTTCATCCAGGTGTCGGGGTGCTGGCTGTAGTCGATCTTGGTCCAGGTATCACCAACTCGCACGTAGTAGGGGCTGAAGTCGTTGTGCATCAGGCTGTGGTCGTACTTGATGCCTTTTTTCAGCAGCAACTCGTTGCTGACGCGGCTGAATTCCCACCAGGGCGCGACGTAACCGGTGGGGCGACGGCCCGTCAGTTCGGTGATCAACGCGATGGACTTGTCGAGGACGATCTCCTCCTGCTCGGCGGTCATGGCGATCGGATTTTCATGGCTGTAGCCATGGATGCCGACTTCGTGGCCCGCCTCGGCGACGGCCTTCATCTGCTCGGGGAAGGTTTCTACCGAGTGGCCGGGGATGAACCAGGTGGTGCGCAGATCGTATTTCTTGAACAGCTTGAGCAGGCGCGGTGCACCGACTTCGCCGGCGAACATGCCGCGGGAGATATCGTCCGGCGAATCTTCGCCGCCGTACGAACCGAGCCAGCCAGCCACCGCGTCGACGTCGACGCCGATCGATACCAGAATTTCTTTAGCCATGCTTGCATCCTCGTCCCGGCGTATTGCTGGCAAACGCCTGGGCCGGGTCCCGGGCGTTTGAATTCAGGCGGTCAGGGGTGTTGCTTGAGCAATGTTTCCACGGCCAGCGCGGCGCGCAGTACAGCGATGTCGTTGCCGCTGCACGCGGCGAGCAGCAGGCCGGTGGGCAGCCCATCGCCGTCGACGCCGCTGGGCAGCGTCACCCCTGGCATGTCCAGCAGGCTCCCGGGCATGGTCAGGCGCAACGTGGCCAGATTGGTGCTGGCGAACAGTTCGTCATCGCTTTGCAGCGGCTCGAGCAAGTGGGCGACATGGGCGACGGTAGGGGTGATCAACAAGGCGCCGTCGAGTTCGCTGTGCAACTGCGCCTGCAATAGCCCGCGCTGCTCGTACAGCCGCAATTGGCGACTGGCCGGCATCGAGCGGGCGGCTTCGAGGCGCCGACGCACGCGGGGGTCGAGTCCGGCCGCGTCGGCACTGTCGAGCAGTCGCTCGTGGGAGGCGAACGCCTCTGCGGCACCAAGCCAGCCTTGCTGGGCAATGCAGTCCAGCGCCGATTGCCATGCCCGCAGCGGGCGGCGATCGATGTGCGCGCCAGCGCTGCCCAGGCGTTGCAGGCAGTGCTCCAGGTTGTCGCGCACTGCCGGTTGCACGCGGGGATCGTTCAGCGTGGCTTCGTCGACCCGCAGTCGCAGGCCGCGCAGGTCGGCGGTGTCAAGGTTCATATGGGTGTGGGTGAACAGTTGGTCGAGGGCGATGGCGTCCCGCACGCTGCGCGTGATCGGCCCCAAGGCGTCGAGCGAGCGGGCCAGCCCGAAGACTCCGGCGAAGCCATATCTTTTGCGGCTGCTGCGGTAGCCGACCAAGCCGTTGAAGGCGGCCGGGATGCGAATCGACCCCGCTGTATCCGTGCCCATTGCAATGGGCACGACACCTGCCGCCACGGCAATGGCCGAACCGCTGGACGATCCGCCCGGTGCCCGTGGCGCTGCAGAAAAACGCGGGTTGATCGGCGTCCCGAAATGCGGGTTCAGGCCCAACCCCGAGTAGGCCAGTTCGCTCAGGTTTGTCTTGCCGAGGCTGACCATGCCGGCCTGAGCGAGTCTGCTCACCAGGGCCGCATCTTGCGGCGCGGTCTCCGCATGGCGGCGGATGGCGGCTCCGGCGGTGGTGACCATGCCCTTCATGTCGAACAGGTCTTTCCAGGCGATTGGCACACCATCAAGCGCAGACAAGGGGCCGTGGTCCAGCCAGCGCCAGCGCGCTGCCTCGGCTTCGCGTCGGCCGCGACCTTGAGTCAGCGCGATAAAGGCATGTTCTGCCACTGGCAAGCGCTCCAGCGCGGCTTCAAACGCCTCGACGGGATCGGTTTGGCCGATGGCATAGGCATGAGCCAGGTCGTGACCATCGGCGGTGGCGAAATCGAATGGCATGAAGCGCTCCAAAAAACGTATATCAACAAATGTACATTTGCTGCATAGATACGTTTTATGTAGCAGGCATCGTGCCAAGCGGTTAGCCGGCAGAGATCATGCATTGGCAATCGCGGGACAGAGCGGTTCGTTAAAATATGATGCGCGCTGTTAACAAATGTATATATTTAATAAATAACCATTTGTGCGCAGAAAAGTAACACGCTTGCTACTTCTGGCCCCACTTTGGTGCTGAGGGTCGACGCTCCGTCGTCCCGCAGGTGTGAGAGAATTTCCCCACTACAGTAGGGATGGCAGCCGATGCTGGTCGAAGAAGACGCCGTAACTGACGAAAACCGCAGTGCCCCTCGCTACGAACTGATCCGCAGTGCTTTGCGTGACGCGATAATCCAGGGCCTCGCCGAGCCTGGGCTGGTGCTAGTGGAAGGGCCGTTGGCGCAGCTGTTCGCGACCAGTCGCGTACCGGTGCGCCAAGCGTTGACCCTGCTGCATGAAGAGGGGCTGATCAGTCGTTTCGAAGGCCGCGGCTACCTGATCAATCCCGAGGGGCTGGACCTGCCTGCCCAGCGCTTGCCCTTGACTCGGCAGTTGCTGGGTCTGGAAACCCATGAAGAGCTGATCGACCTGCGCCCACTGGGCGAGCGGGTGTATGACGACATCGCCGCGTGTGTATCAACGGTGATGGTGTTCGGGCATTACCGCCTGGATGAACAGCGGGCCGCCGAATATCTGGGGGTGAGCCGCAGCGTGGTGCGCGAAGCCCTGTTGCGTCTGCGTGACCGCGGCCTGGTCGAAAAGGAACCCTATGCCCAGTGGCTGGCGGGGCCGTTGACGGCGCGCGAAATCAGCGATGACTATGAACTGCGCGCCTTGCTCGAACCGCAGGCCTTGCAGCAGACGGCTGCCCAGCTGTCGCATCCGCAATTGCAGGCCATGCTCGAGCGCATCGCGCAGTTGCAGGGGGATGCAGCCAACGCGACGCGTGAGGCGGTCGATCAACTGGAGCGGGATCTGCACCAGCATTGCCTGGGCGGCCTGCGCAACCGCAAGATGGCCGTGCTGATTCAGCAATGTCAGAGCCCGATGAACGTCAGCCGCATCTTTCATGATGCATTGGGAATGGGCGTTGACGAGGCCACATTGATTGAGCACCGGCTGGTCATCGAAGCCTTGCTGCATGGCAATGTCGACTCGGCGGCGCTCAGTCTGCGTGATCATTTGTTGCGCGCCCGGGATCGAACGCTGCAACGTCTCAAGGTATTGTCGGTACTGCCCGAGCCTGACCTGCCGCCTTATCTGACGCGTCTGAGTTGAGCGCCAGTCGTGTAGTCGTCGACCCTTAGCCCGACGAACTTCAAATTGCACCCGCATTCCCTGGCGCTGGTCGCGCAATGCCGACGGATCAAAGCTGGCTGAAGCGACTGATGATGCCTTGGCGAACGCTGTCGATGTGCGCCGCAGCGGCGCTTTGCGCGGTGTTCGCATCGCCAGAGCGCAGCGCCGCGATGATCGCCAGATGCTCCTGATAACCGACCTTCAATGCTTGCACGATCGCCAGATGCTCATGATGAGCACTTTCAAAACGTTCCGGCGCGACACTCAGGTTGAACATGCGGGTTTTCAAGCGCAGCGTTTCAATGTACTGGGTCAGCAGCAGGTTGCCGCTGTAATGGGAGATCATCTGGTGCAGCTTGCTGTCCACGATCCAGTCTTCCTCGGCGTCGGGCACTTCGGCGGCAAGCAGACGCCGCACGCTGGCTTCCAGCTCGTCGAGCTCGGCGGCGGGCACGCGACCTGCGGCCAAGCGCGCGGCTTCGGCCTCCAGCGTACGGCGCACGTGCAGCGTTTCGATCAATTCGCGGATTGAAAACTGCCGGACCACCAAGGTGCGCCCCGCGGTTCGACTGATCATGCCTTCATTTTCCAGCCGAGTGAGGGCATCGCGCACCGGGGTACGGGAGATATTCAGCAACTCGGCGAGCCTGCGCTCCTGCAGCACGGTATTGGCGGGCAGCTCGCGGCTGATGAGCATCTGCAGCATGGCGTCATACGCCTTGGCGCTGAGATTCTGTTCCCGCTCACCGAGGAAGTCGGCCGTGGATTTGATCGGTTCCATGAGTCACTTCACACAATGGCTATCGGAAAAAGTGGATCGGCGGCCGATCAGTGCGAGCGGCCGCCAATTAACGTGCGGATTTTACGCTGTGTCGCTCATCGCGCGATAGCACGCGGCCCCACTTGAGCGGTGATGGCTGCCCACTCAACGCGCTTAGCTCAAACGCGTCTGACGGCGCTCCATCCAGGACGCCATCTGCGTCAGCAGCGTGGTCAGGACCAGGTAGATCAGCGCCGTGGCAATGAAAAACTGGAACGGGCGGAAGGTCGTGGAAATAATGGTCTGTGCATACATCGTCAGGTCGACCACGGTGATGGTGGACAGTAGCGACGTATTCTTCAGCGCGGAAATGGCCTCGTTGGTCAGCGGCGGCAGGATGATCCGGAACACCTGAGGCAGGACGATGCGCACCATGGTTTCCGGATGACTCATGCCCAGCGCTTGCGACGACTCGAATTGGCCCTGGGGAATCGCCAGCAATCCAGAGCGAATGATTTCTGCCACGTAGGCACCGCTATTCAGGCCCAGCGCGATCACGCCAGCCATGAACGGTGAAGGGTTGAGCCCCAGTTGCGGCAGCCCGAAGTAGATGATGAACACCTGAATCAATGCCGGCGTGCCGCGGATGAACCACACATAGAAGCTGGCGATTGCCCGCAGCCCGCCGAATTTGGAACGTTTGCCCAGCACCGCCAGCAAGCCGAACACCCAGCTCAGGACGATGGTCGCCAAGGTAATCAGCAGGACCAGCCAGGCGGCTTCCATGAAGCCGGCGCCGTAAAGAACAATGTCGCTGTACAACTGATTCATCGCGGTTGCTCCAGGGCTGACGGAGTGATGTCTTCACGCAGGATGCGCTTGAGAAACTGGCGCAGGCGCTCGTTCTTCGGATTGCGCAGCACTTCTTCAGGGGGGCCGTCCTCGGCGATGCAGCCTTGATCGAAATACAGCACGCGGCTGGCGACATCGCGGGCGAAGGCAATTTCGTGGGTTACCAGCAGCATGGTCATGCCTTCGCCAGCCAGAGCGGCAATCAACGCCAGCACTTCGCCGACCAGTTCAGGGTCGAGCGCCGAGGTGGCTTCGTCGAACAACATCACCTTGGGCTTCATCGCCAGCGCACGGGCAATCGCGACGCGCTGCTGCTGGCCACCGGACAACTTGCCGGGATATTGGTGGCACTTGTCGAACAGCCCGACTTTGGTCAGCAGCGCTTCGCCTTCCTCGATGGCCTGCGCTCTGGGGATTTTCAGCACGCGCATCGGCGCTTCGATGACGTTTTGCAGCACGGTCTTGTGCGGCCACAGGTTATAGCTCTGGAAGACCATGCCTATCTGGGCACGCAAGGCGCGTAATTGATCGGGGGTTGGCTGGGCTCGGGCCCCGTCGCGAAAATCGAACGAGAAATCCTCAAACTCCATGAACCCTTCCTGGGGCATTTCCATGACGTTCAGGCAGCGTAGAAAGGTGCTTTTACCGGACCCGCTGGCGCCGATGATCGAAACCACTTCACCCGGGTAGACATCCAAAGCGACGTTCTTGAGCACATGCAGATCGCCGTAGCTTTTGCTCAGTTCCTTGATGCGCAGCATCGGTTTGACGGCTTGGTTCATGGGGTCATTCCTGAGCGCTAAGAGTTTGGATGACCCAGGCGATGTCGCTGGGCTGACGTTCGGCGCCGTTGATCGGCGTGATGTCCTGCGGGCAGGCCGAGAGCACCACCAGCACGTCCATTTCAGCGAGCAGGGTGACGCTGTCGCCGGGCCTTGAACGTGGCGGCACGCGCTGCACGCTGCCGTCATCGGCCACTGGAATGTTCATGAACAGGTTCAGCGACGCGGGCGTGTAACTGCAGGCGACTCCCCGCTCGGCGAGTGCCTCGTGAAAGTTGTCGGTGCAGCTGCGGTGATAGTCGGTGCAGCCCAACTCTTGGTAAATAGCGCTATTGCACGGGCACAGCAGGGTGTCGTGGCGACCGGGCGAAGTGTCTTCGATCAGCGTGAGCATGGGCCGGCGCAGGTTGCTGACCAGTGTCATGCCTGTTTCAAAGAATATATTGCTGTTGATCGAGCGGGTATGTTCCAAGGCACCGCACTCGCTAGAGTCCAGAAGGTTGACGGCCCAGGTGTCGACCACCTGACTGCCATGCAGGTTGGTGATCCGGATGGCCTCTCCCTTGTACAGCTCGATGGCGGTCCCTCGTGTCGCCTTGAGGATCTGCTGTGAATCATCGTCGGGCGTTAAGCGGGGCATGGCGTCCTCTCTGGCGGGAACGAATCGCAGAAGGCGTTCAGTTCTGGTAGATTCTCGGTATACCGGTGGAATGCAAGGTAAATGCCACCACGCTATTCCCAGCCACATCCCGTGAGGGCGCCATGAAGCAGTGTCTGATGCCGCAACCTATTCACCCCAGTGGCATCGAGATATTGCGTATTGCGGGCCTGGAGCCCTTGATTGGTGAGCAGGCCTGCGCACACGCCGATCCAGAGCAGGTCGTGGCGGGCATTTTTCGCAGCGATCGGTTCGGCCGCCCGGAGATGGCGCGCTTCAGGCATCTGCGCGTCATCGGAGTGCACGGCTCAGGATTCGACAATATCGACCTGACGGCCGCACGGGACTTCAACATTGCGGTGTTCAACACCCCCGGACGCAACGCCCGCTCTGTAGCCGAACACGCGCTGACCCTGATGCTTGCGCTGAGCAAACAGTTGCTGCAAAGCGATCAGGCCGCGCGGGCCGGGGACATGGCATTCAGGTTCCGGGCGCAGTTGCGCGAGTTGCACGGGCAGACACTGGGGCTGGTCGGTTTTGGCGCAATCGGCAGGGCAACCGGGTCGCTGGCGCTGGCGTTGGGTATGCGGGTTCAGGTGTTGGCGCGCAGCGCCACGTGCGAACAATTGGCGGCTTTGGGCATGGGGCGGGTCGAGAGCCTGAAGGGGCTGCTCAACAGCAGCGATATCGTTTCACTGCACGTGCCCAGCGTGCCGCAAACCAACCACCTTATCGGCGCCCAGCAGTTGCGGGAAATGAAGCCGACCGCGTTGTTGATCAACACCGGCCGTGCGCCGCTGATCGATGAGGCTGCCTTGATCGAGGCGTTGCAGTCGGGCGTCATCGCCGGCGCAGGGCTGGATGTCTATGCCTTCGACAGCATGGCGGCCGACTATCCGCTGTTGCACCTGCCCAATGTTCTGCTGACCCCCCATACCGGCGCTTCCACCGAGCAATCACTGATCCGCATGGCCAGCGCAGTGACCCAAGGCGTGTTGCATGTATTGGCCGGCGGGGAGCCGCAGGATCGTCTGGCCTAGCGTGGTACGCGGCGCCGGGTCATTGGCCAATCACCGTGGCCATGGGTGCAATTCTCACGCCGGCCGCTTCCAGCAGGGAGCGTAAATGCTGCGCCATGCGGGTCGCACCGGGGGTGTCGCCATGCACGCAGACGGTGTCGATGCGTACCGGCATCCGCGTGCCGTCAACGGTGGTGATAGATTGCTCTTCAATCATGCGCAGCACGCGGGCGGCGGCTATTTCGCTGTCGTGGATCACCGCCCCCGGCGCGTTGCGCGACACCAGATTGCCATTGGCGGCGTAAGCGCGGTCGGCGTAGATTTCCCGCGCCATGCGCAGGCCCAGCTGCTCGCCCGCACGCTCGGTTTCAAGGCCGGGCATCACCACGAAGATCAACGCTGGGTCCACCGCCTTGATGGCCCGCGCCACGGCCAGCGCCAGCTCAGGGTCTTCATTGGCCATGTTGCCCAGCGCACCGTGGGCCTTGACGTGTTGCAAGGGCAGTCCCGCAGCGGCCGCGAGCGCTTTGAGCGCGCCGATCTGGTAGATGATCTGGCGTTCGATCTGTGCCGGGCTGTCACCGCGTATCTGCCGACGACCGAAGCCGTGCAGGTCGAAAAAGCTGGGATGGGCACCCACCGCCACTCCCTTGTGACGGGCCATGGCAGCGGTGTCGAACATGATGTCCGGATCACCTGCGTGGAAGCCGCACGCGATGTTGGCGGAGCTGACGAGGTCGAGCATTGCGCTGTCGTCGCCCATTTTCCAAGCGCCAAAGCCTTCACCCATGTCGCAGTTCAAGTCGATCAGCATGCGTTCACCTGTGGGACGATCAGCGTCATCGTGGTCAAGTCGAACCCGCTGGATATGCCGGGCCCAGTGGCTGAAAAATCCAGCATTCGCGCTGGCTTTAGTCATGGCATATTGACAGAATACTTCTGGTATTCCAAAAGCATTCCAACGTATCACGGGGAGCCTCGCAGTGAACACCGAAGAGCCGGAATCGTCTGTGCGCATTGCACCCATCGCTGATCATGCGCTGTACATCGACTTCGGTGAAGTGATCGATGCAGCGGTCAACCAGCGCGTCACGGCATTGGCAAAGCATGTTGCCGCAGCCTGTATAGACGGGGTCACAGGCTTGATTCCCACCTACCGGGCCCTGACCGTGGCGTATGACTGCAGGCGGATTCGCCAGGCACGGCTGCGTGGGCGCATCGAGGAACTGTTGGCCGAGCCCGACGCCGGCGCCGATCCGGTGCGCAGTTGGCAGGTTCCGGTGGCTTACGGGGGCGACCACGGTATTGATCTGCACTGGCTATGCGACCTGCACCACCTCGATCCTCAAGACCTCATACGCCTGCACAGCGCGGTGACGTATCGCGTCTACATGATCGGCTTCATGCCAGGCTTCGCTTATCTGGGTGGGCTCGACGAGCGCCTGCACACCTCGCGCCGCGAATCTGCACGACTTAACGTCCCGGCAGGCTCGGTCAGCATCGGCGGCATGCAAACGGCTGTCGCCTCAGTCGAAGCCCCCAGCGGCTGGCATCTGATCGGGCGAACGCCGGCGCGCAGTTTCGAGCCATCGCGCGAGCAGCCTTTTCTGTTCGGCGCGGGCGATGAGATTCGGTTTTTCGCCATCGGCGTGGATGAGTTCGACGATCTCTGCGCTCAACCTGATTACCTCCCGCACTGGACGTGGCGCACATGAGCACGCTGCACGTATTGAACCCTGGGCTGCTGACGACCTTGCAGGATCATGGCCGCAGCGGTTATGAGGACCGCGGAGTACCACCTTCAGGTGCGCTGGATGAATTGAGCTTTGCCATTGCCAATGCCCTGGTCGGCAACCAGTCGGGCACCGGGGCGCTGGAGTTCACGTTGCTGGGTGGGCAATTTCAGGTCGGACAGGGGGGTTGTGTCATCGCGGTCACGGGGGACATGCAGGTATTCATCGATGATCAGCCCGTCGCCTCCTATCAGTGCCACGTGCTGCAGTCCCACGCAGTGCTCAAGGTAGGCCGCGCGCTCAGCGGCGCGCGAGGGTATCTGGCGGTTGCCGGCGGGTTTGCCGCCGAGCCGGTACTGGGCAGCGTCTCGACCTTGTTGCGCGGTGCGCTGGGTGGTTTTGCCGGTCGCGCGCTGGTCAAAGGTGACGACCTGCCGTTGGCTGCGCCCTCGCAATATCTGCCAGTGGCCGCCCGTGCACCTGGGCAGCGCCTGTGGCCGCAACGCGAACGCCTGCCGCTGCGCGTGGTATTGGGGCCGCAGCAGGCATATTTCAGCCCCGAGCAAATCAGCCGCTTCCTCAGCGAATCCTTTCAGGTCTCGGGCCAGAGCGATCGCATGGGCTACCGCCTGACCGGGCCAGGGATCACTCACCTCAAGGGGTTCAATATCGTCTCGGATGCCATCAGTACCGGCAGCGTCCAGATCCCCGGCAGTGGCCACCCGATCATCGCCATGCATGACCGACAAACCACCGGTGGCTATCCTAAAATCGCCACGGTGATTCGTGCGGATCTCGCGCGGTTGGGGCAATTCAAGCCCGGGGATTGGCTCAGCTTCAGCGAAGTGTCGGTCGAAGACGCCGAAGACCTGTGGTGTGAGCGACAAGCACTGCTCGGCGCTTATCTGGACGAGCTGTCGCTGCGCTATGGACGTCGGCGTTGATGCCCGGTTGCCCGAGGGACCCGTACCCCCTCGGGCGACAATGGTTTATTTGAAGATCGAACGGATGGGCTCTTTCGGTGCCGGGTTGTAGCCGACCAGGTCCAGCGTCAGCTTGTCGTAGGTGCCATCGGCATTCATGTCGGCCAGGCCCTTGTTGACCGCTTTGACCAGGTTGTCCTTGCCGAGCTTGAAGGCGAAACCCTTCTGGATATGACTGACGTAATCGTCGGTCATGACGATGGGCAGGTGCACGGTTTTCATCAGGTACGCGGCGCTTATGGAGTCGGTGATGACCGCATCGGTATTGTGGTTGACGAGGTCCTGGATCGCGTCGGACTCAGCCTTGTAGTTTTTCAGCAAGGCGCCTTTTTCTTCGGCGATGGCGCTGAAGGTGGTGGACACCTGGACTCCGACATTTTTACCCTTCAGGTCGGCCGCTGACTTGATCGGCGAGTTCACCGGCGTGACGACGCGTCCACCCGATTCCAGCCAGCCGTCGGAGAACAGGATTTGCTGCTGCCGGGCCGGCGTTATGTCCATCGCCGCGCTGATCACGTCGTACTGATTGGCCGCCAGGCCCACCAGCAGTGCATCCCATTTGATCAGCACCGGGGTGTATTCGAGGTTCAAGCGGCGGGCGACTTCCTTCATGACCCGGATCTCGAGGCCATCGAGCTGACCGTTGGCACTGCGCATGCTGAACGGCGCAAACGTGCCTTCGGTAGCGACCAGCAGCTTGCCTGGGTGTATCAGCTCCAGCGGTTCATCGGCACTTGCCCAAGTGCCGAACGTCAGCACCGACATTGCCGCCAAGATCTGCACGATATTTCTGACTTTCATGGTCACGCTCTCTATGCGGGTTGATGTTGATCGCAGGTAGCAGGCACGGGCAGGCCGGAGTTTCAGTCCATCAAATCGATCAGGCGTATGTCGCGCCGCGTGCACGTTCGCTCGCCAGCAATGACATGAACTCATTCAGCACGGTGGCCCCCAGCAACGAGGTGATCTGCCCCGGGCCCTCGTACATCGGGCTGATCTCGGTGACATCGCAACCCACCAGGTTGATGCCATGCAGGGCGCGCAACAGTTGCAGGGTTTCACGGGTGGTCGGGCCGCCTGCTTCCGGGGTCTGTACGCCTGGTGCCGAGGCGGGGTCGACGAAATCCATGTCAAAAGTGATGAACGTTGGGCGACCTCCCGTGCGTTCCCTGATGCGCTCGGCAAGCGCGGCGATGCCCATTTCGAACATCTGGTCGGTGGTCACCACGTCGTAGCCCAGGTCGATCGACTGAGTGATGTCGGTGGTCCGAAACAACGAGCCGCGCAGGCCCACTTGAATCGAGTGCGCCGGGTCGACCAGGTTCTCGTCCACGGCCCGGCGAAAAGGCGTTCCGGCGCTGTACAGTTTGTCGGCGAAGTACTTGTCCCACGTGTCGCTGTGGGAGTCGAATTGCACCAAGGCCACCGGCCCGTGCTTGGCCGCCACGGCGCGCAATTCGCCTAGCGTCACCGAATGATCGCCGCCGATACCGAACGGCACCACGCCAGCGTTGACCAGACCTGCCACCGCTTGCTCGATGCGCGCCAGGCATTCTTCTTCATAGCCGGGCACCACGGCAGCGTCTCCGGCATCGGCAATGTTCAACGTCTCGAAGATATTGATGTTGTCGCGATACGGGCTGATGGGGCGCAGCATCACTGACATTGCCCGCACCGCATTGGGTGCGAACCGCGAGCCCGTACGGAACGCCGCACCGGAATCGGAAGGCAGGCCGATCACCGCGGCATCAAGGCCGTCGAGCGTGGTCGCCATGGGCAGCCGCATGAACGTCGGTACGCCGCAGAACCGCGGCCTCGAGAGGGAATCGGTAGGGAGCACGCTCATTTCATTTATCCAGTGGCTCAACAGGTGGGCGGGGTGGTGACGCAATCAAGCATCGCCACGTGGCATTGGTTCGGGCCTACGCAGGCAGCAGGATGCCTGAGCGCGGGTCGCTGGCGAGTAAGTGCAGCGCCGCAGCCACTTCCTCCAGAGCTGGGCCTTGCAGGTCAAGCAACGGTTGGCGTACCGAGCCGCCTTTGAAACCCCGCAGGTTCATGATCGCCTTGGTGGTTTGTGGTTGCCCGTGCTTGCGTGCCAGTTCGCGCAGCGGGAACCAAATACGATGCAATTCAATGGCCAGCTTGGCGTCGCCGGCCTGCAGCGCCCGGAATGTCGCCAGAATGAGCTCGGGCAATGCGCCGCTGTTGGTCGAGCTGATGCCATCGAAACCAGCCATCATCGGCCCGCTGAAGACCAGGTCCGATGCGCAGAACAACCGCACTTTGCCGCCCAGGGTATTGGCAATACGGTCGATGACGGTCGGGGTCAGGTCACCTTGCTTCAAACCCACCACGCCATCGATGGCAGCCAACTGCTCGATCACGGGGACAGAGAGGGTGATACCGATGCCGGGAGCGTTGTAGATCAGGATCCCGGTCTTCGACAGCGGCGCCATCTGTTTGAAGAAGCTGACGATCTGGGCGTCGGTGATCTCGGAAACGAAAGGCGGCGTGACCATCGGCAGGCCACCCAGGTCGCCAGCCAGCTGGGTAAGTTCGCGCACCACGCGGCTGTCCGAGCCTGCTGTACAGAGCATCACCGGCACCCGATCGCCAACGATCGCCATGACCTTGCGAAACATCTCGGCGCGCTCTTCACAGGTCATGACGGCGAATTCGCCGTAGGTCCCGCCAATCAACAAGCCGTCGTAACCCAGCGCGATGACACGCTCGATGTTCTCGGCCATGGCCGGGTAGTCGAAATCTCCCGCAGCGTTGAAGGGGGTCACGGTGATGTTGAAGATTCCGTGAAGGCGTTCGCGGCATTCTTGAAGGTTGTGCATGATTTTCCCGTGGGCTGTGGGTCGAAGTGATTCGATATTGTATTATTTGTATTCATATGTACAATAATTTTTCGTCTGTCGCGGATGCGCTTTTTCCCATAGGCAGGCGGCAGCGGTGTAGGTCCTTGATAGGATGTGCGCACTTTATTTTCGAGGTTTCCTTTCCATGGCTTCGTTACCGGGTCAGAACAGCCGACGGCTGGCTAACCAGATTCTCGATTTCGTCCGCAAGGCGAAATTCGAGCCGGGGCACCACCTGCGTGAACAACCAATCGCCGATCTGCTGGGCGTGTCCCGCACGCCGATCCGCAATGCCCTCACGTTGCTGGTAGAGGAAGGAATCGTCGAAGCCCGACGCAACCAGGGCTTCTTCCTGCTCAAAGCGTTCGATGCCCTGCAACGGGTGGAACTGAGTGTCTCGTCGAGCCTGGAGGATTCACTGTATGAACGCCTGGTGAATGATCGTCTGAGTGGCGAGATCGCCAATTCCGTGACCCAGACCGAAATCGCCAAGCGCTATGACGTCGACCGGGTCACGCTGATGACCACGTTGAAGCGGCTGGCCGAAGATGGGCTGCTGATGCGCAACAAGGGGCACGGCTGGAGTTTCCTGCCGACGCTGGATAACGACAAGGCGCTGCGCAGTGGCTACCAGTTTCGCCTGATGGTCGAGCCGGCCAACTTCCTTGAACCTCAGTTCACGCCCAATCCCGCCGCGCTCGAGCGCTCGCGGCTACAGCATCTGTATCTGGCCAGCCATGCTGATTCTGCGGCCGTCAGCAACGCGCTGTTATTCGAAACCGATGCGCAATTCCACGAGATGTTCGCCGAGTTCGGTGGCAACACCTTCGTGATTCAGGCCATCCAGCAACAGAATCGCCTGCGCAAGCTGCTGGAGTTTGCCGGCTACGCGAACCGCCGGCGGGTCCGTGCCTGGTGCACGGAGCATCTGGCGATCATCGACGCCGTTGCCAATGGGCAGTACGCCGAGGCCAGCGCGTTGATGCGCAAACACTTGACTCACGCCGACGATGCCGCGCAGCCGGGCAACAAATCGGCGCGCAGACCGGCGACCAAACCCCGCCCGCCGCGCAAGATCGCGACGGTGCCCATTCCCGGCTAGCTTCGCGAGGAGCGCCCCATTCGAGAGAGGTCTTCATGGATTTTGGTTTGCAAGGTAAACGCGCATTGGTGCTGGGTTCCAGTCGTGGCCTGGGGCTGGCGATTGCCCAGTCACTGGCGGCCGAAGGGGCCGCAGTCACGTTATGCGGCCGTAACCGTGAAGCGCTCACGGACGCGGTCGTAAAGATCACCGCAAGCGGTGCAAACGCCGATTATCTGGTGCTTGATCTGGCCGATCCTCTCCAGCGCCGCGCCGCGCTCGAAGCGCAACTGGCCGACGGGCGCGGCTACGACATCCTCATCAATAACAGCGGTGGGCCTGCGCCGGGTGCGGTCAGTGCTGTCGAGCCTGCGCAGTGGCAGGGCGCTTTCGAGAGCATGGTCAGCGCGCTGTTCGACATCACCGCCATGGTGCTTCCAGGCATGCGCGAGCGCGGCTGGGGCAGGGTGATCAATCTGGTGTCTTCTGGCGTTGTGCAACCCATCCCCAATCTCGGTATTTCCAATACCTTGCGCGCCGCCATTATCGGCTGGGCCAAGACCTTGGCGGGAGAGGTCGCGGCAGATGGCGTTACCGTCAACTCGGTTATCCCCGGGCGTATTGCCACGGATCGCGTCGGCGAGCTCGACGAAGCAGCGGCCAGGCGCACCGGCACCACCGCGCAAGCGGTCGCCGAAGCCTCGCGCAAGACCATTCCGGTTGGCCGTTATGGCGATCCCGCCGAATTCGCCGACGCGGTGGCCTTTCTGGCCAGTGCCCGCGCAGGCTATATCACCGGGACCCATCTACGCGTCGATGGCGGCTTGATTCGCAGCATCTGAACACTCCCAACAGGCAGATCAGTTCAGCGTCGTGGCGCCGACACGGTGCCTGACGCGGGCGGGCGGATCTGCCCCTTCCATGCCCTGACCGAGAGAAAATTCCATGTCCACAGCCCTTTTGGCACAGCGCATGCGCCGTGTCCGGCCATCGCCCACCGCAGAAATCTCCGACAAGGTCCGCGCGTTGACGGTCGCGGGGCATTCGGTGATCAACCTGGGTGAGGGCGAGCTGGATTTCCCTACTCCAGCGCACATCGCCCAGGCCGGTATCGTGGCGATCAATGCGGGTGAAACCAAGTACACCGCGGTGCCCGGCAGCGCGCGCCTCAAGCAAGCGATCATCGACAAGTTCAGCCGCGAGAATGGCCTGAGCTTCAGCGCCGGCGAGGTGATCGCCGGCGCCGGCGCCAAGCAATTGATCTTCAATGCGCTGATGGCGACGGTGAATCCCGGCGATGAGGTCATCATCGCGGCGCCGTATTGGGTGTCATACCCCGACATGGTCGCGCTGGCTGAAGGCGAAACGCGAGTGGTCCAGTGTCATGAGGGCGACGGCTGGAAACTCCAGCCCGAGGCGCTTGAAGCGGCGATCACCGAACGTACGCGCTGGGTGCTGCTTAATTCGCCCAGCAACCCGACCGGTGCGGTGTACAGCGAAACCGAGATGAAAGCGCTGACGGACGTGCTGTTGCGTCACGAACAGGTGCTGATACTGGCCGACGACATCTACGAGCACACCCGTTACGGCAAGGCGTTCTGCACCCCGGCCCAGGTCGAGCCGCGTTTGCTGCACCGTACGTTGACGGTCAACGGCCTGTCCAAGGCCTTCTCCATGACCGGTTGGCGGATCGGTTACGCAGGCGGGCCGAAATGGCTGGTGGACGCGCTGCAGGTGCTGCAATCGCAAAGCACCTCGAACCCCAGTTCGATTTCCCAAGCGGCAGCAATCGTTGCCCTGGATGGCGGCACCGGTTTTATCGACGACTGGATCGAGCGGCTGGCGTACCGCCGGGATCGTGTGCTTGCGAGTATCGAGCGCATCGTCGGGCTGAGCTGCCAGCTGCCGGAAGGGGCGTTTTACCTGTTCGTCAATTGCCAGGGCATGGTCGGCAAGCAGACAGCGGACGGCAGGATGATTGCCGATGATTTCGATTTTGCCAGCTATCTGCTCGATGTCGCGAAGGTTGGTACCGTGCATGGCTCGGCGTTCGGAACGCCGGGTTATCTGCGCATTGCCTATGCGGTCGATGATCGCGTGCTTGATGAAGCGTGCCAGCGAATCGAAATAGCCTGCGCGCAGTTGCGCTAGGCGAGGCGCGGGTACGATCGCTCGTACCCGCGGTTTTCGGCTCAGACCAACAGCAAGGGACGCTCGACGGTACCGAGCACGCGGTACCCGGTTTCGGTGATAAGCACTGTCTCGCTGACGCCCACCGTAAATTCACCGTAGATGCGCAAGGCCGGTGGGATGTGGAAGCACATGCCCGCTTGCAGCTCGGTTTTCACCCCGCTGTACAGGCTCAGGATCGAGCCTTCGCCCCAGTCAGGCGCGAATGAAACGCCCACCGAGTAGCCCGTGCGCTTCTTGAACGCTTCGGTGAAGCCAGCCTGATCGATGACCGCCTGGCACGCGAAGTGCGATGCCTCGCACGGTTCACCTGGACGCAAGGCCTGCAGCGCCGCTTGCAAGGCCTCCTGGCAGACTTTTTCCATTTCCACCGCAATGGCGGGTGGTTCGCCAAGCCAGGCACAGCGCATCAGCGCGGCGTGATAGCGGTCGTGGCTGGCGGCCATTTCCAGGAAGGCAGGCTCGCCAGCCTGCAGGGTGCGTCGGCGCCAGGTGCCATGGGGAATCCCCGTCCGCGGCCCGCTGGACACCAGCGGCTCCATGCCCATGTATTCGGACCCAGCGCCAATCGAGGCGTGCAGCATCGCCGCCACCAGATCGTTCTCGCTGGCGCCTTCGCGCAC
Organism: Pseudomonas baltica; assembly: GCF_031880315.1. Lineage (NCBI taxonomy): Bacteria > Pseudomonadati > Pseudomonadota > Gammaproteobacteria > Pseudomonadales > Pseudomonadaceae > Pseudomonas > Pseudomonas baltica. The sequence goes on along the minus strand of NZ_CP134771.1, from coordinate 972,846 downwards.
CGCGGCCATGCCCGCGCGCATGCCGGCATCGACATAGCGCGCGGCACATTCGAGCTTTTCCACCTCGGCGGGAGATTTCACCGCCCGCAGTTTTTCCACGACGCCAGTGGCGTCATGCAGCGTGCCCAGCTTCGATTGAAGCGCTTCATAGACCGCCACAGGCAGGAACCAGCCGCGCTTTTCGATGGCGATGCGCCGACCGCTCCAGCCTTTGCGGGCAATGGCCGCCACCAGAAAACCCACGGGGTCGTCGCCGTCCAGATACACCGAGGCATCGCTGATAAAGGTGTTGGCGATGAAGTTGAAGTACTCCAACTGCCGAATGACGAACATCGGCTCGCCCTCCACTGGCAACACCAGCGCCTGAAAGGTGTAGTAACCGGGCGTTTGCTGGCCGGTCAGGTAGAAGATATTCTCCGGGCCAGTGACGATCATCACGTCGATACCGGCCTGCACCATATTGGCTTTGGCGCGGCGCACGCGCTCAGCATATTCACTGGCAGCGAATGCCGACTCGCTGCCTTGGCGGACGTTGACAGGGGGCGTCAGGTTCATCAGAAACTCCAAATCAGTTGAGTTTTGTCGAGGTCAAGGGAGATGCCCAGGCCTGGTGCCATGGGCATCCAGACTTGGCCATCCTGGTAGTGGAGGGGGGTCGCGGGGTCGTCACACAGCCCATCGGCGCCGTACAGTTCCGCGTAGGGCGGATGGCTCGCGCAGGCCACATGCAGCGCGGCGGCCGTCGCGGCCGCGCCTTCGTTCATCTGTCCGATCATGCAGGTGACACCCGCGTCGGCCAGGCGCCGAGCAGCAGCCAGGCAGGGCGCGATGCCGCCAATCTTGACCAGTTTCAGGTGCGCCCACAGCTTGCCGCGCAAGGCGCAGAGTCGATCGAGATCGGCGGGCCCTGCCAGGCCTTCGTCGATCATCAGCGGCAGCGGACTTTGCGCGGCGAGCCGCTCCATGGCGTTCCAGTCACCGGCTGCGATGGGTTGTTCGACATAGGCCAGATCGAATTGCGCCAGAGCCTGGAGGTACGCTGGTGCTTGTCGCTGTGTCCATTGCCCATTGGCATCGACGGCGATCTTGATGCGGTCACCGAAGCGATCGCGCAAGGCCTGCAAACGCTGCAGGTCGTCGTCGAAGTGGGTCACGGCGATACGCACTTTGAGGTCTCGAAAGCCTCGATCAACGTAGGCCTGCGCCTGTGCGAGAAACACCTCGAACGACGACCAGAACAGTGTCTGGTTGCTGGCATGACCAACGACCGCGTCTGGGGCTCCCAACCATTGTGCCAAAGGCACGCCGGCACGCCGCGCGAGCAGATCATGCAAGGCGCAGTCGATCAGCGTGCGCACTGGCATGCTCATGTCGGCCGCCCAGTGCGGCATGTCGGTCAGCAATCGTTGCGGGTCCTGCTGCCAGTCGAGTGACGATACGGCCTGCAGTGCCTGCGCGATCACCTGATCCGGCGTATAGCCATTGAGGTAGCCGATGTTGATCCGCACCTCACCGACGGCCTGATGCTGGCCGTCGTCCAGGCACAGATACAGTGCCTCAAGCGCGCCAACACTGCCCGAGGCCGCAGTGTGCAGTTGCACGCCGTTGCCGTAATGCAGATCCGCACGGCGCAACGAAGCTTTGATGCTCATGCCTGCGCCTGGCGCAGCATCTGCAGGGCGATGTCACGGTAGATCAAGCTGGCAGCGATGAATTCGTCGATGGGCACGAACTCGTCGGGCTTGTGCGCCACCGCCAGCGTGCCCGGGCCAATCACGGTGCCGGTGGTGCCCAGGCTGCGGAAATGCACGAGGTCACAGCCGCCCTGAAATCCGAAAGGCCCGGCGTTGCCGTGATTGTGCTCGCGGCAGGCGGCGAGGCTGGCCTGCACGATGGCCTCGGACAGCGCGGTCTCGGTGGCACCGCCGGTGGTGGGCACGTACTTGAGCACCTCTGCCCGTACACCGAACTGCTCATTGGCCAAGGCCAGCAGCTGTGAAATTTCGGCTTTGACGTCGTCTTCGTTTTCGCCGGGAACCATGCGCCGGTCCAGCAGCAGATCACAGGCGCCGGGCAGCACGTTGTCAGCGTGCCCGCCGTTGATCCGTGTGACAGTGAGGCTGGCTTCGCCAACCAGCGCGTGGCAGTGGCACTTGACCGCGGTTTCATGGTGCTGCTCGATCAAGCCCAGCAGCTGTCCGGCCCGGTAGATTGCATTTTCGCCCAAGTGCGGCGTACCGGAATGCGCTGTTACGCCGTGCACTCGTACCAAGGGCCTGAGGCTGCCTTTGTGCGCGGTAAAGGCGGTGTTGGAGGTCGGCTCGCCGATCACCGCAAAATCGATGTGCGGCGGTTGGTTGGCCACGTAGTGCTTGGCACCCTCGCTGGCGATTTCTTCATCGGCGGTGAACACCGCCATCAGCGTGCCGGACCACCGGTCGCGGCAGGCCATGAGCATGCGCGTGGCTTCGATCATCGCCACCATCGGGCCCTTGGCGTCGCAACTGCCGCGCCCATACAGCTTGCCGTCGGCCTCGTGCAGCACGAACGGGTCCGTGGTCCAGCCTTCGCCGGCCGGTACGGTGTCGATATGGGTGTTGAAGGCGAAGGTCGGCCCAGGACCGTTGGCGTAGCGTGCGATGACATTGACGCGGCCGGGTTTGTACTCCGACAGCGAAAGATCGAAGCCCTCGGCTTCCAATAGCGTTTTCAGGTACTGAGCGGCTTCAAGCTCGTGGCCCGGCGGGTTCTCGGTGTTGATCGCGACCAGTGCGGCAAGGTCACGTTTCATTCGGGCAAAATCAGGTTGCTGGTTCATGTGCAAGGATCTCAGTGCAGGATCTGATCAAGAAAGTGTCGGGTGCGGGGGTTGACCGCACCGCCAAAAAAATCGGCGCTGCTGGCGTTTTCGATGATTTCGCCGCTTTCCATGAAGACGATGCGGTCCGCGGCGCGGCGGGCGAACCCCATCTCGTGGGTCACCACCAGGCTGGTCATCCCCTCGCTCGACAGCTCGGCCATCACGTCGACCACTTCGCGGATCATCTCCGGGTCCAGGGCCGAAGTCGGTTCGTCGTAGAGCATGACTTTGGGCTTCATGGCCAACGAGCGGGCGATGGCTACGCGTTGCTGCTGACCGCCGGAAATCTCGTCCGGGTAGGCGTCGGCCTTTTCCGGGATGCGCACCTTGCCGAGCAACTCGAGCGCTATGTCATGGGCATCGGCGCGGCTCATGCCCAATACCTGGATGGGCGCGAGCATGATGTTTTCCACCACCGAGAGATGGGAGAACAGTTCGAAGTTCTGAAACACCATGCCGATATCCCGGCGCAGCAGATGGACGTTGCGCTTGTCGTAGTCAATGCGCCGACCTTCGAAAAACAGGTCGCCGCCATCGGCAGGCTCGAGCTGGTTGACGCAGCGCAGCAACGTGGATTTGCCTGATCCGGAAGGCCCGATGATCACTACGGTCTCGCCGGTCTGGACATTCAGTGAACAGTTTTTCAGTACCTTGAATGGCCCGTAGCTTTTGTCGATACCGATGAGTTCCAGCAGCGGTTTGGCGTTGGCCGAGAAATTCTTTTGCATGTGCGATTGCTCCTGGCAAGCAGTGGCCCTAACGAACGGCGGCGCCGCGTGAAGTGCCGAGCATGCGTTCCGTGAGGCTGGTGCGCGGGCCTTTGCGACGTCGTTTGGGATCGAGCTTGCGTTCGATCAGCGCCTGAACGCCCATGAACAGGGTGGTGAGGATCAGGTAGTAGATCCCTGCGGCAGTAAGGGCCTCGAAATAGCGAAAGTTCGCGCTCGCGGTCTGGTTGGCCACCAGCATCAGCTCTTCCACCGCCACCACCGAGACCAGCGCGCTGAGCTTGAGCATGCCGACCATCTGATTGCCGATGGGCGGCAGAATCATCCGCGTGGCTTGCGGGATCACCACATGGCGCAACACCGCAAAGGGCTTCATGCCCAGTGCCAGGGCGGCAGTGCGCTGGCCTTTTTTCACGGCCTGCATGCCGGAACGAATGATTTCGGCCATGTAGGCACCTTCGTTGAGCGACAAGGCCAATACCGCACTGACCATGGCCGACAGGCGAATGCCGAAGGTGGGCAAAACGTTGTAGATGAAGATGATCTGGAACAAGACTGGCGTGCCGCGAAACAACCACAGATACATCAGCGCCAGCGTGCGCCCCAGGCGCGTCTGGCTGTCTTGCAGCAGGGCGATGACAACGCCGACCGCGACGCCGAACACCAGCGAGTACAGGGTGATGAGCAGCGTCGTCACGGCCCCGTGGAAAAACGCCGCAGAGATGAAATATTGCCAAACCAGTTCAAGCGACATGATCGGTCCTCAATTGCAGTTGCCCGGCGCTGAAGCCTTGCAGCGCCGTGGCCTCTCGATGGTCAGGCATCAGTCGAACAGTGAAACCGTTGCAGGAAACTTCCATTTCTCGATGATCTGTTTGTAGGTACCGTCGGCAACCAGCTGCTTGAGCGCGACCTGCAGCGCATCGCTCATGCTGGTGTTGCCCTTGGCCACGGCCATGCCGATCCGGGTCTCGGATTCGAACTCGGGGCCAGCCGTCTTGTAGACGCCAGGCACATCGCGCAGCATCTGCACCACGCCGGGGGTGGAATCGAACGTGGCATCGGCGCGGCCCTGGCGCAGGCTGAGCGCCGAGGCTTGGGCGGTGGGCAGAGTCTGTACCGTGACCGGATTCAGCCCGGCATCGCGACAGCGCTTGTCGTCCTGGCGGGCGTAGGTTTCTTCAATACCGCCCAGCGTCACGGCGATGGTCTTGCCGCACAGCGAATTGTCGCGACCGGTAATCTTCGCGGGGTTGTCCTGAGTGACCACCACCTGATTGCCAATGCGCAAGTAAGGGACGAAGTCGACCTGTGCGGCCCGCGCCTCGTTCATGTACATCGCCGAGTTGATGAGGTCTACGCGCTTGCCTTGCAGTGCCGGGATCAGGCCCTGGAACTCCATGTTCATGGCCGTCGGCTTGAGTGCCATGACCTTGCCGAGGGCCTCGATCAGATCGATGTCAAAACCGCTGAGCTTGCCGTCGGCCTGGAACTCGAATGGCGCAAAAGTCGCCGCAGTGCCATAAGTGAGCTGACCTGGAGTCATGACCGGAGCTGAACTGGCGGCGTTGACCCACGGGGCGGCGAGGAGGGCGATCATCAGGGTGATGGGGCGCAGGCTGATGCGTGAGGGTGTCATCATGAATAACTCCAAAACTATGGGTGTATTGCACGAGTTGTGTCAACAAGTGCAAATTATCCGGAAGTTGCAGTGAGCCCTTGAGGGGCATGCCGCTCTGTAATGATGCAGCGGGTGCGACTTGCGGCGTTTTTAGCAGGAGGGGTGATGCCTAATCAGGCGTCAAGGTTGTGCAGCAATATGCATTCCATGTTCTGGCTGTTTTATCCGATGGGGTATTTCAGGGGCCTGCGACCTGACGCCTCATGCTGTCCTTCGCCAAGGCCGAAAGGAGAAACGCTTCGATCAACGGATGTGCATTGTCACTTCGTGAGCCAAGTTCCGGATGGCCTTGCATGCCCTTGTAGAAGGGGTGCTGTGGCCAGTCGATAGCGTCGACGATGTGCCCACTGAGATCGGTTGCGGTGATTTCCAGGCCAACGATTCGCAGCGGTTCAATCAGGGCGGGATCAAGCATGAACCGGTGGTTGCAGCGAATCTCGCGGTGCTCACCGAACTGCCGTTCAAGCGCGCTGTTCGCAAAGCTCAGCGTGTGGCTCCCCAGCCGATGCGTCGGCAAACCCGGTGTGCCGGCCATTGGCGTAAAGCTTTTGCTGGGCGCATCGGGCGCTGCCTCAGCCATATTGACCTGCTCGAGCCCGGGGCAAGACTGCGCCAATGCGGTGGTCATCGATTGCATGCCCAGGCACAGCCCCAAGGTCGGGGTCATCGTGCGCAGGCCGTGTCGCGCCGCTTCGATTTGCCCCGGCACGTTGCGCATGTCCGAGCCACCTGGCAAAACGATGCCGGCCGCTTCAGCCAGCTCCGAGGGCTGCAGTTGCTGTGGCGCAACGAACCGCACCCGCAGATCGATCTGCGTGGCCTGCGCGGCGTCGCCCAGCGCTGCCAGCGTGGCAGGGTAAATGTCGGTCTGATCGGATTGTGTGCCGATCAGTACGACGGTGAGCGTGGGTGTGCCCAGGGGGCTCTGCAGGCCATCTTGCGAGCGGCCCCAACGGCCGAAGGCATCGCGGGTCCAGGTTCCGTATTGCGAGGGCCGCTGTTGGGCCGTCTGCAGATCCCAGCGATCCTGCAGGCGGCGACCCTGCAGATGGACGACCGCCACCCCAGCCCGGTCGGCTTTATCGAGCAACTCGGCACGCAACGCTGCATTCTGGTACTCGGGATGCCACGGCACCACGACGGCACGCTGGGTTGCCATCTCGACTATTTGGTCGACACTGCTGACCGGCAGCACGTTATTGGCGGTGAGGCGCTCATACCAAAGCAGGCCGCTGGGCACCAGCGCGCCGGCGGCGGCAACCATCTGCACGGTGTCTGCCCCATGCTCGGGTCTGAACGCGACTGCGCAGTGCATCAGCAGCGCGTCGTCCATGTGCGCGACGCTGGCCGCCAGGGCACCGAACAGGGCAGGGCTGGCATTGGAATGGGTGACCAGCGTGAGGGCCATCGAGGGTCTCCGTTGGGGCGCGCACGGGCGCAACGTTGCGATGCAATCAAGAGTGTCCCTTTAACGCCGATAGAGATAGCCTGTATTTTTTGTTTCAATCAAAAGAATTTCTTATGGACAGTCGATACCTGAAAAGCCTGCTGGCCGTGATCGAATGCGGCTCCATCGCCGATGCTGCGCGCGCGGAGGGTCTGACTGCCGCGGCGGTCAGTCAACGCATCCAAGTGCTTGAACGCTCGCTGGGGTTCGCGCTGTTATCACGCGTGGGGCATTCGGCCAAACCCACCGAAGCCTGCGTGGCGCTGCTGCCACGCGCCCGCCATATTGTCAGTGAGGTGCAGTTGCTGGCCGGCGATGCCGATTTGAGCGGCATGACCGGTTCCCTGCGCATCGGTGCCATTTCCACCATGCTCACAGGATTGCTGCCCAGCGCCTTGCTGGAACTGAGTCGACAGGCCCCCGGTATCCAGACCTCGATTCTTCCCGGCACGTCACGCTCGCTGTATGCGGCCCTGCAGAACGGCGAGCTCGATGCGGCGATCATCGTCGCGCCACCGTTCGAGCCCCCGAAGATGTTTCGCGTGGCGCTACTCCACCGGGAGAAGCTGGTACTGGCGTCCAAAGCGTTGCCCGCCACCGGGATTGCCAACGTGTTGCAGGCCCATCCTTATATCTGCTACGAGCCGAGGTCCTGGGGTGGTTTGCATGCCGAACGCTACCTCAACGACAACGGTCTGGCGCTCAAGCCGCTGTTCAGCCTCGACGGCCTGGAGGCGATTGCCATGCTGGTGGCAGACGGCGTGGGTGCCAGTCTGGTCCCTCAATGGGCGGGGCTGGATCGGCTGGCCCAGGACTTCAACATTACTCCGGTGGGTGAAGGCTATGACCGCCAGATCGTGTTGATCATGCTGGCCCATACCGACCGGCCACGTATGCTTGAGGCTTTGCTGCAGTCGTTGGCTAAACGCTGAGGAGCTGGCGGGTTTTGGATCGAGGTGGTTCTGCTTTCGAGCCGGCCTTGGGATCGCTCCCCCGCCAGTGGCCCTGAGCCCAAGCCCTTAACGGGAGGTATAACTCAGCTGCCAGCGCCGCGGGACTTGGGTAAAAGTGATGCCTAGTACCAACGCGAACACGCCGCTGACCCACAGCGCACGCAAACCAAGGTGGTTTTGCAATGTCGCACCGACTATCGCCCCTATCAACATTCCCGACCATGGCACAAGCTGTACGCGCCACCCAAGAGGCCGTTCTCCCGTCAACCATCCGCCGAGCCCGCGGCCAAACCTGGAAAGCGCACCCGTGACATAGGTGACACCGATCGGCAAGCCATTGACTTGTTCTACGGCGGCATTGAGCGCGCCCATGGCAAGAATGGTGGCGAACAGCGAGAGCGCTTGCGGCGCCAGTGTTGAAAGTGCTGCGGTGCAGAGCAGGGCTGCGATACATAGCATCAAGGGCCAGGCGCGTCGGCCGGTTGTTCGACTGATGACCACCCCAACCGAGTTACCCATCACGAATGTGATGACCACCAGTACCAAGTGCAGTATCGCTCGCCAATTGCCTTCACTGACCTCGACTGCCAGGCGCGTGGTATTTCCACTCATGAACGAGACAAAATCCCCCGTCGCCATGAATCCGATGGCATCCGTCATGCCCGATAGCATGCTGAGTGCGGCGACAAGAAACAGGCCGATCCGGCCTCGCCATATTCGTGCACGGGCAAGGCGGTGATTATTGAAGATCCTGCGAGGCTTGGGCAGCATCGGATCGTTCCTGGTAAAGGGATGGCAGGGCGCCGTTGTTGATTTATATCACCTTAAGCTCAGTCCCCAGCAGACGGTAACCGCTACAGGGTGCATGATGCTTGTCATCGTCGTCCCCGGAGCACCACCGTGGAATTCAAGAATTACTATCAGATTCTGGACGTACCCAATACCGCGACTGCCGAAGAGATCAAAAAATCTTATCGAAAGCACGCTCGCAAATATCATCCGGACGTTAGCAAGGAGAAAGATGCAGAGCTTCGGATGAAGGAGATAAACGAAGCTTATGCGGTGCTCTACGATCCCGAAAAGCGCGAGGCGTACGACCAATTAGGTGACAGCTTCGAGGAAGGCCAACCGTACAAGCCACCGCCAGGATGGGATGCCGGATTCGAGTTCAGTGGGCCTCGACGGTCCTCGGGCAGTGCGCCGGACTTCAGCGATTTTTTTGCTGATTTTTTTGGCCAGGCCCACCAAGAAGGAGGGCACGGCAGCAGGGCGCAGAAGGGCGAAGATCAACACTCGTCGATCAACGTCGGGTTGGCTGATCTGTATTCCGGAACGACCCAGACTATCACCCTGCGTGGACCTCGCCACGATGCGTCAGGACGCCTGGTGATCCAGGACCATACGCTCAGTGTGAAAATCCCCAAAGGTATTCGACCCGGTCAACAGATCCGGCTGAGTGGTCAAGGGCTGCCGGGCAGTGGAGGCGAATTGGCTGGGGATCTTTACTTGGAGATCCAGCTACGGGCCGATCCACGTTACCGGGTTGAAGGCGCAGACGTATTCCAATCGCTTCCAGTTACCCCCTGGGAAGCGGGCCTGGGCGCCTCCGTCGAGACCTCTACCCCGTCTGGAATCGTGAATGTCAAAGTGCCTCCAGACTCCCAAGGGGGAAGACAGCTGCGTTTGAAGAATCGGGGTATTCCAGGCTCGCCAGCAGGTGACCTCTACCTGCAATTGGAGATCGTCCTACCACCCGCGGACAGTGAAAAGATGCGCAAGCTTTATGAAACGATGGTAAGCGAAATCTCCTTCAATCCTCGTCAGAACAAAGGGGTATGAAAATGGCCAATATCCAGATTACGACCGTCGAGCAGGTTGATATCGTTCTGCTGGACACTGCGCAGCTGGCGCGCGCCTGCAATGTCCAGGTGGGATGGGTGATCGAGCGAGTCGACGCTGGCCTTCTTGAGCCAGCTGGCTCTGGGCCCTGGATCGATTACCGCTTTACCAGCTCGCAATTGCGAAGGGCACGAGAAATGCTTGCAGTGGAACGGGACTTCGATGCAAATCCCGAACTGGCAGCGCTAGTTGTCGATTTGCTCGAAGAAGTGAGAGCGCTGAAGCGTCGATGGGGCGTCTAGGTAAAGATGACCCCGACATCCGTCAGTCATTGACCTCCCAATACCTTTGCATTTCCAGGAATAGAAATGAGGCGGTCCAGGTGATGAGCATCAGTCCCGTCAAGGCTTCTAGACCGGTCAGAAACTTGAGCGAGCCGACTGGTTGAATATCGCCAAAACCAATGGTTGTAAACGTGGTGAAAGAAAAGTAGACGCAATCCAGCAAACTACCATCGAACTGACCCTCCAACGTGCCCCAGTCTGTGTAGGCGATAATCAGCCGGTAGGCGAGAGCAAAACACCAGACCTCCGCAGCGTGGGCTGCCATAGCGCCAAAAACACCAATCACTAGCCTGAAACGCAACCAAATCCTCAGCCGGGGTAATAACAGGTTTAAGCGAAGAAGACATTCGTAGTGAAGAATCACTGTGAGCATCACCACGAACAAATTGACCACCGTCACTCCAAGCATGGCCACGGCCTCCGGTGTGCGCCTTCCTATAGTGCCCGACTCGTGACTCAAGAAGCGATTTTCGATGCCTCAAGGTCGTCAACGTGGCCGCGTTTCAGGGGAGCAAAGTCGCAGGTGCGCAGCCGTTGGAAAACAGGTGCTGCCCCGAACTGAAGTTTCGCCATCACTCTCGCACACTGATTTGCGTAACCGTTTCAACCTGCCAATAGCCGACCCTGCCGTAGTGGTTGTACAACGTCGCTTCGTGCCCGCGATTCAACTGCTCCGATGAGTCGTACTGTGGTGAAGTTTTGACAGCGTCCTGATCAAGGTCCAGCGCCACTGTCTGGTCCTCCCATGACACAGAATCGATCCACTCGGGTGAGATCAGCACGGTGTGTCCAAGCCACCAGTTGCTGGTGTAAACAACCAGATATTGAACTGCCCAAGTCTCTTCGTTGATCAGCAGACTTTCGACATGACCTATCTCCCCATCGGTAGCTCTGATGTGGTAACCGATGATGGCTTGGCAACTACGTAAATGCGGATCGTCATTTTGATGGAGGAGGCGATGTGCAGTCGCCAGATTCTCCCTGGTCAGGCTGTCTGGCCCTCCTGAGGGGGAGGCGTTACCGGCACTTCCCCAATAGTAAGGGTAGCCGTAGTAACTAAGAGATTGCATCTCGTGTTGCCGGGAAATCGGCCTGTCGGTGTCTATGTTGGGGCTATTCTCGACTTGGTCCTTGTTGAGCGTCACCAGCAGCCGATGAGATCCTATATCGTTTTCTCTGATGGCGAGAGGCGGTATGAGCACCTTTCGGCTAAAGAGCCAGGATCCGGTATCCACTATTAGATAGCGCACGACCCAGACCTCATCATCGAAGTAGAAGTCTTTCACCGTGCCGATGTCACCGTCGATGGCGCCGAGAGTAAGATTCTCGAGATCTTGCATGCTGCGTAGCATAGGGCTGTCCTTTTCTATACGGCATGGTGTATCAGATACACGACAAGGCTGCTGGTCGAGCAAGTGACTCAACCAATTCATTACTGTGCGCTGAGCGGTCTTCGACGTCTGTTCGGTGCCGCACGTGGCCAATGGACAGGTAACGAAGATTTTTGTCGGAGCAGGACTTTTGAACATGGCCGGTCGGTGATCATTTATGACGCTGTCGTGTGTATTGCTGCAATCGATCGGTTTCGGACTTGACCACCGAATAGCTCTCGCAGGAGAGCTGCTCCAGCCGAGGGTGGTCAAGAACTCGAGTCTGTCCACGCCTGTATTCGATGACGCGGTAACAGCGAGATGATGCAGTCTGTGGGAAAGTACACGTGACGCATCGTATCCCCGGGCTCATACAACACCTGACCCAGTGGCAAGTTGACGATTTCCAGATGCGGTGCGAGACGCTCGAGTTCTTCGCTGGCAAGGGCGGCGAGCAGGTAGTTATGGTTCGGTTGCGGTGCGCCATGCATGATCGAGCTCCTTTCAAGAGAACGGCTACGCCGCGTCGGGCGATCCTATGTAGTCTGATACCACTGTCATCGCAAGCACCACCGCGGATGGTTGCTGGCACCAAGTAGGCGCGCCCGAGTTCGCTACGACGATACCGCGTGCATAGCCATCGTTGCTGACCACTTTCCCCCGCGCTCAAGGCATCACGGGCGCAACATAATCCAGCGTCATCGAAAACCCCCACAGCATCAGCAGTACCAGTGGCGCGTGCACGAGTAGCTGGGTAAAGGTGAAGCCCACTACATCCCGTGCCTTGATACCCAGAATCCCCAGCATCGGCAGCATCCAGAACGGATTGATCAGATTTGGCAATGCTTCAGCGGCGTTGTACACCTGCACGGCCCAGCCGAGATTGACCTTCAATTCGTTGGCTGCCTGCATCACGTAGGGCGCTTCAATGATCCACTTACCGCCCCCGGACGGAATCAGAAAGCCCAGCACCGCCGAATAGGCACCCATCACCGGAGCAAAGGTATTGCTGTCGGCCACGGTGACGAACGCGGCGGCGATGTGATGTGAAAGAGTCGCGCCGTCGATACCCGGTGCCTTGGTCATCATGAAGGCGATGGCGCCATAGAGCGGAAACTGAATGAGCATTCCTGCCAGTGACGGTACCGATTTGGCCACCGCATCCAGGAAGCGTCGCGGCCTCCAGCACAGCAACATGCCCAGCATGAGGAACAGGATGTTGTAGGTGTTGAGTGAAGAGATTGCGTAGAGCGGGTCCTTGGTGGTGAACTCGTTGAACAACCAGATCCCGCCCAACGCCACCATCAGCAGGGTCAGGACCGGACTGTGCTCCAGCCATTCGCCCGGGCGCCGTTCGCTTTTTGTGTCCGTGGCAGGCTCGCTCAAGTCCACACCCATATCCTGGGCGGTATGCGCACGTTCAGGGGCCGGGGTCGAAAACCAGGCCACCAGCAACGACACCACGATCAGCACCACTGCCATGGTCATCGACTGCCACAGGAAAATAGTCTGCGCAAAGGGAATGATCCCGGTGATGTCCAGCAGCGACTTGGGCAGGCTCGCCGGGTTGGCCTGGATCTGCGCGGCGGCAGACGTCAGGCCCAGTGCCCAAGTCGCGCCCATGCCCAGATAGGCGGCGGCACTGGCGGCGCGGTAGTCCATCCGCAGCCCGGTACGGCGTGCGAGGGCGCGCACCAGCAGGCTGCTGAACACCATGCTGATCGCCCAGTTGACCAGGGACAGGGCCATGCTGACCAGCGCCACGAAGGTCACGGCGGCGCGTGCCGAGCGGGGCAGGGCAGCGAGCTTTTCGATCAGCCTGGAAGCCATCGGCGAGACCGCGCACACGTAGCCCGAGATGGCCACGAAGGACAATTGCATGGTGAACGGAATCAGGCTCCAGTAGCCATCACCGAAGGCGCCGGCGACTGACTTCACCGAGGCCCCCGAGGCCAGTGCGCATACCGCGACCAGAATCACCGCCAAAGCGGCAAATACATAAGAGTCGGGAAACCAACGTTCCGACCAGTTGGAAACACTAACGGCAATTCTCTCGAAAAAGCCAAGGTCTTCTTTGAGGGTGTCACGGTGCAGCACGGATTCTTTCATGGGTGTCTTCCTGATGGGACGAGTGGAAGGCAGTCATACAAAAAAGGTCAGACGTTCTAATTATTAGGTGACTTGCAGGTAAACCAGTTGGGCGGCGGCCAGATCCTCCAGGGCGGTGCCCACGGCCTTGAATACGGTGATCTGCAGTTCGCCGGTGCGCCCCGGATGCAGATCCCTGCACAGGGCGGCCAGGTCGGCACGGATATCGGTACGCTGCAGCACTCCACTCTGCAGTGGGCTCAGCAGATCGCCGGCTTTCATCGGTGCTTCGGCGGTATCGATAAACACCTCGGTACCGTCGAAGCAGGCGTCGTCGCTTTCGCGCATCAGCGGGGTAAAGCCGCCTATCAGGTCCAGATGGGTGCCAGGCTTGAGCCACTCGCGTCGGATAAGTGGTGTGGTCGACAGGGTGGCGCAGGTCACGATGTCTGCCGCCGCGCAGGCTTGCCCCAGGTCATCGGCTACCTGGGCTTCGAAGCCATCCGCTTGCAACTGATCGACGAGGCGCGCGGCCTGAGCCGGGTTGATATCCCATACAGCCACGCGCTGAATCGGGCGGACCACGCGATAGGCGTAGGGCAGCAGACTGGCGACGCGACCGGCGCCGACCACCAGCAGTGAACTCGACTGCGCACGGCTCAAGTAATCGGCGGCCAGGGCCGAGGCTGCGGCCGTGCGCCGGGAGGTGATTTCATTGCCATCGATCAGTGCCAAGGGCGCACCGGTGGTCGCGCTGTGCAGCATGTAGGTCGAGTGCAGGCCGGGAAGGCCGACGGCCGTGTTTTGCGGGTAAATGGTGACGGTCTTGATGCCGAGAAAGCCCTGATTGTTCCAGGCCGGCATCAGCAACATGCAGCCGGGCATCGCCGAGTCGGGATGGATGGCATGGTTATGCCGCAATGGCACCTGTACCTCTTCCCGGAATGCTTGGGCAAGGGCGGGCACCAACTGCTCGAAAGGCAACAGCGCTCGGGTTTTTTCTGTGTCGATGATCAGCATGCTTCACCTGGTTGATGGGTCATATCAAGCATCCAGCGTGATTGCGCTGGACGGTATTGCCTGGCAGGCCAGGCACATTGCCGCAAGGTCAGGTTCCTGGCCGTGCAGGTGCACCACACTGCCGTGCTGCACAGTGACCGCGCAGCTCTCGCACTGCCCGACACGGCAGCCGCTGGGCAAGCGCACGCCAAGTTTTTCGGCGAAGCTCAGCAGCGAGCCGTCGGCGGATGTCCATTGAGCGGTGATGCCCGATCGGCTGAAGGTCACGTCGTGGACTTGCCCGGGTCGGATTTGCGGTTTGACTGGCGACTTGAATGCTTCTTGCTGAATATCGAAGCGCCGTACACCGCGCTCAAGCAGGCGAGTATTGACGTCGCTCATCATGGCGCTCGACCCGCACAGATAGAACAATGGGCGCTGGCGCAGCAGCGCCTTGGGCAGATCGTCGACGCTGACCCGACCGACCACGTCATAGTCCTGGCCTGGCCGATCGGCAGCGGCGGGAGCGCTGTAGTAATTGATCAGTTTGACCTTGGGCATTGCCTCGACCAATTCAGCGAGTCGCTCCTTGAACGCATGGGCAATGCCGTTGCGATTGCCGTAAAGCAACAGGATCGAAGGGGTCTGCGCTTGGCCGCGCAGCGATTCGAGCAGGTTCAGGAACGGCGTGATGCCGATGCCGGAGGCGATGAGTACCAAGGGGCGGCGAGCGTGCATCGGCAGGATGAAGTGTCCCGAGGGCATACGTGCCAGCAACGTGTCGCCAACCTGCAGGTGATCGTTGATAAAGCCTGAGGCGATGCCAACCTGGGCGCGGCCCGAGGCACCAGTGGCCAAGGCCCGGCGTACCGAAATCTGATAACCGCAGCGTTGCGCCAGGCGCGCCGGGCCGGTGAGCGAGTAGGAGCGCAGGCTCGGCTCGCGGGGTGTCGCCAGTTGCACGGTGAGGTGTTGGCCAGGTTGGAAATCAGGCACGCGGCCGCCGTCACTGGCCTCGAAGCTCACCGTGGTGACGTCCCCTGCCTCAGCCTTGAGGGCGGTCACCCTGAAGGACCGCAGGTCTTCCCAACGGCAGTGTTGTTCATCATTGGCGGTGTCTCGTCGCACGCTGCAGCGATAGGCGCGCAGCGGCGATGAGCCACTGATGGGGTCGATGGCTGCGTTGCCCACCAGACTGTTGAAGTTGCTGTTCTGACTGCCCGATGGCGGCAGTTCATTCTGCCCCAGGGCCTCACAGCGCTGCCACCAACCGTATTCACCGACCACCACGGCCGGGTGCAGGCCCTCGGCGATACTGGCCGAGAAGTGCGCCTGGCCTTGGTCAGTGGTTACCACCACGGTATCGCCGTTTTCGATCTGCTGGACGCTGGCCAGGTCGGCTGAAATTTCCAGCACGGGGTGCAGCGCCTTGCGCCGCAGTGAGGCCAGGCTGCGGTGCTGGCTATGGCAAAAATAGCCGTTCTTGGCCGAGGTCAACACCATGGGAAAGTTGCGGTAGGCCGCTTCCAGGCTTGGATCGATCGCAGTGGCACGCGGCAGCGGCGCGTAGCCATGGCGCAGGAGTTTTTCGGAGTACAGCTCCACCAGTCCGGTAGGGGTATCGAAGCCCTGATGGCGAGCCTTGTGAGCGTACTTGCACGTGTGATCCGGCAGGTCGATGAAGATACCTTGCGGATTGGCGCGCAGTTGTTCGACGCTCAGGCCGAGCGGTTCGAGCATGTGGTTCCATCCCGCATCCAGCGAGCCGCCGAAGAATTCCTGGTCCATGCCCAGCCGTGCGGCCAGGTCGAAGACGATCTCGGTGTCCGAACGTGACTCCCCCCGCGGCGACACCATGCGCTGGCGCAACTGCACCAGGCGACTGGCCTCGGCGGAAATCTCGAAGCCCAGGCGCAGGCCTTCCCGCTCCCATGGGGTGTTGACCGGCAGAAAAATGTCGGCATAGCGTGCACTGGGGGACTCGAAGAGGTCGCAGTGCACGTAGAAATCCAGCGCCTCGAGCGCTTGCTCGCCCAGATGAACATCGGGTTGGGACATCAACAGGTTGGTACCAAATGCCACCAGTGTACGGATGGCGTAAGGTTGGCCGTGGACGATAGCCTTGTACAAATCCCGAGCCGTCACCCAACCTTGCGAGGGCGGGCCGAGAGGACGTTCGTCGAGGCCCAGGGCCTTGACGCGCTGCTCGGGCGCCAGCAGGTCGAAGGACATCACAGGGTTGTAAGGCAGTTTTGGATACAGGCGATTGCCGCCATCCGCGTCGAAGCTGCCCGTCAGTGCATACAGGCACGCCATGGCTCGATCGGTTTGCGACGCGTTGGCTTGCTGTCCGACCCCCGACCATGCATGAAACGCCACCCGCGAGGCAGATCCGATCAGCGCAGCGGCCTGTTGCAACTGCGCCATCGGTATATGCGTCAGGGCTTCGACTCGTTGCGGGGTGTAGAGCGCACACTCGCGCGCGTACAGCTCAAAGGCTGGCGAGCAGGCGATCGGCAGTTCTTGCGTGGTGAGCTGCACCTCGAACGTTCCACGCAGCGCCACTCGTTGCATTGCTTCTGCAGTCATCGGTGCCGAGGCCTTGGGTGCCTGGCGAGTTGCATCCCAGACCACGAAATCCTGATCGCCCTCCAGACCGAGGTCCGCACAGCGCAGAAAGTGGCCGTTGTCGGCGCGCACCAGCAGCGGTCCATTACTCCACTGGCGAACGAATGCCTGGTCATAGCTGTCGTTTTCGATCAACTGCCAGGCGAGGCCCATCGCCAACGCCAGATCGGTGCCCGGGCACACGCGCAGCCAGCTATCGGCTTGCCCTGCCAGAGCGGTCTTGCGTGGATCGACCACAATCATTTTCGCGCCCGCGGCCTGCCCCGCGCCAATCGCTTCAGCCTGGGCCAGCCAGGTATTGGTCGGGTTGTGCCCCCACAACAGGATCAGGTCCGCCTGCCGATAATCGGCGGTCGGCATGCCGCAACCGAAAGTGAAGGCGTGGGCGTGGTCCTTGTGCCAGTTGCAGATCTCGGTGGCATAACAGGTATTGGGGCTGCCATAGAGGCGGATGAAACGCTCGATCCAGTCGATGCTGTCGCTCAGCGGCGTGCCGCTGGGCGTGGTCACGGCGAACGCGACGGATTCCGCCCCTGCATCTCGTCTCGCGGCAGCCAGGCGCTGGGCCACTTCATTCAGCGCCTCCTCCCAAGAGATGATTTTCCAACCCGGATCAGGATGCCCCTTGGGGTGGGTGCGCCGCATCGGTGACAGCTGCCGATCGGCGCTGTGCAGCAGCTCGGGCGCCGCCTTGCCCTTCAAGCACATGGCCTTGCCGGTGGGATGCTCGGGGTTGGGGCGAACCTCGATGAGTTGATCGTTTTCGACAACGTTGACGGTACCGCAGCGCGAGCGGCACAGAGTGCAGTAACCCACTTTGTCGTGTCGTTGCGTAGCGGTCATCACTCATCGCCCATGGCAAACCTGATGGCTGAATGTTATTACTGGCCGCCGACACATTGATAACTCAATAAACTGGTATTGCATTATCGAGGCAATCGATGCTCCCCACCCTCAAGCAACTCCAGCACTTCGTTGCCATTGCCGACACGGGCCAGATTTCCAAAGCGGCGCAGCGTTGCCATGTGACGCAGTCATCGATGACGGCTTCGCTCAAGGGGCTTGAGTCGACCGTGGGCGCGACCTTGTTCACTCGCCATGCCGGCGGCGTACGTTTGACCGACGCCGGTGCACGCTTCCTAAGGCATGCGCAGCAGATAGAAAGTGGATTGCATGACGCGATGGAGTCTGTGGCCTTGAGAGTATCGAGCGCCAGCGGCCCACTGCACATCGGTGTGACCGAGACCATTTCCGCCTATGTGCTGTCGCCCCTGATCAGGGCTCTGGAGAAGAAATTCCCCGATCTGGAACCCAGCTTCAGCGAATTGAAACGTGCTGATATCGAAGACGATATCAATACTGGCAAGCTCGAAATGGCGCTGTTGCTGGCCTCCAATTTCCCGGACGACAAATCATTGTCCTGCGAACCCTTGATTCGCTCGCCACGCCAACTGTGGGGTCATCCTGAGCATCCTTTGATGAACGCTAATCGCGTCAGCCTCGATCAGGTGGCCAAGCAGCGCTACATCCTGTTGGACATGGACGAACACGTCTCCACCGTCGAAAAGTACTGGAACCATTACGGCCTGCAGCCGAACCTGGGCTATCGCAGCTCCTCGATCGAGGCCGTTCGCAGTTTGGTGGCGGCGGGGCAGGGCGTGACGATTCTGTCCGATCTGGTCTACCGACCGTGGTCGCTGGATGGGCACCGGATCGTCAGACGGCAGTTGATCGATGCGGTACCGTCCATGGATGTGGGGCTGGTCTGGGACCCAGGACGGCCCCACAGCGGAAATTTCTTTGAGGTGAAGGACTATCTCATGGCGTCGTTCAAGGAATTGATGAGGCGATAGGTGTTGCTGCTGGTGCAGGATTGACCGATCTGCCGACACAAGTTTACACCGCCCAAGATAATTCAAAAGCTAATGCCAGAGTGGATGTGGTGAGCAACAGCGTGGGTCAGTGAAGCCTCAGCAGATGGGCCAATTCCACATCAGCGGCCACAGTATTCCTGTCACTGTAGCGTCTGTACGAGTCAAACAGCCGGAGAGTGACGGGGAGTACGATGACAATTCAGACACCACACGACACCGGTGACCAGAAGTGCAATCGCCGCAATTTCATATGAGTCGGGCAGCCGATGCTCCCACAGAAATCCAAAAACCAGCGCCGCTAACGTCTCGATCACGAGCACTTGTCCGCTGAGTGCAAGGGGTAGAAGTCGGCTCGCCTGATTCCAGCACGCACCACCCACAACCGAAGATAAAAACGCTACGCCACCGGCTACCATGACAAAATGTAGCCATTCGCAATTGCCATGCCTTCCGACCTGCCAACCCAGGACAGGTACCGCCAAAAGCAGTGATTGAGCGCCAGTCATGACCCCTGTCAGCAGTGCCCAGTCATGGGCGGAAACGCTGGCTACCTGAGCCAGCCGCCGAGCGTTGCTCACTGCGAACCAACTCCATGTCACTAACGCGCCCGCCGCGCATAGAATTCCGGCGATGTTTGTCAGTGTATCGGGCCTGTCGCCGTTGATCAGTGCGTGCCAGCTGATAAGTGTGACCCCGCCCACAGCGCAGCACAGCGAGGGAGTGAGCTTGCGCAAAGAAACGGCGTTGACGTCATGACGGCCTGCCAGCGTGACGAACACCGGAATGAGTCCGACGATCAGGGACGTTGTGGCAATGCCAACCAACTGCACACCGGTGCCCACCAGCGTGTAGTAAATGAGGTTCCCAATCAGGCTCAGCCAGAAGAGTGACTTCCAGTCTGCCATGGTGAGATTGGCGCAAACGCGCCTCCAGCGGGGCATAAGCAAGGCCACCGAAATCGCGCCGTAGCAGAGAAATCTCAGAACGGCGAATTGCAGGCCGCTCAGCCCCGGGGTGAGCTGGGGGCCGAGGAAGATCACCCCCCAACACAGCCCCGCGCAAACTCCGTAGACAATGCCCTTTAGCAGTAATCGATCAGCAAACATTTCATCCGCGCTCCAAAGCGTTATGGATGAAGTCTGGAGCAACTGATTCGGGGAGTATTGTCGGTAACTGCGGGATTTTTTACCCAGACTGTTTTTGCGTTTTACGATAAACCGCCGGGGTCGTGCCCCGCACGCGCTGCATGGCACGGGTCAGCGATGCCTGGTCGCAAAAGCCGGCACGCAAGGCAATCTCGGATATGGTCAATGAGGTTCCACGCAACCATCGTTGAGCTTCTTGCAGGCGTAAATCAGTCAACCAAGCTTGCGGACTCATATCGAACAGTAGCCGGAAACGTTGGTGCAGCTGACTCATGCTCATTTTTGCTACTTGAGCCATGGCCTCATTGCTCCAATTCGCTCCAGGATCCGCCCGAAGACGAGTGATCAACTGCTCCATGGGGTCTGGAAAACAGGAGATTTCCGGATTTAGGGACGACAAAAGCAAAGGCCCCAATTGGGAGGCCGCGATGGACAATTGTGCGTTGCCGATTAGCTCGGCGAACTCTATAAGCCGACGAGTTGCGGGGGAAATGGGCACATATATTTTCTGAGCAAGACGCTCGATCTGGATCGTTTCCAGAGTCGCCGGCGCACAGTCCAAAACTAAAAAACGGCTATCGAGGTTAGTCTGCTGCGAATGGATCGAGCCAGGTGTCACAAGCGCTGCCAATGATTGATCAATGCAGCCGCCGCAACCGTTTACGTCAATTTCCATTTCGCCACGAATCGGCAGTACCAGTTGAGCATGATCGTGGTGGTGGTGAGGGGTTTCCCTCTCATAGCGGCGAACTTCAAGACTTAGAAACATTACTGCACCTTCCGGCCCGTCTGGCTATTCAAGGTTGACGTCCCAAAACGCCCAATGCGCACCCGCGTCAGGTCAGGCTCGCCAATGATTCTAACATCTACGGATCAGACCGTTGATCGCACAATTCGCTCTGGGGCTGACATGAGGGTGGTCACATTGGCTGCGGTAGCGAGGATTCCGGGCGCGGCATCAATCTTGATTCTCCCGCGCAACGTGACAGCCCATTCCCTCCCTGCCTTGATCAGTTTCCACGTGCTTTTGTCTGGGAAGCTCAGTTCATGCAAGAGCGCCTCGTGAGACGTCAGGTCTTCGGGGCAGCCCTCTCTCTGCGAGGTATGCCGGCGAGGCCACGAGTACTCGAAAACCGAAGCAATTTGCCGAGCTCCAAAGGTGGAATCCTCGAGAGCGCCCATTCGTATTGCCATATCGACCCCGGCCTCCACCAGATTCTGCCGTTCATCTCGCCTGGTGATTTCAACCCGCAGATCAGGGTAACGCTGTAGAAAACCAGCCAAGGCAGGAATGTCCGCCTGGGAGCCATACACAATTGGTACCGCAAGACGAATGGTGCCACGGAGGGAATCTACTCCACGGGCCGCATCTTCAGCGTCTTCCAAATCGGCAGTCGCTTGGCGAGCACTCTCAAGAAAAGCTGCGCCTGCATCGGTGAGCGCCACGTTCCGAGTCGTGCGCAATAACAGCTTTACGCCCAGTCGGGTTTCCAATCCAGTGACGATACGAGAAGTCGATGGCTGTGAAAGGCCAAGCTCCTGAGCAGCACGAGAAAAACTTCCCGATTCAGCTACACGGGTAAAGACTTCGACTTCAAGCCAACGATCAGTCATTCGTAACAGCTGGCCAGTGAAAATGCTTTGTTGCAGGCATTGGAGTCTCGAGGCGCGGATCATAGAATTCAAGGTCGACCGACCACCGCGGAACCCGACGTGCACGTGAGGGCGCGCGAGGTAAGCGGTGGGGTCAACGAAGGGTGTAGAGAGGGTATTCAGGGGGCGCGCGGATTCAGATTGGGCTGGTTGCCTACAAGCCACTGCCGCTTTCGGCGGGGCGCTTGAGGCAGCGCAACGGCTCAGCCAAACTCCATCCGGTCAAAGCCCTTGATCCGGTACAGCGCCACCGAGACCAGCCAGCTGAACACGAAGATACCGATGATCAGATAGCCGAGCATGCCGAAGTGGCTGTTCATGATGCCCACCAGGTCCCAGAACGGTCCTTCCAACGACAGTTTGTTGGCCAGCAGGCCGAGGCCCTCGACGCTGCTGATCAGCACCGCGACCACTACCGAGACCAAGGTGATGGTCATGTTGTAGTAGATCTTGCGCATCGGCTTCAGGTACGCCCAACCGTAGGCGCCCAGCATCAGGTGGCCGTCGAGGGTATCGACCAGCGACATGCCGGCGCTGAACAGAATCGGGAACACCATGATCGCCCACGGCGACATTCCTTGGGCGGCTTGGGAGGCGGAAATGCCCATCAGGGCGATTTCAGACGCGGTGTCGAAGCCCAGGCCGAACAGAAAGCCCAGCGGGAACATGTGCCAGCTACGGGTGATCACCCGGAACAGCGGGCCGAACAGGCGGGCCAGGAAACCGCGGTTGGCCAGCAGCAGGTCGAAATCGTCATCGTTGTACTCGCCACCTGCGCGTACATTTTTCCAGGCGCGATAGATGGAGCGCAGGATGATCAGGTTCATCAGCGCGATCAGCAGCAGGAAGGTCGCCGACACTGACGTGCCGATCACCCCGCCGATGTTCTTGAAGCCTTCGAAGCGGTCGCTGAGAGCCGAGGTAGTAAAGGCCACCAGCAGCGATGCAACCACTACGACCGTGGAGTGGCCCATGGAGAAGAAGAAACCGACCATGGCCGGGCGCTGGCCATCCTGCATCAGCTTGCGGGTGACGTTGTCGATGGCGGCGATATGGTCGGCGTCCACCGCGTGGCGCAGGCCGAAGCCGTAGGCGAGCAGGGAGGTACCCAACAATACGGGGTGATCATGGAACGCGATCAGTGCCCAGCTCCAGGCTGACAGGTTGATAGCGATGAGCAGCGCGTAGGTGCTAGCGAGTTTTTTACGGGTGGCAGGGTCGGCATTACGAATGACTTTTCGCCATTTTGCGAACATGGGGCTTACCTCGGGATAACGCGTCCCAGTGGATAAGGAAGAGGGGGCAAAGGCGGGTCTGACTCCCAGCGAACTGGCTACAGTGGCGCGACCGTGCGGCGTTTAACCGGCTTCCGACTTTGCAATGTTTTGAAACAGCTAGAGTTTACAGGGCCCGAGGACTGCGTCGATGTTGATTGTGTGAAACATACCGTGCTTTTTTGGCATTTGCCCCTATTGCAGGACAAGGACAGTAAACGCGACCCGCAGATGCACCAAACGAAGAAAGGCAACCAGTATTACTTCGGCGCCAAAGCGCACATTGGTGTCGAGAAGCGCAAAGAGCATCCTGAACGCCAAGTCATCTGGCAGGTTGCAGCCCGGCGCAGCACCTCCAGGAAGCACGGAAAACGCAGCGTCGAACCTTGGCGCAAGCACAGTCACGCTGGCCTATCCGAGCCCCAACGCCTCCACCAGGCCGATGATTGCCGCAGTCGTCTCACGGACCCGTCGATCATTGCGGCGGTCAGGGTGCAAAGCCAACCAGATACCGAGATTCAACATCGGCTCGGTTGTCTGCAACTTCACCAGCCGGGGGTCGCTGTCGGCGAGGAAACACGGCAGCCCGGCGACCCCGATTCCGCTACAGGCCGCCTCATATTGATTGCTGAGGTCGGCCACCTCGCAGATCACCCGGCGATCTCCGATGATTTGGTATAGCCAGGTCTTGTGATCGAAAGACAGCTCATTCGCGGTATAGCCGATGAACTCCCACTGCTCAGGCGTAACGATGTTGGGATAGGCCATTGTCGCGTACAGGGCAAATTCCATTTGGCCGATTTTTTTGACGATGTCGCAATCCGCAACGCCTGGTGCGAGGCGCATGGCCAGGTCCGCCTCGAGTCTGGACAAGGACGCAAAATGAGGTTCGCTTAACACCGAAATCTGCACCTGCGGCAGCCCTTGGGAGAGGGTCAACAGATGAGGTGCCAGAAAATGCCGTGCAAGGATTGGCGGCGCGGAAATGGTGATCTTGGCGCGCAGTTCACTATGCGCCGTCATGGCCAAGCGTTTGATCGAAAACATTCTGTCCTCGATCGCCAGCGCTTGCTCCAACACCTCCTGGCCCAGGCTCGTCAATTCGGCCCGCCTGGGAAGCCGATTAACCAGGCGTGTCCCTAGCTCTGCTTCAAGCGTGGCCAAGCGGCGGCTGATGGTCGCTTGATCGACATCGAGCTGCCTGGCCGCCCCTGAAAGCGTTCCAGCGTTGGCGATAGCCAGAAAATAGCGGACATCTTCCCAATTCATAATCTATGCACTTATGCATGGTATGGCCGCTTATTTTAGTATTTACGCATGGCAGGTCAAGGCATAGGCTTTCACGACATCTGAAACGACGGCTGGGACATGTACAAAACATCGAATTTGACAGCAATCAAGCTCGCCACCTGCCTGGGCTACCTGGTTGTTCAACTGGATGTCAGCGTGGTGAACGTAGGTCTGGGCGCTTTGAAATCAGCCTTCAATACCAATCTGACCGGGCTGCAGTGGGTGATCAACAGCTATGCGCTGGTGTTCTCTGCACTGCTCATCCTCGGTGGCGGCCTTGGCGACAAATTTGGCGCCAAACGGGTGTTCATCTTTGGCTTTGCCGTGTTCACATTGGCTTCGACCGGGTGTGGCATGGCGACAAGCATGCCGATACTGATTGCAATGCGCTGCGTTCAGGGCATTGGCGCTGCGTTTCTCATCCCCACCTCATTGATGCTGATCCGCCAGAACTTCGACGATCTGAACCAGCGGCGTTCCGCTGTTGCGCTATGGGGCGCCTGCGGCGGTATCGCGCTGGCGGCCGGCCCAGTATTGGGCGGGATGATGATCGAGCACCTGGGCTGGCGCAGCGTGTTTCTTATCAACATTCCGCTGGGGGCACTGGCGATCATGCTGACCTTGCGGTTCACGCCAGCATCGTCACGCATAGACAAAAAAATCGACGTCGCCGGGCAGATCAGTATTGCGATCTGCCTGGCGCTGCTGACATACGCGCTGACCGAGGCGAGCAGCCTGGGGTGGAGTGCAATCCCCGTCTCGAGCATGGGCCTTGCCGCGCTGGCTCTGGCGGTGTTCATACTCGTGGAAACGAAGGCGCAGGCGCCGATGTTGCCTGCCCGCCTGGCCCGCAATAACGTATTGCTCGCGACAATGTTCACCGGGGCAATTATCAATCTGACGTTCTTCGGCGTTGTCTTTGTGCTGAGCATCTATTTCCAGACGATCCTGCACTACGATGCCCTCCACACCGGGCTGGCGTTTATTCCCCTGACCGCCGTCATGACGATCTCGTCACTGACGTCCGCGCGTGTCGGCAAACGCATTAGTGCGCTAAGCATCATGACCACGGGCCTGGCGCTCCAGATTGTGGGATTTGCACTGCTTTCCCAGGTTGGGCCTGAGAGCTCATTCTGGCTGCTCAATGGCGCCTTGATAATCGTCGGTATTGGCAGCGCCTCTACCGTGCCTTCAATGAACAACTCCATGCTCGCAGCGGTCAGCCCTGAGGATGCCGGCATGGCCTCGGGCCTGATGTCGTCGGCGCGGCAACTGGGGGGTGTGGTTGGAGTGGCGGTCTTTGGAATCTTGATATCGAACGATGATCCAGACGCATTCGCTCACGGCATGTCCTGGTCGATGTGGGTCTGCGTGGCGGCGCTGGTAATGTGCATTCTGCTCAACCAGAAGCTGGTTCGCGCTCATCCCATATCCGCCCAGGCCCAGTAGATATTTATCCCGCTAACCAGGAGGGCCGCATGGCCAATTCAACTCGTTCCAATGACACCATCAGTTCCGTTGTAGAAGTAGACTATCCAGACTTCGCCAAACTGCCTGAAGCCGTTCGCACGAAATTCGAGAGCCTGCCCACCAAGGTCAATTTCTTTCGAATGATAGGCCACAGCGCCGGCGCATTCGTGCCGATGATTGACCTGACCAATGCGGTATTCCGCGACCTGACGATCTCCGATTATCACAAGGAGCTGCTGGTTCTGCTGGTGGCCGCTCATGAAGATGTGAGCTACGAATGGGAGCAGCATATTTCCATCGCTCAAGTCGCAGGGGTTCGCCCGGATCAGTTCATCGCCATTGCTGAGGAGCGGATCAATGACGACAAGGCCTTCAAGGAGGACGAGCAGGTTCTGCTGCGGTTCGGCAAGGCCATTCTCACCAACGGCAAAGCGCCTGGCGTGGTGTTCAACCACGCCTTGCAGCACTTTTCGGTTGAAGAATTGAGTGATGCAACCATCGTGATCGGTTACTACCGAATGGTGTCCAATTATCTTCTGACATTCAATGTCGAGACGGATGCCCAAAAGGATGGCAGCTGGATCAAGGGCTGATCTGTTCTCGTTGCAGCGCTGCGCAGGCCTTGGCGCGCTCCGCCTGGGCATTCAGCCATGCCGAGGTTCGGGCACAAAGCGGTGCATGATGATCGCCAGAAGCACCGGAATCAGCGCAACGTAGAACAGCCAGCGCCAGCCATGGTTGGGCATTATCCAGCCAGCCAACAAAGTATCGACGATATAGCCCACCGACCCTCCGGCCTGCAGCGTACCGAGCACAGTCGTGCGGTAGCGGGTGGGTAAATATTCGGACATCAGCGTGTTGCAGGCTACATAAAGGGCGCCGATGCCAAGGGAGGCGATGAACCGGTGATTGCGAACTGCAGGCCTGCCTTTGACCTTGGAGGATTTGGGCCTGAAATCTTTCGTAGAGCAAGAATGGCGAAAAGTAGCTGAAGCGGCATGTGATAAAAACGATACGATTCACAATATGCCGTCCGAATTTCGATCTGCCGATAATTGAACGCTGAGTAGCAAGGGCGCTGAGTTTAAATTAATGATTGGTATATACGTTGAATGATAAAGTGCGCCGCTGGCGGCGCTATCAGAAAATGATGGCGCTCAGGCGACAAGGCGTCGCGGTCATCGCCGATCGATTTCCGCAAATTGCCGTGGCCAAGATGAAAATCGACGGGCCTGGCCTCAGTGACTCGCCCCCTGGCAACGCGTTGGTTCGCTTGCTGGCGCGGTGTGAGCGGCTGTTGTACTGCTACATGGTCAGCTACCGCCCGAACGTGGTGATCCGTCTCAACGTCGATCTCGAAACGGCCTACAAGCGCAAGCCGGACCACCGCTATACATCGCTGGCCACCAAGATCGCCTTGGTACCGCAGTTGGAATACCAGGGCAGTCCGATCATCGATTTGGACAGCACGCAGCCGCTCGACGAAGTGATTGCGCAGGCCAGGCAGGCGATCAGTCTGCACCTGTCTCAACGGCATGCCGGGTGATGGGCAATCCTCGCCCCCCAATGCGGCTGGCCCCGCTGGTTGCCATCATCGGGCCGGACGGTTCCGGCAAGACCACCACGGCCCACTACCTGTGTGCGCAGATTCCCAATAGCCAGTACGCCTACCTGGGCCTGGGTTCAGGGGCCTTGGGGCTGAAAATTCGCCAGTGGCCCCTGGTCGGACCGTTGATCGAGCGCTATCTCACCGCCAAGGCGGGCCGAGCGCGTACGCCTGGGGAGCGGATTCCCGGGCCCTTCACGGCAGCGGTCATCTACTGGTTTGGTCGGCGGCGAATGGGCCGCTTCCTGCGCATGCTGCAGGTGCGCGAAAGTGGCCGCTTGGTGATCTGTGATCGCTACCCGCAAGTGCAAATCGCCGGACTCAACGATGGTCCGGGGTTATCTGCCGCCAGCGCTACCGGCTGGCTGACCGCGTGGCTGGCCCGACGCGAGCGGGAACTGTACATCGAGATGGCCCATATACCGCCCACCCTCGTCATCCGCCTCAATGTGGACGCTCGCACCGCCTGGGCGCGCAAGCCCGACCATGATCTAGCCCTGATCGAACGCAAGGTCGCCGCTAACGCTGCGTTGAAGTTTCCGGGGGGGGGCGGGTCGTCGAGGTCGATGCGCGATTGCCCCAAGCCCAGGTCCAAGCCATCTGCCAGCAGCTCATCGAAAGGCTGGTCGATCAGACCCTTTGATTTCCCTCAAATCTCGAATCGCAGGTTGCATGCGTTGAACAACACTAAGCCCTTCCAAAGCCCAAGCGTTCCGGGTGCTGATGCCGCGCTGCCCAGACGTTACTCCAACACCCGTTCGCTGGCCCGTATGTACCTGTTCTTCTGGTACTTTTCCGGGCCCCTGCAATTATTGATCTTCCATGCCGGTGTCGCTGGGCTCAAGGGCTTCTGGCAGGCCAGTGCCGTGAGTCTGCTGTGGCTGATCCCGCCGCTGCTGTTGCCGCGCTGGACGCGGCCCATCGTGGGGATCACAGGGCTATTGTTGTGGATGTGTTCGCTGACGGCGCTGGCTTATTTTCTGATCTATGGCCAGGAGTTTTCCCAGAGCGCGATCTTCATCATGTTCGACTCGAACATGAACGAGTCCAGCGAGTATATTTCCCAGTACTTCTCCTGGTCGAAGGCGGCCGCACTGTTGGCCTATACCCTCATCGCGCTGGTGCTGTGGGTCAGGGTGCGCCCAGTAGCATTTTCCAGCCGCGCCAGGATTGTCCTGTGCCTGGTGATCGCGTTCGTGTCGGTGGGCTATTCGGCTATTCATGAGTTGCGCAAGCGTGGCGACCTGGACATGCGCATTGGCAAGTTCGAACAGAACCTGCAATCGGCGGCGCCCTGGCAGATGGTCATCGGCTACACGCAGTATCGCCAGCAGCTGACTGACATGGGGCAGATGTTCGATAACTGGAAAGCCATCCCGCCCCTGCAGCATCTGGTCGATAGCAACGCCGCGCAACCCGCGACGCTGGTCCTGGTGATCGGCGAGTCGACTGACCGCCAGCGCATGAGTCTGTACGGTTACCCGCGCCAGACCACCCCGCAACTTGACGCCCTGCGCCCCGAGCTGGATGTGTTCGATAACGTCGTCGCGCCACGCCCCTACACCATCGAAGTGCTGCAGCAGGTGCTGACGTTCGCTGACCAAACGCATCCAGACCTGTACCTGAGCACGCCATCGTTGATCAGCATGATGAAGCAGGCGGGCTACAAGACGTTCTGGATCACCAATCAGCAGACCATGACCCAGCGCAACACCATGCTCACGACCTTCTCCAAACAGGCAGACGAGCAGGTCTACCTGAACAACAACCGGGACCAGAATTCCACCAGCCAGTACGACGACGATGTGCTGGAACCCTTTGCCCATGTGCTCCAGGACAAGGCGCCGCGCAAGCTGATCATCGTGCACCTGTTGGGGACCCATATGGACTATCGCTATCGGTATCCCAAAGACTACGCACGCTTCAAGGACAGCGCGCAGGTACCGCCTTACGTCACCGGCAAGAAGCTGCACAAGTACAACGATTGCGACAACGCCGTGTTGTACAACGATCACGTCGTGAGTTCGTTGATCGACCGCTTCAAGGGCTCAGACCCCCGCGGCTTCCTGCTCTACCTGTCCGATCATGGCGAGTCGGTCTACGACCCCGTCGCGCCGCACATGCTGGGACGTAACGAGCAAGCGCCCACCCGGCCAATGTACACCGTGCCGTTCCTGGTATGGCGTTCGCCGAGCTGGAAGCAGGACCACCCGCTCGATCTGCACGATGCGCTGCACCGGGAGTGGACCACGTCGCACTTCATCCACACCTGGGCGGATCTGGCAGGGCTGCGCTTCGACACGTTCGAACCGTGGAAAAGCTTGGTCAACCCCGCGTACCAGCGTGGCCAGCTGCTGATTGGCGACCCTCGACAACCGGCCAAGCTGCGCGACTTCGACACCCTGGAAAAGGCGCCGTAGCGACCGGGTCAGGGCGCGCCGCTGGTGCTCAGGTTGCCCATGTATTGCTCCAGTCGGGTGCGCAACCAGCGCTCGGCTGGATCGTTGTCGGTCAGGCTCAGCCAGACCATGGACAACTCCATGGTGGAGACTGCAAATGGGCAGGGTTCGTCGCGCAGATTACCCCATTCCAGCAGTGCTTTCGCTGCGTAGTCCGGGCAACTTGCCAGCAAGTCAGTACCCTTGAGTGCCGCTGGCAATGAGCTGAACTGCGGGATGGACAGCACCACCCTGCGCTCGCGGCCAATGCTGGCCAGGTATTCGTCGACAATGCCGTGAACATTGGCCGTGTAGGACACCTGAACGTGCGGGCGGGCACAGAACTCGTCCAGTGTCAGGGGCGTATCGCTGTTGTCGGCGCGCAGAATGCGCGGTTCGATGCGTCTGAGCAGCTTGCGCTTGGCGTTAGCCGGCAGTTCACGGGTCTCGGTGATGCCGACGGTAATTTCCCCCGATGCCAGCAGATCGGGAATGCGCCAGTAGTCCGCATGCTGGATGATCACGATGACGTGGGGGGCTTCGGTGCGCAGCGCTTGCAGAAAGCGCGGCAGCAGCGCGAATTCGACGTCGTCGGAGAGCCCGATCTTGAAGGTCAGGCGGCTTTGCAGTGGGTCGAACTGGTAAGCGTGGCTGAGCGCCGTGGCCAGCGAATCCAAGGCCGGCGACAGGTGCCGGAAGATTTCTTCGGCACGTCGCGTGGGTTCCATGCGATGCCCGATGCGGACGAACAGCGGATCGCCGAACTCCTTTCGCAAGCGCGCCAACGCCGTGCTCACGGTGGGCTGGCCGAGGTGCAGCTTCTCAGCGACCCGGGTGACGTTCTGTTCCTGGATGAGCGCTTCGAAAATGACCATCAAGTTGATGTCGGATTTTCGTAATTCGTTTCGATTCATGGGGGCCTTTCAAGCGCCGTGCAGGCCAATGTACGGTGGTGGCTGGATGATTGAGCGAACAAGCGCCGGGTAGATGAAGATGCGCGCGTGCGCACCGCGCAAGCAGCTGCAGACAAGGGCGCGGAAACTAGCATCTGGTGATGGGCACGACTACGGTGTTTTGCACAACGTTTAGTTGCGTATTACGCAACAATCTCGAATGCGCAGGGAGGATCAAGTGCGACTTGCTCGTTTAACCTGGATTGAATCTGGCCGCGCGGCTATAGGTTGCTCAGCAGTGGGTAGCGGCGCCGCGCGTGCGATCCCGCTGATGGATATCTGTAATGGGCGCGCCGACGGTCATATGCAAACCGATATGTTTCAACCTGATCTGCAAGGCCTGGATCTGCTGCCCTCGGACGGCGAGCTGAATGATTTCGGCAGGGTCTTCTGCGGCCGCGAAGCCGACATTATTCTGCACCGCTTGCTGCGAGACGTACCTTGGCAGGCGGATACCGCCTTGGTGAACGGCCAGGTCATCAAGAGCGGGCGCCAGGTGGCGTGGTATGCCGATGATAAATTTCGATACAGCCATTCAGGGCTGCTGCGTGAAGCCATTGTGTGGGAGTTGCCCATCCTCGAACTGATCAAGAACCGGGTCGAACGGGTCACGGGTGCGACCTTCAACAGCTGTGTGCTCAATCTGTATCACAACGGCAGCCAGGGATTGGGCTGGCACAGTGATCGGGAGGCAGTCGGTGCGGACTGGATGCCCACTGGCGACGACACGGGTCGATGCAAAGGTGGGACAGCCCGCCGGAGCGAGCTCTCCCGTCCCCCACCCTGTGTCAGGCGTTACGCGCCTGGCTTGAGGACAACCTTGGTCCATCCATCATCACGGGCATCGAAGTGCTTGTAGGCGTCAGGCCCTTCGGACAACTTCAGGCTATGGGAAATAATCTGCGAAGGCTTGGCACGGTCATGCTCGATCAGCTTGGCCAACCGGCGGTTATAGGCTTTGACGTTGGCCTGCCCGGTACGGATCTGCTGACCCTTGAACCAGAACGAACCGAAGTCGAACGCCATCTTGCCTTGCTTGGCCAGTTCGTTTTCCGCCCCCGGGTCCTGTGGTACGAATACCCCAACGACGCCTATCCCGCCGGTGGGTTTGGTGGACGCCACCAGATTGTTCATGGTCAGGTGATTGGCTTCATGGCCGTGTTTGTCGCAGCACTGATAGCCGACGCATTCGCAGCCACGGTCGGTACCTTTACCCTCGGTCAGATTCAGAATCTGCTCGACCGCTTCTTTTTCCACCGCGTTGATCGGGGTAGCGCCCAGCTTGGCGGCCAGCGCCAGGCGGTCAGGGTGGCTGTCAACCACAAACACTTGCGACGCACCCTTGATCATTGCTGAATGGGCCGCCATCAGTCCTACCGGACCGGCGCCGTAAATAGCGATACTTTCGCCAGGCAACAGTCCCGAGAGCTCGGTGGCATGCCAGCCCGTGGGAAAAATATCCGAAAGCATGACGTAATCGTTTTCTTTCTCCTGAGCGCCTTCCGGCAACACCAGGCAGTTGAAATCGGCATAGGGCACACGCAGCAACTCGGCCTGGCCACCCTGATACGGCCCCATGTCGGCGAAGCCATAAGCGCCCCCGGCACTACCGGGGTTGACGGTCAAACAGTAACCGGTGAGGCCTTTTTCGCAGTTTTCGCAAAAACCGCAGCCAATATTGAAAGGCAGGCAAACGATGTCTCCGACTTTGACGCGGTCGACACCGGCCCCGACTTCAATCACCTCTCCGAGGTTTTCGTGACCCAGAATTCTGCCGGTCTCAAAGCTGGTACGGCCTTCATACATATGCAGGTCCGACCCACATATATTGGTCGTGGTAATACGTACCAGCGCATCGGTGGGCTTTTCGATCTTGGCATCGGGAACGTTGCGAACGCTGACGTCGTGGGGGCCGTTATAGACGATTGCTTTCATGTCGCTCTCCGGTAATGGTGAATCATAAATTCATATCGCTCGGAGTGTCTGGCACGGGATCGGCAAGGGCGTTCCCGCCAAATTGCAACGAGGCCGACCAACGGTATTAGTTGCTTGGATTGTCATTGCCATAGGTTGGATTTTATCAATCGCAACTGTTTACTTGATGTCTACAGTTTGTAGAGTTGGAGTCTATCAAGTTGGAAGTTTCGCCGTGGTAATCTATTAGAGTCACGCGACGCACCGGTATTTCGCCGGTCAAACGCAGTGAGTGGGTTCATATAATTCAAATAAATCGGGAGATCCAACTTGTCTGTTACTTCACCTGTGCAAAAACCAAGCGTCTCAATGGGGTTGAGGCTTTATACCGTTATTCTGGGAATAATCCTCTTGGTAGCAGGTGCCTACCTGGTCTACGGAGGCGGCCAACTGATCGGTTTGGGCGGGTCGTTTTACTATCTGCCTGCGGGCATCGCGTTGATCCTCGTTGCGGTGCTGTTGCTGCGGTGTGATCCGCGAGCGCTGTATCTGTTTGGTGCGTTTTTTATCGTTACCCTCGTCTGGGCGTTCGTCGAAGCCGGCCTGCAGTTTTGGCCCCTCGCTGCGCGGCTGGGCATGTTCGCGGTCCTGGGGATGTTCATCGCGCTGTGCACGCCGGCGTTGGCCAAGGCGCAGGGCAAGGTGGACGCGCGATTGTGTGGAGTTTCCTACGCCAGCGCCGCGGTACTTGGCATTGCGCTGATCGCAGCGTTCATCAACGCGTTCAGTCCCATCTGGTTGGTCAAGCCGGGTAATGCTCCCTCAGCGGCGACCGACTACAGCGACTCGACCGATCAACACCGGTCGGTCGGTTTTGGTCGGACGCCCTCTGGCGAGAACTTCGCCCCGGACAAGCAGATAACGCTGGATAACGTCAGCAGCTTGCAAGTGGCCTGGACGCTACGCAGCGGTGACGTGACCTTCAATGGCGCCGAAAACCAGAATTCGCCGCTGCAGATCGGCAATACCTTGTACCCCTGCACCCCGACCAACCAGGTGATGGCGGTACGCGGCGATACGGGGGAAGTGCTGTGGCGCTTCGATCCCAAGGTGACAGTTAAAAGCGCGGCCGGCTGGATGCGCTGCCGTTCGTTGGCGTACATGGAGGTCGCCGATCTACCCGATGGGGCGCCCGGCAAGACACGGGTATACCTCACCACCGGTGACATGCGCCTGATTGCCCTGGACGCGAAAACCGGTCAGCCGGTGGCCGACTTTGGCGAAAACGGCACCGTATTCCTGGCCACCGGCATGGGCGCGGTGATTCCCGGGTTTTATAACCCGACCTCGGGCCCGGTGCTTGCTGGCAAGAACCTCATCGTCGGCGGCTGGGTCATGGACAACCAATCCACCGACGAGCCTTCCGGGGTGGTGCGAGCATTCGACGCCGTGACCGGCAAGCTCGCCTGGGCGTGGGACGTCGGCCGCCCCGGTCAGCCGAATCCGCCGGCACCGGGGACCAGCTACACCCGCAGCACGCCGAACATGTGGGCGACGCCGACGTTCGACGCCGAGCTGAACACGGTGTATCTGCCAACCGGTAACGGCACCCCGGATATGTTCGGCGGCAAGCGCTCGCCCGAGACGGATCGCGTCAGCACTTCGGTGGTCGCGCTGGATGCCAGTACCGGCCAGGAGCGTTGGACTTACCAGCTCGTGCACCACGATATCTGGGATTACGATCTGCCTTCCAAGCCTGTGCTCTACGACATGCCGGATGGCAAAGGCGGACGTATCCCGGCGCTGATCCAGGCCAGCAAGAATGGCGAGATCTTCGTGCTGGACCGCCGCACCGGCGTACCGATCACCAAGGTCGAGGAACGCCCCGTACCAGGCGATGGCGTAGCGGGCGAACGTTTGTCCAAGACCCAGCCTTACTCGGTGGGCATGCCGAGCATGCGTGACACGGTGCTCAGCGAAGCGAAAATGTGGGGCATCACCCCGCTGGATCAGTTGAGCTGCCGAATCCAGTTCAAGAAGCTCTACTATGCCGGCGACTACACACCGCCGCAGATGGAATGGTTTCTTCAGAACCCGTCATGGTTCGGTACCACCAACTGGGGTGGCCAGTCGATCGACAAACGTCACGACCTGATGATCGTCAACGACATGCGCGTGATGATGAAAGGGCGCTTGCTGACTCGCGATCAGCAAATCCAGCGCGCACGTGAGTCGGGCAAAACCGACCACAACGTCGGTGGTGTCGTGCCGATGGACAACACGCCATATGGTGCCGAACGTGGCATGGTGCAGTCGGTCCTGGGTGTACCGTGTACTACTCCACCGTTCGGCACTATGGCGGCCATCGACATGAAAACTCGAAAAGTGCTCTGGCAGCGCTCGTTAGGGACTCCGGAGCAGTTCGGGCCGCTGGGGCTCAAGACTCACCTGCCGATCGAACTGGGCATGCCGACGCTGGGCGGCGCCACCACCACCGCTTCAGGGCTGATCTTCTTCTCCGCGACTTCGGACTATTACCTGCGTGCATTGAATGCACTGACGGGGGAGGTCGTATGGAAAAGTCCGCTGCCGGTGGGCGCAGGGGCCACGCCACTGGTGTTCACCTCGCCTAAGGACGGTCGCCAATATGTCGTGGTTACCGCTGGAGGCACGCGCGCGGCGCCGGATCATGGCGACTACATCATTGCGTTTGCGCTGCCCAATAAGTAACGCGTGACCGTAAGGAGGAGCAGGTCTCCTCCTTACGCCGCGCAGTTGAATACTTCTGAGGGCGACACACTGTCGTTGGCAACAAGACGCATGGGATGGGCGATCAGGCGATGCAGGCCCAGTTGAATAGTGACGCACCGTAAATATCCACGTTACGGCAAGTTACTTCAAATAAGTCCTGATCAAGGAAATGACTTCGTCTATTGAAGACTTTTGGGCCTGCGTGGCGTCATCCAGACCGGTGAACTCTTCTCGCAGATGGCTCTCCAGCACCCCTGCCATCAAGCCGTTCACGGCGCCACGCATTGCGGCTATCTGCTGAAGCACCGGACCGCATTCAGCACCTTCTGTCAGCGCCGTTTCCAAGGCGTCCAGTTGTCCGCGGACGCGGCGAATACGTGCAAGAACACGTTTTTTCTCTTCTGGTGTGTGCGGCATGGAACCCCCTATCGTGTTACCTGGCGGGGGAGTCTACACATCTACCGCAGGGCAGTATATCCAGCCACGCGCAGCTACCTTTGACGAAGAGGGGGGCAAGCGGTGATCGCGCTGCTGACCGCTAACGGTCATTATCGGGTGCTGATGCCTCCAGATGCTGTGCCAGGCTTTGCAAAAACAACGTGATTGCCGCCTCATTACGTTTGAAGAAACGGAAAGTCCCTGCGCTTTGCATCTCTACCAGCCCCGCGCGTTTCAATTGCGCCATATGCGTTGAAACCGTTGATTGCGACAGTCCGCAACGCCGTGCGATCTCACTCAAGCAGACGCCAAGCTCCATCCCGTGGTGTTGCTCCGGGAAATACTTGTGCGGCTGCTTGAGCCATTCGAGAATGTCTCGCCTCGCGAGGTGCGCGATAGCCTTTATCAGCGCGTCCAGGTCGGTCAGCGGCGCCGCACTTCTAGAGTCGTCACGCGGATTATTCTGTGACACCTTCAGACCCTCATCAGCCATACGTAAAGAGCCGCGTCAGTCCAGCAGATCGCCAATCGACTCGGCGGCGAGTTGGTAGGAAAGGCAGCGCGCCTGACTGTCATGAATCCGCGCGTCGATGATGACTTCGTCCGCCTGCGTTGTGGCAATGAACTGTCGAAGCCAGTTACCCACGTCTTCGACATCGCCCACGGCGGTGCAGGACATGGCCTGGAACAGGTTGTGCCGTTCGTAGTCGGACAATCCCCGCATGAAGCCTTCTGTGGGCAGCGGCAGCGGCCCTGGCTTGCCGCTATAGAGATCGTGGACCCAGTGCTGGTGGGAGCTGGCCAGGAACTCTGCCTCGGCGCGATCGGGTGCCGCAAAGACATTGGCACCCGCGATCACGTACGGCCTGTCGAGCACCGCTGAGGGACGAAAGGTCGATCGATAGTGCTCGATCGCTTGCATCAAAAAGCGTGGGGCAAAATGCGAGGCGAACGCGTAGGGCAAGCCGTTTCTCGCTGCCATGTCTGCACTGTTCGGACTCGAGCCCAGCAACCAGAGCGGTAGGCTGTGATCGCCTGGAATTGCCCGGACCGGCTGACTGCCATCGTCGGCGAGGTAGCCGGTCAGTTGCTGCACGTCTTGCTCGAAATCGCGTTCCGTGGCATCCCCGCGCAACGCGCGAATCGCGGCCCCGGCCGAGCCCGGTGCACGTCCAACGCCGAGGTCAATGCGCCCGGGAAACAGCGTGTCCAGCGTGCCGAATTGTTCGGCCACGGCCAGCGGCGAGTGGTTGGGCAGCATGATGCCGCCGGACCCGACGCGCAACGTGGTAGTCGCCGCAGCCAGGTGTTGAATCAGCAAGGTTGTGGCGCTGGAAGCGATCCCCGGCAAATCGTGGTGCTCGGCGACCCAGTAGCGTTTGTAGCCGTGCGCTTCGACGTGCTGGGCCAGCGCTACGGCATCGTTCAGTGTATTGGCGAAGGTGTTGCCTTCGCCGATCATCATCAAGTCAAGTACGGATAAGGCAGTCATTACAGAATCTCGCTGAAAACGTGGATAGGTCAGGCGTCTGCGCGTAAGGGTGCCCAGGTCGGATGCGCCTGCAGACGTCGGTCAATGTCTCGCAAGGTCGTGAGGCAACGTTGCAGCTTGAGGTAGATATCCCCGCCGTAATCCCAACCCAGTACACCGATGCTGCCGGTGTAGCCGACACGGTTCAGGGCGTCGATCACTGCAAAGTTGTCCATTTCGCCGCGGTCGACCGGCTCCATGGTGGCGGCACCGCCCCAGCCCAGTTGCGATAGCGCGCTGCCGGAAGTCACCACCTGCATCAGCCACGGTTTCATCGCCTGCAGCCGTTGTTCAAGCTGGCCTTCCTGGCTGGCATACCAGTGGTAGGCATTGAAAGAGGCGCCCAGACGGGGGTGGTTGAAGTGTTCGCAGATCTGCACCACTTGGCTGGTGGTCTGTGTCACGTGATGAAGGTGCGGATAGAGGGCGATGCGCAAGCCGCGCCGCTCGGCGATCGGCAGCAACGATTCAATGAAACGCAGGATCGCGGCGTTACCGTTGATGGAGGTCTGCACGGCCAATTCGATCAGTTCGACGCCCTCGACGGTTTCGACGACCTTGCGCAGCAGGTGGTCGTTGCGGCCTTCATGCAGCACCAGGTAAAGCCCTTCGACTTTGAGCCCGTGGCGTTCGCGGACTTGTGGCAAGAGGGTCAGGTCGGTCAAAGGCGTGCCGCCCCAGACGGAAACGGTGATGCCATCGTAGCCGAGGTCGGCGAGCATCGCGCATTGGGTCTCGAAGGCATAGACGCCCATCGACGAGTAAAAAAACGAGTCGAGCGCATGGACACAGTGATTCATGGAAAGGCCTCGCGATCAGTAGGGCAGTGGGTCGAGCACGGCCCACTCTGGATGGGCCGCCAGGCGCTGTTCCATGGAGCGGAAGGCGGTCATCGAACGACGCAGATTGCCGTACACGTCACCGCCCATGCTTTCCCAGCCCAGCACGCCCACGCGACCCTCGAAGCCTCGGCGTCGCAGGGCCCCCAGGAGTACGAAGTTATCCATTTCGCCTTCATCCAGAGGCTCGATGGTCGCCAGACCACCCCAGCCCAGTGGCGATAGGCGGCTGCCGGCGATGTTCACGTTGCGCAGCCAAGGCCACACGGCATCGAGTCGTTGCTCCAGGTGTTTTTCCTGGTTGGCGTACCAGTGGTAGCCATGGAAAACGATACCCAGGCGCGGATGGTCGAATTGCTCACACAGGGCAACGGCTTCGGTGGTGGTCTGCAGGCCGTAGCGTGCATGGGGATACAGGGCGATCTGCAGGTTGCGGCGCTCGCAGATCGGCAGCAGTCGTTCAAGCATACGGCGATCGAGGTCGGTCACCGTGTCGCCTGAATGCAACGCGAGCTCGATGGTCGAGCAGCCCTCCAGGCTTTCGAAAATGCTGAGGACGAACGCCTCGAGGCCCTCGCGATAGATCAGATAGACCGCACCGACATCGAGCCCCCACTGCGTCTTGATGTCAGGAATGGCGGCGAGATCCTTGCTCCAGGCTGACATGGTCATGCCTTGGTAGCCAGTCTCGACCAGCATTTCGCATTGTGCCTGCAGAGGGTAGGTCCCCAGGCGGGTCTGGAAAATGAAGTCCATATGATGGAGGGCATGTTTCATGCGGGCTGCTCCGTACGTAATCTGGCAGAAGTTGAGGTCAGGCTTGGGAAGTGCGGCAACACGTATTCACCGAGCTCGTCGATGACCTCCGAAGCATGGCGGCGTTGCGGCTTGAAATGCAGGGCGACATGGTTGACGCCTTGGTCCTGCTGGCGCTTCCACAGTTCGATCAGTGCATTGCGCCCGGCGCGCAACACGCGGCCCGGTTGTACCGGGAGGTCGGGGTCCTTGGCCAGGTCGAACAAGGTGCCGTACCCGTAAGGCTTGAAGCCATTGCCACCACAGGCCGCACGCCAGCGTTCGATGATCTGGGGGAGGAGTGCCGGGTTGGAGATGTAGGACAAGATGCCGTCGGTTTGCTCACCGATCCACTCCAGCGACTGGCCCGATTGACCAATGACAAGGGTCGGTAGGCGTGAAGCGGCAGGTTTGGGGACCAAGTCGAGGGAGCCGTCGAGGCGGCCATAGAATTTCGACGCATGGGTGGCCCAGTTTTCTTCCGTGGCTGCGCGCACCATCGCCAGCGCATCACGAAAGCGTTCGGCGCGGTTCTCGAACTCGAGGCCGAACGCCGGGTACTCCACGGGACGGTCTCCGGTTGCCAGGCCAAGGATGAACCGCCCACCGAGCAGTTGATCGATGCTGGCGGCCTGTTTGGCGACGATGAGCGGGTCGCGCAGTGGCAAGACGATCCCGGCGGTGCCGATGGTGATGCGCTGGGTGACGGCAGCCAGGTAGCCGGCGTACACCAAGGGGTCGAGTATTTGCCCGACGTCACCGAAGTTGGGATCGTAGAACGGTACATCGCGCAGCCAAATCGCGGCGAAGTTGGCCTCGTCAACTTTTTGCGCCATCAGCGCATGGTCTTCTAGCGTCGGGCCAGGGCTGTCAGGGTAACTTTCCAGGGGGGCAATAAAACCGAAAGTCAGATGGCCTGGCTGAAAAACCCGCGAGTAGCCACGGTGCGCCATCAATTCAGGGCTAAGAGGGGGCAGGGACGCATTGGTATTCATGACAATCCTCATACAGGGCCGGATTGGATCAGTCCGCCGACAAAGGTGCTTCTGGATGAGGTCAACTATAAGGAGATCATGCCAAGAGAAAAACAGGATACAATTCCGAACATTCAGGAATCCAATTCTCGGCTGGTGTACCCCATGGATCATTTCGGAGCACTCGGCACATTCGTACTCGCCGCGCACACCCGCAGTTTTACCGAGGCCGGAAGGCGCATCGGGCTGTCTGCTTCGGCGGTCGGTAAAGCCGTCGCACGGCTGGAGGCAGACTTGGGGGTGCGCTTGTTTCACCGCTCCACGCGGGCGATCACGCTCACTGCCGAGGGTGGTTTGTTCCTTGAACGATGTAATCGAATATTTGCCGAATACGAGGTCGCCAGAAATGAACTGACCCTGGCCGCAGGCAAGCCGCAAGGCAAACTGCGGGTGGGGCTGCCGCAACTGGGCACCAATCTCATGCCGCATCTGATCGCTTTTCAGCAGGCGTACCCCGACGTGGAGCTTGAATTGGAATTCAGCGACCGACTGGTCAATGTCATTGAGGAGGGGTTCGATGCAGTGATGCGCATCGGCGATGTCGAAGACTCCCGGCTAGTCATGCGCAAGCTCAACGGATACAGCCACCGCTTGCTCGCCTCGCCCACCTACCTGGCCAGGCACGGTGTGCCGGATCAACCCAGCGACCTGAGTGCCCACTCCTGCCTACGCTATCGCTACCCGAGCAGTGGCAAGCTGGACCCATGGCCACTCGTGACAAACGATCAAGAAGGCATGCCGGACGTCCCCCGATCGGCTACCGCCAACGCGATCGAACCGCTGTTGGCGATGGCCGAGGCGGGGCTGGGGATCGCCTGTCTGCCTGACTTTTCCGTTGAGGAGGCCGTCGCCACAGGACGATTGGTGCCGGTGCTCGAAGCGTACGTGCGTGACTATCGGACCTTCAGCATTCTTTGGCCCTGGAGTCGCCAGCCGCTGCCGAAGATCAAGGCCTTCGTCGACTTCATGGCTAAGCGGCTTGGCTGAACATTCACGCAAAAATGCCGGCACTTGAGTGTCCGGCATTCGTGCGAGAGTGTTTTGTTCAGTCGGCCAGCAGCAACGTTTTGGTCAGCCACCTGGAAAAGTCGGCCAGTTCGTCACCGGTGATTTCGTGAGCCATATCGTAGTGATGGGTCTCGTGGGCAACGCCAATCCGGTCCAGCCAGGCATCGGCTTCCTTGGCCCAATCGATCGGCAATACACCATCGCGCTGGCCGTGGGCGATAAACGCTGAGGTCGACTTCAAGCGCTCCGCAGAAGCGATCTGCGGTTCGATCTCGCGCAGCATGCGGCCACTCAACAAGGCAAACCCCTTGACCAGCTCCGGCTCGGTGACGCCGATGCTCGAACTCATGATGCCGCCCTGGCTGAAGCCGGCGATCACGGTTGGCAGTTTGGGCAACGCTTCGATGAAGGTTTGCAGCAGCTTGCGGCTGCCTTCGGCTTGCTCATAGCTGAACGATGGGCCGTTGCTGGTGAAGTTGACCTGATACCACGCGAAGCCCTGGGGGCCCACCTGCAGCGGACCGCGCAGCAGCAGGACTTCGATATCGTCAGGCAGCGAGGCCGCCAGCGAGGCCAGGTTGGCTTCATTGGAGCCCACGCCATGGAGCAGCAGCAAACGCGCCTTGGGGCTCGAGGTGTTGCAAGCCTTGCGGAAGAAGATGCCGGATTCCTGCTCGCGAGCGGGCTCCGAGAAAGTGATATTAGCCATGATCAATTACCGCCTTGTGCAGGTTGAGCCGACTCGACGGGCGCGGCGCCGGCCGAGGAGAATAAGTAGCTGTCCATCGCCAGGACACCGTAGGTCACGCCGCCTTCAAGGACGCGTGTCTGATAGTCCTCGCCCGCAGCGCCGAGCGCGATGAACAGCGGTAAGTAGTGCTCATCCGTTGGATGAGCACGCTCAGCCGAGGGGGCGTATTGCTTGTAGTCCAGCAGTTGATCGAGGTTGCCTGCGGCGAGGGTTTTTGCGGTCCAGGCTGCAAAATCCTTGACGTATTGGGCGCCGTGGGGCGTCGCACCGCGGAACTCGTACAAGTTGTGGGTCAGGCTGCCGGACGCAATGATCAGAACGTTCATGTCCCGCAAAGGCTTGAGTGCCTGGCCTAATTTCCATGCTTCACGCGTATCGAGCGTAGCGGGCATCGACACTTGCACTACGGGAATATCAGCCTCAGGCGCCAGATACAGCAGCGGCACCCAGGCACCGTGATCCAAACCGCGATTGACGTTCAGGCTGGATTTCCAGCCGGCCGTGTGAAGCATGTCGACGATCTGCGCCGCCAGTGCCGGTGAGCCCGGCGCCGGGTATTGAATCTGGTAAAGGGCGTCGGGGAAACCGCCGAAATCGTGAATGGTGGATGGTGCGGTGCTCGCGGTAACGCTGACTTCGTCGCGAGTCATCCAGTGCGGAGAGAGGATGACGATCGCGTCGGGTCGCGGCAGTTCGCGACCGAGCTCGGCCAGATGTTTACCAGCCAGACCGGGCTCGATTGCAAACATGGGAGCACCATGAGACACAAACAGCAGGGGGAACGACGTGTTCATGGCGTTGACTCCGGGTTGAGTTACTTGTTCAGCCAGACGGGGGCGAGCGAAGTGCCCAGGCCTGCGCCGTAACCGAGATAGATGTTGAAACCAGCCAGCGGCTCCAGATAACGCGCATTGA
This sequence comes from Pseudomonas baltica, assembly GCF_031880315.1. Taxonomy (NCBI): domain Bacteria; kingdom Pseudomonadati; phylum Pseudomonadota; class Gammaproteobacteria; order Pseudomonadales; family Pseudomonadaceae; genus Pseudomonas; species Pseudomonas baltica. The sequence goes on along the minus strand of NZ_CP134771.1, from coordinate 930,230 downwards.
CCAGGCCACCGGCGTCTACTGTGTTCCAGCCCAGGCTGCGGGCCAACGAAACGGCGGTTTGTTTGGCGCGTTCGCTGTCACTGGCAACGAATACGCTGCCGCGCTGGTTGTCAGCGAACAGCGGCCCGTCGGCCAGTACCTGAGCGAACAAGGTGTTGAAGGCCTTGACGACCTGGGCACCGGGCACTGCCTTGGCGATTTCTTCAGCAGCGCTGGTAACGTGGCCAATGGTCAGTGACATGTAGTCAGCGCTGAGCGGGTTGGTAATGTCGATGACCACTTTGCCAGTGAGATCGCCAAGGCTCTGCAGCGCTGCGGCGGCGTCCGGGAACGCAGTGGCGACGATCACTACTTCGCTGTCGCCCAGTGCTTCAGCCGCGTTATAGGCGCTGACGTTGGTGAACGGTGCGGCGACGCTCTTGGCTTTTTCAAGGTCGCGCCCAGTGATGCGCACGGTGTGACCGGCGGCATCGAGTTGTTTTGCGAACGCCGAGCCCATGTTGCCGGTACCGATTACTGTGATTTTCATAGCTACCTCGTAGGAGTTGGTTTGCGTTTCGATGGGGTTAGTTTATAGGTTTGAAAAAAGGCATAAATAAGTGTAAATATGATTAATAGTTCCACTAGGTGAGATAGTCATGGATCGTGCTTTAGAAATGCAGGTGTTCTGCATGGTGGTCGACAAGGGCAGTTTCGTAGGGGCCGCCCAGCCTCTGGAGATGTCCAAGGCGGCCATCTCGCGCTATGTCAGCGGGCTGGAGGAAAGACTCGGTGCGCGCCTGTTGCACCGCACCACACGGCGCCTGTCGCTCACGGAGGAAGGTCGGCAGTTCTATCATCAGGCCAAGGATGTATTGGCGATGATGGACGCGGCGGAGGAAGCGGTATCTTCGGCGGCGCCCGAGCCGACCGGTGTTCTGCGGGTCAATGCGCCGGTCAGTTTCGGCGTCCTGCATTTGGGCTCCGTCTGGGCAGATTTCATGAAGGCATATCCCAAGATCGAGTTGGACATCAGCCTCAACGACCGGCTGGTGGATCTCGTGGAAGAGGGATTCGATGCAGCCATTCGTATTGCCCGCATGGAGAATTCGTCGCTGGTGGGGCGGCGTCTTGCGACTACCCGGATGTGTCTGTGCGCGTCGCCAGAATATCTGCAGAGTCATCCGCCGGTGCTGGCGTTGGAGAATCTTGCCGAGCACGGTGTGGTGGCCTATACCAATTTCGCGAGCGGCAATGACTGGACGTTTCACGGGCCGGCTGGGCCTGAAACCGTGCGCACGCGTCCGGTCGTGCGCTGCAACAATGGCGATACCTGTCACAGCATCACCTTGGCGGGCGGCGGAATTTCTTTGCAACCGAGCTTTATGGTGGCCGAGGATCTGCGCACCGGGATGTTGCAGGAGATTCTTCCCGAATACCGTTCGATCGAACTGGGCGTCTACATAGTCTATCCATCGCGCAAGCACTTGCCGCCCAAGGTGCGGGCGCTGGTCAACTATCTGGCCGAGCGGTTCGCGCATCCGGTATGGGAGCAGTGATTTAGCGATAGGAAAAGGCCCGGCCGCGAAGGGAGCGAAACTGTCGGCCGGGCAAGATGGGTTGAACGTTGACTTGGAGGCGATCGATGTCCGACCTCAAGCGTTGTCGAGAAAGCCCCTCAGGTCGGCTGCGAATTTCTCGGGATTCTTGAACGCCAGAAAGTGATCTCCGTTCTCGGCTTTCGTGTACACGTGAAGCTGCGACCCCTCGATGACCGAATTCATCCAATGCTGGCTGTGCAGCCAATCGCTGTACTCGCCGGTAAAAATGGCGGTGGGTACATCGATCTTGGTACTGATTACATCCCGCCAGTCGTTGGTGGTGTGATCAAACAGGACCTGTCCGGTAAAGGCCATATCGTCACGCACGACCGCCTGGACCAGGCTCAGGACGTTGTGGAAATAGGGTGAAGAGACATCCACCGCTCGTTCCAGTACTCGGGTCTGGGAAATCAGCATGTTAGTGGTGCCACCGGTATAGGACGCAATCATTCGTTCCGGGGAGGTGGTGAATGCGCCTGCATCGAGTCGCTCTTGCTCAGTCCAGTCGGCGTGGCAATAGATCGAGGGCGCCTGGTCGATAATGGTCAGCGTGCGAACGCCGCGCGTGCCAAACAAATCGATGTAGGCCCACATCACCGACGCGCCCATCGACCAACCGCAATAGTCGGCCTCGGTCAGGTCCAGGTGTTCAGCAAACTCCTTGACGTCCATGGCATAGCGCGCAATTCGGTTACCAAAGGCGGCCTTTTCGGACAGGCCTTGATTGCGTACGTCCAGCACATACACGCGGTAGTGCTGGCTCAACAGCTGCATGAGATGGAAGTACATCGCCCCATTTGCCGACCAGCCGGGGATAAACACCAGCGGCTTGCCGCTGCCCGCTTCCCAGTACGCAAGATTGACGTTGTCGGTGGTGACGAAGCTACTGACCGTAAGCCCAGCAAAATCCGATGCCTTGGATGGCTGGCCGGCGATCTCATGGGGGAACTGGAACTCTTCGCCGAGCAGATCGCGAAGAGATAAAGCCTGCAGTGGGTAATTCATTCAAAAACCTGCGATAAATCGGCAGGGCCGGCGAAATTCGCCGGCCCTGCACATCAGACGATGTCGTCGACCACGCCGCCGTCGACCCGCAGCGAGGCGCCGGTGGTCGCGCTGGCTTGAGGCGAGCAGACGTAGACGACCATGTTGGCCACTTCTTCGGTGGAGGCGGCGCGCTGGATCACCGAACTCGGGCGATGCTCCATCACAAACTCGGCGGCGACCGCCTCCAATGATTTGCCGCTACGCTGCACTTCGGCCTGTAGCATGTCGGCCAAGCCTTCGGATAAGGTCGGGCCCGGCAATACGCTGTTGACGGTCACGCCGCTGCCGGCAACGCGTTTGGCCAAGCCCCGGGCCAAACCCAGCTGAGCCGTTTTCGAGACGCCATAGTGGATCATGTCGGCTGGGATGTTACGGGCCGACTCGGAGGCGATGAACACCACCCGGCCCCAACCCTTGGCGACCATGGCGGGCAACAGAGCGCGGCTCAGGCGGACGCCCGACATGACGTTGGTGTCCCAGTACTGGTCCCAGACGTCGTCGGCGGTTTCAAAAAAATCCTGAGTGCCGTAGATACCGGCGTTGTTGACCAGCACGTCGATCGTACCCGCACCGCTGACCAAGGCCGCTGCGCCTTGCGCATTGCCCAGGTCGGCCGCGACGCCGGAGATCGAGGCGTCTGGCACTGCTGCTTGCAGACGAGCGATGGCGTCCGTGACGGACTTTTCGCTGCGGCCATTGACGATGACCGTTGCGCCGGCCTCAGCCAGGCCTTTGGCTATCGAGTAGCCGATACCGCTGGTCGAAGCGGTGACCAGTGCGCGTTTACCGCTCAAATCTATTTTCATGGTGACTCCTCAAGAACAGGTGTGGGAGGTGGGCCTATACAAGTTGGCCGCTCCTCCCAAATTTGGGCTGCGATCAAACGAACTCGAGCACGTCTTGAACAGCCGTCGGGACTGTGCAGGTTGCAGCGCTCAGCGGCTGAAGCCGTCAAACGGCGTCATGTACACGGCGCCGAACGGGTCAAGGCGCTTGCGGATGTCCGCGTCAGGGGTGCCGTAGACGGTCAGGCTGGTGATGGTGCACAGCTGCAGAAAACGCTCGCCAAAAGGAGCAAACGTGAGGTCGACGTGGCTGACCACGGAGTCGGCTTTGTAACGTTCAAGGATATGCGCGGTGCTGTTGTCTTCGTTGACGCTGTACTCGTAGACCAGAGTGCCAGGTTCCTTTTGGGTCTCTGGAACGATCTGAGCGATCAGGGCTTTGAATTCGGCGAATTCTTCAGGCTTTACTGCGAGGGTGAACAAGCAAGAAATATACGGGTGCATAAGAGGATTCTCGTTCGAGGGTGCCGTCCGCAGACGAGCAGGGTGATGCATCGCTGAACCAGCCGATGCATTGAGGCGTGCAGACAAATCAGGACTTGTCGGGCGCGCCACCGAACAGCTTGCCGGCACCTGCCCAGTCGGACGGTGCTACGTCTTCGAAGATGACGTAGATGTAGTTGGCATCGGTACCGGTGTTCTTGACGATGCTTTCGGTGATTTCTTTGGCAACGGCTTCTTTAGCGGCGTGCTCTTTACCTTCGAACCAGCTGACACGTACTACGGGCATGGGATATTCCTTTTGGATGAAGTTTGAAATGAGTGGAGGCGTCATCGGCTTTTCGGCCTTTGGCTGGCTTCCCGCTCGCAAGGTGTAAAGCGCTAAGTGCAGGGCGCTGGGCCTCGAGCCTCGGTCACCTTTCGAGATGAATCCATGCTAGTGTAGAAATCATCTACGATAAACAGCCCTTAGCTCTCTTATGGGTAGACAAAATATCTACAGTGGTCAGTACTTATGCTTCCTACAGATACGCTTCAGGGTGTCCTCACCTTCGTTGTAGCTGCTCGGGCCCAGAGTTTCACTGAGGCCGCCGAGCGCCTCGGTATCTCCAAATCAGCGGTTGGCAAGGCAATTGCGCGTCTTGAAGAGCGCCTGGGCACGCAGCTTTTTCATCGGTCTACGCGCCGTATTAGTCTTACCGCCGATGGCGAGGCTTACTTCGCGGCCTGTTCGACGGGGCTGGAAGAAATCAGCGCTGCTGAACGAGGCCTTGGTCCCGGAGACCGCGAGCCGTCTGGGCGGTTGCGGGTTGATATGCCTGTGGCATTCGGGCGTCGTGTCGGCGCGCCGCTGCTATTCGAAATCGCCCAGAAATATCCGGCGCTGCAACTCAACATTACCTTTTCCGATCACTTGGTGGATCCGATCGAAGAGGGCATCGATTTGTTGGTGCGCTTTGGCGAACTCAAGGACACCCATGGATTGGTTGCACGCTTGCTGACGCGCCAGCGATGGGTCATATGCGCGGCGCCTAGCTATCTGGCCCGGGCCGGGGAGCCCAAGAGTCTGGCTGACCTGGCCACCCACCACTGCATTGTGGGTCATCGACGCGGCCAGCCATTAAGTTGGCGGGTCAATCTGAAGGGCGAGAAGGTACGCTACGCGCCCCCTTCGACTCACCAGATCGGCGATGGTGAAGTCATGATTACCGGCGCTGTGGCCGGGATCGGCCTGTGCCAAATGCCGCGTGCCTTGCTCGAAGACGATATCAAGGCAGGAAGACTGGTAGAGGTGCTCCAGGAGTTCGAGCCGGAGGCGGTGGACGTGCATGCAGTATGGCCAAAGGTTTCGCATTTGCGGCCCAAGGTTCGGTATGCGGTCGATGAACTGGTGAAGATTTGCCAAGGTTGGTCCTGACCCACTTCTTTTGCAGTGCGGGCCTAGTCGCTGAACAGCTCGAACATCAAATTGCGGAACCAGATATTGGCTGGATCACGGTTGAATCGCGTATGCCAGAACAGGTTGATGGCTATTTCCGGCAGTGGCAGGGGCAAAGGTACCGTGGTCAGGCCGAACGGACCGACGCAGCTGGTGGCAAACCGCTCGGGTACTGTGGCAATCAAATCAGTGTTCTGCAGGATATGGCCCACGGCAACGAAATGCGGCACCTCCAGGCGGATGTCCCTGACCAGCCCAGCGCGGTGCATATAGGTGTCGATCTCGCCGTGGCCAGTGCTGGCGGCCACAATTCGAACGTGGCCGTACTGACAGAACAGCGCCTGGGTCATTTCACTGCGGGTAATCGGGTGGCCTTCGCGGCACAGGCACACGTAACGATGGTGGAACAAGCGCCGCTGATAGAAGCCTGCCTGCAGGTCCGGGAGCAGGCCGACTGCCAGATCGACATCGCCATTGGCCAGTCCCTCGGACAGACCCGCATGACTGCGCAGGGTGCTGACTGAAATCCCCGGAGAGGCCGCCAACAGGCGCTCGATCAGCCGCGGCATGAAATAGATCTCGCCAATATCGGTCATTGCCACGGTGAAGCGCTTTTGCGCCGTAGCGGGGTCGAAGTGATCATGACGGTTGAGGGCGCCGTGCAAGGTGGTGATTGCGTGGGAGACCGGCTCCGCAAGCTGTACCGCATAGGGGGTTGGATCCATGCCTAGTGACGTGCGAACGAACAGATCATCGCCAAGCACGCCGCGCAGACGCTTTAACGCATTGCTCACCGCCGGCTGGGTCATTCCCAGATTTTCGGCGGCTCTGGAAACGCTGCGGTCAATGAGTAACTGGTGAAAAACCACCAACAGATTGAGATCCAGTTCGCGTAGCTGCATGAGCGTTCTCCTGGGATCAAGGGGAAACAACGCGAGGAATTATATTCACACTGGTGATAGTGTGTATGGGGATGGCGCCATTTATCAATGGGTTGTGAATAGTCATGATCGGTCTATTCCAAAAACAACACATAAGGTCTTCCCATGAGTAGCCCTCATTCCAAGCTGCAGATCGGTATCGTTGGCGGTGGTATCGCCGGGGTGGCGTTGGCACTGGATCTGTGCCGTCACTCCCATCTTGATGTTCAACTCTTCGAAGCCGCCCCTGCGTTCGGCGAGGTAGGCGCGGGTGTCTCCTTTGGTGCCAATGCCGTACGGGCTATCGAAGGGCTTGGCCTTGGCAAACCCTACGAGCTCATCGCTGATCGAACGGCAGCACCGTGGCAAGATATCTGGTTCGAATGGCGCCGCGGCGAAGACGCAGGGTACCTGGGCGCCAGTGTGGCCCAGGGTGTAGGTCAATCGTCTGTTCATCGTGCCGACTTCCTCGATGCACTGGCGACGCGCTTGCCCGAAGGCGTGGCAAGTTTCGATAAACGTGCCACGCGGGTGGAGCAGCAGGGCGAGCGTGTTCGAGTTCACTTCGCCGATGGCAGCGCCCATGAGTGTGACCTGCTTATAGCAGCAGACGGCATCAAGTCCAACATCCGTGACTATGTGCTTGAGGGGTTGGGCCAGCCCTTGGTCGCGCCCAAATTCAGCGGAACCTGCGCCTATCGCGGGATGATCGACAGCGAACAGCTGCGAGCAGCCTATCGGGCGGCTGGCGTCGACGAGCACCTGATCAACGTACCGCAAATGTACCTCGGCCTCGATGCCCACATTCTGACCTTCCCGGTGAAGCAGGGCAGGTTGATCAATGTGGTCGCTTTCATTTCGGATCGTACTTCCCCAGATCCTGTCTGGCCGCAGGATACGCCTTGGGTAAAAGCCACCTCCCAGGCCCAGATGCTTGAGGCTTTTGCGCATTGGGGGGATGCCGTGCGCGTGCTGCTGGAATGTATTCCAGCGCCGACGCTTTGGGCACTGCACGAGCTCGATGAGCTGCCGTGCTATGTGCACGGCCGTGTAGGGCTGATCGGCGATGCGGCGCACGCGATGCTTCCTCACCAAGGCGCTGGCGCGGGCCAGGGCCTGGAAGATGCCTGGCTGTTGGCGCAAGTGCTGGCCGACCCCCGCGTGACCGAGGCCAGCCCTACAGAGGTGCTGAAGGTCTACGACGAGATTCGCCGTCCGCGCGCTTGTCGCGTGCAGCGCACTTCCCATGAAGCCGGGGACCTCTACGAGTATCGAGACCAAAAGGTGGAGGGCGACGAAGCGCGGCTCTCAGCCACCCTGGCCAGTCGTTTTGACTGGCTGTGGAACCACGATATGGCCGCCGACCTGGCGCAAGCCCAGGTACGACTCGGCTGGACTGCGCCCGCCCGAGCCTAACTTTTGTGTGCACGGCCGCCTTGTGCGGTCGTTGCAGCCTTGCAGCTAGATCGACCGACACCGCCCAACCCCAAGAAAACCAATAAAGAGAATCAAGGCATGTCCGTAACCGAACTCAAACCTGTCGAAGTTACCGTTGCTGTCCTGCGCGAAGCGGGGGCGCCACTGAAGCTGGAGCGCGCGAATCTCGGCGTGCCCCGCACCGATGAAGTACGCGTGCGCATCGTCGCCACTGGTGTCTGCCATACCGACATGGTGGTACGCGATCAGCTGTTTCCTACGCCGTTGCCAATCGTTCTAGGCCATGAAGGCTCAGGGATAGTCGAAGCTGTCGGTGCCTCGGTCACCACCATCGTGCCGGGTGATCATGTGGTGATGACCTACATGTCCTGCGGCCTGTGCCTGCCGTGTGAAACTGGCCACCCGGCGCACTGTTCGCACATGCATCCGCTCAACTTCGGCGGTGGCCGCATGGATGGCAGTACCTCCACCTGTGGCTGTGAAGACAACGCGCCCATTCACGATCACTTCTTTGGCCAGTCGTCATTCTCGACCTATGTCGTGGCCAATGAGCGCAATGTGGTCAAGGTCTCTAAAAACGCCCCGCTTGAATTACTCGGGCCGCTAGGTTGCGGTATTCAGACTGGCGCAGGTTCCGTGCTCAAGGCCATGAAGGTAGAGGCGGGCGCCAGCTTCGTCGCCTTCGGTGCCGGCGCGGTAGGCCTTGCAGCGGTAATGGCCGCCAAGGTTGCAGGCGCCACCACCATCATCGCGGTGGATGTCACACCCAGTCGGCTTGCCCTGGCGCTCGAAGTAGGCGCTACCCACGTGATCAACAGCCGCGAGGAGGATCCAGTGCAACGCGTGCGCGAGATCACCGGTGGCGGCGCCAACTACAGCCTCGAATGTTCGGGCCGCGCCGAGGTGCTGCGTCAGGCCATCGACGCGATCACCACGCTGGGCACCTGCGGCATCGTCGGTGCCACGAAGATGGGCACAGAGGTGGCGTTCAATATCAACGACGTGATGATCCCCGGCAAACGCATCATGGGCATCGTCCAAGGCGATGTGGTTGCCAATGCGTTCATCCCGACCCTGGTCGACCTGCACCTGCAGGGCCGCTTTCCGTTCGACAAGCTCTGCCGTTTCTACTCGTTCGAGCAGATCAACGAAGCGATGGCGGACAGCGAGAGCGGTATCACCATCAAGCCTATCTTGCGCATGACCGTTCAAGCCGATCGGGCCTGATTCACGCGACCCAATCAAAGGTATCAAGCATGAATGTCCAACTGCTAATCGATAACGTCAAACAGCCCGCCTCAGGGGGCAAGACTTACCAGCGCCACAACTCTGTGAGCGGGAAAACCGTTACGACCGGTGCGGCAGCGTCCGTAGACGATGCCCTGAAAATCGCTGAATCCTCGCAGCAGGCGTTCAAGCGATGGTCCAAAGTCGGCCCTACCGAGCGGCGCCGCTTGTTGCTGGCCGCCGCCGATGTCTTGGAAAGCAAGATGCCGCAGTTCTGTAGCGTGATGGCCGAGGAGATTGGCGCATCGCAACTGTGGGCGCAGTTCAATGTGGGGGCTTCGGCCAATCTGCTGCGCGAGGCGGCTGCGCTGACCACGCAGATCAAGGGCGAGACCATTCCCACTGACAAGCCCGGCACCTTGTCGATGACGCTGCGTCAGCCTGTGGGAACCGTGCTCAGCATCGTGCCGTGGAATGGCCCGGTCATTCTTGGCGCCCGCGCTATCGCTTACCCACTGGCGTGCGGCAATACGGTGATCTTCAAGGGCTCGGAGAACAGTCCGCGCACGCACGAGCTGCTGGCTGAAGCGTTCATTGAGGCCGGGCTACCCGCAGGCGTGCTGAACTTCCTGATCACGGCCCCAGAGGACGCCGCAGCGGTGACGGAGGCCCTGATCAGCCACGACACCGTACGCAGGGTGAATTTCACCGGCTCTACCCATGTTGGCAGAATGATCGCGCAGACCAGCGCCAAGTACCTCAAGCGCTGCTTGCTGGAACTGGGCGGCAAGGCGCCGTTCGTGGTGCTTGACGATGCCGACCTCGATGGCGCTGTTAACGCAGCGATATTCGGCGCGTTCCTGTATCAAGGCCAAATCTGTATGTCGACCGAGCGCTTCGTCGTGGACGAGAGCATTGCAGATGCCTTTGTCGAAAAGTTCGCCGATCGTGTGCGCAAGCTAGAGCAGGGCAATCCCGTCGACGCTCCGTCGTGCGTCATCGGCCCGGTCATCGCGCAGGGGGCCGTGCAGCGGATCAACCAACTGCTCGATGATGCGATTGGCAAAGGCGCCAAGATCGTCGCCGGTGGCTTGGGCGACCAGGCCTTGATGAGCCCGACACTGGTCGACCGGGTGACATCCGCCATGTCGATCTATGACGAAGAAACCTTTGGGCCAGTGACCACCATTGTCCGCGTCAAAGGCGCCGAACACGCCCTGGAAGTCGCTAACGACACCGCCTATGGGCTGTCGTCCGCGATTTTCAGCCGGGATGTCAGCCGTGCCTTGGATCTTGCCAGCCGTCTGGACGCAGGCTGCGTGCATATCAACGGCGCCACGGTACAGAACGAGCCGCAGGCACCTTACGGCGGCATGAAAAATAGTGGCTATGGCCGTTTTGACGGTAGCGCTGTAGTCGAGGAATTCACTGAAGTGAAATGGGTAACGGTCGAACCCTCCGACCAGCCTTACCCCTTCTGATTGCGCTAGCAGCGGCAACAAGGCGGTCGATGCTTTCACCTGAGCGCAGATGTGATTGCGCCTCCGCGCGGAAGGGGAGCCTATTGGCTAAAGCTGACTATCCCGTTGTAGCGACATCGGGATTCGATCAGCTCACTTGATATACCTGCCCAGCACAATGCTGGGCAGTTCGCTTATTGCGATCACTCACATAGCGATGCATGATGCCAGCCCTTATAGGTGTAGCAGGCACGCTATGCATCAGGCTGAAACAGCACAGCACAGGTCGCTCGACCAGGCCTGCAGACGCTTGCACTGACGACCCTACATTTGCAGAGGAAACTTCATGGCTTCGTTGAAGCGTCAGTACTCGGGTATCGAGCGCGAGTTGGCGCGGGCGCTGACCCGTGCCTGTGAGACAGCTAAAAGCGAAATACCCGGTTTCGAGTGGCTGACCCATCGCGTCGACTACAACCACTTCCCTGCCAGCCTGGAAGTGACATGGGTATTCGATAGCGACGCTAGTTTGAACACCGCTCTAGGCAATCAGGACAAGCGCAGGATGCAAGACCTGACCCTCACGGCTTTCGAGGATATTGGCATCGCAGTTTCGAACCCCGCATCGCACGTTGTGTTCGACTCCCAAGAGCGCTGCGAGTCCGTACATGGCGGTAACTGGGCGGCCCGCCTGAGTTCTAGCCGTTCGGGGAGCAAGCGTGGCTAAAGATATTGAAAACCCCTGTGTGTCGCTGTGCCAGCTGAACAGCGAAATGTGCGTAAGCTGCGGCCGCACCCGGGAAGAAATCCGTAAGTGGCGCGGTATGAAACGCCCTGAGAAAATGGCGGCGGTGCAGAATGCCGCCGCGCGTATGAAAGCGATCGCCAAACGTGTCGCCAAGAACAGGTAGCAGTTCCTTGGCCGACCTGAATTATCGCGCTTCGGCTCACCGCACCCTGCAAGAAAAAGCCAGCGGCAAATCGCACAGCCGCTATTGCGATGGTTTTAACGGCGGGCGTCTTTTCGTTGCGCCTGGTTCACCAGGGGCGAGGGCGACGCACCACTTTCTCAGTGGTTAGGCAGATTCACTGCAGCGATCGCCTCGCTCGCTTAGGCAAAGCTGAGCAATGGCAGTCGTTCAGTCTCGAAGGACATCAGCCAGTTTGCGCAGGGCCACATCCAGTGCAGCCAATTCCTGTATGGCAGAAGACCTCCCAGCCCCCCGGTCGCCGTTCGACAGTGTTTTTGAAGCCTGTCGATAAGTACTTGCACCCTTACTGGACAGACGCAATACGAATTCGCGCCGGGCACTGCCCTTGGTTTGCGGTACCAGCAAGTCTTTTTTTTCCAATTGGCCAATCAGGTGCGTAACAGTCGAGCCGGACATGTACAGCTCATAGGCGCATTGACTGGGTGTGCAGCGGCCATGCCGGAAAATGAATCCAAGCATTTGAAAATGGACTGTGCCAATACCCCACCGAAGAAGCTCGGAGGCAATGCGGCGATCCAGGGCGCTACGGGCCTGTGCAAGCACATGGAAGGCCTGTGTTCTGAGGCTTTTGGGATCAAGCGGGTCGATGGTGACTGCGGTGTCGTCACTTTCGTCCGCGCGAGGAGTCGGCCGGGAGGGATGCTGAGTCACTTGAAGGTCCTTTGGCCGATGGATACCAATAGGGCAACACCTGCCACGCCGATAATCATCCAAAAATATTCGGTGCTGGCTACCAGGGTCGATTGCTGTTGCAGTGTCTGCGCCAGCATTGCAGTTGAAATCTCCCCCGCATGACTGGCACCCACGTCGGGCGTCAGTGCGTGAGTCAGTAGCTGGAGTTGCTGTTGGTAGCGGGGATCGTCCTTGAGAAAAAACAGGTTGAGGTTGTTGTACTGAGTCGTGGTCCGCCACTGGAGGAACAATGTGGCGACGGCGGTACCCATGGCCATCGCGATCTGACCCAGCATGCTTTTGATTTGATAAGCGTGGGTGAACAGAGTGTCGTGATGGCTGACGTCGCGAAAGGTCTGCATCGCTGCCGTGGCGAGTACCAACATCACGAAGCAGCCGTTAAGTATCAGCGCTGGCAGAATGTTGGACCACATATTGGCTTCTGGGGTGATGGAAGACAGCAGCCAACCGAAACCCATCAGCCCCCCGAAACCGGCCACGAAGAACTTCTTGGGCCCTGGATACCGCGGGATCAATAACGCCATCACCAACCAGGTCAGCAAAGCGCCTGCGAGTCCGAATGCCTGAAAGGTACCGATGGTGTCCCACGAGTAGCCAAGGGCGGATTGCAGAAAGTACGGCAAGATATAGTTGTTGCTACCGAGCACTATGTAGGTGAAACAGAACAACGCCACGCCTTGCAGGTAGCGCGCTTGAATAAGGCCGCGGACATTGAGCAGCGGTTCAGCCTTCTGGAGTTCGGCATGGAAAAAGATATAAATGCCCAAGGCCGCCAGGAGCGCGAACGCGGCCAGAATGAATGTCTCGTTGTAGAAGTCATAGTAGGAGCGCTGCAGCACATACAGCAGGAAGAAACTGCTCACCGCCAGCAGCAGTACATTCGCGGGGCTGGAAGTCGTTCGATCTTCAAGCGGCACCGGCGTGTTGGTCAGAAATCGGCAACACAACGCTGCAGCGTTCAGAGCGCCTGCGATCAAGATCCAGAAGATTCCGTGCCAAGTGTCTTCGACCACTACCAGAGAGGACAGGAAAGGTGCCGACGCGGTACCAATGGCCAACCCGGTGGCAAACACCTTGACCCCCACGAATCGGCCTGGCCCCGGCGGTAGCATGTTGACCATCACGCGTGCCGAAGTCATGAACGCGGCACCGCCCAAGGCCATGATCACCCGCCCTGCAGTGAAGGTGCTCAGATCACTGCTGACCGCGCAGACAAATGCGCCGAGCACGTTGATGCTGATCGAACCGAGCATGTAGTTACGCCAGCCCAAGCGCTCGGTCAGCCAGCGTTGTTTGGAGATCACTACCACGGCGATACAGGCATACAACGCAGCGACAAGCGTGAACTCTTCCGGGCTGGCATCGATTTCGCCGCGGATAGGGGCCGAAGCAAAGGCGATCATTCCAGCTTGCAGGTATTCCAGTGCCACCAACACGCCTACGGTGGTGAGCAGGGCGGCATTCTTGCGGTACATGAGCGACCCCGTCACTGGTTGAGGCTGACGGCGGCCGGCCCGCTGCCTTCGTTGCCAGCGATGACCTGTTCGACTACTGCGTTGGCATCCTTGAGCTCGTTTTCGAAAATGTGGGTGCTGTAGCTCGGCTCGGTCGGCGCTTTACGGTTGAGCAGGCTGCCACTGCGATCCGTGGTATCGACCGATACCCGCATGGACAGGCCCAGGCGTAGTGGGTTGGCAGCGATTTCACTTGGGTCCAGCTGGATCCGCACGGGCACCCGCTGAGTGACCTTGATCCAGTTACCGGTGGCGTTCTGCGCCGGCATCAACGAAAAGGCGCTACCCGTACCGGCATCCAGGCCAACGATGGTGCCGTGAAACACGACACTGCGGCTGTAGGCATCGGCGCGCAGCTGCACCGCCTGGCCAATACGAAGGTTTTCAATCTGCGATTCCTTGAAGTTGGCGTTTACCCAGATCTGCTCGATCGGCACCACCGACATCAGCGCCACGCCTGGGTTGATCCGCTGCCCGACCTGGACGTTGCGTTTGGTGATCAGCCCCGAGACCGGCGAATAGATTTGCGTGCGGTGCAGTGCGATATAGGCGTCGCGCAGATTGCTCGCCGCGACCAGCACGTCGGGATGGGTACGCAAGGTAGTCCCATCGACCATCGCCAAGCGCACAGCCAAGGCGTGTCGTGATCCATCGAGGCCGGCTGTGGCATTCTTGAGGATGTCTTCGGCATGACTGATCTCCTCACGCGATACCGCGCCGCTGGAGGCCAGCTGGCTGCGCCGACGCACGTCTTCGCGAGCCTTGCTGACATCATTGCGGCGCTGTTCGACCTCGGCCTCGAGCTGCTGGACCTGGTAATACTCGGTCCGCGCCAATCTCACCGCGCGGGCAAGATTGGACTTGGCGCGCTCGTACTGAATCTCGGCGTCGACCGCGTTGAGGGTCACCAACGGTGCGCTGGCATCGACGTGATCGGTATCGTCGCCGCCGATAGCGGTCACCGTGCCGGTGATCTGCGAGGTCACTTGCACCACGTTGCCATTGACGTAGGCATCATCGGTCGAGACCGAATCAAGGCCGGCGACGTACCAGATGGCCAGTGCCGCGACGAGAACGCCGATTGCCAGGACTAACAGCAGCCAGGGCCGTGAAGGGGATGCAGCGGGTGTGGGTGGTGTCGTCATGGCGGTCATTTGTCAGCAAGGGTAGGGGAGACGTTGGTCGGTGTCGCGATCTCAGGGCGATAGCCACCGCCCAGCGCTCGACTCAGATTGGCCTGCAGCGACAGGCCACGCGATTGCAGGTCGACCAATCGACGCTGCTCGGCCAGGGTCGCGTTCTGCGTGGCCAGTACTTGCAGATAGGTCGCGAGCCCGGCGCCGTAGCGTTTGTTGACCAGGTCCGAAGCCGCCTGAGCCGTCGCCACCGCTTCGTTCTGTTCGCTCAGGCGCTCCTTGAGCCAGCGCAGCGAGGCCAACTGATCGGCGATATCACGCAGTGCATCGACCACGGTCTGGTTGTAGTTCTCCACCGCCATGTCGTAAGCGGCGTCCTGCGCATCGAGGTTGCCGCGCAGGCGGCCACCCTCGAAGATCGGCAGACTGATGGCCGGCGAAAAACCGAGGATGCGGCTGCTGCGATCGTTGAACGTATCGAAGGCCAGGCTCTGCATGCCGATGAACGATGTCAGGTTGACGTTGGGGTAGAAGCGCGCCTTGGCCACGTCGATTTCATGGCCGCTGGCTTCCACTCGCCAGCGTTGCGCGACGACGTCAGGACGGTGGCCGATCAGCTCCGCGGCGATGTGGGTCGGCAACGTTAAAGTGTCGCTCGCCTGCAACTGGGGCCGAGCGATGCTGCGTCCGCGGTCAGGGCCTTTGCCCAGCAACGCTGCCAGCTTGTTTTGATCCAGCTCGATAGACTCCTTGAGCGCGGCGATGGCTGCGCGGCTGGCAGGGAGCGATGCCTGGGATTGCTTGATGTCGATCTGGGTACCCAACTCGGCGGCGAATCGTTGCTGGGTCAGCTTCTCGATTTGCTGCTGTTGGTTGAGTAACGCCTGTGCGACGTCCAGCTGCTGATAGGTATTGTGCAACGCGATGTAGGCCTGAACGATCGAGGCAGACAGCATCAGCGCGGCGGCGTGCTCGTCTACTTCCAAGGCATGGCGACGGCCTACTGCGGCTTCGACGGCGGATCGGTTCTTACCCCAGAAATCCAGCTCGTAGCCGACGTTGAACGTCGCTTGATCAATGTTTTGCCACGTACCCTTGACCGGCGCTGGCGTGGTGCCGTTGGCGCTGAAGTGTTCACGTTCGGTGCTCATCTTCGCGTCCGCGGTAGGCAGCAGCGTGGCCGCTTCAATGGCCTCGAAAGCACCCGCCTGATGCACGCGAGCGGCAGCGGCGCGCAGTGAGGGACTGTCGGCCAGCG
The DNA here is from genome assembly GCF_031880315.1 of Pseudomonas baltica. NCBI lineage: Bacteria > Pseudomonadati > Pseudomonadota > Gammaproteobacteria > Pseudomonadales > Pseudomonadaceae > Pseudomonas > Pseudomonas baltica. The sequence goes on along the minus strand of NZ_CP134771.1, from coordinate 914,245 downwards.
CCTCATTTACCAGGCTATCGAGTTGTGCATCCTTGAATCCGCGCCACCAGTCGGTAGTGGGCCAGGCCGCTGGAGAAAGAGGCACTGTGCTGTCGGCCATCGTCTGCTCGACGCCGGTGGGATCAACAAGCCGCGATTGCGGTTTCAGCCCACTGAAGCCACAACCACCCAAGGCAGCCAGTACCAGGGCAATCGAAAGCTGGCCACGGTATCGGCAATAGAAGGGCAGAGACGGCGCGCCCTTCAGATTGAATGTTTTCATCAGCACAAGCCCTGCTCTTCGCTGTTTTGAGAGGCGCGACGGGCATCAGGCTCCGTCGCTGTTAATAAACACTGACAGTGTCGTTAGGGGTAAAAAAATTTACCGCGGTGTTTGAGCCCGCAACCCATTGACCAGGATGCCCACCGCATCATCGATGAACTGCAGGTTGTCCAGGTTTCCAGCCATCAGATGCAGCCACGACATGCCGGTCAGCATCGACACCGCCACACCCGTATCGGCTTGCGCATGGATCTCACCGCGCTCGACGGCCCTGGCAAAAATCTTGCGCAGTGTCCGTTCGCGGCGCGGCATGAACTCCTCGCGCAACTCTTGGATGGCTGCCGGATCAAGCTGGATTTCGGTGAAATAGCTACGCAGGGTTTCTCCCGCACTGGACGAGCGCCACCATATCCACAACGACCGCAGGTGTGTCACCAGATCACTGTGCAGCTCTCCGGTGTCAGGGGAAGCCACGAACGTCAGGGCGGTGCGTTCATAGACATCCCGCAGCAGCGCGCCCTTACTGCGCCACCAGCGATAGATGGTCGGCTTGCTCGACCCCGCACGCTCGACCAGTGCGTCCATCGTGAAGGCGCGATAGCCCCGCTCCTCGAGAATCGCCGCAGCAGCATCAAGAATCGCTTCGGTACTTTGCGGGCTGCGAATCGCGCCGATTGACGACCGGCTGCGAGATTTGACGGGTTTGGGCGTATCTGAGGTCGATTTCACAGTGGTCAGCATCGGGTGAGGGTGGCTAATAGAAACTGTCAGTATTTATACCGACGCTTTTCACCTTGTTCAATGCAAAACCTGCAAAAGACTATTTCATCGTCATGGGGTAATTGAGTACGGTATTGCGCGACGGACGGAAGTCAGGGCTGCCGACTATGCCAATGCCTGGGCGTGATGGCGCAGGTGCTCTTCAATGAACGTTGCGATGAAGTAATAGCTGTGGTCGTACCCCGGCTGCAAGCGCAGCGTGATGGGATGCCCAGCTTTCTCTGCCGCCTGTTTCAGCGCGCCAGGCATGAGTTGCGTTTCGAGAAAATCGTCACTTTCGCCCTGGTCGATCAAAAGCGGCAGCCGTTCGCTGGCGGTTTCAATCAATACCGTCGCATCCCATTCCCGCCATTTGCTGCGGTCATTACCCAAGTAGCGCGAAAAAGCTTTTTCACCCCACGGGCATTTCATCGGATGCGAAATAGGTGAGAACGCCGATACCGAGCGATAACGCCCAGGGTTGCGCAGGGCGCACACCAAAGCCCCGTGCCCACCCATGGAGTGCCCACTGATACTGCGCACGTCACTCGCTGGGAAATTCGTCTCTATCAACGCTGGCAGCTCATCCACGACGTAGTCATACATCCGGTAATTCTTGGCGTATGGCGCCTCGGTGGCATTGAGGTAGAACCCCGCACCCAGCCCGAAGTCCCAAGCGCCGTCAGGGTCACCGGGCACCTGCGGGCCACGGGGACTGGTATCAGGTGCAACGATGATAAGCCCCAACTCGGCGGCGATGCGTTGAATCCCCGCTTTTTGCATGAAGTTCTCATCGGTACAGGTCAAGCCACTCAGCCAATACACGACCGGCAGCTTGTCGGTTTGTTCGGCCTGAGGGGGCAGATACACGGCAAAAACCATGTCGCAGTCGAGGACTTCAGATCGATGTTTGTAGCGTTTATGCCAGCCGCCGAAGCTCTTCTGGGACGAGATGATTTCAAGGCTCATTGTGGACTCCGGTGTAGGGGGAAGTTCTTGGTCTATTGGGTACAGTCACGCCACTAATAAAGTTTGAAATGATCAAGAAAAAACGGTGTACCCGCTCGGTGGCTTTATTAAGGGCGAACGGGTACGCCTGATAACACTAAGTGCTATCGGGTTTGTTGCTACGCACTAAGGCAATTTCAGTTCGCTCAGAGCACGCCGTTCTGCTTGGCGGTGTGGGTTGCCAGAGCATCCATCAGTGCTGGAGACAAGCAGTCATAGGTCGGCAGGCCGATCTCGTGGAAGCGAGCACGGATACCGTCCATTTCGGCCGGTGGAGTACCGGTTTCGATGACCGACGACACGAATGCCGCGAAGCCTGGAGCAGCCCAACCGGTTTGTGGCGACAGTTCGGTGTGTACGAAGTCCAGGCCGTGGAATGCGTGGCCAGTGTTTTCGATACGACCGTACAGGTGCGCGCCGCAGTCTTTGCAAGCATGACGCTGGATGGTGGCGCTGTCATCGACGATAGCCAGTTTGGCTGCGTTGGCAGTCACGCTGACCTTGTCACGTGGCACTACGGCGATTACCGCGAATTTGGCGCCTTCAGGCTTCCAGCATTTGCTGCAACCGCAGGCGTGGTTGTGCAGGGTCTGCGCGTCAATCTTGACTTCAACCTTGTTGGTTGCGCACAAGCACTGCAAGGTGCCGCCCGCGAAATCAGCTGCGGCTGGCTTGATACCGGCGTCCAGTGAAGGATGCAGTTTTACATTGCTCATTTGTATCTCCAGAATTGCTCAGGGTTGATACGAAAAGCTCCCCGGGGCTCGCGCCCCGGGCAACCTGTCAGTATTTGATGACAGTGCGGATGGATTTGCCTTCGTGCATCAGGTCGAACGCTTCGTTGATGCGCTCCAGCGGCATGGTGTGGGTCACGAATGGCGCAAGTTCGATTTCGCCTTTCATCGAGTCTTCAACCATTTTCGGCAACTGGGTGCGCCCTTTGACGCCACCGAACGCCGAACCTTTCCAGGTACGACCGGTTACCAGCTGGAATGGGCGAGTGGAGATTTCCTGACCGGCACCGGCGACGCCGATGACGATGGATTGGCCCCAGCCACGGTGGGCGCACTCGAGCGCAGCGCGCATTACGTGAACGTTACCGATGCACTCGAAGGAGTGATCGACCCCCCAGCCGGTCATTTCGATGATCACTTGCTGAATCGGCTGCTCGTGATCTTTCGGATTGATGCAGTCGGTGGCACCGAATTGGCGAGCCAGGTCGAACTTGGAAGGGTTGGTATCGATGGCAATGATGCGACCGGCTTTGGCCTGACGAGCGCCTTGAATGGCCGCCAACCCGATGCCGCCCAGGCCGAAAATGGCCACGGTATCGCCCGGCTGGACTTTAGCGGTGTTATGCACTGCGCCAACGCCGGTGGTCACACCACAGCCCAACAGGCACACGTGTTCAGGATTGGCATCCGGATTGATCTTGGCCACCGAAACCTCGGCGACCACGGTGTATTCGCTGAAGGTCGAGCAGCCCATGTAGTGGTACAGCGGCTGGCCATTGTAAGAGAAGCGGCTGGTGCCATCGGGCATGACGCCTTTACCTTGGGTAGCGCGCACGGCGGTACACAGGTTGGTTTTACCCGACTTGCAGAACAGGCATTCGCCGCACTCTGCGGTGTACAGCGGGATGACGTGATCGCCAGCCTTGAGGCTGGTAACGCCTTCGCCGACTTCAATCACGATGCCGGCGCCTTCATGACCGAGTACGACAGGGAACAGGCCTTCAGGATCATCACCGGACAGGGTGAAGGCGTCCGTGTGGCAAACGCCGGTATCGGTAATTTTGATCAGCACTTCACCTGCACGAGGGGGTGCTACGTCGATCTCAACAATTTGAAGCGGCTTACCTGCTTCAAAGGCAACTGCTGCACGAGATTTCATAGGGTTTTCTCCAAAGGGTAGTGCTCAGTGAGAGTGGCACCGTCATCGGCATGTGGCCGTGGCGGCTATTTCAGGTAGGTGCGCACCAGAGAAATCACCTCATCGATCGAAGATCGCTGGGCGTCTGATGTATTGACTAAAGCGGTGAACTCTTCCCTCAGGTGGCTTTCCAGTACGCCGGCCATCAGTCCGTTCACAGCGCCCCGCATGGCGGCGATCTGCTGCAGCACCGGACCGCATTCGGCTCCCGCCTGCAGGGCTGATTCAAGCGCATCCAGTTGCCCCCGAACTCGTCGGACTCTGGCCAAGACGCGTTTTTTCTCTTCGGGTGAATGTGGCATCGAGATAATCCTAGTCAATCCTGACAAGATGGCTATGCGGGTACTGGTAGGGAGTATATATATGTACTGGAGGGGAGTATAGCGGCAGTGATGCGTCAAGCCGCCACATCACGACATGAACAGCGCAATCCTGTGCTGCTGGTAGCTTGAATTCGCCAGCGCAGGACTCAGTGCTTACCCATCATCGCAGCGGTTTTTTCTGCGAATGTGCCGTCGTCGGGTGACAGCCCACCGGCGACGCCAACGGCGCCGACGAGTTTTCCGTCGATCAGGACCGGCACTCCACCTTCCATTGGTCCTCTACGACACTGGTGACGATGGGCGCGCGTCCTGCAGGGGCCTGCGTTGTGCTTGACGACACTGCCGCTTTGGCAGATGCCAATGTGATGATCGGTTTGGTTGCAGGCCGAGTTTGCGCGAACGCTGAATGGCAGCAGACCCAGGACAGCGCCAGTATTGGCCAGAGTTTGTTAGAGGCCATGTGAATTCGCTCATGGAAAAAACCCGGTTGAAGAAAGGGGAGCGCAGCGGTCAACCGGGTAGAAATGTACGGAAGGCTTTCAAGCGATCGGTAACGGCCCCTCCAGACCTACCCTTTGCTTGCAGACTTCAGAGCAAAGGGCCCATCGCCAAGCAGTGCGACAACCAGCGCAGTCACACAGAGGTAGATCGGATACTCCCAACCACCATTGGCGTTGGTGAAGCTCCAGCCATTACCGAAGTGTACGGTTGATGCGACGAAGAGCTGTACGACCGCAATCAAGGCTACCCAGCGAGCGTAAACGCCCAAGACCAACATCAGACCGCCCACCACTTCGAATGCCATGACTGGATAGGCGAGGAAGCCTGGGAACCCGATGGATTCGAAGAAGCCGACGGTGCCAGCGGGGGTGAATACCAGGACCTTTGTCAGGCCGTGGGCAATGAACATGATGCCGAGCGCCAGGCGCATGACGAGTGCAGCATAGGGGGCAGTGCGTGAGTCGATCATGGTGTCGTTTCCTTCTGTTCAATAGGAGAGTTGCGTTGTGATAGGGCTATGATATAGATCCTTTTTTAGAGATAAATAAGAGCAGGCGCGATTAATAGTTCCGAAAAACGGAACAATTATCCATTTGGCAATGACTGCGTGGTTGGACTGCCGGGCGCTGCCCGAGACCGGACGTCAAGCCGGCCGAAACGCAAAGAGGGGCTGCAATCGATGATTGCAGCCCCTCTCTATGGTTTCGGTCTAGCGTTGCCACGGCACCCAGGTCCTCTGGTGCTGGACTTTGGCCGCTTAGATCGCTATTGGGTCGTGGAGGTCGATCCCACTGCGTTCGGCCATGCGAACTCGATAAGCCTCGACAGCAGGCGGATACACGATGCCTTGCACGATCGACATACTACGCAAAGTGGCGAACAGATGGATGTCGTCTTCTGACAGCTCGCCATTCACCGCGTCCGGGGACTGGATCAGCGGTTCGAGCGCCAGCAATTGCTGGTTCAGCGACGCGATATAATCGGGGCTGGCGGCCAGATGGCCCTCGAAGCTGCCGAGCATGCGCTCCTTGTTCCGGGTGAAATAGTCACGCGCGGCGGGGGTAGAAAACTCCTCGAAATCCGAGACGGCCCAACGTGGGATTGCCAGCGAATAAAGCGGGCTGGTCACGTCTTTGTTCCACTGCGCCAAGGCTGGATTATTTGAGCCGGACAAGATCTTCGCGCCGGACCGACCATCGATATGGGCAACGATATCCATGCTCTCGGCCAGATACTGATCAGCGTCTTGAAGGATAGGCGCCATTTTTTTGCCAATCATGCGAATGGGGGTGGCCTCATCATCGTTCATGAGGATGACGAGTTCGACGGCTGTTTGCTTGAGTCCGAAAATCATGCGGGCCTTCACGCAGAAGGGGCAGTGATCGTAAACGAAGAGCTTCATGGTGTCTGAGTTCCGAAAAATTGAGCGCGGCGGGCGAGCATGCTGCTGGCCTCAGCTTAAGTAAGCGCTAAGGAAAGTGATCTGCGGCTTGCCGATCATCAGATGTTCAGCGTCGCGCTCGAAGGTGTGAAAGTGAGGCTGGGTGAGGTGAAGATCGAATGCGGCCCGGTCGCGATAGATTTCATGAAAAAACCACGTAGGTCTCATCATCTTCTGGCACCAGAACATTGAACGCCATACATCCCGCTTCCGTAGCCAACGCATCCCTTGCATCTGCTGCAGCCACTGGCAGGAAGGCGGCAAGTGCGCCAGGCTGCAGGGCGATTTTGGCAATAACGACGAACGTGGATAAAGACACTTGGGCTTTCCCTATTCATAAAAGAGGCGCCACTTTAGATGCCACAGGTTTGAAAGAGAATGGCCACAGATGAGACCATGGCTTTCATAAATGAGAGGACGATCGATGGATCTCAATGCGGTGCAGATGCTGGTAACAATCGTCCAGGCTGGAAGTATGACCGCAGGCGCGGAGCGGTTGGGAGTGCCGCTGCCAACTATAAGCCGCAGAATTCGTGCACTTGAGCAGGAGCTCAAAGTGGAATTGCTGGAACGTTCAGCCCGGGGCGTAAAGCTGACCGAAGCCGGCGCGCGCCTTTTTGAGCACGCAAGCCGGGGGTTGGATCTCTTGCAAGAAGGGCGAGACGCACTGGTCAGCGACCAGGCCCACATCAAAGGGAAGTTGCGTCTGTCAGTGCCTCCATCGTTCTCGCCCTGGTGGCAGCTAATATCGGACTTTCAGAAAGCCCATCCTGACATACGTGTGCACCTGCTTTCGACGGAGCGCCGCGTTCACCCTGTGGAGGACGGCATTGACGTCGCACTTCGCGTCGGCAGGGTAGAGCACGAGGCTTTGATCGCAAGGCATCTGCTCGATTATCGACACGTCTTGGTCGCGAGCCCACAATTTCTTGAGTCGAATGGCAGGCCGAACAGTCCGCAGGATCTGAGCAGATTTCCTTGCGCAACATGGAGCCTTGGTACAAATACGACCTCGACCTGGCGATTCCCCGACTTATCGATGGAGCCTAATGCAGTGCTTTCAACGAATGACAGCATGCACCTGCTGCACAGCGCGATGTCAGGCGAAGTCATCACCGAACTGCCCCCCTTCATTGTCAAGGAGCCCATCCGAAGGGGACAACTTGTGCAGTTGCTGTCTGACTATCCATTGCCTGAGTTTTCCCTGAATCTTCTCTATCCTCCGCACCGCCATCCTTCTGCTGTTGTCCGCACTTATCTGGAATACTGTCGTCGACGTATTCCTTGGTTGGTAGACGCATGCTGCCCGGGGCCATAGCCGCCGCTTAAAAGTATATGACTGGCAGAGGCGAGAAAAAATCGGCGTATACCATTTCCAGCGGGATGATCACTTTTGCGTCTCAACCGGACCAATGCGCGGCCTGGCCCAATTTGCAGCATTTTATCGAGTTGGGCCGAAAGCATTGGCTGGCTGAGGCCGCGCAGGGTTGCCACCCAGGATTTGATAGGATCATCACGGACCCGATACGGCATCAAATACGACCAGTTTAGCGCTATAAAATTTTAGGGCCGGATGGTCGCTATGTAGGTTAAAAAGGCTCTCTCCCATTGACCTGAATGCCCTGAGATAAAGGCGAAATCGCATCTGGCGTCATCAGACGCTTGCTGGGTCGGTCTTGGCAGGGTCTATGCCCATTTCCGTCAAGGCTTTCGAGACGACCTTTCGCGCTATGGCGCCGTCGTCGGCCAATGCCTTCAACGCGGCGAGCACGATAAACTGGCGGTCCACTTCAAAATGTCGGCGCAGTGCCTCCCGGGTATCCGACTGACCGAAACCATCGGTGCCAAGCGCCACGAACCGGCGGCCATGGACGAAAGGCCTGATCTGATCGGCGAAGATCTTCATATAGTCGCTGGCGACTACCACCGGTCCGTGGCGGTCGGCCAGGCAATCTTCGACATGGCAAGTGCGGGGCACTGAGTCTGGGTTCAGCAGGTTCCAGCGTTCCACGGCTTGGCCCTCACGGCGCAGTTCGGTCAGGCTGGTGGCGCTCCAGATGTCACTGCTGACCCCATAGTCACGGGCAAGGATGTCACCCGCCGCGATCACCTCGCGCAATATCGAACCGCACCCCATCAACTGCACATGGGGCACGCCCTGATTCACCTCGGTACTCGATAACGAATACAGCCCCTTGAGAATACCTGCGCTGACGCCCTCGGGCATCTCCGGGTGCGGGTAGTTCTCGTTGAGCAAGGTGATGTAGTAATAGATGTCTTCATTCTCGACGTACATGCGCCGCATGCCTTCCTGGATGATCACCGCCAGTTCGAATGAAAAAGTCGGGTCGTAGGCGACGCAGCAGGGAATGGTCGAGGCCAGTACGTGGCTGTGGCCGTCGTCATGCTGCAGGCCTTCGCCCATCAGCGTGGTGCGCCCTGACGTGGCGCCCAGCAAGAAGCCGCGGGCACGGGCATCGCCGGCGGCCCAGGCGAGGTCGCCGATGCGCTGGAAGCCGAACATCGAGTAGTAGATGTAAAACGGGATAGTCATCACGCCGTGGTTGGCGTACGAGGTGCTGGCCGCGATCCAGGATGACATGGCACCGGATTCGTTAAGGCCCTCCTGCATGATCTGGCCGTCCTTGCTCTCCCGGTAATAGCTGAGCTGCCCAGCGTCTTGCGGGGTGTAGAGCTGGCCCACGTGGGAGTGGATGCCGATCTGCCGGAACAGGCTTTCCATGCCGAAGGTGCGCGATTCATCGGGCACGATGGGCACTACCAGCTTGCCGATCTGCTTGTCCTTGAGCAGCGTGCTGAGGATGCGCACGAAGGCCATGGTGGTGGAGATTTCGCGTTCGCCGGTGCCCTTGAGCTGGGCCGCCAAGGCGGCGAGCGGTGGTATGGCCAGTGGTGGGACCTCGGCGTGACGCGCCGGCACATAGCCGCCCAGCTTGGCGCGCGCGGCCTGCAGGTAGCGGGTTTCCTGACTGTCGGCGTCGGGCTTGAGATAGGGCAGTTCGGCCAGTTGCGCGTCGCTGAGGTTGAGGTCGAAGCGGTCGCGGAAGGCGCGCAGGGCGTCGATGCCCATCTTCTTCTGCTGATGGTTGATGTTCTGGCCTTCACCCGCCTCGCCCATGCCAAAGCCTTTCACGGTCTTTGCGAGGATCACCGTGGGTGCGCCGCTGTGGCGCATGGCGGCCGCGTAGGCGTTGTAGACCTTGAGCGGGTCGTGGCCGCCACGGGACAGCTTCCAGATGTCGTCGTCGCTCATGTCGGCGACCAGCCCCAGCAGCTGTGGGTAACGGCCAAAGAAATGCTCGCGCACATAGGTGCCGTTCTGGGATTTATAGTTCTGGTAGTCGCCATCGACGCATTCCATCATGCGCTGGCGCAGCAGCCCGCTGCGGTCCTGGGCCAGCAGCCGGTCCCAGCCGCTGCCCCAGATCACCTTGATCACGTTCCACCCGGCGGCGCGGTACAGGCTCTCGAACTCCTGGATGACCTTGGCGTTGCCGCGCACCGGGCCGTCGAGACGCTGCAGGTTGCAATTGACCACGAAGATCAGGTTGTCGAGCTTCTCACGCCCGGCCAGTGAGATGGCGGCGAGGGATTCGGGCTGGTCCATTTCGCCGTCGCCCAGAAAGGCCCAGACCTTGCGGCCCTGATATTCCTTGAGCTGGCGGTTTTCCAGGTAGCGCATGAAGCGCGCCTGGTAGGCGGCGGTGATCGGGCCAAGTCCCATGGATACGGTGGGGAATTGCCAGAAATCGCCCATCAAGCGCGGGTGAGGGTAGGAAGAAATACCGTCGCGGTCGGTTTCTCGGCGAAAGTTGTCCAACTGTGCCTCGCTGAGACGGCCTTCGAGGAAGGCCCGGCCATAAATGCCCGGTGAGCTGTGGCCCTGGATATACACCAGGTCGCCGGCGAAGGTGTCAGTGCGGCCACGGAAGAAATGATCGAAACCGACGTCGTAGAGCACTGCCGCCGATGCGTAGCTGGCGATGTGGCCGCCGACGCCGGAATGCTTGCCGGCGCGCAAGACCATGGTCAGAGCGTTCCAGCGGATGAAGGCATTGATGCGGCGCTCGATACCGAGGTCGCCTGGGTAGGGCAGTTCGCGTTCGGGGGCGATGCTGTTGACGTAGGGGGTGGTGACCCGGCCGTGGAAGTCGCCGTGGCGGGCGACATCGAAGTCGAGTAGCTGGTCGATCAGATAGTGCGCGCGGGGGCGGCCTTCAACGTCGATGACCGACTCCATCGAGTCGAGCCATTCGCGGGTCTCTTGCGGGTCCTTGTCCTGAAGCGTCGATTGCTCGTGCATGGCCAATCTCCTTGGGCAGCGTTGCCGGGAACCCTACGGGCGGGTCCCTGCAGGGCGTGATGCCAGCCAACGAGGGCTGTGGATTATTTATTTGATTGCAAGTGCAACTATATGCTGAATCTATCCCTTGCTAGCGTACAATTGCAACTAAAATCCCCCCGCGCTTCAGGAGAGCCCATGGCTCAGGCAGCATCCGACCTCTGGTTCAACTTTGTCCGCGCCCACCGTTCGCTGATTCGCGAAATCGAGCGCCGCCTGGCGGCCGAAGGCTTGCCTGCCTATGCCTGGTATGACGCTCTGTGGGGCATCGAAAGCGGCCCCAAGGGCATGCGGCGTATGCATGAGCTGGCCGATGTGATGGTGATCGAGCGCTACAACCTCACGCGTCTGGTGGACCGCCTCGAAGCAGAGGGCCTGGTCGAACGGCGCCGCACCGAGGCCGATGGCCGGGGCGCGATTGCCTGTATCACCAGCAAGGGCAAGACCCTGCGCAAGCGCATGTGGAAGGTGTACGAAGGCGCCGTGCAGGAGTTGTTCCTCAACCAGTTCGACGCAGCGGGCCAGCCTGCATTCGCTGCGGCGCTGGAGCAGGCGCGCTTGGCGGCGAACGCGAGCGCTGAAGGTCAGTGACGCCGGCAGGCCAGGCAACTGCCTGCTCGGCCGTAGCGGCGCGTAATGGCCGTCACTCGAACAGGGCTCTCCCGATTGCGTTTCGGTTAACTCAGACGTAGCAAAATGTCACTTCTGAGCCCTCGCGGCACTGCATAAGATCCTTGCTCCTTCATCGTCAGGAGCAATGAACTATGGCTTCATTGGTAGTACCAACCGTTCCTTCAGCGGGTGTGGTCTCGTGAACTCGGTGGCCAGCCCGTTAACCCCAACTGCACGCGGCGTGCCGGCCAGTGCTCCCGCCAAGCCTGTCGCCGCGCCTTTTAGCGTGCGCATCGCCACGGGGCTGATCGGTATTCTGCTGGCCGTTCTGGTGTCCGGCTTCAACGAAAACGTGACCAAGTTCGCCATGCCGGATATTCGCGGCGCCATGGGCTTGAGCTACGACCAGAGCACTTGGTTGCTGGCGACCTACGCGGCGACTTCGGTGACGGCCATGGCGTTCGCCCCCTGGTGCGCCGCCACTTTCACGCTGCGCCGCTTCACGCTATTGGCGATGGGCGTATTCACGCTGCTGGGTCTGCTCAGCCCCTTCGCACCCAACTACGAAGCGCTGCTGGTGCTGCGTGTTTTCCAGGGCTTCGCCGGTGGCGCGTTGCCGCCGATGTTGATGTCGGCGGCGCTGCGTTTCTTGCCTCCCGGTATCAAGCTTTACGGCCTGGGCGGCTATGCACTCACTGCCACCTTCGGCCCGAGCTTCGGGCTGCCGCTGGCGGCCTGGTGCGTCGAGTACCTGGGTTGGCAGTATGCGTTCTGGCAAATCATCCCGGCATCGCTGATCGCCATGGCGTGCATCGCCTGGGGCCTGCCCCGCGACCCCCTGAAGCTGGAACGGCTCAAGCAGTTCAATTGGCGGGGTGTGCTGTTGGGCATGCCGGCGTTGATCATGATCGTCCTGGGGTTGGAACAGGGTGAGCGCTTGGATTGGTTCAACGATCAACTCATACGTCTGTTGATCGGCGGCGGCGTAGCGCTGTTCGTGTTGTTCTTGAGCAACGAGTGGTCGGCGCCGGTACCCTTCTTCAACATCCAGATGCTGCGCAATCGCAACCTCACCCACGCGCTGATCACCCTCGGTGGCGTGCTGTTCGTGTTGCTCGGTGTGATCATCGTGCCGGCCAATTTTCTCGCCGAGGTGCAGGGCTATCGTCCGTTGCAGACCACACCAGTGCTGCTGTGGGTGGCAGTGCCCCAGTTGCTCGCTCTGCCGCTGGTAGTCGCGTTGTTGAACAACCGTGTCGTCGATTGCCGGCTTGTCCTGGCGGTGGGCCTGGGGCTGCTGGCGCTGGCGTGCCTGATCGGTTCCCATGTCACCCAGGCGTGGCATCGCGAAGACTTCTACCTGATACAGATGATCATGATTTTCGCCCAGCCGATGGCGGTCGTGCCCTTGCTGATGCTCTCCACGGGTGGCTTGCAACCCGCCGACGGCCCCTTTGCGTCGGCGTGGTTCAACACCGTCAAAGGCTTTGCCGCCGTGGCCGCCAGCAGCGCGTTGGAAACCGTGACGCTGCACCGGCTGCATTTTCATTCGACGATGCTGGTTGATCGCTATGGCAGCAATCCATCGGTGACCGCAGGCATTGCCCCGCAGCACATGGCGCAGCGACTGCACGAGCAGGCCGTGGTGTTGACCTCATCCGACCTGTACCTCTGCCTGGGCGCCGTCGCCGTGCTGCTGATCGCGCTGATTCCCATCTTGCCGACGCGCATTTTCCCGCCGCGCGCCGCCTCTTGAACTCTCAGGAAGTTGAAAAATGAGCCAAGCAATCGCTTCGAAAAAGTTGTTATGGATGGTCGTCACCGTGCTGCTGGCGGTGGTGCTGGCCGGCGCGGTGTGGCGCTTCGTGTTTGGCCAGAGTGCGGTGCAAAGCACCAACGATGCCTTCGTCACTGCCGACTTCACTTTGGTGGCGCCCAAGGTGTCCGGCTTCATCGGCGAGGTGCTGGTGGAGGACAACCAGCAGGTCAAGGCCGGGCAGGTATTGGCACGCATCGATGCCAAGGACTATGAAGCGGACCTCGCCGCCGCCAACGCCGCCATCGCCACCGCCCATGCCAACGCGCAGAACGCCGACGCCGCACGGGTACGTCAGCAGGCGCTGATCGAACAGGCCAAGGCCGTCGTGGACGGCGATGTGTCTCTGGTCGAATTCGCCCAGCATGAGTTGCTGCGTTATCAGAACCTCGCGGGGCAGGGGGCCGGTACGCTGCAGAACTTCCAGCAGGCAAGGAGCCGCTTGCAGACGGCCGAGGCGCTGAAAGCCGAACACCGTGCGGCCGTCAATGCCGCCACCAGGCAACTGGATGTGCTGGAGGCGCAACATAGCGCCGCGTTGGCCGAAGTGCTGCACGCCGAGGCGATGCAAAAGCGCGCCAGCCTGAGCCTTTCCTATACCACGCTGGTGGCCCCGTTCGACGGCACCGTGGGCCGCCGCAGCGTGCGCGTCGGGGCCTACGTGAAGCCAGGGGACAACCTGATGGCCGTGGTGCCGATCGCCCAGGCCTATATCGTCGCCAACTTCCAGGAAAGCCAACTGACCGATGTGCTGCCCGGCCAGACCGCCAGCGTGGCCGTGGATACCTTCCCCGGGCATGTTTTCAAGGGGCATGTGCAGAGCATCGCGCCGGCGACGGGCGTCACCTTCGCAGCGGTGGCGCCCGACAACGCCACCGGCAATTTCACCAAGGTCGTCCAGCGGATTCCGGTGAAGATCGTGCTCGATGACCAGCAGCCCATGACCGCGCGGTTGCGCGTTGGCATGTCGGTCGAAGCACAGATCGACACCCACACCACTAACCCCGAGGTGACCCAGCGATGAAGGCGAAGCTGATCACCCTGCTGGCCAGTGCATGCGCTGTGCTAGGCCTCAACGGTTGCACGCTCGGGCCGAACTTCCATGCGCCGAGCACACCGCTGGGCGCGCATTGGCAACAACCAGATGCCTCGACCACCCGCAGTCGCGCGGTGCCTGGCGACGTCGACAGCCAATGGTGGCGCAGTTTCGGCGACCCTCAACTGACGGCATTGCTGGCCGAGGCTCAGGCCAATAACCTGGATTTGCGCGTCGCCGCCAGCCATGTCGAGCAAAGCCTCGCCGCACGCGCCACCGTGAGCGCAGACCGCCTGCCGAGTATCGATGCCACGGGCGACTACAGCCGTGCGCGGGGCTCCGAACGTGGCCTGTCGGATATCTCCGGGAACAATGGCAAGGATAATTACAACGTCTGGAACAGCGGCCTGAATATCGCCTGGGAAGCTGACCTGTGGGGACGCGTGCGGCGCTCGGTGGAAGCGGCGGACGCCAAGGTGCAGGTCAGCGTCGAGGAACAGCATGCGGCGATGGTGTCGATCATGGCCCAGGTCGCGCGGGACTACATCGAGCTGCGCGGTACCCAGAGCAGCCTCGAGGTAACCCGGCAGAACCTCGATATCGCCCGCCATAGTCTGGACCTCACCCGGGCGCGATTGGCGCAAGGCGTGGCGACCGATCTGGAGGTGGCTCAGGCAGCCGCGTTACGCGCCTCGATCGAAGCGCGTGTGCCGGCACTGGAGCAGCAGCGTAGCGTGCTGATCAACGCTCTCAGCTTTCTGGTCGGGCGCCAGCCGGGGGCATTGAGTGCTGAACTGTCGCCCAGCAAAGCCATCCCCGCAGGCCCCGCCAATGTCCCTATAGGTCTGCCCAGCGAACTGGCTCAGCGGCGCCCGGACATTCGCCGCGCCGAGGCCGACTTGCACGCTGCCACAGCGGCAATCGGCATTGCCAAGGCCGACTTCTATCCGCGCATCAGTCTGTCGGGCAATGCGGGCTTTCAAGCCATTCAGCTCTCCAACCTGGGCAGTTGGGGCTCGCACACCTTTGCCTTTGGCCCAAGCCTGAGCGTGCCGATCTTCGAGGGTGGCCGCCTGCAAGGCCAGTTGCAATTGCGCGAAAGCGCCCAACGCGAAGCCGGGATTGCCTACCAGCGCACGGTGTTGGCGGCCTGGCATGAGGTGGACAACGCCTTGAGCGGTTATCAGGCCGACCAGCGACGGCACCAGAGTCTTGAGCTGGCGGTCACCGAGAGCCAACGGGCGCTCGCCAGTGCCCAGCAGCAATACGCGCAGGGATCGGTGGATTTTCTCAACGTATTGACGGTGCAGAACGCCTTGTTGGCAAACCAGGCTGCCTTGGTGCAAAGCACCGCTGACGTGTCGCTCACGCTGGTCACGCTGTATCAAGCCTTGGGTGGTGGGTGGCAACAGCCGGCTCAGGCGGCCCTCGCCGGGGACGGCAGACACCCCTGATGACACTACCCAGCAGCCATTGGGGCAGGTGGACGTGCGGCCACAGGGTGGATTGCGGTGTGCGTCTGGCGCAGTGTGGAAATCTGCCCATGTGCGGGCAATTAACTTGTACGCCTTGCGGTTTTGGATATTCTTGAGCGATGAAAACACCTGACCTCAATCTGCTTGTCTCCCTCCATTGCCTCATCGAAGAGTGTTCCGTTGCAGGGGCGGCACGGCGGATGAACTTGAGCGCACCGGCCATGAGCCGAACGCTCGCTCGTATTCGCGAGGCTATGGAAGATCCTATTCTCGTACGCTCGCAGCGGGGAATGATTCCAACGCCCAAGGCTCTGCAGATACAGGAGCAGGTCCGCGGTATCGTGGAGCTCGCCCAGGGCTTCTTCGTGCAAAGCCAGGGTTTCGACTTGAGGACCATGAGCCGAACTTTCAGTATTCGCGCCAATGACGTATTCGTCGGCGCTTATGGCGTAAAGCTCGTGGCGATACTGAAAGAGCAGGCGCCGAATTCGGTTTTGCGTTTTGTCGCTGAAAGCGATCTGGAGGTGGACCCCCTCAATGCTGGCAGCATTGATCTGGTGATCGGTTCGTCGCGAAAATTCGGCGCGGACATCAAAGTGCAAAACCTCTTCAGCTGCCCCTTCGTAGGCATTGCTCGCACTCATCATCCGATATTCGACGAGGAAATTACCCCTGAACGCTTTGCCTCGTTCGATCATATAAGCGTTTCGCGGCGTGGTCGTTCGCAAGGCCCTATCGATGTCGCTTTGGCCGAGCTGTCCCTGACTCGGCGTGTCAGTTATATCATTCCAACCTTTCACGCAGCCTTGTTTGCAGTCGCTGACTCCGATCTTCTGTTGCCAGTGCCGGTTCCGATGCTGGAAAAGATCAGCCATCTTGGTTTGAATCTGCGGACTTTCACCCTGCCGATCCCTACCACCAGCGTCATGATCGTTCAGGCATGGCACCCGCGTCTGGAGCACGATGAGGCACACCGTTGGTTACGCCGCACTCTGAAGGTCATGACTGCCGATTGAGATCGGACTCTACGATAATCAGGTCACTTGCTGGTGCTGCTTCCGGCATCAGCGGTCATTGGGTATATTCCGATGACAATCTATAACGGTGCTTGTCGATGAAATCGCCCGACATGGACGCTATACGCGCCTTTTTTCTGGTAGCGCAGTTCAGGAGTTTCACCCGGGTGGCCGATACTATGGGTACCACCCAGGCCGCCATCAGCTTGAAGATCAAACGCCTTGAAGATGCCCTCGGTCGTGCCTTGCTGGACCGTACTCCACGACGGGTGACCTTATCGGCGCATGGCCAGGCTTTCCATGCCAATGCCCAGCGCCTGCTGGACAGTTACAACGAAGCCATGGGTTGCTTCGACACGCCCAAGCGCACCCTGCGCATCGGCGTCAGCCACCATATCGTTGGCGCCGACCTGTCCTACTGGCTGCAACGCCTGATGGCCGCCGACCCGGAAGTGGTGGTGGCCTTCAGCCTAGGGACCTCCCGCGAGCTGCTCGACGGTTATGAGCAAGGCAAGTTGGACGTCGCGCTGGTCCTGCGCCACGACAATCGCCGCCAGGATGGCGAGGTGATTGGCGCCGAGCACTTCACCTGGATGGCGGTGCCTACCTTGCAGGTCGCGCCTGATGCGCCGCTGCCGCTTGCCATTCAGCCAGCGCCGTGCGGAATGCGCAGCATGGTTTCAAGCGCGTTGCAGGCCCATGACCGACCTTGGCGCGAGGCTTTCGTGGGCTCAGGCATTCTAGCGATAGGCGCTGCGGTTGCGGCGGGCATCGGCATTGGCGCCATGGTCGGGCGCATGGCCCCGGCGTGCTGCGAGGATGTCACCAAGCGTTTCGGCCTGCCGGAATTGCCGATCCGCGACGTCGCGCTCTATACCACTCATCGCGACGTCCAAGTACGCCACTTGACCGACACCCTCGTGGCCGCGATGAGTCACAGGGGCTAGAACAGCCGTTTGAAAAGGGCGGCCAATACTATTGCCAGCCCTGAAAGAGCTACGGCACATAGCAAAAAACTGACGAGGTAACTCAGGGCGAGGGAGATGCGGGACATGAGGATACTTCCGTGTTAATCAGAGAAGCATCAGTATTAAAGCCAGCCCCCCGCGAGATCGAGTGGGTCGCGGCTATTTCAGTGATAAGCAAAAGTTAAGTTTTGTGGCGCAGTGCATGCCGCTTCCCAGCCGGTGGCGATGGAGAAGGGCGATGAGGACGCGGCACTGTGAGGCTGGCAAGTGTGCCCCTGGATCCGGACTGGGGAGATGATGAGCCAAAGCGTTACAACGCGGGTGGATCTGCTCTTGATGGTTTACTGTCATTGAAGTTCGAAGGCGTCCTGCGATCATCGCCTCCCGGCGCGGCGCCTCTTCCATCGCCGGATCACTGTAACCAGACCAGTTCTGGATGAGATGAACACGCAGCATCGCCATCAACGGATACCAGGAAGTCTTTTTCAGAATCTCCTTAGCAGCAGCCACTAACGGAGATGCTCCTCAGTAGCCCGGAAGCGTACCGCTGCTCGGTCAGCGATGCGGCGCAAGGGTCTCCAGGCAACGTTGCAAAGTATCCGAGACATCGCCGGTACGGTAGCTGACGACGATCGGCGACGTCACGCTGCTATCAAGTAGTGCCACATAGCCGATGTCATCCCGGTGCAGCCGCTGCACCGAGGCAGGCACCAATGTGATGCCCACCCCGGCGGCCACCAAGCCAATTGCTGTCTGCAACTCGTTGGCCATCTGAGCGACGTGGATTTTCAAGCCACGCTGAGCAAACACTCCCAACACGTGATCGGCATAGCTGGGCCGCGGGTTGCCGGGGTACAGAATGAACGGCTCTGCGCTTAATTGCTGCAAAGTGACCGGCTCGTCGAGCAAGGGGTGCCCCGCCGGAAGCGCGGCCACCAGTGGGTCTTCACGCAGCACTTTCTGAGTGATCGCCGGATCATCGAACAGCAAACGGCCGAAGCCGATATCGATACGCCCGCTTTTTAGGGCTTCCAGTTGCTGAAGGGTGATGAGCTCCGACAGGCCCAGTTCGATGTCGCCGTAGCTGCGCAGCCGGCGTATCAGGTCGGGGAGGGCGCCGTAAAGTGTCGACGGTGCAAAGCCGATACCCAACCAACGCTTGTGGCCTGTGCCGATCCTGCGCGTGTCGGTACTGACACGCTCCAGTTGCTCGAGCAGCAAGCCGGTCTTTTCCTGGAAGTATCGACCCGCTTCGGTCAGCCGTAGCGGGCGGGACCGTTCCAGCAGGTGGACGCCCAGCTCGTCTTCCAGTTGCTGGATCTGCCGACTCAAAGGCGGTTGAGCAATGTTCAGCTGCTGCGCCGCACGTGTGAAGTTGAGGGTTTGCGCGACAACCCGGAAGTAACGCAGATGGCGAAGCTCCACAATACCTCCTGGGTATTCAACGAGACCTATTCAATATTGGACCGGCGGGTCGTCCCGCGTCAATCTGGGGGCAAGAACAAACATAAACAGGACGGACATCATGACCGCCACGATCGAACATTTCGATATCCAGATCGTCGATCTGCCCACCATTCGCCCGCACAAGCTGGCCATGCATACCATGCACGGGCAGACGCTGGTGATTCTGCGCATTCGTTGCAGCGACGGCATCGTCGGGATTGGCGAAGCCACCACCATCGGTGGCCTGGCTTACGCCGGAGAAAGTCCGGAAAGCATCAAGACCAACCTCGATACCTGGTTTGCGCCCCTGCTCATCGGCCAGGATGCCAGCAACCTCAACGCTGCCATGCAGCGCGTCGACCGAGCCATCCGTGGCAATACCTTTGCTCGTAGTGCGGTGGAAACCGCCTTGCTCGATGCCTTGGGCAAGCGCCTGGGCCTGCCCGTGGCCGAGGTGCTGGGTGGTCGAGTGCGCGACGGCGTCGAAGTCGCCTGGACGCTGGCCAGCGGTGACACTGATAAGGACATCGAGGAAGCCGAGCGCATGCTCGATCTGCGTCGCCATCGCCATTTCAAACTGAAGATCGGTGCAGGCGAGCCGGCCCGCGACATTGCCCATGTCGCGGCTATCAAGCGCGCCCTGGGGGACCGGGCCAGCGTCCGGGTGGACATCAACCAGGCGTGGAGCGAAGCAGTGGCAATCAATGCCTGCCGTCGGCTGGCCGATGCCGGCGTCGAGTTGATCGAACAACCTCTGTCGCGCCACGACCGTGCCGGCATGGCACGCCTCAGCGCCCACAGCCCGATCCCGCTGATGGCCGACGAGGCCATCGAGTCTGTCGAAGACAGCTTTGCCTTGGCACAGATGGGCGCGGCGCCCATCTTTGCCCTGAAGATTGCCAAAACCGGTGGCCCTCGTGCCGTATTGCGTACGGCCGCCATCGCCCAGGCAGCGGGCATCGGGCTGTACGGCGGCACCATGCTCGAAGGCAGCATCGGCACACTGGCGGCGGCCCATGCCTTCGCGACTCTGGACAAGCTTGAATGGCACACCGAATTGTTCGGCCCGCTGCTGTTGACCGAGGATATTCTGGTCCAGCCACCGGTGTACCGCGACTTCCAGCTTTTGATCCCGCGCCTGCCTGGCCTGGGTCTGGAACTGGACGAAGCACGCCTCGCCCGGTTCGCCCGTCGATAAACGCATCATTTGTTCAACTGAGGAACCTGCCATGCTTTTTCATGTACGCATGACCGTCAAACTTCCTGCCGACATGCCAGCCGATCAAGCAGCAAGGCTCAAGGCCGACGAAAAGGAACTGGCTCAGCGCCTGCAGCACGAGGGCACCTGGCGACACCTCTGGCGTATCGCCGGCCTGTACGCCAACGTCAGCATCTTTGATGTGCCCGATAACCAAGCCTTGCATGACACGCTGATGCAACTGCCGCTGTATCCCTACATGGACATCGAAGTCATGGCCATGTGCAGACACCCCTCGTCGATCCACGCCGACGATCGCTGAAAACTGCCTGATATCTTCACAAGAATGACGTTTGTTTCCACAAGAATAAAGATGAGGAACCGCCATGACCGTTCGTATTTCCCATACCGCCGAAGTGCAGAAATTCTTCGAAGTCGCCGCCGGTTTTGACAAGACCGCCGGCAGTGCCCGCATGAAGACCGTGATCCATCGCGTGCTGACCGACAGCATCAAGATCATCGAAGACCTTCAGGTCACGTCCGAGGAGTTCTGGAAAGCCGTGAACTACCTGAATGAGCTGGGTGCTCGTCAGGAAGCCGGGTTGCTGGTAGCTGGCCTTGGCCTGGAGCACTACCTGGACCTGCTGATGGATGCTGAAGACGAGCAGGCCGGCCATGTGGGCGGCACTCCACGCACTATCGAGGGCCCGCTGTATGTGGCCGGCGCGCCGCTGTCGCAATACGAAGCGCGGCTCGACGACGGCCAGGATTCCGGCACATTGCTGTACATGAAAGGCCAGGTGCGCAATGTGGCGGGCGAGCCCGTGGCCAATGCCATCGTCGATGTGTGGCATGCCAATACGGCAGGTACCTATTCCTACTTCGACCCCTCGCAGTCCGAGTTCAACCTGCGCCGCCGCATTCAGACCGACGAGCAGGGACGGTACCGCTTTCAGAGCATCGTGCCCTCCGGTTACGGCTGCGCTCCGGATGGCCCGACCCAGGCACTGCTGGATCAGCTCGGCCGCCACGGTCAGCGCCCGGCGCACATTCATTTTTTCATCTCCGGACCCGGCTATCGCCACCTGACTACCCAGATCAACCTGGCGGGCGACAAGTACCTGCACGACGATTTCGCCTATGCCACACGTGACGAGCTGATTGCCGACATCGTGTTCAAGGAAGACGGCGCTGATCGGTATGCCGAGATCGAATTCGACTTCGTGCTGCAGCCTACCGAAGAGCCCAGGGAGCAGGACAAGCGCGAGCGGGTGAGGGCGCTGGAAGCCTGATGACGAAACGCTGAAGTGTTCAGCTCCCGACCGCAATGCGGCGGGAGCTTTTGTCGTCACCCCGAGCCTGCTTATAAAAAAACAAGAGAGGCGCACACCATGACCACCCTGTTGAGTGAACGCAGCTGCATCTTCAACCAGGCGGATGCCTACGCGGTGTCTGAATACGTGAACCAGCATGTGGGGAGCCATGAGATTCGCATGCCCCCCAAAGGCCAACCGCGGGCGAGCATCAGCCATCGGACTTTTTCCAGCCTGGACCTGTGCCGTATCAGTTACGGCGCGCGAGTGCAGGTGCTGTCCCCGGCCCTGGAATCGATCTATCACCTGCAAATCCTGTTGCGCGGCCATTGTCGTTCCTTCGCCCGCGATAGAGAACAAATTTACACCCCCGGGGAGATCTTGCTGATCAATCCCGATGACCCCGTCGACCTGACCTACTCGGCGGATTGCGAAAAATTCATCATCAAGGTGCCCGTAGGCCTCCTGGAGAGTGCTTGTGTGGAGCAGAAATGGGTCCTGCCCAGCAACGGCATACGCTTCGCCGCCTCGCGTCATGACCTCAGTACCCTTGAGTGTTTCGTACAACTGCTGGGATTGATCTGTCAGGAGGCAGAGAGCGCGGCAGCGCCTGAGGTCCAGGTGCTTTATGAACGCCTTGTGGCCAGCAAGCTGCTGGGGATGCTCGCCAGTAACGTAGCCCGACAAATACCGGTGCAATCCCAAGGCCAGGGGTTCGAGGCGGTGAGGCAGTTCATCGATGCACACCTGCGCAAAGAGATCAGTATCGAACAGCTGATGGCTGTTGCACGGGTGAGCGAGCGCTCGCTGTACTTGCTGTTCGAAAGGCAGGTGGGCGTGTCGCCGCGCGATTACGTGCGCCAGCGCAGACTGGAACGGGTCCACGAGTTGCTGCAGTCGCCCGCTGCCCGTAGCGTCACAGAGGTTGCGCTGGATCATGGCTTCCTGCACCTGGGGCGTTTCTCCGAAGCCTATCGCAAGCGCTTCGGTGAACTGCCATCGCAGACCACACGTCGCTGCCAAGAGGGCCTTGCGGTAAACGGATAGCGATGTGCAGTGGCTGGATATCGCCAGGAAGGCGAGGCATTTAAGGTGAAAGTGCCTGATACAAGAACAACGGAGGGCCCAGCCCATGAATCAGAATATCGACGCTCTTGCTCGACAGATCCGTGAATCTGTCCAGGAAGATCCTGCCACTGGCGTTTTCCGCTGCCGCCGAGACATCTTCACCGATCAGCAGCTGTTCGACCTGGAGATGAAACACATCTTCGAAAGCGGCTGGGTGTACCTGGCGCACGAAAGCCAGGTACCAGATATCAACGACTACTTCACTACCTACATCGGCCGTCAGCCGGTGGTGGTGACCCGGGACAAGCAAGGCCAGCTGCACGGTCTGGTCAACGCCTGCGCCCACCGCGGCGCCATGCTTTGCCGACGCAAGCAAGGCAACAAGGGTTCGTTCACCTGCCCGTTCCATGGCTGGACGTTCAGCAATGCCGGCAAGCTACTCAAGGTCAAAGATGCCAAGACCGGCGCCTACCCTGACAGCTTCGACTGCGACGGCTCCCATGACCTTCGCCGGCTTGGTCGCTTCGAAAACTATCGTGGGTTTCTGTTCGGCAGCCTGAGCGAGGCGGTGCCCGAGCTGAGCGACTACCTGGGTGAAACCCGCACGATCATCGACCAGATGGTCGACCAAGCGCCCGAAGGCTTGGAAGTGTTGCGCGGCAGTTCGTCTTATATCTACGACGGCAACTGGAAGCTGCAGATCGAGAACGGTGCCGACGGCTACCACGTCAGTTCCGTGCACTGGAACTATTCGGCGACCATGGGTCGACGCAACTACGAGGCCGAGGGTACCCGTACCGTCGATGCCAATGGCTGGTCGAAGAGCCTGGGCGGGGTGTACGCCTTCGAGCACGGGCATATTCTGCTGTGGACCCGCTTGCTCAATCCCGAAGTACGTCCGGTGCATGCCCACCGTGAAGCCCTGGCCGAGCGCCTTGGGCAAGAGCGCGCGGACTTCATCGTCGACCAGACCCGCAACCTGTGCCTGTACCCCAACGTCTATCTCATGGACCAGTTTTCCACGCAGATCCGCGTGGTAAGACCGATTGCCGTGGACAAGACCGAGGTGACCATCTACTGCATGGCGCCAAAAGGCGAAAGCGACAAGGAGCGCGCCACCCGCATTCGGCAGTACGAGGACTTCTTCAACGTCAGCGGCATGGGGACGCCGGACGATCTGGAAGAGTTCCGCGCCTGCCAGACCGGCTACCAGGGTGCGACCACGTTGTGGAACGATCTGAGCCGTGGCGCGAAGCAGTGGGTAGAAGGCCCGGACGACAATGCCAAGGCCATGGGCATGCGTCCACAGCTCAGTGGCGTGAAGACCGAGGACGAGGGCCTGTTCGTGCGCCAGCATGCATTCTGGGCATCACGCCTGCTGACCGCGCTGGAGTCCGAGCATGCTGGCGTGATCACCACTGACAAGGAGGTTCAGCCATGAGTACCTCCCGTGACCTGCTGCTGGACTTTCTCTATCGCGAGGCGCGGTTGCTGGACGACCGTCAGTGGGATGAGTGGCTGCAATGCTATTCCCCGGACGTGGAGTTCTGGATGCCGGCCTGGGACGACCAGGACAGCCTCACCGAAGACCCGCACCGGGAAATCTCGCTGATCTACTACCCTAACCGCGATGGCTTGGAAGACCGGATATTCCGCATCAAGACAGAGCGCTCCAGCGCCAGTACACCAGAGCCACGCACTGCACACTTGATCGCCAACCTGGAAGTGCTGAGCGACGACGGCGCCACCGTCGAGCTGCGCTTCAATTGGCACACCCTCAGCCATCGCTACAAGACCACGGATTCGTATTTCGGCACCTCGTTCTATCGCCTGGACGTCAGCGGCGAACACCCGCTGATCACACGCAAGAAGATCGTGCTCAAGAACGACTACATCCATCAAGTCATCGACATTTACCACATCTGAGGGCAAAGCCATGACGTATTCGATTGCCTTGAACTTCGAGGATGGGGTCACCCGATTCATCGACTGCAAGCCGGGCGAAAAGGTGCTGGATGCAGCCTATCGCCAGCGTATCAATCTGCCCATGGACTGCTCCGATGGCGTATGCGGCACCTGCAAGTGCCACTGCGAAACGGGCGAATACGACCTGGGCGACGACTACATCGAAGATGCCCTGGCCGAGGATGAAGCCGAGCAGCGTCAGGTCCTCACTTGCCAGATGGTGGTGCAGTCCGATTGCGTGCTCAGCGTGCCGGTACCTTCCAGTGCCTGCAAGACGGGGACCACGCATTTCGGCGCGACGGTGTCGGGCATCGTTACCCATGCCGACGCCGCTGTGGAGGTCAGTTTCACCCTCGACCAGGCGCCTGTTTTTCTGCCGGGCCAGTACGTCAATATTGCCGTCCCTGGGGGCCAGCAGACGCGCTCGTATTCGTTCAGCAGCCGCCCCGGTGACACCCAGGCCAGCTTCCTGATCAAACAGGTGCCCGGAGGCCTCATGAGCAGCTGGCTGACCGCTGCCAGCGTCGGCGAGCAGGTCAGCATGACCGGCCCACTGGGCAGTTTTTACCTGCGCGCGGTCACTCGGCCTCTGCTGTTCCTGGCGGGCGGCACCGGTCTGGCGCCTTTTCTGGCCATGCTCGAAGTGCTCGCTGAAAAAGGCGAGACCCAGCAGATCTGCCTGATCTATGGCGTCACACGCGATCAGGATCTGGTGATGGTCGACGCCTTGAAGGGCTTCTCGGATCGCTTGCACAACTTCAGCTTCGTGACCTGTGTTGCCGACCCGGCCACTGCCCATTCGCGCCAAGGCTATGTCACCCAGCACATGTCTTCGGGCGCCCTGAATGACGGCGATGTCGATGTGTACCTGTGCGGCCCGCCACCGATGGTCGATGCCGTGCGCAAGTATTTCACCGAGCAGGGCGTGACCCCCGCCAGTTTTCATTACGAGAAATTCACCCCGAACGCCGTCGTAACCGGTGATGCCGCATAAGGAGGTTGATATGAGCTTACGTTTTACAGACAAAGTCGCGGTGGTCACCGGCGCTGCACAGGGCATAGGGCTTTGCGTGGTCGAGCGCCTGCTGGAGGAGGGCGCCTGGGTGGTCGCAGTGGACCGCTCCGAGCTGGTGCACGAGCTCAGCAGCGAGCGAGTGTTGACGCTCACCGCCGACCTCGAGCAGAGCACCGAATGCGGCGAGGTCATGGGCGCTGCCCATGGTCGATTCGGGCGTATCGATGTTCTGATCAACAACGTTGGCGGCACCATCTGGGTCAAGCCTTTCGAGCACTACCGCAGCGAAGAAATCGAGGCTGAGGTGCGTCGGTCATTGTTCCCGACACTGTGGTGTTGCCACGCCGTACTGCCCTACATGATTGAGCAGGGTAGCGGAGCGATCGTCAATGTTTCTTCTGTCGCGACTCGCGGGGTGAACCGGGTGCCTTACGGCGCTGCCAAGGGTGGGGTGAACGCTCTGACCGCCTGCTTGGCGTTCGAGACCGCCGAACGAGGCATCCGAGTCAATGCCACGGCGCCGGGCGGCACCGAGGCGCCACCACGACGCATCCCCCGCAACACCCAAGCGCCCAGCGCCGACGAACAACGGTGGTACCAGCAGATTGTCGACCAGACCGTCGATAGCAGCTTGATGAAGCGCTACGGCACGATCAACGAACAAGCGAGCGCCATTCTGTTTCTGGCCAGCGATGAGGCTTCCTACATCACCGGCGTCACGCTGCCGGTAGGGGGCGGAGATTTGGGCTGATCCGGCAGTCGGTCCTCAGGTTTGCTCATACCAACCCTAAATTCACGAGCGCATGAATACCAATGGCGGGGTTGCCAAAATCCACTTCGCGCTGGCCCATCCAGCATGAGATGTCAGCCTCGATGCAAAGCACTTCCATGGTGCATCGCAAAATGACCGGTCTTGTCGCTTTGCACCTCGTATTGTGGCTCGTCCTTGGACGCCGGGCGGTGCTTGCCCATGAAGTCCACATCTTGTTCATGAACCTTGGTCACCTTCCCGTGAATTTCGCCCGCCTCTGAATTCCACCGGACAGCGTCACCGACCTTAAAGGTATTGGCCATAATCTTTCTCTCAAGAATGCGAATGGGTGTCGGGGTGTAGGGGATAACTCATAGCTCACAGCTCACAGCTCACAGCTCATGCCGCTCGGCATCGCCACTAAGCGTGTGATGCGCAACTTGAATGTTTGGTTTCATATTTCGACATCACCAGAGTGACCTCCGCCAGCCGCTCCGCTCGCGCTATCGAAGACGTTGCCGCTGAGGAACTGAGAATGGCGGCGGCGATCATCGATGCTGCCGATCCAGCGCTGGAGGTTGCGCGTTTGTTGGGCATCAAGCGGCTTACCGGGGGGGCGCGTGAGCGTATCGAGCGTATTTTGCGGACCTGAAATGGCCCTTGAATGCTCGGGCTTTCCCACTAACGGCACTCAAAGGTAGTGCTATAGGCTGTATGAACAGTATAAGGAGGGTGGCGGTGAGGGGTAGAAGATGGGCGGTAGAATTCAAATGGCCGTGGATGTAGTCAGGTGCGCTACATCGATTTAACCGACACCAACTCCACGTATCTGTATTTCTTTCGTGCCGCCTTCGTGGCCTCTTGTTCTGCGAGGATGGTGCTCAGCGTGTCGGCCTCATGAATCAGTTCAAACATCTCACCTTCAAATTCATTTCCTACCCGCAAGGTGACTTTCAATCTGGGTGTGAATGCTTTGGATGCTTTCTTCTTAACCTGGGGTTTAGCCGTCGGCACAATCACGATATCCGCGACGGGCTCCTTCAGGGGTGGGGCGATGATTATCGGAGCGCAGACTTCTGCATGGCCGAAGAGGGCACGGCGCATCTCTTCTTCAGTTAATTCTGGATTCATGTGATGTCTCGGGAAGTTGGCGTTTGAGGCTGATGGCATTCTATCAGCACCGCTAGCGGCTGATCAGCAGAAAGAAAGCCATGCGTGGCATTCGAGACTGTTGTAAAGCATCTGGAGGGTTCGCAGCAATATCCAGCCATGCGTACAGTCAGGCCTGGCAACAGATTGCCCCCCATGGCCTGCCCGCCAACGGGATGCAACGAAAACGGTCGGGTGAAGCTGGAAAGGGCGCTCCGAAGAGCGCCCCATGGGTTTATTGCCCTGCGACAGCTTTGAGATCGGGCTTGTCAGAGCCACCAATAGCAATGCGTCGTGGCTTGGCCTCCTCTGGAACGGTGCGGAGCAACTCGATGCTCAGCAAGCCGTTGTTCAGCGCCGCTCCTCGGACTTCGATGTGATCCGCCAGGCGGAATGACAACCGAAATGCCCGCTGGGCAATGCCCTGATGAAGGTAGGTGACTGCCTTCTCGTTTTCACGTTTGCCGCCGGCAACCGTTAGAACACCTTTTTCGACTTGAATGTCGATGTCCTGCTCAGCAAGTCCAGCCGCGGCGATGACAATGCGATATTCATCATCACCATGTTTCTCGACATTGTGAGGGGGATAGGCATTGCCGGTCTCGCTACGAAGCGCCGACTCGAACAGGTCGTTGAAACGATCAAAGCCTACGGACTGACGGAACAGTGGTGCCAACGAAAGAGTAGTAGCCATTGCGAAATCTCCTGAGTTTTCTCCAAGTGATTCAAGACGCGACCCGTGTTCGGCATCGCGTAATAAAAATCTAGGATCGACCAAAAACGATTTCAAGAGCTCAGGCGAAATTATTTTTTGGCGGTGAAACTGGGGCTTCGACGGCCGATTGGTTTTGAATGTGTCAGGGTGCAGGCGGGTAGACCGCTCTGCAACGAGCTCAACAGGTGCCGGCTTCCATCGCAACGCCCGACCACGCTCGACTCTGGCTAGAACTGAGCGGGTAACCTCACCGAAAACGTCGTGCCTGCCCCGCTGCAGGACGTTACGTCCACCGTGCCTCCATGCGCCTTGGCTATTTCGCTGACGATGTAAAGCCCTAGCCCGACGCTTCTGACCACTTGGCCCACGCCCGTTCCGCGAGTCATGGGTGTAAACAATGTCGGCATCAAGGTGGTGGGTATAGGGTCACCCTGATTGTGCACGCTAATGACCAGTTCAGCGGCATCCAGACGGGCATTGACGGTAACCGGGGTATCAGCAGCGCCATAGGTCATGGCGTTCGAAATCAGGTTGCCCAGCAGCTGCGTGATTCTGTCGATATCCAGATGAAAGTGCCGGGCTGCATCAACGACCAGAATGATCTGCCTGCCGGGATTGGCGAATCGCAGCGCCTCCACAGCCATCTGCAGTACGTCTTTGACGACAACGTCAGCGGGATTGATCGACAGGCCCTGTCCTATCCGAGCCTGGGTGAAATCCAGCAGATCGTTGATCAGTCGTTGAGCCCTGTGCGTGGCCTCGCGGACGTGACCGAGCATGGTGATCTGGTCCGACGGTTGTCGGCTGGTCTCGATGCGCTGTGTCGCCATCGAGATGATCTGCAACGGATTACGCAAATCGTGACTGACGATGCCGATCATCTGTTCGGCGAATACCGCGCGGTCTTCCGCCATCATCCGTTGCAGGCTGACCTCGGTGATATCGTGGAGCACCCCGACAAACTGCAATAACGCCTGATTGGCGTCTGCCACGCCGCGGCCGGTGGCCAGCACGGTACGCGGGCTGCCGTCGACGCCGTTCAAGCGGTATACGCAGCGATAGGTATGACCGGGTGATTCCATGGCTGCTTGAAACAACTGTCGTTCTTGCGCGACGTCGGCGGGATCGATGAAACTGTTGTAGGCAGCCTCGGTGATAGGCTGCGGCGAGTTGAAGCCCAGCAATCGCGCCACACCGGGATCATAGCGGCGCTCCATGGTCTGCAGATCAACGTCCCACACGTACAACTGAGCGGACTCCAGCGCGATACGCAGCCGCGCATCGGCGACCGATAACTCCCGCTGCAGCACCAGATGCTCTTCAAGGGCCGATTCGGCCTGGCGTTTTGCGCCTTTGAGCTCCTGCTCGAACAGGTGCCGCTGGGCAATCACGATGGCCGAAATTTCGTCGTAGAGATGCCCGTCGTGCTCGCGCCGAGTAGCGTTCACCACCATCGGCACAAGGCGGCCATTGCTGGCTTTGAAGTCGAATTGAATCTCTGCCACCGACCGCTGCATTTCCAGCAGGGGGAGCCAGTGGGTCTGATGGAACATTCTGCCGCCGACGGTCAGCAGTTCCTGTATCCGACGCTTATTCACCAAGGCTTCGCTGCTGTAGCCCAGCCAGGTGCAGAAGGTTTGATTGACCTTGAGAATCAGCCCGGCTCGACTGGTGACCAACAGCGCGCATGAGGCATGGCGATAGAGCGTTTCTGCGTCCGGAATGAAGGCGTCGTCACCTGGCATCGCGGCGGGTGTCCACGTGCTGCTGGAGGAAGCCGTTCATCGCCGCGATGCAGGCATGCGGTGCGCTGAGGTGCGGGCAGTGTCCGGTGTTCTGTACGACCGCCAGATGCCCCTGCGCAAGCGTGTCGCGCAGATACTCGCCAACTTCCATAGGCGCGATGAAATCGTCCGAAGACTGGATGACCAGCGCCGGTTCGCTCAACCTGGCCACTTCGTCGCGCAGGTCGGACAAAAACGTCACCCGAGCGAAGCGCTTGGCGATTTCAGGGTCGGTGTTGCAGAAGCTGTTGGTCAATTCGATGCCGTGTTCGGGATGCTCCGGCGCTCCCATGATGGCTGGAGCCATAGCGCTCGACCAACCCAGGTAGTTGCTTTCGAGGGTCTCCAGCAGGGCGTCGATATCTTCTCGGGTAAAGCCGCCAAGGTAGCTACCGTCGTTGATATAGCAAGGGGAGGGGCCGATCATCACATGCGCCTGGATGAGGCCCGGGCGCAGATTGGCGGCGACCACACCCGCCATCGCGCTGACCGAATGCCCGACGAACACCACTGTACCCTCGCCGAACTCATCGATGATCTCGATGATGTCCTGGGCATAGCCCTCCATGGTGGCGTATTTGTCGATTTCGTAAGCGCCAAGATCAGAGTTGCCACATCCCACCAGATCGAAAAGTACCGTGCGCCAGCCCTCCCTGAAAGCAGGCTCGACGTACCGCCACATGTTCTGGTCGCAGCCAAAGCCATGCGCGAAGACCAGCGTTATCGGCCCGTGGCCGAAGACATGCACATTGTTGCGGGCTTGGACGGACATCATGCGATTCCTGATTCAGTGCGGGGCCAGCCCGCTTGGCTGGGTCAGTGTATCCAACAATTCTGTCGTCGTAATCCCAAGGCGCGTAAAACTTACTTGATGGAAACGCCTGTTGCGCAGGGCGACCAGCACCGTCTGACCCTGTTTGCTCATTCAGGGAGGCTCTGGAAATAAGGCCTGACATAGTAGCGCACGCCAGATCAGCGCGGGTCAGAGAGGCCAAGGTGTACGGGTGGTTCGGCGGTTGACGACTTTAGCTACCGAGCAGGCGAGGGCAAAGCCAGTAGCGGCCGCAGTGCGCTTGAGGAGGGGCGCGGGCAGGCTGAAGAATACCGCCACGGCACCGATGATCGCCAGATCGTGTCGATCATGCTGGCTCGTAGCGCGTGGGCAGAGGGGACGCCAGGACGATCAGTGCCGGCTGCGCAGCATGTTCTCGATCTGCCCGACCGAATCCTGGGTGCGCCTTGCGAGGTTGCGCACTTCATCGGCGACCACTGCAAAGCCGCGTCCCTGATCCCCGGCGCGTGCAGCTTCGATGGCGGCGTTGAGGGCGAGCAGGTTGGTTTGTTCGGCGACGCTCTTGATCACGCTGGCGACTTGGGAAATGTTCGCGTAGGTGTCGCGCATGCCGGCCTGTTCACGGTCGCGCAGGTCGATGGCGGCGCGCTCGTCGCTGATATCGCGAACCGCGCCGATCACCCGGATCAGCACACCTTTGTCGTCATAGAGGCAACGCCCGCGTTCGCGGAACCATAGGTCGCCACGGGTCTTGTGGCGCATGCGGTACTCGGTCATGTAAGGCTCGGTGTTGCCGGGAATGGCCAAGTGATCGCTGAGGACCTTGAGCGTGCGGTCCAGATCCTCGGGATGCAGCACGGCCATGAAGCTGTCCCAGTCGTCACCAAAATCCGCTGCCGTATGGCCGATGAGGGCCCGAAACTGATCCGACCAGCTGATCACGTTGGAGCCGTGATTGGCGTCGCCGTGATGGACCTGCAGGTCCCAGCAACCTTCGGTGAGGGTGCGTCGGCTCAGCTCCCAGATTCTGGCCTCGGCTTGTAGTCGAGTCAGCTGGTCTTCAAGTTCATGGCGCTCGTCAACGTTACGCTGCAACTGCTCGTGGAGGTCATTCACGTCGTGTTGATGCTGCGCCAGCTCGGCCTGCAGCAGCGCATATTGCTGGGCGGTGCAAGGCGGCACAGGCAGGGCGCGTATCTCGCGCTCCAGCGCCTCCAGCTGGCGCAAGCGTTCCGAGACCTGCGCCAGCACTTCGGGTATTTGCGGGACGACTGCCAGGCTAGCGCTGTCGTCATCGTCGATACGCTGGCCGGCCAACAATTGACGAAGCGCCTGGACGATGGTGCGCGCGAGTTGCGTGCGGCCTTTGAACCACCCCATTGATTACCCTCCTGCAGTCCGTACCCAATAGCGCGAGCGTTCGAATCGCGTGTTTTCGCCGAGCGGCGCCGGTGGTCAGTCCAGTTCCAGCACCTTGGCCAATTCGACGTAATCCAGGCTCCACAGGGTGCCGCCACCGAGCTTCTCGTTATGCTGCGAACGGAACCCGGTCAGCTGCTGGCCGCGTTTGCTCAGGGTGCGGGCCATTTCCAGCGGGACGGCGAACGGATAGGCCTCTTCCGGCACCAGCCAGCCTGGGCAGAAGGCCAGGGCCAGAGCACGACGCGGACGGTTGGAGACGTTGGCGCCGCCGCCATGCACGACCTTGCCGGAATACAGAAACGCGTCGCCTTTTTCCATGACCACCGGGATGGTCGGAGTGTTCTCGATGCGCTCGCGATCGTTGAAGTCGGGCCAGCTTTGGCTCCCGGGGATGATGCGCGTGGCGCCCATTTCTTCGGTGTACTCGGACAGCGCCACCAGGCAGTTGCACATGACCTCCGGGCCCGCTGGGCCGAGGCTGCGAAACACGGGGTAGTTTTCCAGGTCGCGGTGCAGGTATTGCAGTTTTTCGCCTGGCTGGATCTCGATGATCTGCGCGGCGTTCATCCAGTAGGCGTCACTGGTCTCGAGCATCATCGTGTCGATATACGAGAGCAGGATGTCGTGGTCGAGCATCTCTTCACGGAACGTCTTGCTGCGGCGGATCAACTGGGTCACGCGCTTGGTCTTCTTGCCGGTGAACTCCTGCATCCATTCCGGGCAGGTGCTGTTGCCCGAGGCCCAGTCGGCGACGATCGGGTCCATGTCGGCGTTGAACCGCTCGACCTGGGCGCTGAACAGGCCCTTGATGATCACGCCGCCGTCTTCGTCGATGATCTGCTTGACGATTGCCGGTGCGGTGCCTGCGGGCACTTCACGCAGTTGGGTCAGCGTGTGTTCTTGAGGTTGGATCTGGGTGGCGGGCATGAGGTTCTCCGGTCGTATGGGACGCTGCGCGGCTTGCGCAACGGCGCAAGGCATGGACCGATAGTAGGACCCGCGACAGGCCTCAAACAGGTGGATGGAGGCCATTTATCTGCGCTTTGACGGCCAGCTTTGCGATTGGCTGGCACGCACAGAAGTTTGGCCACCGCGAACCTGTCCGCAGTGCCTGCACGCCTGCAACATCGGCTGAAAAAGGGCCGGCGTGACGCCCGGTTCGCCCATTGCAGGAGATGCTCATGCGTAGCGATATCAGCTTCAAGACCACCGACGGCCTGACCCTCAAAGGTTGGCTCTATGTGCCGGCTGGCGCGGCTGGCCAGCACCCGGCGATTGTCATGGCCCACGGCTTTACTGCGGTCAAGGAACAGTACCTGGACCGTTATGCCGAGGTGTTCGCACAAAACGGTTTCGCGGTGCTGGTCTATGACAACCGCAACTTCGGCGCCAGTGAAGGCCTGCCGCGTCAGGAGGCCGACCCGCAATGGCAGGTGCGCGACTACCGCGACGCGATCACCTACGTCAGCAGCCTCGATAACATCGACGCCGCGCGTATTGGCGTGTGGGGCTCGAGCTACAGCGGCGGCCATGTGCTGCAAGTAGCGGCGTTCGATCGCCGGGTCAAGTGCGTGTCGTCCCAGGTGCCCGCCATCAGTGGCTCGGCCGATGTGCGCATGGCCGTGCGCCCCGATTTGATGCCGGGCCTGATCGAAGCCTTCGAGGCCGACCGTGCCGCCCGTTATGCCGGCGAGGTGCCGCTGCTGATGGAGGTAGTGGCGGAGGATGCAAAAGCCGATTGCGCCTTGTCCGGTCAGGACTGCTACGACTTCTTCACTCAGAGCGGCGACACCGTGGCTCCGGCCTGGCGCAACGAGGTGACGCTCAAGAGCATCGAGCTGCTCAACGAGTACGAACCCGGTTATGCCATCGATCGCATCAGCCCGACGCCGCTGCAGCTTATCGTCGCTCTCAAGGACACCGTCACCGTGCCGGATGCTGCGCTCAAGGCTTACGAGACAGCCTTGCAACCCAAGCATCTGGTACTGCTGAACTGTGGCCATTTCGATCCGTACCTGAGTGAATTCAAGGCCTCGAGCGGCGCCGCCGTCGAGTGGTTCAAGCGCCATCTGTAAGCCTCGTTCGTTTAAACCCCCGGTCTGCCCGCTGTACTCGTGACAGCTTCAAGGAACCCCACTATGTCCGCTGCAAAATGGCCCGAAAACCACAGTCAATCCAAAGCCCTCTACGACCGCGCGATCAAGGTCATGCCCGGCGGCATCACCCGCATTCTGCCGTGGCAGGAGCCGTTCCCGGTATATGCCGGCAGCGGCTCGGGGGCCTATGTCACTGACGTCGACGGCACCCGCCGGCTCGACCTGCTCAACAACTTCGCTTCGTTGATCCACGGCCATGCCCACCCGGCGATCGTCGCGGCGATCCAGGAGCAGGTCACCAAGGGCACGGCGTTCACCTTGCCCACCGAGCCCGAAGTCGCCTTGGCCGAAACCGTCTGCGAACGCGCCGAAAGCTTCGAGTGGATTCGCTTCTCCAACTCCGGTACCGAAGCGGTAATGTGCGCGATCAAGGCTGCGCGTGCGTTGACGGGGCGCTCGAAAATCGTCAAATGCGAAGGCGTCTACCACGGCTCGTATGACTATGCCGAAGTGAGCCTCGACTCGTCGCCGGAGAACTGGGGCGATGATCCCAAGTCCACCGGTTATTCAAAGGGCGTGCCCGAAGGCGTCAAGAACGACGTAGTGGTGATCCCGTTCAACGACGTCGAAGCCGCCGAGCGCATCATCCTCGCCAACCGCGACGCCATCGCCGCGATCCTGATCGATCCGGCGCCGAGCTACTTCGGTTTCGTCCCGGTAAGCCAGGCATTCATCCAGATGATCCGCCGCGTAGCGACCGAGATCGGTGCGGTGTTCATTCTCGATGAGGTCATTACCTTCCGCGTCCACCGTGGCGGCGCGCAGACGCGCTTCAACATCAAGCCGGACCTCACCGTGCTGGCGAAGATCATCGGTGGTGGCTTCCCGGTGGGCGCCGTGGCCGGTTTGCGTAAATTCATGCAGGTGTTCGATCACCGCGAGGGTAAACCGTTGCTGCCCTGGAGCGGCACGTTCACTGCCAACCCGATCACCATGACGGCCGGCAAGATCTGCCTCGACCTGTACACCCAGTCCGAGTCCGATCGCCTGGACGTGCTGGGTGATCGCCTGCGTGCAGGCGTCACCGAGGCGTTCGCCAAGGCCGGCTTCCCGGGGCAGGTGACGGGCTTCTCGTCGATGTTCATGGTGTTCGGTCATCAGCGTGAAATCACCGATTACCGCAGTGGCTATTCCAGCAAGGAAGAGTCAAAGTGGGTGACACGGTTGCAGCGCAACCTGGTGCTCGAGGGTTATCACATCGCCAAGACCGGCAAGGCGTTCCTGTCGACGGTGATGACCGAAGCGGACGTCGATGGCTTTATCGCCGCGACCGAGCGTGCGGCGCGTCAAGCGGTCAAGGAAGCAGCCGAGGGCTGAGGGTTCGGCAATGAAAGAAGCGGCGCTGCCATACGGTAGCGCCGCTTTTTTATGCGAAGCTTTTGCTCTTCAGCGATTTACTGCGCGGTATAGGCGCCATCTACCGTCAGCAGTGAACCGGTCATCCACTGGGCGTCTTCGCTGGCGAGGAAGGTCACCGCCTTGGCGACGTCCTGAACGTTGCCGATACGCGGCCAGGGCGTGAGGTTTTCGAGCAGGGTCTTGATCTCGGGATCGTCCAGCTCCTGGCGCACCATGGCCGTGGCGAGAAAGCCCGGGCACACGGCATTGACGTTGATCTTGTGCGCAGCGAAGTCCACCGCCAGTTGCCGGGTCAGGTTGTTGACCGCACCCTTGGACGCGCAATAGGACGCTTCCTGGGCCAGACCCACCAGGCCGCCGATCGAAGAGATATTGACGATCTTGCCGCGGGTGCCGGTATCGCTGACGTCCTGCTTCATCATCTGCGTGATCGCGAACTTGCAGCCCAGCCAGGTGCCTTTGGTGTTGACGTTCATGGTCAGGTCGTAATCGGCTTCGGTCTCTTCGACGATGGTCTTGAGTTCCACCGCTACGCCGGCGTTGTTGATCATGATGTCCAGGCGCCCGAAGCGCTCGACGGCGGCCGCTACGAGCCCTTCCATGTCAGCGTAGCGAGAGACGTCGGCCTTGACGAAGATGGCTTCGCCGCCGTTGTCACGGATCAGTTGGTCGGTATCGATGTGCAGATCGCTCTCGAAACCTTCCGGACGTGCGCTGCTCTTGAGGTCAGAGCACACCAGGCGCGCGCCTTCAGCCGCCAGCGCCAAGGCGATAGCGCGGCCATTGCCGGAACTGGAACCTGTGACAATGGCTATTTTATTGTTGAATCGCATTGAGTCGCCTCCATCGGCAAGCAGGGGTTGAGCAGAGGGAAATGCCCTCGTGCCAGGTATCTCGCCCAGAAGTCTAAAAAGCTGCCGCGGGCGTTAACAGGTGCGAAACGGACAGCGCGTAGACGCTATCGGAAATACCGAAAAGGTCGTCGGGCGAAGTGAAGTTGGCCGCTGGCAACCTGTTGAGCAGAGGCCCGGCGGCGTTAGCCTTGAGGCAGTTCCGTTCTGTTTCGAGGCCCTGAAACCATGTCCCATCCCGCAGACCATTCACTTAAACGCGACACCCTGGACACCAAGGATCTGGTGCTGCTGGTGCTGGCCGCGGTCGCGCCCATGGGCATCGTGGTGTCGCTGACCACGCTGTCCATCGCCTTGGGCACAGGCGCCGGCACACCGGGTACCTACATTGTCGCGGCGTTGATCTTTTCGGTGTTCGCCGTGGGCTATCTGAAGATGAGCCAGCGCATCACCAATGCCGGAGCGTTTTATGCGTATATCAGCGCCGGCTTCGGCGAGCGGGCAGGGCGCATCGCTGCATGGCTGGCGGTGATGACCTACAACGCGATCACCATCGGCACCTTCGGCAGCCTGTCGTTCTTCAGCAGCCTGGTGCTCAAGGACCTGACCGGCGTCGACATCGGCTGGCAGTGGTTCGGCGTGTTATGGCTGGCTGCGACCCTGGTACTGGGGTACCTGGATGTCGGTGCAAGCGCCAAGGTGCTGGCCATCGCCCTGTTGCTGGAGGTGATCAGCCTGTTCGCCTTCGACCTGGCGGTGCTCTGGGACAAAGGCTTTCACGGTTTCTCGCTGGAGGTGTTCAATCCCTCGCTGGTGCTGGGCAGCGGTGCCGGCCTGAGCCTGATTCTCGGGCTGGGCTCGTTCATCGGTTTCGAGGCGACGGTGATCTACGGCGAGGAGGCCCGCGATGCCCGGCGTACAGTGTCGCGCGCGACCTATATCGCCATTGCGCTGATCGCGGTGTTCTATCTGACTACCACCTGGGCAATGGTCTCTGCGGTGGGTGTCGAGCAAGCCAAGGCAACGGCGGCCGCGGATCCTGCGTCATTCCTGTTCATCATCAACACGCAATACGTTGGCACCCTGGCAACGCAAGTCATGCAGGTGCTGGTGATCACCAGCCTGTTCGCCGGCTTCCTGGCCTTGCACATGAGCGCAGCGCGTTATCACTTTTCGCTGGCGCGCAGCGGCATCCTGCCGGCCTGGATGGGCAAGACTCATCCCAAATATCATTCGCCGTTCAACGGCACGGTGGTGCAGCTGGCACTGGTGGCTGGCGTGACCCTGGCCTTTGTCGCCGCGGGTCAGCACCCGTATCTGCAGATGGGCGTGGCGCTGTTCGGCATGGGCGTGCTGGGTATCGTGTTGTTGCAGTGTCTGACCAGCTTTGCGGTGTTTCGCTATTTTCAGCGCGAGCGTCTTGGCGAGCCGCTAT
This sequence comes from Pseudomonas baltica, assembly GCF_031880315.1. NCBI lineage: Bacteria > Pseudomonadati > Pseudomonadota > Gammaproteobacteria > Pseudomonadales > Pseudomonadaceae > Pseudomonas > Pseudomonas baltica. The sequence goes on along the minus strand of NZ_CP134771.1, from coordinate 876,313 downwards.
GGAGCACAGCGGTCGCGCCGTTGCTGGGTGGGCTGAGCATGCTGGTGGCCTTCCTGCTGATGATCGACAACTATGCGGTGATGACGGGCAGTGATCAGTGGTGGGTCAATCATCTGCCGCTGGTGTTTGTGCTGGCGCCGGTGCTGGGGTTGGCCGGTTCGATGGCGGCGGGCAAAGCGCAGGTAGCGTAGTCCTGATCGTTGAGGTACCTGAGGCGGCGAAGGCGCCGTCAACGTCAGCGCGAAACCTGGGTGCACGCAGCGATAAACCCTGCCGCCTCGGCCAGCAGCCGTTGTCCGCTTTCGATCTTGCCGGCGCTGGTCATCACCCCGTGAGCATGGCGGGGCAGGTGGTGATGCACCACTGCCGTACCCGCGCTGGCCGCCGCCGCGGCATAGGCGATGCCCTCATCCGCCAGCGGATCATGTCCCGCCGTGAGGATGAACAGATCCGGCTGCGTGCGGCCTTCGGCATGCAGCAACGGCGATAGCCGCGCGTCGCTCAGGTCCTGACCCGCAGGCACATACTGCTCGCGGAACCAGTACATAGACTTGGCCGTCAGCGAGAAACCCTCGGTGATCCGTTGATACGACCCCAGGCTGGCGGTCAGGTCAGTGACTGGATAGAACAGCACCTGCGCCTTGAAGGCGACCCCCTCGACCTGATACGCCGGGTGATTGGCCAATACCGTGGCCATGTTGCCGCCGGCGCTGTCGCCGGCCACCACGGCGTTCTCCAGATCCAGTCGCAGGGCGCTGGCGTTGTCACGCACGAACCGCAGCGCCGCCAGGCAATCGTCCAGCGGCACCGGAAAGGGATGTTCCGGCGCCAGGCGATAATCCACCGCCACCACACTGGCCCCGGACTGGTTGGCCAGGCGGCGGCAGAGGCTGTCGTGGCTGTCGAGGTTGCCGATCACCCAGCCGCCGCCATGGATGAACAACACCCAAGGGGTCAGTGCGTCGGCAGCGCTGCCCGCCGGGCGATACAGGCGCAGGGCGGCGCTGCCCTGGGCGACTGGATACGCCAGAGTATCGACCTTGGCGACTGCTTCCGAGGCCAGGCCATTGGCGGCGCAGGCCTTGAGGTAGTTGGCGCGGGCATCCGCCAGGGGCACGTCCGTGAAGGATACCTCGCCGTTGTCGCGAAACGCGCGGACCAGGTCCACCGCATCGGCGGCGACCTGTTCCAGTGCTATGCGTTGACTCATGAGACGACCTCGTTGTGGATACCCAACAGATGGTAGTCGCTCGCGCGCCAGTCGGTGGCCAGGGCGCGGTATTCATCCACGGTGCCTGACCAGTTGTTGATCACCTTGCCGGCGGCATTCTTGTACCAGCTGGAGCAGTCGGAGGAGAACGCCGAGGACTGCATGTTGGTCTGCAGCGCGTCATTGTAGGCGCTGAAGGCTTCTTCGGTGACGTCCAGCGCTGGTGTTTCAAGGCGCTGCACGGCCTGGATGATGTAGCGCTGCTGGATTTCCAGCATGGTGATGATCGAGTTGTGGTTCAGGTTGGTGTTCGGGCCATAGATCATGAACAGGTTAGGGAAGCCCGGCACCGTCATGCCCAGGTAAGCTTCGGCACCGTCCTGCCAGCGCTGGTGCAGGGTCTGGCCGTTGCGGCCGATTACCTGCAGGTCGCCCTGGAAGGCCTGACTCTCGAAGCCGGTGCCGAAGATCACCACGTCGAATTCATGCAAGGTGCCGTTCTTGTCGACGATGCCCTCGGGCACGAAGTGATCCACAGCAGTGGTCTCGAGGCTGACGTTGCTGCGCATCAGCGCCGGGTAATAATCGTCGGAGCGCAGGATACGCTTGCAGGCGAACTCGTAGTCGGGAGTCAGCTTGGCGCGCAGATCGGCGTCCGGCACCTGGGCGGCAAGGTGACCGCTGGCCATCTTGATGCCTTCCTGCTGCGCGTCGGTGCCGTGGCGGGTGCGGGCAAAACCGTTCTCGCGAAACGCGTGCAGGTCACGGCGGCTTTCGTGGAACAGCTCGGGTCTGGCACTGTAGGCGTCAAGCTGTTCCTGGCTGAAGACGATCTGGTTGCGCGGCATGATCCAGTTGGCGCTGCGCTGGAACACCGTCAGCTGCGCCGCCTCCTTGGCGACTTCCGGCACGTACTGCACGGCGCTGGCGGCGGCGCCGATGCTGGCGACTTTCTTGTCGGCCAGTTGCGCATCGGCCGGCCATTGTGCGGAGTGGAAGTACTGCCCGGCGAAGCTGTCCAGGCCCTTGAAGGCGGGAATCGCCGGCTTGTTCAGCTGGCCCCAGGCGGGGACGAAGAAGCGCCCTTGCAGGTGCGAGCCGTCGGCCAGGGTGAAGCCCCAGCGCTGAGCGTCCTCATCCCAGCGCGCCTCGGTCAGCTCGCTGTCGAGCCGCACGTGGGGCAGCACCTCGTAATGGGCGGCCAGGGCGTCCATGTAGCGCAACAGCTCGTTGCGGTCGGCGTACATCTTGCTGACCCGCAGGTGCGGGAAGAAGCTGTAGCAGTACAGGTGTGATTCGGTGTCGCAGGCGGCGCCGGGGTAAGCGTTGTCGCGCCACACGCCGCCGATGCGATTGCCGCGCTCGAGCACGATGAAGTTGTCGATGCCCTGCATTTTCAGCTGGGCGGCCATGCCCAGGCCGCCGAAGCCGGCACCCAGGATAACGATGTCGTAGTTCGATTGTGCTGCGTTCAACATGAGCTTTGTCCTTGTTTTTAGACGCTGGAAGAAGGCGACGCGCCTGGATTAGAAGGCGGCCTGGTAGAGCGCCAGCGCATCGGCTTCGCGCAGCTCCACGGGGTTGTTCTGCAGCAGGCGCTCCTGCTTCATGGCATCGCTGGCCAGCAGCGCCAGGCTGTCCTCGGTGACCTTGACGTCGCGCAGGCGGCGCGGGGCGCCCGAGCGATTCATCAGGTCATCCATGAATGCCACGAAGCCTGTCGCGCGGTCAGTGACGGTAGCCTCGCTGGGGCCCAGCAGCACGTCGGCCAGCTCGGCATACAGCGGCGCGGCAGCGCTGAGGTTGAAGCGCAACACCGGGCCCAGCATCAGCGCATTGGAGAGGCCGTGGGGGATGTGGTAATGGCCGCCCAGAGGATAGGCCAAGGCATGCACGGCGGCGACCGGCGCGTTGGCGAAGGCCTGGCCGGCCAGGGTCGCGCCCAGCAGCATGGCTTCGCGTGCCTGGCGATTGCTGCCGTCTTCGCAGGCGGCCACCAGGTTGCTCGCCAGTAGTCGCAGCGCTTCACGGGCGAGGGCGTCGGAAAGCGGATTCTTGCGGTGGCGGCTGGTGTAGGCCTCGATGGCGTGCACCATGGCGTCGATGCCGGTGGCAGCGGTGATCAGCGGCGGCAGGCCGACGGTGAGCTCGGCATCGAGGATGACTTTATCAGCGTACAACTGCTGCGCCACGACCCCCATCTTGGTGGTTTCGCCGGTGGTCAGGATGGTGATGTTGGTGACCTCCGAACCGGTGCCCGCCGTGGTCGGGATCTGCACCAGCGGCAAGCGGCTGCCCTTGACCTTGCCGATGCCATAGAGGTCGGCCAACTGCTGACTCGAAGGGATCAGCACGGCGGCGAGCTTGGCGATGTCCATGGATGACCCGCCGCCCAGGCCCAGCACCAGGTCGACCTTGGCGGCGCGCGCCTGGCCTACGCAATCGTGCAGCACCGACTCGGGCGGATCGGCGACCACGTCGTCGAAGATGCTCAGGGTGAAGCCGGCCTGCTGCAGCGAGGCCTTGGCGGCATCCAGCAGGCCGTTGGTGTGCAGAAACTTGTCGGTGACGATCAGCAGGTTTCGCGACTCGGTCCAGCTCCCGAGGATTTCTCCGAAGCGCCGTGCAGCGCCCCACTCGGCGACGATGGAGGCGACAGTGTCGAAGGTGAACGGCTTGAAGCTACTCATGGGCTCGGTTCCATTGCAGACAGAAGAGGTGATGACCGGCGTGTGCGTTACACCGAATAACGCGACAAGGTCTCGCCGCCATCGATGCGTATCAGGTCGCCATGAATATAGCTGGAGCGATCCGAGGCCAGGAACACCGCCAGGTCGGCGACGTCATCGATTTCGCCCCAGCGCTTGAGCGGGATGGTTTCAGCAAAATCATCGACGTAGCCCGGCTGCTCCATCAGGGCGCGGGTGAGGGCGGTCTTGGCATAGGTCGGGCAGATACCGTTGACGCGGATGCCCTGATGGCCGTATTCGATGGCCAGGCAGCGGGTCATGTTGGCCTGGGCCGCCTTGGAGATGTTGTACACCGACTGCCAGGGATGGCCGCCCAATCCGGCGGTGGACACCAGATTGATGATGTTGCCGCCCCCTCCCTGAGCGAGGAACGCGGTCACTGCCGCCTGGGCGCCAAAGAAGGTGCCTTTGACGTTGACGTTCAGGCACAGGTCGAGTTCTTCCTCGCTGAATTCATGAATCAGTTTGCCGTCACGGTAGACGCCGGCGTTGTTGATCATCACGTCGATGCGGCCAAACCGCTCGGTCGCGGCTTGCACCAGATGGGTCAGGTCATCGCGGCGGGTCACGTCGCACTGTTGAAAAAGGGCCTGGCCGCCGCGCTGGCCGATCAGTTGGCTGGTGGTCAGTTCAGGCTGTTCGTCAAAGCCCTTGGGGTTGCTGGCTTCGCTGATATCGCCGATCACCAGGTGGGCGCCTTCTTCGGCGAGCTTGAGGGCGATGCCGCGGCCCAGACCGGTGCTCGCGCCCGTGATCACCACGACTTTGCCTGCCAGTTTCATGTCCATCGATGTGTTCCTTGTAGGGAGTGATGCGTGAGAGGGGCTGCGCAGCCCACACACTTCAGCCGGCCGCCGCCATGCTCTGCTCGGCCCGTGCGCCCAGCGAGTGCAGTGGCTGGCCGCCGGTGCTCTTGCCATGGCCGAAGCGCAAGGCGTATTTGCCGCCGTTGTTGAGCACCCGGTACTCGCGCGGCGAGCGCCCGGTCCAGCGCTTGAAGGCGTGGCGGAAGTTGGCTGCGTCGCTGTAGTTCAGCTGTTCGGAGATGGCCTCGGTGGTCATCGGCGTGTTGAGCAGATAACGAATCGCCAGCTTCTTGCGCACTTCCACTAGCAGGGCGTTGTACGAAGTGCCCAACGCATCCAGGCGTCGGCGCAGGGTGCGCGGCGACAGGTGCAGGCGATCGGCGATATCCGACAGCGAGGCGATGCAGTGGCCCGAGCCGAGCAGCAAATTCTGCACTTGATAGCTGAGGTCGTACTTCTGGATGACTTCACGCAGTTGCGCCTGGCAAGTCGCTTTGCAGCTGGCATGGGTGATGCCGTTGGCCTGGGCCAGCTTCGCGTCGAGCCAGTGCCCGGCAAAGCGGATGGCGGTGCGCGGGCAGTTGAAGCGCACGTCGATCCCCAGGCTTTCGCCCACGCGGGCCTGTTCCTCTGCCGGAGCGTCGATGGCCAGGTCGATGCCTTCGCACATGAAACTCAGGCCGAGGAGGTCCTGTAGCAGGGTGATGAGCTTGGAGATTTCCAGGTAATACCAGAAGCCCTCCTGGTTGTCGTTCAGGCCGTACTGATCGCTGAGCTCCAGGCGGGCGCTGTCGTCATCGTCATTGATGTGCAGGCCGAGTTTGAAGTTCATCAGCAGCCCGAACTGTGCCGCGACGGTCAGGGCTTCACGCAGGGTGGCGCTGCTGAGCAGGGCGAAGCCGACGATGCCGTAGGAGGTGAGGTGCAGACGTTTGCCCACTTCCAGGCCCAGCAGCGGATTGTTGCAGCTGCGATTCAAGGCGGTATGGATCAGCGCATGCTGATTGAGCGAAATTCTGCCCTGGGGGTTGTGCAGTTGCGCGAGGGTCAGGCCCCCGGCCGCGAGGCACAGGCCGAGCTGTTGCTCGTCACAGCCGCTGACATTCATGGCGGCGAGGATTTCCGCAGTGGAGAAAATCTTGTCGTCGCAGGTTACAGGTGTGGTGTCGATCAGTCCCATCATGCAGCCCTCACAGCGATAATCACGCAACTGGATCGCGCAGCGAGGCGCAATCGAAAGGAGATATCCGCATCGAATTCAACCTGGAGAAACGCATTCCAGATTCGACGCATTGGCTTGGGCAGGCCGGGGAACTCCGGGTACGAGCAAGGCATCGATGTGAGATGCCGCGCCGATACGGGCGGATAGATTGAATACAGCAAAAAAGGGTGTTTCTTCACGCTGCCGGGCAGCGCTTTCACAACGGGTCTTTGACCTCATTTTTATCTCCTGACCTTTCGGGTCCGGCATGCGGAACCCTGTTTTTGTTGGTCTATCAGGTAGGGATTGCGCTTGCACGCAGGACCTTGGGGAGCGCATGGCGATCAACTAGGTCGTGTGACCGATTAAATACGGTCATATGACCTAGGTCAAGTGACGGATGAGCGAATTGTTTAAAAAAACTACATCGGGGAGGGGGTGTTCGAGGTGTCGTGAGGGGGGCAAAAGCTGCGCCGCCGCACGCGCAACCCCGGCGGCGAAGACGGATCGCAGATCAGCACACCGCCCGGGATGGCTGGTGTTCCAATGTCGCGCCACAATCGCTGCCCAGATAGGTCAGTGAGGCACCGAGGCTGAGGCACAACGGCTTGAGACGCTCATACACGCGTCGCGGGCCGGCGCACACCAATTCGCAGTCGCTTTGACCGATGCTTTCGGCCTGACCATTGAGGCTGATTTCCAGATAGTCGATGTGCTCGCTGCGGGCCCACTCGCCCATGGAGCGCGCCGAGGAGGCCGGGCGTGTCTGGGCGGTGTTGAAGCTGATCAGCGCCTTGCCGTGCAGGCCGAAAGTGGTTTGCGGACTGCACAGCCGCGCGCTCATCAGCAGTTGGTCGGGGAAGCAGGTGATCACGATATCGCTGCTGTCGACCGCCTGTTCGAGGTTGCGCAGCAAGGTAAAGCCTTCGCACGGCGCTACCAGGTTGTTGCGCAGAGGGTCCAACCCGGCCACTGCGAAGCCCTGCTGCGCCAGCGTGCGGGCAATGTTGCTGCCGAAGGGGTCGAGGCCGATGATGGCGACGCGCTGAGGGTGAAGCGGGCGGGCTACAGTGGTCATGATGAATCGCTCTCTGGTTGGACGTCGTTCAGGGTTGCATGGCTTTGTAGACGGCGGCGATATCCTGGTCACCCATGCCGGCGGCCTGAGCCATGCGGCAGTAACTCAGGTAGGCATCGGTGCTGGCGTGGGGCACCTTGGCGCTCACCAAGGCATCGAGGACCACTTCCTGGCCGGCGACGTGAACATCCACCGAGGCTTGTTCGCCGCCGTATTCGCCAGCGGTGATGCGGTCGGCGGCGGTGTCGATACCGTCTACCAGCATGTCGGTCATGATCGACGACAGGTGCTTGAAGTCACCCACCGCAACGCCGGCGGACGATGCCAGCACCGTGCCTTCGAGCCAGGCGGCGAAGGCACCGAAATAGAAGGCGTAAAGCGCCAGGTAGGTTGGGGTACAGGCTTTCGGGTCAGCGCCCAGGTAGCGGGGATTGCCGGCCAGAATCTTCAGGGTCTGCTGATGCTCTTCCCAGGCTTGCGGATGGCCGGAATAAAGAATCGCGGTCTTGGCTGCGCCGATGTCCTTGGGGTAGCAGAGGATGCCGCCATCCAGGTATCGCGCGTTGTGCTCGTCGGCCCAGCGCGCCAGGCGCTCGACGTCGGCGACGGTACCGGTGCTCATGTTGACCAGGGTCTTGCCACCCAGATCGAAGGTCGGTCCGAGGCTCGACAGCACGGTTTCGGAGGCCGCCTTGTCGATCATGCAAATGACGATCAGGTCGCTGGCCTGCAGTGCCGATTGCACATCTACCGCCAGGGTCGCACCCGCTTGTACCAGCGGGGCCGCTCGTTCTGCGCTGCGGTTCCATACAGTGACTGCACAGCCTGACTTCAGCAGCGTCTGGGCGAGCACGCCGCCCATGGCACCGAGGCCCAGAACGCTGACGGAAGGAGTTGGTAGGGACATGGACATACCTCTGCGAGTGAGTGGCGGCGGCCTTGAGGCCACCGCTGGACGGTGGCTCGGTTCAAACCTTCGCTGGGGTATCGTAGTCAACCGCGGTACCCAACCAGCCGTCCCAGCGCTTGGTCCAGTACAGGTTGTGCAGTTGCGTGGTCAGTTCGCCAGGGCCAGCCTTGCCGCCCAGTACGCGGTCGTCGACGCTGTTGATCGGCATCACGCCGCCGGCGGTGGAAGTCAGGAAGGCCTCGTCGGCGTTGAGCAGTTGCTCGACGTGCACGCGCTCCACATGCAGCGGCAAGCCCAGCTCCTTGGCCAGTTCGAGGGTGGTCTTGCGGGTGATGCCTTCCAGGCAGCCGGAATCGGGGGTGTAGAGCGCCCCGTCCTTGATGAAAAAAATGTTCGAGCCGGGCGCTTCGGTCAAGTAGCCGTCAGCGTCGCACAGGATCGACCATTCTTTTTGCGCCGCTTGGGCTTCGAACAACGACAGTTTGAGGTCCATCCAGTGGAAGTTCTTGGCGGTAGGATCGACCGCTTTCGGTGGAATACGGATGAACAGCTTGCTGACCATGACATCGATGCCGCGAGCACGCTGTTCGTCGTCGGAGATGAACACGTAAGGCACCACGAAGGCATAGAAGCGGTTTTCATAGGCCGCCGGATTGATGCGGTCGTTGCCATCGGGCATGAAGCCGCGGGTCACGGCCCACCACACGTAGGCTTCCTTGGTACCGGCCTGCTTGATCAGGTTCTCGAGGATCTCGACGGTCTCGGCCTTGCTGTAGGGGTTGGTCAGCTGGAACTTGCGGCAGGCGCTTTCGAATCGCTCCAGGTGATCTTCGAGGCGAAACAGATAACCCTTGCTGACGCTGACCACGTCGTAGCAGGCGTCGGCCTGCGTAAAGCCCAGGTCCGACATCGGGATGCCGGCGTTATCGATGTCCACGTAAGTGCCGTGGATGAAAGCCGAACCGTGACCGTACTTGGGATCGTGCGCCAACCGGACGTGCGCCGGGTCGTTCAACATGATGTGGTCTGCTTTGATGATGGTCATTGCTCGCTCTCTCTTTAAATGGATGAAATCGAGCCCTGTGGCGCTGCGCCCGGGCCGCTGGTCAGGGGCTATGTTAGGTGCGCGATGGCGCAAGCCAACAGGTGAGCAGGGGCCAAGTTAGCAAGGCAACGCGGCCAGTTTGGCGGTGACGGTGGGGATCGAGCAGGTGTCCCGCCAGGGTCATGTTCTTGGCCGCAAATCACCTTTTGTATGGGCAGGGGGATGCCTAAAGTCTTGGCTGGCCGACGCGCTGGCGTCCAGGCACAGCACTTCAATGCACACCACCTGAAAGGAAATTCGCCATGAAACATTCGAACGTGACGTTCATCGGGCTTGGGCAAATGGGGGCGGCGCTGGTGCCGCCCTTTATCGATGCGGGCCTGCAAGTCACGGTGTGGAATCGTTCGATCGCCAAGGCTGCCTCCCTGGTGGTGCTAGGCGCCAAGGCCCAAGCCAGCTTCGTTGAAGCGCTCAAGGCCAGTGAGCTGATCATCGTGTGTCTGTCCGATTACGCCAGCACCAACGACCTGTTCCTGCAGGACGACATCGCGCCCTTGCTCAAGGGCAAGACCCTGGTGCAGTTCACCACCGGCGACGCCAGGCAGGCCCAGGCAGGTGCCCAATGGGCAGCCGAAATCGGCCTGAATTATCTGGACGGCGCGATCATGGATTACCCCACCAAGGTCGGCACGCCTGAGTGCATGTTGCTGGTCTCGGGGCCCAGGGCGGCATGGGAAAGCTGTGAGCCAGAAATGCTGCTGCTGGGCGGGCGCATGACCTATGTCGGCGAAAACCCCGGCTCGGCCAACGTGCTCGACGGTACCTTGCTGACCATGTATTACGGCAATACCTTCGCCTTGATGCAAAGCGCGGCGATGCTCCAGGCCGAGCGCCTCGACATCAAGGATTTCGCCACCGCCCTGCAAGCGTTCAAGCCGGTGATCGAAAGCGCCTGGAAGCGCACTATCGATGCCATTGACCGCCAGGACTATACCGGCAACGAAGCCTCGATCCATGTTCACTCCCTGGGTGTGCAGTCACTGGTCGACCGGGCGCAGAATGCGGGTGTCGAGCACAGCCTGCTGAAGCTGTTTTCAGGCTATGTGGACCAAGCGGCGAGCAAGGGTCATGAAGCGGACGAATTGCCGGCTGCCTATGAGGCCTTTCGGCCGCGCTGACTCTGGACGTTGAGCAAGATGGCCGTTATGCACCTGTTGGCCATCCTCGGCACGGGCATAATCGGCCCACGACAGCGGTGCATTCAGAGAGACGTGTGCCGCGGTCGGCCAGAACAATAATGATTTGCCTCGGAACCCTGCCTTTATCAGTTTCAGGAGCACCTTATGCGTGACGCATCCAGCTTTCATCTACTGGGCGATCATTCGTTCTTGATAGAAGAATCCATCGGCGATCTCGACCTCGATCTGGTGAAAAGCCTGGTCGCGCTGGATTCACCTGCAAACGCTTTGGACGAGACCCGTCAACCCACGGGTTCGATCCTCGCCACGGCCGCCGGCTGGTTCATCGTCGGCATCGCGCTGTGGGCGCTGGTGGGCTTCTCCCTCTGATGGTCCATCACGTCATCGTCATCGTTCCGGACTTCACGCTGGACGGCGTCCTGGCGCGCGGCAATGCAATCATTGAATGACCCACTGGTCGCGCTGTTCCAGCGCTGAAGATGGGCCGAGTTTCTATTAACGTTCGTGATGGGGAAGTACATGAGTCATTCGCAGACACAGGTGAGCACAGTCACCGCGCGCGAGGCGTTGGCAGGGCGCCTGCCGATTCAGGGGGACGATCGGCTGTACAAGGGCTTTGGTACCCTGGTAGCAGCCTGCGTCGCTATCGGCGCGGCCAGTTTCAACTACCTGTTCGGCGCCTCCATTGCCTATATCGGCAATACCCGCATCGGCATCCTTGGCTATCTGATCGGTTTGATCGTCGGCCTGGCGCCGGTGTACCTCGCCTCAGGACTGATCAGCTATCGCCTCGGCGTCGATCCGGTGGACGCGTCCAAAAGCTCCATGGGCACCCGCGGTTCGTCGCTGCTGCTGGCGTTGATCCTGGTCACCACCCTGGGCTGGTCTTTTGTCTTGATCGCCATGACCGGGCAGGCTGCCGGTCGACTGCAGCAGATCCTGTTCAACCCCGGTGGCCAGATCGACAACGGCTTCGTTGCTGCGGTTTCGGTGGCGATGCTGTTGTTAGTCTGGGTGTTGCTGAAGAAAGGCCCGGCGATGATCGCCTTGCTGACGCGCTTCACTTCTCCCGCGATTCTGATCATCGCTTGCGTGTTGCTGTATCTGATCACCCGTGATGTCAGCCTCGGCACTTTGTTGAACACCAATGTCGATCCCAAACAGGCCTATGCCACCGATCCGCTGTTGCAGCTGGCCTATGGCGTCGAGTTCGGCGCATCCAATGCGTTGACCAGTGTGCCGTTCTTCGGTGGCATCGCGCGGCTGATCCACAAGCGCAAGCATCTGATCACCCCCTCGCTGGTTGGCGCTGGTGTCATTGGTGCCGGGTTTACCTCTGCGGTCGGTGCGCTGGCGGCCATCGCTACCGGTTCCACCGAGCCTGCCGAGTGGGTGGTCAAGACCGCTGGTAACGGCCTGGGCACGGTCATCGTCTCCTTGTTGCTGCTGGCCAACCTGGGCACTTTGCTCAGCTTCTTCTATTTTGCCGGCGTGTCGGTGCAGCAGGTTCGCTTCTTCGCCAAGATGCGCTGGGATCTGATCGTCGCCATCTTGCTGCTGCCAGGGCTGGTGGTCGCGTTCAATACTCAATGGCTGATCGCTCATGTGATGAACTGGCTGGCCTACAACAGTGCGATGTTCATCGGTATCGCTGCCGTGATGCTTACCGATTACGTGTTATTGCGGCGTCAGGTGGTGTTGCCGGCGCATCTTTTCGTCAAAGACAAACAGAGCGCTTACTGGTTCTGGGGTGGGGTCAACTGGGTGGCGATGCTCATCATCGTGCTGGGCGTGGTGGTCTACTTGATGCTGTTCGATCCGTTGTCGCTGCAGGTCGGGCCGAGCTTTCGGTATGTGGGGGCGTCGATTCCGACGCTGGTGATCTGCATCGCGGCGTACTACGTGCTGATGCGGCTGGTGATTGCCACGAGCTATCGCGGCGGCTATCGCAACGTCAAGCAGTTGGCCGAGAAGAAGGTGCGGGTAGGGCTGTAATCTGCCGTTGCTCAGCACTGCAAACAATCCAGGCGTTCATATGAACGCCTGGATTGTTTGTGCGCCACGTTCGCGGCGCTTGCGGGCTTGATCAGGCGCGGGCGTGGGCCCGCGCGGTGGTATTGGCGCCGGGCAGGGTGAAGGCTGGCGGCATGCTCCAGTCGATCTCGCGGTTCTGCGAACGGAAGGCGCGCGGTGCGGTGCCGGTCCAGCGCTTGAAGGCGTGGCGAAAGTTGGCGGCGTCGCTGTAGCTGAGCTTCTCGGAAATCGCCTCGGTGGTCAGTGGCGTGTCGAGCAGGTAGCGGATGGCGAGTTTCTTGCGCACGTCTTCAAGGATCTGGTTGTAGGAGCTGCCCACGGTTTCGAGTTTGCGCCGCAGGGTGCGTGGCGACAGGTGCAGGCGCGAGGCGACTTCGGGCAGCGGCGGGATATGGCTGGGCGAGGCCAGGAGCATTTTCTGGATCTGGTAGCAGAGGTCGTAGCGCTGGCTGAGTTCATGCAGTTGCGCGCTGCACAGCGCCTTGCACGATTGGTGGGTCATGGCGTGGGACTGGGGCAGCGGTTGGTCGACATAGTGGCTGCTGAAGCTGATGCAGTTGTCCAGGCAGTTGACCTGCACCGGCACGCCCAGGGCCTGGGAGATGCCCTGGGCACCGGCCGGCTCGGGGTTGAGGTTCAGACGTAGCGCCTGGGCCTTGAAGCCATGGCCGAGCATGTCGCCGAGCAGGGTGAGGATCTTCGCGCTTTCGAGCAGGGTGGAGAAGTATCTCTCGCTGCCCAGCAAGGCGAAGTTCTCGCGCAGGTGCAGGTGGGCGACGTCGCCATCCACCTCCAGATGCAATTGATGCTTGAGGTTGGCCAGCAACCCGAACTGATTGGCGATATCCAGGGCTTCGCGCAGCGACGCGCTACTGAGCAGGGTAAAACCGAGCATGCCATAGGCGGTCAGGTGCATCTGTTGGCCGACCCGCAGAGCCAGCAGCGGATCCTTGCTGGCGTGGCAGCAGCCGGTGAGGGTGCCCAGCCATTGGCTCAGGGACAGGCGTGTGAGGGGGGCCTGGAGTGCATCGATCGGCAGGCCGTTGTGTGCCAGCAACTCGGTCAGGGCGCCAGGCCCGTCGCTATGGCTGGCCAGCAGCGCTTGCAATTCGACGGTCGAGAACACCCGGTCTTCGGGAGTGATGGGTGATGCTTGCACTGACACCATTGTACGGCCCTCATCGGCTAGCCAAGTCGTTCCAGGGCAGCACGCAATAGCGCTGCGGGGTGGAACATTGCAGGTAACGCGGTCTTGGCAGGCCGGGGATCATCGATGTGGCGCAAGGGCAATGCGGTAGGTCGGTCGGTGTCGCTACGCCTGATCTTGTGCTGATAAGGTCGTGCGACCTATAAGACATGGTCGATTGACCTAAGTCAACTTTTTCATCGCCCGCAGGTCGTGCAGGTCGCGGATAGACATGTCCGTCCATCCGCAGCGGTTTCGGCACCGCTCGCTCAGCGATAAGCTCAGCGCAACGGATTGCAGGGCAGGCTGATCGATCCCCCAAAATGACCCTTCGGCACCTGTTTGGCTAACGCGCCGAGCCCTACTTTTAGCTCCCACGAGGTCCCGGTTGCGGGGCCGAGTCATCAGCTGCAGCGGGAGCCGACGCTTGCGTCGCGCCCCCAACCACCTCTCAGGGTCAACAGAAGGGCTATCCGGTGAGTACGACAAACAATCTCTCCAATCTCCACCCAGACGGTGTGCCGAGGATGGCCACTGAAAACATCAGCCAGGTGTTCACCCCCGGTGCCGGTGCGCCGCTGGATGGCCATCGTGCGGTCGAGCTGGTCAATGGCGGCCTGGAAGGCGACATGGGGCTGTTCCGCTTGATGGGCGCGGTGCTGGCCTTCGCGGCGCCGCTGGTGACCGTGGCCGGCTACATTTCCATCATCGTCATGTTCGGCGGCATTGGCGCCCCGGCGGTGTACCTGTCCGGGCTGGTGCTGGTGGGTATCTTCGCGGCCGGCTTCACTGCCATGAGCCGCTTCCTGCCCAATCCGGGGGCGTACTACGCCTACATCACCGCTGGCCTGGGCCGCGTGGCAGGGCTGGGGTCGGCGTTTCTGGCGGTATTCACTTACTTGATGATGTCGGCCTGTACCTACACCTTCTTCGGTATCTCGGCCTCGACCCTGGTGGCGAGTACCTTGGGCGGGCCGGTGATCGAGTGGTACTGGTACGCCATCGTTATCTGGGCGATCGTCGGCTACTGCGGTTATCTGAAACTCGAGGTATCGTCGCACCTGCTGGTGGTCGCCATGGTCATCGAGCTGGTAGTGATCTCGGTGTTCGACCTCGCGGTGTTGATCAATGGCGGGCCGGAAGGGCGTTCCATGGAGCCGTTCACCTGGCACGCGCTGACCGGTGGCCAGTTCGGTCTGGCCATGCTGTTTGCCGTGCTGTGCTTCAACGGCTTCGAGGCCACGGCGGTGTTCCGTGAAGAAACCAAGAATCCGGAGCGTACCATTCCATGGGCCACGGGTCTGGTAGTGGCGTTGATCGGCTTGTTCTTCGCGGCATCGGCCTGGGTGATGGTGACGGCCTATGGTGTGACCAATGCAACGGAAGTGGCTACCAACAACACCGTCGGCATGTTTCCGGATGCCATGGGCAAATATGTCGGCCAGTTCGGTGTCAACCTCGCGGCGGTGCTGGTGGTGACCTCGATCTTCGCCGGCCTGCTGTGCATGCAGAACATCATGTCGCGCTACCTCTACTCGCTGGGCATGGACGGTGCGCTGCCCAAGGTCCTGGCCAAGGTGCACCCGCGCAACAAATCGCCGTACATGGGCTCGCTGGTGGCAACCATCATCGTTGCCTTGCTGGAAGTACCGTTCATCTTCAACGGTGCCGATCCGGCCACGCTCTATGCACATCAGTCGGGAGTCGGCGCTTATGGCTACCTGGTCATGATGCTGATCACCAGTGTGGCGATCGCCGTGTACTTCCTGCGCAACAAGCCCCCGGTCAAGGTCTCGGCGCTGCGCACCTTCGTCGCGCCAGTGCTGGCGGCGCTGGGCCTGGGCTACGTGTTCTATTTGGCCATCGTCAACTTCGAAACCCTTGTAGGCATTACCGGGGAAGGAGCGCAGCTGCTGCAACTGGCTATCTGGGCAGTACCGGTCGTCGGCATGTTGCTGGCGCTGTACCTGCGAGCAGCGAAGCCTGATTGCTACCGTCGTATCGGTCGCCAGGACCTGTAGAGCCTGGACTGCCCGACACCAAGGTCAATCGCCTGGATTAATAGGTCGGTTGACCTTGGTTTGCCTGGTTCAGTACACTTCAAGCAATCTGGGCGGTGAACCGGCACTACACCCATCAGCCGCAGGCTTGCGCCACCCGCTCTGCGGCAGGCATTCTGTGTCACCGGCTTCTGCTTTGGAGTATGTCAATGTTGAGTGAAGCTTCACGCGCCGAGTCGCTGTTCGAGCGCACTGCCAGCCCCCGCGAGAAGAAACGCGTGCAGCGTATCGAGGACATCATCGATACCGCGGCCATGATCTTCGTGCGCGATGGCTATGCGCAGTTTTCCGCGCGTCGCGTCGCCAGCGAGATGGGCATCAGCCTGAGCAACCTCCAGCATTACTGCGGCACCACGGAGAATCTGCTGCTGTCGATGATCCGCGCCAAGATCGAAGTCTTCGTCACGCAGTTCGTCGCCATCGCCAGCGACACCGCGCGCACTGCTGAAGAACGTCTGGTCGACGTGATCGAGCAGGACATGGAAGCCGCCCGTGATCCGTGGATCGCTTCGTTTTCCTTCCAGAGCTGGGCGCTGGCCGAGCACGATCAAGCCGTCGGCGAACACCTGCGCGTCATCTACGAGACGTTCTGCCGAGTCATGGCACAGTTGATCCAAGAGGTGAATCCGCAACTGACCGCTGCCCGGGCGGATATCTTCGCGGTGCTGATCGCTTCGCAAATCGAAGGGCTGCTGTTCTACCACAAGCACACCAACGCCCTGTCGCAGAATTGGCAAGAAACCGTCGATACCACCGTAGCCGTATGGCTGACGATGATTCGTGCCGGTTGACCTGATTCGGTCGGCCATCACTCCCCGTTTTTAGGTCACTGCTCACCTGTTGGAACCGCCGGCCCAGGCTTTATGCTCAGGGTCGAATCGAACTCCCGGGTGTGCACCATGGCTACCTCTCACCACTACATCGATCGCCTGG
This sequence comes from Pseudomonas baltica, assembly GCF_031880315.1. Classification (NCBI taxonomy): domain Bacteria; kingdom Pseudomonadati; phylum Pseudomonadota; class Gammaproteobacteria; order Pseudomonadales; family Pseudomonadaceae; genus Pseudomonas; species Pseudomonas baltica. The sequence continues at coordinate 859,901 of NZ_CP134771.1, read as the reverse complement.
CAACCTTGCACTTCATTGCTTTGGTCAATGCCTTCGTCGCTGAGTCGGGGCATGCGACCGAGCGTCTGCTGCAGGGCACCGAGCTGGTTGCCGATGATTTGCGCGCCGGCGACAAGCTGATTTCGGTGGAGCAGGAATGCGTGATCCTGCGCAACGCCCAGCGCCTGACCCAGGCCCAGCATCTTGGCCTGGAACTGGGTCACCGCTGCCGCCTGGCCGCTTATGGTGTATTCGGCTTCACCCTGTTGTCGAGCCGCGACCTGCGCTCGGCCCTCGAGCTGTTTTTCGAATACCCCTTGCCGCTGGGCACCGGCTTCGAGCTGCGCCTGGTGCAGGAGCAGGGCACTGCCTGGCTCAATGTCGATGCGACCTTCGATATCGAGGACGAATTGCGCTGGCTGGCCATCGAGTTTTCGCTGACCGCGCTGCAGAGCGTGATGGCCGATCTGCTCTACCAGCCATTGCCGTTGACGGCGATCAATATCGGCTTTGCCAGCGCGCCCGAGTGCACGCCTTACCGGCGGTATTTCGATTGCCCAGTGACCTTCGACGTTGCCCGGCCCACCAGCCTGTCGTTCGATGCCGCATGGCTCGATCAGCCTTTGCCGTGCGCCAACGCGACGGCGCATAACGAGATGAAGGCGCATTGTTCGGTACTCAAGACTCATCTGGAAAGCCCGCGGGATTTTCTTGCCAGCGTCCGATCGGCCATCTGCGCCGGTTTCGATACCTCGCCGTCATTGAGCAATGTCGCCACTTCCATGGCCTGTTCCAGCAAGACGCTGCAACGTCACTTGCGCGCGGCCGGTACCAGCTTTAACGAGCTGCTCTGCGAAGCCCGTTACCAGCGCGCGCAGGAGTTGCTGTCGCGGCAGATGCCGGTAGCACGGATCGCCGAAAACCTCGGTTTCAGCGAGGCGGCGGCGTTTCGCCGGGCGTTCCAGCGCTGGAGCGGATGCACGCCGTCGCAGTATCGCTTGCAGGGCAAGGACTGAGTGGGCGGTGTCTTCGACGATCCCCTTTTTTGACCTGTTTGCGCCTTCAGCCCTCTGCCTCCAGCCCCGACAATCGGTGCCAAGCGATCAGCATCGGTCGCGGTTTCGATCACGCTAATGGGGAGAGCAGTCATGAAGTTTGCAGCAGGTTTTATCGCGGCCGGGGTGGGGGCGCTGTACGCGAGTTCGAGTTTCGCGCTCGACAGTTTCCAGATCGGTGATGTGCTGGTCGAGCCCAGCGTCACCTTGGGCGCGGCGTATCTCTACGACAAGCATCAGGCCTTTGGCGGGCGCACCAGCTACATCGGCTTGCCGGTGGATCGTACCTCCAGCCGCTTTGAAGGCTTCGCGCTTCCGGGCTTCAAGATCACCGGCCCGCAAACGGCTTATGGCACCTTCTTCGGCGGTGTCTCGGCAATTGGCGCCATGACCCGCGGTGGCAGCGATGCCGCTGGCCTGACCCATGATGATCCGGAGCGCGCCAGCCTGGAAACGGCCTTTGTCGGCTGGAAAAGCGGTGACGTGTTCTCTGGCCTGGGCAAGGACGCGATCACCTTGAGCGCTGGCAAGCAGACCTTCATGGTCGGCGACGGCTTTCTGGTGGGCGACGGCCATGCCGACCAGGGCAAGGACGGCGCTGCCTGGATCGGGCCGCGTACGGCATTCAGCAACACGCTGATAGCCCAGCTCAACACCGGCAAGGTGCACGCCGACCTGTTCGACCTGCGCGCTAACGCCAACACTGACTACTTCGACTACCACGAGCACCTGCGCATGCGCGGCGCGAACCTGGAGTGGCGCGACACCTTGGGCACGCTGGGTGCCACCTACCTGCACACTGTGGACGCCGACAACGCCGCGCGCGATGGCCTGAACGTGTACGATGTCCGCGCCAAGGGCACGCCGTTCAGCGCGGTGCCACAGCTGGGGCTGGCCGGTGAATACGTCTGGGAAAAAGGCGGCGATGCCCGCAAGTCCGGCCAAGGCTGGTATGCGCAGGCCAGCTACGCGTTCACTGATTTGCCTTGGACCCCGACCCTGACCTATCGCCGCACTCAGTACAGCGATGATTACGACCCATTGACCTACGGTTACGGAGGCCAATACGGCGACTGGTACCAAGGTGAAATCGTCGGCGAGTACATGCTGTTCAACAATAACGTCGATATCGACATGCTCAAGTTGGCCGTGGCGCCGCGCCAGGACCTGACCGTCGGCCTGATGGGCTACAAATTCCAGTTCGACAAGAAACCGGACGGCATTACCAGCCGCGACTTTGCCAAGGAAATCGACTTGTACGCCAACTGGACGATCACTCCCGCCGTCACCCTGAGTGCCGTGTATGGCCTGGCCACGCCGGGGGATGGCGCCAAGCAGGCGTTCGGTAACAACGCCCGCTCCAACCTGTTCGAGACCTTGATCACCTGGACCTTCTGATCCGTGTCGACCACCACGCGGGCGCGATGTCCGTGTGGCCTTTATTCACCTGTTAATGTCTGGCGCCAACCTGTCACGCCTGTGGGCGCCACCCTATATTTGCGGCAACGAACTCATTCAGTGCGCGTCGCCAGGCGCCGCACGATTAACCTATCCGCAAGGAATCCATCATGTCCAAGGCTTCCCTCGTCACTCTGCCAGGCAATGCGTCCGTGGAGCAGGTAGTTGAAATCATCGAGCGCGATGGCGGTGTCATCATTGCCGATTTCCTGACCGGTACGGCATTCCAGGAGCTCAAGCAGCAGATCGACGCGGCCCTGGACACTTCCACCTTCGGCCACGAAAACTTCTTCGTCGGCACCTCGACGCGTCGCGCTAGCCGGTTGTTCGCACGTGCCCCGCGGATGGTCGATGTGGTGATGCACCCTCTGTATCTGGGCGCAGCGCGGCAGATACTGCAAAAGCCGGTGTCGGTGTGGTTCGGTCACGAGCGCACCACCATCACGCCGCAGATCCAGATCGGCATGACCCAGGCCATCGAGATTCATCCGGGCCAGGGCAAACAGCCGTTGCATCGTGACGACACCAGTTTCCTCTGGCGCCACCCGCAATATGGCCGTGAGGCGCGCCTGCAGATCATGTTGGCGATGACCGAGTTCAGCGAAAAGACCGGTGCCACCAAGGTCATTCCGGGTAGCCACAAGTGGGATGACGAGCGCCGTCCCGAGCCTGAAGAAACCGTGGACGCGGAGATGGCGGTGGGTTCGGCCCTGCTGTTCATCGGTTCCACTTACCATGGCGGTGGTACCAACAGCAGCGACCAGGCGCGCCAGGGCCTGACCATGGGCATCGATCTGGGCTGCGTGCGCCAGGAAGAGAACCAATACCTGTCAGTGCCGTTCGACATTCTCAAGGGCTTGCCCGAAGAGGTGCAGCGGTTGCTGGGCTGGGATGCTGGCGAAAATTTCATGGGCTGGGTCGAGCAGGGTGGCAAGATGGTCAGCCCGCATACTCACTTGCAATCCGAGGATGTTTTGCGTTCTTTAGGGCTGGTGGGTGGGATGCACTGAGTTCTAAGTTCCAGGTTCACCGAAGGCAGTCCGCGGGCTGCCTTTTTCTGGTTTGGTGGATGTGTTTGCTTGGGTGGGATTTCCCAGTCACCGTGGCCGACCCCGTCCCCGGGAAAATTCTCGCCCATAAAAAAAGGCGTCACTAGGACGCCTTGAGAAATCACCTGTACCAAGGGCAAAGCCAGGTGAGCCAGGCAGATGAGTGGAGCGTTGGTAAGGCGCGGCATCTGCTGGCATCGACGTAATCGACGGAGGCTATTTTACGGCCACAGCCCTGCGGGCACAGGTGCACGGCGGCCAATAAAACTGGCGCAACGTCCAAAACACATTCATGTTCTGCATTGCGGGCTCAGGCTGATCGACGTTGCTCAGCGCAACAGGGCCTTGAGCTCCATATCCAGCAATCTCAACCAGTTGGCATCGGCGCCGAACAACGCCAAGTGCCCGAACGGGCTGTCGATGGATTTGCAGGTCGCGTCCGAGATCAATCGTGCTTCGGCCTCACATACCGACGGCGGGAAAAACTGGTCCTGAGTGATCGGTAGCACGCAGGTCCTGGCAGTGATTCGCCCCAGAGCAGCCCGCAGGTCGCCCCCCGTGATATGGCTGACATCCGCGCCGCGCCATTTCTCCAGCTGGGTGATCAACGCGTTGGGGTCCATGGTCTCGAAGTAGGGCGTCATGAAGCCCTCGACAAACTCGCCGACGCTGGCGAAACGCAAGGATGTGTAGTGCCCGCTCTCGAAGAATTCCGGGCTCAAGCCATGCAGTGTCATTAGCCGCGCGTGCTGTTTCAGGCCCTCGCTGACGTTGGTGGAGTCGGCATACTCGCCGCCCTTGAACTGCGGGTCGGCGCGTAAGCCATGGATGATCGCGTCGCTGATCACCTGATTGATCGGGCTCGTGCGGGCAGTGCCGGCGATGGTTGCCAGGCGCTGCACCATCGACGGATAGCGCGCCGCCCATTCGTAGGCTTGCTGAGCGCCCATGGAACCGCCCATCACTAGCGCTAACTGCTGCACGCCGAAATGCTCGGTCACCAACCGGTACTGCGCGCTGACGTCATCGGCGATGGCGATCTTCGGGAAGTGGCCGCGGGCTTGGGGGCCCTGGGTGTTGTGCGGCGAGCTGGAGAGGCCATTGCCGATCTGGTTGACGATGATGATGAAGTACGTGCCCGGGTCGATAGCGCGCCCGGCACCGATGAATACATCGGCAATGATCCTGCTGGTTCCCGAGTACCAGGTGGGGATCAGGATGGCGTTGTTCCTGGCGGCGTTGAGCTGGCCGAAAGTGGCCACGGCCAATCGACATTGATGCAGGGTCTCACCTGATATCAGTGGTAAAGCGCCGACATCCACGAGCTCATAGGGGCCGTGGTTTTGCTGATTGTAATAGGCGTGCGAGGTCATGGATTCACCTGCGAGTCCGGGCATAGGCCGACCTGTTGGCCGGCCTGCCGATCAGTTGATACGAAAGTCCGCGTAGGCCTGCGCGGCCACGGCGTCACAGTGCTCGCGGTAGACGTTGACGCCCCCGGCATAGGCCAGCAGGCGCTTGGGTTTGCCGTCGACATTGGCGCCGGTGTACCACGAGCGCGTCTTGGCCAGCAGTGAGGTCGAAGCCGCTTCGTCGTGGTGCGCCACCCATCGATCCTGCTGCTCGAGCGTCGGCTCGATGGTGGCGCGCTGGTTGTCTTCCAGGAATCGGATGCAGTCGGTGATCCATTCCACCTGATGCTGCAGGCAGGTCGGCGCATTGCACAGGGCAGCCCCGGGCGACAGCGGCGCGGCGGTGAGGAACAGATTGGGAAACTTGTGCACCATCAAGCCTAGCGTCGTGCGCAGGTCCTTGGACCATTCGTCCCGAAGTAACTGCTGGCCGCGCCCGCGTATATCGATCTGCGTCAGGGCGCCCGTCGAGGCGTCGAAGCCGGTGGCCAGGATCAGTACATCCAGTTCGTGCACCTTGCCGTCGGCGGTCTGCACGCCGTTCTCGACGATGCGTTCTATGGGCGCAGCCTTGATGTCGACGATGCTTACGTTGGGCCGCAGGAAGGTTTCCAGGTAGCCGGTATCCAAAGGGACGCGGCGGGTTCCGAAGCCGTAGTCGGTGGGCACCAGTTGCTTGATCAGGGCCGGATTCTTGATGCGCTCGCTCATCTTTTGCCGCACGAACGCCGACACCTCTTTGTTCACGGCCTCGTCCGTAAAAATCTCGCCGTAGGACCCGGCCCACAGCGCCAACGAGCCATCGTCCCAGAGCATCTCGAGGATTTCCCGGCGATCGTTCGGCGAGGCATCGTGATAGCTGCCATAGGTGAAGTCGAAATCAAAGCCCACAAAACTGTTGCGCACCTGGTGCTTGATCTCGTGAAAGCGGCTTTTCAGTTTTGCCCGATCGGCATCGGTGTAGCACTGGTTGCGCATCGGGATGGTATAGGGTGCGGTGCGCTGGAACACCGTCAGTGTTTTTACCTGCGAGGCGATGCTCTGGATCACCTGGATACCGGTGGCGCCAGTGCCCACCACACCCACCCGTTTGCCGGTGAAGTCCACGGGTTGCTTGGGCCAGCGTGCCGTGTGGTAGACCTCGCCCCGGAATGATTGCTCGCCTTCGAACAGATTGTTCAACGGAGTCGACAGCGTGCCCGCGCAGGAGATCAGATACTTGGCGTCGAGGGTAATGCCCTTGTCTGTGCGCACCTGCCAGCGCTCGCGCGACTCGTCGAAGTCGCAGGACAACACGCGGGTAGAGAACTGGATGTCTTTGCGCAAGGCGTAGCGGTCGGCAACGAAGTTCAGGTAGCGCTCGGTCTCGGGTTGCGCCGGGAAGCGCTCGCTCCAGTTCCAGGCAGTGTTGAGTTCTTCACTGAACCAGTACTGGTAGACGTGGCTGGGGGAGTCAACGCGTGCGCCGGGGTAGCGGTTCCAGTACCAAGTGCCGCCGACGCCGCTGCCGGCATCGATGGCCAGGACTTTGAGCCCGGCTTCACGCAGTCGGTACAGCTGATACAGACCGCCAATCCCGGCGCCGATGATGACGGCGTCGTAGCGCTGGGTATTGTGTGCCGCGCTAGGGCGAGACATTGATGGGGTGACGTTCATACGGCCTCCAGATCTTGTTTTTATAGGTGGCGAGGCATCGTGGCGGTCGTTAGTGCCCGCGCGACGTGCAGCTCGTTGATCGACACGCTACAGACTGGCCGGGCCGGGAGTCTTGAAGGAACGGGTGGTTTTTTTTGAATAATCAGGTGGGGCTCAGCGCGACGGGGCCGTCTCGAAGTCAGCGGCGCGTTGACGCAGTTGCCGAGGCGTTACTCCCAGGGCGGACTTGAGCAAGCGAGTCATGTGCGCCTGGTCGGAGAATCCGCATTGCACGGCAATGTCGCGCAGCGGCAGATCGGCCTCGGCCAGCAGTGACTGTGCTCGTTTGATCCGTGAGCCGACGATGTATTGATGCGCAGGGCACCCGGTGGCCTCCTTGAACGCTCGCGAGAATGCCCACGGGCCCATGCCCATCTGCTCGGCAAGCCGGGCGATGGACAAGCTCTCGTGCAGATGCGCTTCAACGTAGGCCTGCACCGTGCGCAGGCGCGGGCCATCAAACTTGGGCCTTGGTACGTCCCGGCGATAGTCGAGGGTCGAGTAGCGGCGCAGCAAATGCACCGCCATTTGCGTGGCCAGCGCCTCGACGTAAAGGCTGCCGCCCAGGCCCGGCGCCGCTGCTTCGGCGGTAATGGCCTTGGCCAGGCTCGCCAGCAACGGGTCGGTCGTGACCAGCACATCATGCAGGGTGACGCTCGCCACGCTGCGGTCGGCGACGTCTTCGGCGACCTTGGTCAGCAATGTGCGACTGAGGTAAACATGCGAGACATCCAGCGTATCTGCCCAGCGCCAATGGGACTCCTGGGCGACGGACAGCAACGACACATCATCCGCCGCATACCGCTCACGCACCCAGTGTCTGCCAGTGCGTCGCTGCAGTTCCACCGAGCCTGAGCACTGCAGCATGATCGCGAAGTGATCCACCGGCGGCACCACCACATCGACGGCGCGCAGTTGGTAGGAACGCTGGATCAGCCCCTGCCAGCCCAGGGCATCGCTGCCGCTCAGCAGTCGACCGGGCACCCACTGGGGGATCTGGTAAGGCGTGATCGAGTCGGGCATCGCGGTGATCCGGCTGGAGGATTGGCGGGCGCCTGATGGCGAGTGACGCAAGTAATACATGGCTTGCAGAGGTGATGAACAGGTGCGAGCTGGACATTTTCTGCGTTGCCGATGTGTGTTGCGTGGGAGAAGCTTTCGCGTCTGTGCGACCGTCTCACCGGCAAGGTTGCAGCTAGTCATTATCACGGTAGTTGCATTTTGGGTGCCGGACTGCAGGCACGTGATCATGTCTCTGATCTTCACCGTCGATTGCTGAGTGCGGTTGGCCAGCGACCTGACTTCATCCGCGACCACCGCGAATGGAACTTCTGACAAACCACTGAAAGTTCGACATGGCGCGGACAATTGTGTGATTTGAAATCGGCCATTTAATTTATGCGCTCATGTAGCAGGCGACCAAGCCGATAGCCAGTGCAACTCCAAGACATCCGGTGCGCGCTATGTTCAACAATACCCTCAAGAAAGAACTGCTGCTCAAGGATGCCGAGCTGTTGATACTGCGCCAGGTCCAGGCAAGCCTTGAGGCCGAGATGATCAAGTTCTCGGTGGACGAGAATTACAACATCGTGCATTGCAACGCACGCTTTGCGGCGCTGCTGGGCCTCAAGGCGGAACAGATTACCGGCAAGCCGTTGTCGGCGTTCGTGCCGGATTACGTCAAGACCTTGCCGTGCTATGCCAATTTGCGCGCCGCGGTAAGCAGCGGCAGCTCTGTATCCGACAAGTACCGTTTCCTGAAGGCCGACGGCTCGTTGGCGTGGATACAGGCGCACTGGCAACCGCTCAAAGACATCAACGGCAAAGCCACCAGCATCCTGTGCCTGGGCATGGACGTGACGCAGGCGACCGAAACGGCGCGGGAGAATGAGGATGTGATTGCTGCGCTGCAGCGCTCGACAGCGGTCATCGAGTTCGACCTCGGTGGCAACGTGCTGCGCGCCAACCCGCAATTCATGGGTGCGATGGGTTACAACCTTGCCCAGCTCGTCGGCAAGCACCATTCGATGTTCTGTGTCCCGGGCGATACCAGCGCTAGCGATTATGCTGCTTTCTGGCGCCGTCTCAACGCTGGGGAAGTGATGGCGGGCCGTTTCAAGCGCCGTGATAGCCATGGGCGCGATGTGTGGCTGGAAGCGACCTACAATCCGGTGCGCGACACCCAGGACAGGCTGTACAAGGTCGTGAAGTTCGCGACCGTCGTCACTGACCAGGTGGAGCGCGAATCGCGGGTCAACGAGGCGGCTGCGACCGCGTATGAGGTGTCTCGGCAAACCGATTCGACCGCCCAGAACGGCACGCAAGTGGTGAAGAAAACCCTGGAAACCATGGAACTGATCACTCAGGAAATGGCCTCGGCCTCCGCCGGTATCGAAGCGTTGGGCAAGCAGTCTCTATTGATCAGCACGATGGTACAGACCATCGGTGGAATCGCCAGCCAGACCAATCTGCTGGCGTTGAACGCGGCGATCGAAGCAGCGCGTGCCGGTGAACAGGGTCGGGGCTTTGCCGTGGTTGCCGATGAGGTCAGGCAGCTGGCCAGCCGCACGAGCAAGGCGACGGATGAAATCGTGACGGTGGTGCAGCAAAACCAGCAATTGGTAGAGGCGGCCATTGACAGCATCGCCAGCAGCAGAGGCCAGGCCCAAGAGGGCCTGATATTGGCCAATCAGGCGGGCGCAGTGATTGTCGAGATCCGCGAAGGCGCGAAGAAGGTTGTCGATGCCGTGGGGCAATTTGCTAATCGGCTGCAGTGATCCAGGAGCGAGATCGGCGGGTGAGTGCGCCGGGCGCTCCCCCCGATTGATTTAACGGCAATGCGGTACTTGCGCCGCTCACGCCATCGGAAAACTCAACGCAAAGCGGATATACCCAGGGCGTGGCTGCACCACGCTCGCTTCTGCGCCGTGCAGCTGCATGATCGCTGCCACGATGGCCAATCCCAAGCCATTGGAATCCGAGCTCTGGTGCCGCGAAGCATCGCCTCGATAGAAGCGGTCGAACAGTTTGCTCAGGGCCGAGTCACTCAGCACGGGGCCCTGATTTTCGACCTCTATGCGGCAGTGCGCCTGCGCCGTGGTGACGCCGATCAGCACCTCGCTGCCGTGATCGGCGTACCTGATCGCGTTCGCTACCAGGTTGCTCAGGGCCCGGCGCAGCAGCAGCGGGTCTGCGCTGAGGGTTGCGTCCCCCGAGATCAGCAGACGGATCTGCCGTTCTTCGGCGAGCCCTTCAAAGTACTCCGCCACGCGCTGCATTTCGTCATGCACGCACAAAGGCTGGCGTTGCAGTACGGCCTGGGTCTCATCAGCACGGGCCAGAAAAAGAATGCTCTCGACAATCCGCGAGATACGTTCGAGTTCTTCAAGATTCGACGCGAGGAGCGCCTGATACTCATCGGCGCTGCGCACCTGACGCAGCGCGACCTGGCAGTGCCCCATCAGCGAACCCACCGGCGTGCGAATCTCGTGGGCCAGGTCTGCCGAAAATTGCGTGAGCCGTAGATACCCGTCGGCCAGACGATCGAGCATGGCGTTGTAGGCATCGCTCAGTTGTTGCAGCTCCACCGGTGTGTTTTCGCTGCGCATGCGGCTCTCGAGGCGCTCGGGGGAGATGTCGGCGGCATGCGCGGCCATTTCTCGCAGCGGCCGCAAGCCGCGGCGCAACAGCACGAAACCGAGCAGTGCGGTGATCAGAAACGCCAGTGCCACGGCCAGATAGATGCGCTGGCGAAAGTCTGCCAGCAGGCTCATTTCCTTGACCATGATGTGTGCAGCCGTGAGGTTGACCGCCCGCCCGGCGGAGCTCGTTTGCACGGTCGCTGCCCGCAGCGGAACGCCCGACGGGGCCATGCCGGTGCGCAGGCTGGCGGCATCGGCCTGCATGCCCTCGGCAGTCACCGGCAACGGCGGGAGCTCGGCCTGCAGCGGGTTCACCATGATCACCGGCGTCTGGCCGGGCTCGGCGATGATGAAAATATCGTCTTCGCTGTCGAGCATGTTCTCGAATATCTGCGGGCTGCTCTGCAGCTTGTCCAGTGTCAGGTCGTAGTGCAGCAGTTTGCGAAAGTGATCCAGGCGCCCCAGTACCGCGTGGTCGCTGCGCTGCAGCAGCGAGGCTTTCATCGACTCGTACAGATAGAGGCCAGCGCCCGCCACGGTGAGCATCGCCACCAGCGAGAACGCCAAGGTCGAACGCAGGGTCAGGGAAGGTTGGCGTCGGGTTCGCATGGCCGCACCTCGCAGACGTAGCCAATCCCGCGCACGGTATGGATCAGCTTGATCGGATAAGGCGCGTCGACCTTGCTGCGCAGACGCTTGACGGCAACGTCTACCACATTGGTGTCGCTGTCGAAGTTCATGTCCCACACCTCCGATGCGATCTGCGTGCGCGACAGTACGTCGCCTTCGCGGCGCAAGAGTAAATGCAGCAGGGCGAACTCCTTGTTGGTCAGCGCAATGACCTCCTGCTGACGCGTGACCCGTCGGCGCAGCAGGTCCAGCTCAAGATCGGCGAGCTGAAAGCGGTCGGCTTCGCGCACCCCGCCGCGGCGCAGGATGGTGCGGATGCGCAGCAGCAGTTCGGTGAACGAAAACGGTTTGACCAGGTAGTCGTCGGCGCCCAGCTCAAGGCCGCGAATGCGATCCTGCAGCTGATCACGCGCGGTCAGGAACAGCACCGGTACGTCCTGGCGGGCACGCAGCACCTCGATGATCTGGAAACCGTCGATGCCAGGCAGCATGACGTCGAGCACCAGCAGGTCGTAACGGTTTTCCAGGGCGAGGTGCAATCCATCGGCGCCGTGTTGGGCCCAGTCGACGTTATAGCCGGATTCGCCGAGGCCTTTTTTCAGGTACTCACCGGTTTTAGTGTCATCTTCGATCAACAGAATGTGCATCGTCTGGGCTCGCTCGGGCGTTCTCGACTAACTTCTAACAGGCGTGTCGCACAATGCGTGCGCAACGCAGTCTAAACAACGGTTGCAACCGTGTCGGTTACATTTCTGTCATTGACGGACGTGACGGCGCGAATGACAAAAATGTCATTAGCCGGTCATGCTGAGGGGCCGGTTGTTCGTCGAGGATAGCTATACACCCATCGCAAGGAATCGTCTCAATGAAGATCAAGACTGCCCTGTCCTGCACCTTAGGCACATTGTTGTTGAGCGCCGCTGTAATGGCCTCGGCTGCCGACATGCCTGTCGTCAAGCCGATGCGTGGCACGGTCGACAGCGTTGAAAACAATACGCTGTCGTTCACCACTCGAGCTGGCGCTCACCAGACCATTGGCTTGACCGATAAAACCGGTATTCGTCTGGTATCCAAGGCGGATATCGATTCGATCAAGGCCGACAGCTTTATCGGTTCGGCAGCCACGCCTCAGTCGGACGGTACCTTGAAGGCACTGGAAGTCACCGTCTTCGAAGCGAGCCTCAAGGGCAGCGGTGAAGGTCACTACGGTTGGCAGAATGCCGATGGCAGCACCGGCACCATGACCAACGGTACCGTGGGCACTTTGGCGAAAACCAACGGCCGTACGCTTTCGGTCAAATATGAGGGTGGCGAGAAGCAACTGGTGGTGCCACAGGATGTACCGATCGCCTATGTCGAGAAGGGCAAGGTCGAGCAGTTGGTCAAGGGCGCCAAGATCGTCGTGTTCCCTGCCGATGATGGTAAAAGCGCACGTGGCGTCGCCGTCGGCAAAGATGGTTTCCAACCACCGATGTAATCGACTACAACTGTCAGGAGTGCCTGCGCCAGCGAGTCCGCTGGCATCGGGTATCGCCAAGCCTGGTAAAGGAGCGCCATTCGATGGCCAAGCGTCGCATTCACTCCTGGCCCGTGCGCCTTACGCATTGGATCAACGCGTTTGCCATGTGCTGCATGTTCATGAGCGGCTGGGCGATCTACAACGCCTCGCCGCTGTTCGCCTTTCGCTTCCCGACGCAACTGACGGTCGGTGGCTGGCTGGGAGGCGCACTGGCCTGGCATTTTGCAGTGATGTGGCTGCTTGCCGCCAATGGTCTGATCTATGTGCTGTACGGTCTGGCCAGTCGACACCTCAAACGCGATCTGTTGCCGGTGACGGCCAAGGCGGTCAAACGCGATCTGCTTGACGCATTGCGCTTTCGGCTCGTTCACCAAAAGGGCGTGTACAACGCGGTGCAGCGGTTGATGTATTGGCTGGTGCTGGCGGCGGGCGTGCTGATTGTGGTGTCGGGGTTAGCCATCTGGAAACCCATACAGCTACAAGAGCTGGTGGCACTGCTGGGTGGATACGACGTTGCGCGCTATGTGCATTTCACGGCCATGGCGGCGATCGGCGCGTTCGTGGTCGTGCACCTGGTGCTGGTGCTCCTGGTGCCCAAAACCCTGTTGCCGATGATCACTGGCGGCCTACGGCCAATGGAAACCGGGAAACCCGATCATGATTGAATCGCCAAAACGCCGCGGCCCTCCAGTCAAGCTGGAGCCCGCGCAGCGCATCCTGTTGGAAAACATTCAGCGCCGCCATTTTCTGCGTGGCGGCCTGACCGTTGGCGCCATGGCCATGCTCACCGGCTGCAATCTGCAGGACGGCGATCAGGTCGACAAGGTGCTGTGGGCCATGTCGCGCTGGAACGACCGCGTTCAGGCCTGGCTGTTCAGCGGCCAGCGGCTGGCGCCGACGTTCTCCAAGGCGCAGATGACCCAGCCGTTTCCGTTCAACGCCTTTTACGGCGAGGAAGATATACCGGATATCGACCTGGGCAGTTACTCCCTGGCGGTATCAGGGATGGTCCGCGACAAGGCCCCCTGGACCCTGGAAGGGCTGCGCAAGTTGCCGCAACGCACGGACATAACCCGCCTGATCTGTGTCGAGGGCTGGAGTGCGATCGGGCAGTGGGGCGGGGTGCCGTTGCGGACCTTCCTCGAACACATCGGCGCCGACACTACCGCCAAGTTCGTCGGGTTCAAATGCGCCGATCGTTATTACTCCAGCCTCGACATGCCCACGGCCTTGCACCCCCAGACATTGCTGGCACTCGATTATGCCGAGGTCGCCTTGCCGCCCGAGTATGGTTACCCCTTGCGCGTCAGAGTGCCAACAAAACTGGGCTTCAAGAACCCCAAGCATATCGTCGAGATATTCGTCAGCAACGATTATCCGGGCGGGTATTGGGAAGATCAGGGGTATAACTGGTTCAGCGGGATCTAGATGACCCAAGGCCTGTTGTGGGCGCCCCGGTATGGAGGGAAATGGCAGTTTGCGTCTGGCGGCGTCACTCGCTGCCCCTGCCAATCAACCTGTCGATTTCAACAATCACGATCGCCCCCCGCATACGCCGAATCGCCCCGGCCACTTCCAGCTCTTTCAAAGACTGATTGATGGTCTGACGCGAAAGAGACAGCATCGAGCCCAGCGCTTCCTGAGACACCGTAATGGTGCGCTGGCTGCCCTCTGCCAGGGTGCCGAATCCATCGGCCATATTGACCAGTCTTCGCGCCAGGCGAGCGGTCGGCGGGGTCAGTGCCATGTCTTCCATGGCGCTGAAGACAGCCCGTAGTTTCCGCGTCAGCAGCCTGCCAAAGTACAGCCAGTCCTGTGGGTGGAGTTCGAGCATGTTCTCCAGCTTTCGTTGCGCCAGCCTTAACAGGCATGTATCCGCAGTCGCCCAGGCGTCGTGAGTGCGAGGCTCATTATCAAACAGTGCGATTTCGCCGAACCAATGGGGCGGCTCCAGGAGCGCGACAATCATCTCTCGGCCCGCTTCATTGACGGTACTGATGCGCACAGTGCCTTGCAGCACACAGTAAAGCCCGTCCGGCGCATCGCCCTTGGCGAACAGGCGTTCGCCCTCGGTCAGGTCGATCTGTTCGCCAGCGTCGAGGATCCGTTGCTGCAAGGGAGCGGGGAGTGTGGCGAACCAGTCACCGCGTTGCAGGGTGGCGAGAAGGCTGTGGTCTGTCATCGACAAGCGGGGCATTATTTTTCCTTGTGTCGGGTGGCTGACATTCGTACCCGCGGCGCCACGCCATTATAGATGCACCGCTCGACCTCATCCGGGGCTTCCATGAGACGCATAGAACAACACTTGGCAAAATACGGCGCTTATCACCAGGACCGGCGTAACGTCGTCACCCATTTCTTTGGTATCCCACTGATCGTGCTTGGCGTGGCGATCCTGCTGTCCAGGCCGACGCTGCCCGTTGGCCCGGCCGGTATCTCTATCGCATGGCTGGCGGTATCCGTCATCTCGGTCTATTACCTGTGCCTGGACGTCAGGCTGGGGCTGGCCTTATCGATCAGCCTCTGCTGCGCCGCAGCGCTCGGTCACCTGGCGGCGCAGCAGTCGACGGTGGTCTGGTTGCTGCTGGGTGCGGGCAGTTTTGTTCTGGGTTGGGGGCTGCAGTTTCTCGGTCATGTTTGGGAAGGCCGCAAACCGGCCTTTGTGGATGACCTCATGAGTTTGTTGATCGGGCCTTTATTCATCGCCGCAGAGTGTGCTTTTGCCTTGGGATTGATGAGGACGTTGCGCACCAGGATCAATCACCCGGATTGAAACTTCGCTCGATCCCGTCACGGATGCGGGTAGTCGTGCCGCTGCTGGCGCCTTATGATCACCGCACGAAAACTTCGCGCAAGAGTGATTTATGGCAAACAGGCCATCTGTAGAGCAGCGCCGCGAGTTCGGCAAGTTCCTCACCAGCCGACGCGCCCGTCTCGATCCCAAGGACTTCGGCCTTCCTGAAGGGCCTCGGCGCACGCCCGGCTTGCGTCGCGAGGAAGTGGCCGTACTGGCCGGGGTCAGCGTCAGTTGGTACACCTGGCTTGAACAGGGGCGTGATATTCAACCTTCGCCCGATGCGCTGCGGCGCATCTCCACCGTGCTCAAGCTCGACCGCGTCGAATCCGCGCATCTTTATGCGCTGTCCGCACTGGAGGCTCCCGCTGCGGCGACAGGCGGTGGAGTGACCGCGGGTCTGGAGATGCTGGTGCAAGCCATCAACCCGATCCCGGCCTATGTGCGCAATGCTCGACTTGACATCCTGGCCTGGAACGACGCGATCGCCGACTTGTTCGTCGACTACGGTTCGCTGCAACCGCATGAGCGCAACACCCTGCGGCTGCTGTTCCTCTATCCGCCTTACCGGACCGTGATCCTGGAATGGGAGCAGATGGCCCGCGGCATGATCAGCGCCTTTCGTGCGGCCCGGGGGCAGGCCTTGGACAAAGCGCCGTTCGACAGCCTGGTTGAAGAACTGTCGGCGCAGAGTCCGGAGTTTCGCGAGTGGTGGCAAGACACCGACGTCAAAGGCTTCGAAGAAGGGCGCAAGCGTTTGCTGCACCCCATCAGTGGCTACATCGATTTCACCTATGTGGCCCTCACGCCGGAAGGGCGGCCGGACCTGTCGCTGGTCACCTACATCCCTCGCCACACTGCCTATGACCCGCAGTCATAGGATAACAACACGCCTTCCTGGCATTCTCGGGTGTACCTAAAGTGGCGGTCATCGCAGCGCAAACAGGGCTGCCGAACCGTCAACGAGGTGATACCGATGAGCAACTTGAACGCAGCATCCAGCCATGCCCCCGTGGCAACGTCGCGCAACCCGGCAACCGGTGAGCTGATCGCCACGTATTCGTTTCAGACGCCCAGTGAAGTCGAGCAACTGCTCGATGTGAACGCCGCCGCCTTCCGCCTGTGGCGTGCCACCCCGATGCACGAACGAGTGGCGGCCTATCGGCGCCTGGCCGCTATCCTGCGAGAGCGCGCGCAACCCCTGGCCACGCTGATCACCGCCGAAATGGGCAAGACCCTGCTATCAGCGCGGGGAGAGGTGGAGAAGTGCGCCGCCACCATTGAGTGGGTGGCCGAGCATGGCCCGGCGATTCTGGCCGATGAGCCGGTCAAGGTTGAGGGGGACGATCAGGTGCATGTTTCTTTCCTGCCGATCGGTACCGTGCTGGCGGTCATGCCCTGGAACTTCCCGCTGTGGCAGGTGATTCGCGCCTCGGCGCCCATCATGCTGTCCGGCAATGGCTTCATGCTCAAGCACGCCCCCAACGTCATGGGCTCGGCTTACGCCTTGCAGGACGCCTATGAAGCGGCCGGTTTCCCCAAGGGCTTGTTCGTCAATCTGGTGGCTGACAACGATACCGTGGCCCGCACCATCGAAGACCCACGCATCGCCGCCGTGACGCTGACCGGCAGCATGCGCGCCGGTGCTGCGGTAGCCGGCACCGCCGCACGGGCTCTGAAGAAAAGCCTGCTGGAGCTCGGTGGTTCCGACGCCTTTATCGTACTGGCCGACGCCAATATCGACCTGGCGGTGAAAGCGGCCGTCGAAGCGCGGTTTCAGAATGCCGGCCAAGTGTGCCTGGCGGCCAAGCGCTTCATTGTCGAGCAACCGATTGCGCAGGCATTCACCCGCAAGTTCGTGGCTGCCGTCAGCCAGCTGACAGTCGGTGATCCGCTGGACAGCGCTATCAACCTTGGCCCGATGGCCCGTGCCGATTTGCGCGATGAACTCGATGGGCAAGTGCAGCGCACCCTGGCCGCCGGTGCGAGCTTGTTGCTGGGGGGGCACAAGCTCGAAGGCCCGGGCAATTTCTATGCGCCGACGGTGCTGGGTGACGTTCAGCCTGGCATGGCGGCCTTCGATGAAGAGACCTTCGGGCCGGTCGCGGCCATTACCGTGGCCGACACTGCGGAACACGCCATCGCACTGGCCAATACCAGTGATTACGGGTTGGGCGGCAGCCTCTGGACGCAAGACCTGGGCCGCGCGCAACGCATCGCCCGGCGCCTGGAAACCGGTGGGGTATTCATCAACGGCTACCCGGCCACCAACGCGCGTATACCGGTGGGGGGCGTGAAGAAGAGTGGTTATGGGCGTGAACTCTCGCACTTTGGATTGCGCGAGTTCACCAATGCGCAGGCTGTCTGGGCCAAGAGTATTATCTGACGCCCATTGAAAGTTCGGCCTGCGTCTGACCCCAGCCTCGGGGCGTACCGCTCAGCGCGGTACGCCCCGCTTTGGTGTCAGAGATCACGAGTGTTCATGCTCAGCGCTCGAAGTACGCCAGAATTTCGCACCCCTGACCCACCGGTACATGGCCGAGGGTTTTGCGCTTGGCGATGTCGATCACGCTGACGGTAGCGTCGTTTTCATTGGCTACCAGCAGGTAATCCTGGGCGGGGCTGAAGCAACCGTCCAGCGGCTTGTCACCGAGTTCAGCGTTGAACAGCCATTGCAGATGCTCATCGAAAAAGCTCACCACCGGATCGAAGTCGCCGATGACCGCCAGCAGCCGGCCGTCGGGACTGAAGCGCACCACCTGTCCAGGGCGCTGATGCCCGGGCAATTCGATCGAGTGAAACACGCGGCGCTCCGTGGTATCGACCGCGTAGATCACTGGCCGGTCTGCGTCCGAGGCGATCACCCAGGGCCGCAGGGGCGAGGCATCGATGCCATTCAACGGGCCGGGCATCGCCAGGGTGGCGGCCACCTGGCCGGTGTTGCCGTGCACGTCGATGGCGTACAACTGGCCGTCTTCCTCGCTTTCAGCCCATACCTGATCGGCATGGGGCAGCGGGATCAGCCTGTGCACGTTGTTCGATGGGACCTCGATGTGCCCGACTACCTTGTCCTGGCTGGGGTCGATGATGATGACCGTCGCGCTGTTTTCACAGCACAGGTAGACCTTGCCATCGCGGCCCAGGCGCCCGGTATGGGGCGACAGAAACGGCAGGGTGTCGATAAACCCGGTCAGGCTGCGGCTGTCGAGATCGATCACCGCGACCTGGTGGTTCGGGTGAGGGTTGTCACCGTGCACGCCGTCGCCATAGATGGGCACGTAGGCTTTGCGCTGCTGCTGGATGATCAGCAGTTCGTGGGGCCGAGCGGGCAAACCGGTGATGGCCGCGCGCACTGACAGATCCCCAGGGTCGAGAAACAGCACCTGCTGGCCCTGCTTGTCGACGGCAATGATTTCCTGTGTGGCGCTGTGGTGGAGGTTCATTGATGCGCTCCTGTACTCAAGGTCAAAAAAACTCTCGATGTGTGGGTGGAGAGCCTTCGCGGGGCTTAAGTTCCGCTGGATTCGTACAGTCCGAGCGCGCAGGTGCGGTGTTCGATGAACACTGAGTTTTCTTTAATTTGACGTCGTACCTGATCGAAACCAACCCCGCGCTCACCAACCTCAAGCAGTTCATGAGCTCGGACTACATGCTTGCCGCGCTGGGCTACGATCCCGACACCAGCGCCAAGCGCCTGGGCGACGGTCTCTATGAACAGACCCTGGTCGACCAGGCCATCGTCGCCCGCACCGGCGCGCGCTTCATCGACGGCCAGACCAGCGATACCGCGCAGTTCAAATACCTGATGGACAACGGTATCGCCGCCCAGCAGCAACTGAACCTCAGCGTCGGCACCGCCTTGTCCTCCGAGCAAGTCGCGGCCCTGACCCATGACATCGTGTGGATGCAGAGCGAAGTGGTCGACGGCCAGACCGTCCTCGTGCCCGTGCTCTACCTGGCCAACGCCAACAACCGCCTGGCCGCCAACGGCGCGCTGATACAAGGCACCGACGTCAACCTGATTGCCGGCAGCGACCTGAGCAACGCCGGCACCCTCAAAGCCACCGGCAGCCTCTCGGCGATCGCCGGCAACAACCTGGTCAACAGCGGCGTGGTGCAGGCCGACAGCCGCCTCGACCTGCTGGCCGGCAACAACCTCACCAACACCGCTGGCGGCATCATTGCCGGGCGCGATGTTAGCCTGACCGCCGTCGACGGCGATGTCAGCAACGAGCGCAGCATCACCACCCACCAAAGCGCTTTGGGCTCGGCCACCGAGCGCACCGACCTGGTCGACAGCGCCGCCCGCGTCGAAGCGGCCGGTAGCCTGACCATCAATGCCGGGCGCGACGTCAACAACACCGGCGGTGTGCTCAGCAGCGGCACCGGCACCACGATCACGGCCGGGCGCGACGTCAATATCGTCGCCGCACAAGCGGTCGATGCGAGCACCCGGACCAGCAAGTTCACGCGCTCCACCACCACGCAGGACAGCGCCAGCGTCACAGCCGGTGGTGATCTGAGTATCACCGCCGGGCGGGATCTGGCGGTGACAGCGAGCCAGCTGGCGGCGGGTGGAAACGTTGCTCTGTCGGCGACGGACAACGTCAGTGTGTCGTCGGCGGCGGATGAGGCGCATAGCTATACCGCGAGTAGTCACAAGAAGTGGCAGAACGATGACGTTACCCAGGTGGCGAGCACGGTCACTGCGGGTGGCAGCGTCGCCGTCGGCGCCGGCCAGGACCTGACCCTCACCTCAAGCAACGTCACCGCTGGCACCGACGCGTATCTCTACGCCGGTGACAAGCTGCAGATGCTTGCCGCGCAAGACAGCAGCTACTCGCTGTACGACATGAAGAAAAAGGGCAGCTTCGGCAGCAAGAAACTGCAGCACGACGAAGTCACCCAAACCACCAACGTCGGCAGCAGCGTCACCACCGGCGGCAACCTGACCCTGGCCAGCAACGGCGACCAGCTGTACCAGGCCGCCAAGCTCAACAGCGGCAACGACCTGACCGTTGCCAGTGGCGGCGCCATCACCTTCGAGGGCGTCAAGGACCTGGATCAGGAAACCCACACCAAAAGCAGTTCGAACCTCGCCTGGACCAGTGCCAAAGGCAAAGGCAACACCGACGAGACCCTGCAACAAACCGAGATGGTCGCTCGTGGCAAGACGGTGATCACAGCCGTCAACGGCTTGAATATCGACGTCAAGCAGATCGACAAGCAGACCGTCAGCCAGGTGATCGACACCATGGTGGCGGCGGATCCGAAGCTGGCGTGGCTGAAAGATGCCGAGGCGCGGGGTGATGTGAACTGGCAGCAGGTGAAGGAGGTTCATGACTCCTTCAAGTACAGCTCCCACGGCTTGGGTGCGGGCGCCGAAATCATTCTGGCCATTGCCATGACTCTGGCCATGGGACCGGCAGGTCTTGGCATGGGTACGGTGAGCGCAGCAGGTGCGGGCAGCCTGGCAACCACCGCCGTCAACAGTGGCATTTCCAATAACGGCGATCTAGGGAAGGTGCTGAAGGACACTGTCAGTGCGAGCAGCTTGAAAAGCGCGGGTGTGGCGATGCTGACGGCTGGGGTTGGAGAGGAGCTGCAGTTCGATCCAGAAGTTCTGAGTACCAATACCATTCTGAAGGCCACGGAGACGGCGGTCGCGGATGCCGCTATCACCACCGCCATCGAAGGAGGGAGCTTCAGTAAAAACCTTGTGGGTTCGTTGGCAGGGCAGGCAATCAACGTCGGTGGTGCATACGGCGCCAATGAAATAGGCAGCACTGCGTTCGCCAATGGTTCACTGACCAAAATCGGTATGCATGCGCTATTAGGCGGCGTGCTGTCGATGGCTCAAGGCGGTGATTTTGCGACCGGCGCGCTAGCCGCCGGGGCGGATGAAGCCTCAGTGCAGGCGCTGGCCAAATTGGTCATGCCGTCCCAAGACGAAGCCACGCCCCTCACCGTCGCCCAAGGCGACCAAAAGATGATTGCGCTGTCGGGGTTTATCGGCGTTCTCGCTGCGGCCGTGACGGGTGGGGACCCAAGTGTTGGAGCCTCAGTCGCTCAGAACGTGACCCAAAACAATTATCTGGGCAATGCGTCGAAAGATAAGCGCAAGTTGGGCGATGTCGATCAGATGGTGACTGATCTGGTGGCGTGCCGGGCCAATCCCGATCCAGCGTCTTGCCGCGGGACAGTTCAGAGCAAATACCAAGCGATCAGCGACCAAGATACGGGAGTAGCACTGAAGCGCTGTGGGGATAACTGCGGTACGATAGCTCAGGATGCCAATACAGGCACGGATGCGCTTGATCGATGGGCTGCATCAACTGCGTTGACACCGGAAGAGCTGGATATCATTGATCACTTTCAGGCGAAGAATGAGAGTGATTATAGGCTTGCCGATAGTACTGCGCTTCAGGGAGAAATGGCGCAGATTGTTGCTGGTGTGCTGAGTGGTGGCGCGGGCGGATGGGCGGAAGCGGAGGCGAAGGCAGGGGTTGCAGAGGTTACTGGTGCAAAAGACACACGCGCTCTAGCAGGAGAGAGCACCATAAGTGATACAACCAGTCAGCTAGCTAAAAATAAAGCTGCTGGAGATGCTTTTGAAGCACAAACGATGGACAAGCTTCAAGAAACTCAAACTGGAGTCGTTCAGCAGGTGACCGTTAAAACCCAAAGTGGCACCAGAACCAGAATTGATTTAATGGGTAGAGATGCAGATGGAAATATTGTTTGTACAGAATGTAAGGCGTCGGAAACTGCGCCTCTGACCACAAATCAAAAAATAGCCTTTCCTGAAATTCAAGAGTCAGGAGCAGTTGTTGTAGGCAAGGGAAAGCCAGGGTTCCCAGGAGGTACCCAAATTCCGCCTACGACGGTGAATGTGGTTAGGCCTTAAAGGATGTTATATGTCAATTGAACAAGTTAATGTCGTTGATGCTATTGGTGTTGACAAAGAGACCGGGCAGGTTTTTTTGACGATAAGTGATCATTTGGAATGGAATGATGAGCATTTGTTGCTGCTCCAAGAGAAGCTTAATTTATATATTAGCTTTGTTGAAAGTGGAGAGTTGCTTGAGGTATATCCTGATTCGAAAGGTCGCGAGGTTGTTATAAGTGTCGTCTGTAAATATCCCCCGAATGTAAGAGGTAAGGACTTTTTAAGTAAAGTTGGCTCTGTTGTAGAGCAGGTGGGGGCTAGATTTGCTTTTCAGGTTTCTAATTTGAGTTAGCGGTGCAAAAGTAACAGGTGGTGCAGTAGAGCTAACGTTTGACAAGGCTACCCGGACTTGGACAACTCCAGCTGGTCTAGACTATGGACCAGGATCGGTTCAAGGAAACAGAGTTTTGCATGTTTTAGAGCATGCGGAGCCGAATCCTGCCAAGACAACACATAGCGTCTCTAGTATGGACAGAAAAGAGATTTTAGGCGCTGTCGATGAAGCATGGCTCAAGAAAGGTAGTCCTGTAGTAGGTGATCCGGGTGCATATGTTGTCCCGATGGGCCGAGCGATTGGTACTTCGGGAGAAACGAGTATTAAAATTATTGTTCGGCCTGGGACCAGTCAGGTCATTACCGCCTGTCCTGTTAAATAGAGAAGTTTTATATGTTGTGTCCAAGGTGTGAGCAGGGAGATATTGTCAAGGCTAAAATTATAGCTGACAACACTTGCTTGTTCGTATGTCAAGAGTGCGAGGCCTCATGGTTTTTACACGAAGACATTGGGGTTAGGGCCTTTTTCGACTATGGGACTTATATGGAAAGTCTAGGGCTAAAACCACTATGGAGTGAGTTGAAAATTATTCCTGAGTAGGTGCAAAAGCTACTGTCTCTAAAAATCCCAATTGATAGGGGGACCGATCGGGTTCGCATCGGCTGAGGCGAAGGCCGGGGTTGCAGAGGTTGCTGGTGCAAAAGGTATTTCTCCGGTTGTCACCGCAGAGGGAAAAATTGGAGATGCGGCATTTACTGATGTAAACCAAACAGCTCGTCCAGTAGCTCAGGCAAATCCAGATGAGCCAACTCTGATAGCTGATCGAGTAACGGCCAAAACTGAAGCAACAGGAAAATCTTTGCCGAATGGAAATATGGCTGACGCTCATGCAGAAATTGGCGTGATACAGCAGGCATATAATGCTGGCAAGACTCAAGGTGCTGATATGGCTATGAGCGTTGCAGGTAAAGATGTATGTGGATTTTGCAAAGGTGATATAGCAGCCGCTGCGGAAAAATCCGGATTGAGTTCTTTGACAATTCA
The DNA here is from genome assembly GCF_031880315.1 of Pseudomonas baltica. Taxonomy (NCBI): domain Bacteria; kingdom Pseudomonadati; phylum Pseudomonadota; class Gammaproteobacteria; order Pseudomonadales; family Pseudomonadaceae; genus Pseudomonas; species Pseudomonas baltica. The sequence continues at coordinate 836,402 of NZ_CP134771.1, read as the reverse complement.
AGCGATAGACGACGTAACTGGATTACCAAAAAAATATAATTGGGTGCCGGGAATGCGGTCGATTAAGGAGGTGCCATGAGTATGGTTTTTGGCGGCTATATTGTTGACGCTGATGGATATCGCCATCAGTTAGAAGCTATCATGGATCCCGAAGAATTGGATGTTCGAGGGGTATTGACTTCCATTGGTAAAGGCTCCGGCGTTATCAAGATGCGGTGCGAGTCTGAATCTGAAGGTCGCCCCTATGAATTGGCGCTTTATGTTGAAAGTGAAAATTTTTTACTGATGCTTAGCGAGTATGATAAGGATGGTGAGCATGTCGTCAGAACTATGACTGATCTCAACTCAAAAAACGAACTCGTCAGCATTTTAGGGGAGATGTATCCTGCTAGAGCCGTCACACATGATGTGGAAATTGTTTGTGCTATTTTTATCGAGTTTGCTCGTTCAGGAAATGTGTCTGTGGATATCATGGCGTAAGTTTCACTAAATATCGTCTGACTAGTTGGTGCAAAAAGCACAGCAAGCGATGGCGTCGATCTCTTTCTGACCTACAAATCAGGATGGACGGACGCGCAACGTGCAGCAGCAGATGCAAAAGTTAATATTCTGAACGACGCAGATACCGTCCTAACAACGCCAGTACGCTCTGGAATTTTTCGTTAATATAAATCTGTTAATAAGGTGGGCTGAGGCTTATGAATAAATTAAACGAGCAAGCACAACTGCGTTCTCGATTGTTCGCGTCTCTGGTCGCCAAGCAGGGCGCGAATGTGATGCCCGGTCGCTACGGTGGGGGTTATAATAACGATCAATTGGCATATCAGGAAAATGATGGCGTTGTTACATTGCTTTTGGGATTAAAGCTCACAGGTGATGACGTTGGGATTCAGCTGGACACCGAATCCCTGGGGGCCCCATACGCAATATACGAAGCCTTGGTGCTCGGCATTGGTTCAGTGCTTGCTGCTGAACCCGGAATCAGTCCCATATGGAGAAAAAATAAAGGTGGCTTTGGACAGTGGGAAGTTGGTCGCTGAAGTTGTAGGTATGAATGCGGAGACTCATGCAGTGTTCATGATAAAAGTCGAAGTGGGCGATTGAAACGGGCCGGTGCTCTTAGTGGCTTTGCGTTTCGGCGCCGCCTATTGCATCTCCACGAAGCAAGACTTTTTGACTGCTGACGGATTTGTACAAAACCACCAGCTTTCAGCAGGCACTGGGCGCTGCATCTGGTGAATTCAAGGCGAACCTGGATAAGTTGGGCGAAGACCTAGAGATAGGGGGAGATGATAAAGCCGAAGATCTGGGGTATAGGTTTGGTAAGGCATTGGCGACCGCGGTGCACTGATAGCAGCGCCGCAAAGTGATGCGGCCATGGGGGCGAAAGCCCTGGCTGATCTGGGTGTGACGGTGTCGAGTAAGGGCCTATACTGCGCTTCGCGCGAAGGTCGTGGTGGAGGCTGTTGGGGATATTCCGGTTGTTAGCAGTATCTACCGTTCGCATAATTACGGACACGGGGGGCAAGTAGTAATCGCATTTCCTAAATAAGAAGGAATCGAAAGTGGCATATTGGCATAGCGATTGCCCCGCATGTGAGTAAGGACGTTTATTCGCCGAGAAAATTCTGGATACAGGCGAATTATTCCTTCTCTGTGAAGAATGTGAATATGCATGGCGGACTCCAGATGAAATAAGTCTCAATACTCATTTTGATTTTCAAAACAGGAGGGTGGAGAGTGCCACTTGTGAAGATATTGAACGTCATAGATGGCTCCGATATTCGCTAACGCACGCGTAGTAACGCGAAATGAAAGAACGTTTCCAGACGGAGTATTTACCGGAAAGAGACCGTTTCAGACGACTGCTGAAATAGGGAGCAACCCAGCGACTGGGAAGCTGGAGGAATCCGTGATCGAATACGAGCAGTATGGCGGGCAGGTTAAAAGAACGGATTACAATAATGACGGATATGGGAATCAAGTTAAGTCTGCGGAATATCATTCCGACCCGCACACGCATACCTATGAATATGGTCCAGGCTATGGCTCCAATGGGAAAGAGACGAGGGTCAACAGTGATTAGTCTTCCAGAGTTGAATGAATTGCTTATTGCTCACAATTGCTTACATGCAATCAGTATTGAGCTGGATGTGGATGGGATGGGTTATGATTTGTCACTATCGATTTCTGCCTCCGAGAAGATCGGGGCTGATGTCGTGCGTATCAAATTCATTGATGTTAGTCAGGTTACGTCCCGTGATTTTGGCGGCGGATTAACTCAGCTGATGCATATGAAGGTTAATAAGCTAGATTCGGGCTTTGACCAGATGCGTTATCAATTTAATGACCTTGAAGATAGAAAGTTATCGTTTTATTTTTCATCGTTCTCGGTTGGTTAGGTCAGCGCCGCAAGGCGATACACCCCAGAGGCCCCTTATGAAAACCATCCTCATCATCGGTATCGGTGCAGGAAACCCTGAGTACATCACCGTCCAGGCAATCAAAGCCCTTAATCAGGTCGATGTGTTCTTCTTCATGGACAAGGGCCAGACCAAGGAAAAACTCAATCACCTACGCAGGGAAATCTGCGAACGCTACATCGAAGCCCACCATTATCGAATCGTCGAATCGTTGACCCCGGAGCGCGAGCGCACCGAAGGCGATTACCTGCAGGCCGTCGATCGCTTGAACACGGACAAACAAATAATCTTCGAGCGCTTGATTGCCGAAGAACTGGAGGAAGGCCAGTGCGGCGCGTTTCTCGTCTGGGGTGATCCGTCGCTGTACGACAGCACTCTGCGTATCCTCGATGCCATTATCCAGACCGGCCGACATGCGCTCGAATACCGGGTCATCCCTGGTATCACCAGCGTTCAAGCACTGACCGCGCAACACAAAGTCGCGCTCAATCACATCGGCCGCTCCGTCGAGATCACCACCGGCCGGCGTCTGGCCAACGGCTTTCCCGAGAACGTCGACAGCGTGGTGGTGATGCTCGATGCCGAGAACACGTTCACGACGCTGATCGATCAAGACATCGATATCTACTGGGGCGCCTATCTCGGCACCCCTGATGAAATCCTTGTCAGCGGCAAGCTCAAGGAAGTCGCTGCACAGATAGAGCGGGCTCGCGAGGCTGCCCGTGAAGCCAATGGCTGGATCATGGACACTTACTTGCTAAAACGTCGCTGACGGCGCTTGCAGGTACATCAGAATCAGCGAGTCTTTGAGCCCAGCAGTGCCGCCACATAGCCGCCCATTACCGCCGCCGCTGTCAGTACCAACAGGCGTTGCCCCGGTTTCGCGTCACTCCACCTGCTGTTTGCGGTGGATGGAGGGCTCGGTGGCGAGGACTGTTCCTGGCCATCCTCATTGGCGGCTTCGTTCGGGACGGTGACATGTATTTTGGTCAGCGGTAGCAAAACGCCGTCGGCCATCTTCAAGGTCAAATCCTCGACGACACCGGCCACCCCATCGGGAAATACGGGGCTACCCGCTGCGTCGAGATCGTCGTAGAGAAACTGCTGACCTTCCAGCCAGCCGACGGCGGTCAGGAGTTCAGAGTCCAGATAATATTTGCCATCCAGAAAAAAGCCCTGGAACTGATGTGCGCGTTCCAGGCTTTCTACCGCATAGCGTTCGCCTGGCTTCATACCGGTTGCTGAATCGATCATCGTGATTGCCTCCTCTGGCTATTGAATCGGTAGAGGAGGGTGCCTGGTATTACGTTCCATCCGACTGGCCGAGTGGCAACGCGGGTTGCGCTCGCACGTGGCCTGAAAGCCCTCTGAATGTATAGATAGTTATTATCGACCCCATAGCATTATTCATTGAACGAATTGCCTCATACCTCCCGTCTGCGGAGTCAAATTCTTATGGATCGTCTGATTAGAGCTATAGCTCCTAATTCATGACCGCACTGCTGTATTTCCTCACGCTTTATCGAGCGAAGCGGTGCCCATGAGAAGAGTGAGCCTGAGGAAATAACCATGTTCTTGCACAACAAGCGTCTGCAATACACCGTTCGTGTAGCTGCACCCAATCCTGGCCTGGCCAACCTGCTACTGGAGCAGTTCGGTGGCGCACAGGGCGAACTGGCCGCAGCGGGGCGGTATTTCACCCAAGCGTTGGCCGAGGATGATCCTGGTCGTAAAGATCTGCTGATGGATATCGCCACCGAAGAGCTCAGTCATCTTGAGATCGTCGGCTCGATCATCGTCATGCTGAACAAGGGCGCGAAGGGTCAGTTGGCTGAGGCTGTCGAAGAGGAAGGTGAGCTGTACCGGGCTATCAACGGCGCGGGCAATGATTCACACATCACCAGCCTGCTCTACGGTGCGGGTGCGCCGTTGGTCAACTCGGCAGGGGTACCATGGACGTCGGCCTATATCGATACCATCGGCGAGCCTACCGCTGATTTCCGCTCGAATATCGCAGCAGAGGCGCGCGCCAAGATTGTCTACGAACGCCTCATGAACGTTGTGGACGATCCCGGTGTGAAAGAGGCGTTGGGCTTTCTGATGACTCGCGAGATTGCTCACCAGCTGTCTTTCGAGAAAGCGCTGCATGCCATCCAGCCGAACTTCCCCCAGGGCAAGCTGCCCGGCATGCCCGAGTTCACCAACAAGTACTTCAACATGTCCGGCGAACCCAATGTTCGTGGGCCATGGAATGAAGGGGAGGCGTGGGAGTATGTCGAAAGTCCGGCACCTGCCGTCGATGGTGGAGACGGTCTGGCAAGCGTGACATTGCCAGCGGCTGATCTGGACGTATTGGAGGCGCTCAAGGCTCGGACGATGTCGGATCCGATGAGCAATCCAATCACTGGCGCTGATCTGGGCTCTGGCTTTATGCAGGGCAAAGATGCCTGAGTAATGTCCCGCGACCGTTTTTCAGGTCGCGGGAACCCTTCTGCTGGAATCAGTTAGGCTTCTGAGCATTGATCAACGCCGGGCCCTTGGCAAATGGCAGTTGCCGGACCTGATCCTTGCTCGGCAGCCGTTTACGTGGAAGAGGCTCCAGGGTTTGAGTTTCTCCGGTCGTCAAAGCGCGCTCGACAGCCGCCAGGATACGCACGTCTCGCCATCCTTCTTCAGCACCCGCTTCGGGTGTCAGATCATTCAAGATACAGTCAGAAAAATACGCGGTCTCGCCGGCAAACTGATCGACCACAGGATGAGCATGCTCCTTGGTTTCGCCGTCTATGGTCGCGCGGTAGGTGATGCTGACGCCTTCGCCATAGCCGAAGCAGGGCGCCGCCTCTATCTCGCCTTTGGTGCCGATCAATTGAAACCTTTCGCTGCTCGGCAGGCTGTAGCTGACGGTGAACTGCGCGAGGCGTTCCTCAGGAAAGCGCAGCGAAACAGTCACCGTATCCGGTGAGTCGAGCGGACTGCCGGGGGAAGTGATGCCCATGGCGCTGACCTCGATGGGCTCGTCGGCGAACAACTGGCGCAGCATGTTCAAAGGGTAGGGCGCCATGTCCAGCACCGGGCCCGCGGCGAAGCCATGCTTCATCCGATGGTTGGTCGCCGGGACCTTTTGAGTGAACGTAGCGGTGAACACTCGGGGGTCGCCGAAATCGCCAGCGCGCACGCGCTCGATCATTTCCACCGTGCCGGGCTCGCAGTGCAGGCGGTAGGCAATCATTAACTTCGCCGCGCTGTTTTCAGAAGCGCGCAGCATCGCCAGGCAATCCTCCTCGCTGCTGGCCATGGGTTTTTCCAGCAGTACATGGATACCTGCCTCCAGCGCCGCCAGCACGAATTTGCGGTGATCGAAGTTAGGCGTCGCGACGTAGACCGCGTCGATCTCCCCAGAGGCGAGCAACGTTGGGTATTGTTCGTAACTGTAGCTTTTGAGGCCGTATAGGCTGGCCAATTTATCAGCCTTGACCGGGTCGCCCGTCACCAGCGCCGTCATGACCGAGTTTTGCGTCTGTCCCACGCCGGGCATGAAAGCGTCTTGCGAGATAAAGCCGCCGGCGACGACTGCGTAACGAATCTTGCCATTTGAATCGGGCATCTGAGCCACCTCCTGTATGGGCCATCGATTGATCGCCTTATCAAGAGTTGGCCGCAGCGCACATCATGAGTTCCGTTTGATTGACCCAGCTCACCCGCTGCGCACCGCTTGATCCCACCATGTGAGAGCATGGCGCCGTTCGTTGCACCAATGCTTGCCGCTCTTCGGCCCACGGGGTAAACCTTGGGTAACGACTGCCGCAGGAATGTCCATGTACCCGCAAATCGCCCACGTCGAAAGCGATCATCAGCTGCCCAGCCATGCCGACGTGGTGGTGATCGGTGGCGGCATCGTCGGGGTGTGCACCGCCTATTATCTGGCGCAGCGGGGCGTCTCGGTGGCGTTGGTGGAAAAGAGCGGCATTGCCCACGAACAGTCCTCGCGCAATTGGGGTTGGGTGCGCACCATGGGCCGTGACGTTGCCGAAATCCCTTTGGCGATCGCCAGTCTGAAGCTGTGGGATACCTGGGCCGATCAGCTCAAGCACGACACCGGCTTTACCCGCGCCGGCATTCTCTACGCCTGTGAGTCCGAGGCTGAAATGGCAGCCAAGCAGGCGTGGCTGGAGCAGGCCAAGCCCATGGGGATCGACGCCCAGTGGCTCGATAAACCGCAGATCGAAGTCTGCCTCGGGGCCGCAGTCCCGGGGGCATGGCAAGGCGCGCTGTATACGGCGACCGATGGCCGCGCCGAACCCGACGTCGCCACGGCGGCCATCGCCCAAGGCGCCCGCGCGCTGGGTGCCCGAATCTTCACGCGCTGCGCCGCTCGGGGCCTGGAAACCGAGGCGGGACGGGTCAGCGCGGTGATCACTGAGCGGGGCGAGATAAAGTGCAAGAGCGTGGTGCTCGCGGCAGGCGCCTGGTCGAGCCTGTTCTGCCGCAATCTGGGTATTCGCCTGCCGCAACTGCGCGTGCTTGGCTCGGTCATGCGCACCGCGCCGCTACCGGGCGGCCCGAATTGCGCGGTGGCCACCGACAAGGTGTCGTTCAGAAAACGCGCCGACGGTGGCTACACCCTGGCGATGCGCAACGCCAATATCGCGCCTTTGGTGCCTGACAGTTTTCGCTACCTGCCGGATTTCTTGCCGATGGTCAGGGCCCATCATCAGGAGTACCGGTTGCGGGTGACGGGCCAGAGTTGGCAAGAAATCAACACGCCTGGTCGCTGGGCCAACGATCAGCCGACGCCATTCGAGAAACAGCGCCTCTATGACCCAAGACCGGTTGACGCCTTTCTTGACGAGGCATTGAGGTCGCTCGCTCAGCAGTTTCCGCTGTTTGCCCAAGCGCGCATCGAGCAGCGCTGGGCGGGTTTGATCGACGTCACGCCGGACATCCTCCCAGTGATGGATGAGGTGCAGTCTGTGCCTGGGTTTTATCTGGCGACCGGGTTTTCGGGGCATGGCTTCGGGATCGGGCCAGGCGCCGGGCACTTGATGGCGGACCTGATCACCGGTGCTCAACCGCTGGTCAACCCCGCAGCGTTTCGTTTTGCCAGATTCGCCCGATGATCCACCGGGTGCGGCGTGGCGCTGACCGCAGGGCACAGGCGCTGGGCGATACTCTCGGCTTCGCGCTGCATCGCCTCGACCAGCCGCGACCGATAGGCATGGGTCAGGCGCGACGTCGGCAACGCACTGCTCAGCGCTCCCAGCGGTTCGCCCTCGGCGCCGCGAATCGGCACCGCCACACCGGTGTACAGCGGCAGGATCTTGTCGCTCAGGCCACAGGTATAACCCTGCGCGCGAACTTGAGTGACCGCCTCGCGTACCTGCGCCGCAGCGATGCCGTACTCGCGCAACAGTCGCGGCGCGTTGTGGGTGAGGATCTCGTTGCGCTTGGCGTTGGGCAGGTCGCTCAGCAAGGCCAGCGAGCCCTGGCCGACGCCGCTCAGCACCTTGGAGCCGACGTAATGGGCGAAGCTTTTGGTAGGGTTGTGGCCCTCCTGGATTTCCAGGCACAGGGCGTAGTAGCCGTCCTGCACGAACAGAAAAAAACTGTCCTGAAACGCCTCCGAGAGCCGCATCAGGGCAGGGCGCGCGTGCTCGCGCAAACCGCCGGTATTGCCCGCCTGGGCGCCGAGGGTCAGCAGCTCGTAGCCGAGAAAATACGGGCCGCGCAGGCGTGGCAGGCGCACGAACCCGTAGGACTTCATGGCTTTGAGCAGACGGTACAAGGTCGCTCGGCTCAATTGGGTGTCGCTGCTCAGCGCCTCGATGCTGGCGCCCTGTTCGCCACGTGCGGCGATGGCCTGCAGAATTTCGAAGGAGCGGTCCAGCGTTTGCGTGCCTTGGGTACTGCAGCGTTGCACGCGTGGCGCAATCGGATCGTTTTGGGGCATGTTCGCCTCTCGTGGGAAACAGACGATTGCCGGCCCATGATCAGCCTGGGCTGACCTAGGCTGAGCATCAGTACACAAATGATGATCGCCAGGTTCTGGTCGATCATTGCGTTGCAATTTTCAGGCCTTGCGAATATTGAAGGGCTGTTTTGAAGGAGAGCATCCATGCAGCAACAACGCGTCGCGTTGATTTCCGGTGCCAATCGCGGGATTGGCGAAGCGATTGCCAGGCAGTTGGTGAGCAGCGGTTGGTGCGTGTCGCTGGGCATGCGTACGCCCACATCGGCGGCCTGGCATGCCACCGATACGGTGCAGGTAGTGCCCTACGATGCTACCGATGCAGCGGGCGAAGCGCGGTGGGTCAGCGCGGCGCTGGAGCGTTTCGGGCGCATCGATGCAGTGGTGGCCAACGCGGGCCTGATGATCGCGAAAACCGTTGTCGAAGCCGACGAGGCCGACATGGACGCGCTGCTGGAGGTCAACGTCAAGGCACCACGCCGACTGGCCGCCGCTGCCTGGCAGGCGTTGAGCGTGAGCGGCAGGGGGAGGGTGATCATCATGGCGTCGCTGTCTGGCAAACGGGTCAAGTCAGCCGGCTCGAGCCTGTATTCGGTCAGCAAGTTCGCCGCGCTGGGCCTGGCTCACGGCCTGCGCCACAGTGGCTGGGAGCTGGGTATCCGGGCCACGGCGATCTGTCCGGGTTTCGTCGCCACCGACATGGCCCGCCGCCTGAGCACCCGCGAGGACGCGCAAATGACTGCCCCCGCGGACCTGGCGCTGCTGATCAATACCTTGCTCGACCTGCCCAACGAAGCGAGCGTCGCGGAGTTGAATATCAATTGCCAACTGGATGACAGCTACTGATGCCTGGACCTCGCGTAGTACCCGTGCAGGGTGATGAACAACTGCCTGACCGCGTCGATGCGGTGGTGATCGGCGCCGGCATCATCGGGGCGTCGACGGCATTGGAGCTGGCCGAGCGCGGCTTGCGCGTGGCGCTGTGCGAAAAAGGCGGCGTCGGCCATGAGCAATCGAGCCGCAACTGGGGCTGGGTGCGCATATCCCGCCGCGATCCTCGCGAGCTGCCGTTGATGGCCCACGCGCTGCAACTGTGGGATGGCCTGGCGGCGCGCATTGGCAAGGATGTTGGCTACACCCGCGCCGGCATTCTGTTTACTTGCGCCGACGACCAGAGCTACGCCGAGCACGAACGCTGGAAGCGCAATCTGGAGGACTACCCCGTCAGTGCGCAGATGGTGTCTGGTGCCGAGCTCAACCGCCTGTTGCCAGAGGTCAACCGCTTGCAGGTCAAGGGCGCGCTGTATACCCCGGATGACGGCCGCGCCGAGCCGCAACAGGCGGCCCCGGCGATTGCCGAAGCTGCGCGGGCCAAGGGCGCGTCCATCTTCACCGAATGTGCGGTGAGGGGGATCGAGCGCTCTGCCGGGCGTGTCAGTGGGGTCATCACCGAGCGTGGAACGATTGCCTGTTCGTCGGTCGTATTGGCAGGCGGTGCGTGGTCCAGTCTGTTCTGCTCGCCGCTAAGCGTGCATTTGCCGCAGTTGAAGGTGCTCAATTCAGTGATCCGCACCACGCCCATGGAGGGCGGCCCGGAATCGGCCATCTGGACCAGCGAATTCGCCATTCGCAAGCGTCAGGACGGCGGCTATACCGTTGCCTCGGGCCATGAAAACATCGCCGACATCGTGCCGGATTCGTTTCGCTACGCACGGCAGTTCTGGCCGGCGTTCAAGCACGAACATGCGTCATTGTCGCTGCGCCTGGGCCAGCGTTTTTTCCAGGAAGCGCTACTGCCACGGCACTGGGCATTGGATGAAGCGAGTCCGTTCGAATACCGCCGGGTGCTCGATCCGGTGCCTTCCATCCGCCAATCGAACCGCGCGCTGGCAAACCTGGCCAAGGCATTCCCGATCTTCAACAACGTGCGCATTGCCCAGCGCTGGGGCGGCATGATCGACGTCACCCCCGATGCGGTGCCGGTCATCTCGGCGGTGGATGCGGTGCCGGGATTTTTCATCGCCACGGGGTTCTCCGGTCACGGCTTCGGCATCGGGCCGGCGGCGGGGCGCCTGATGGCCAATCTGGTGACGGGCGAGACGCCTATCGTCGACACCAAGGCGTTCAGCTTGTCGCGCTTCAGCGATGGTTCGACCCCTATGCCCATTTCCGGATTCTAGAGGCCCGACCCTACGCCAGATACATCACGCAGCAGCCTAGAAGCTCGCCAGAACGAGCCAGGTTTCATCGGTTACGACGACTTCAGGCGCAAGCCACCTGCCTTCATTGTTTACAGGAGCTTCAGCATGTCGCAGCGCGATGATTCGGAAAACCGCCACAGCCTGCTCAACCCTACGCGGCGCCAGGCGCTGGCGATGGCCATTATCGGTGCCGCCGGCACGATGTTGCCGCTCGGGCGCTCTGGCCAGTCCTTTGCGGCCATGCAACCCACGGCGAGCGGGCAAGTGATCATCGGGCTGTCGCAGGAGCCAACTGTCTTCAACCCGCACATGCCCCACATCGAGGTGGACGAAGGCATTCACTGGAATGTGTTCGATCCGCTGTTCGGGATTTCCCCGAGTGGCGAGTTCGTCCCGGCCCTGGCGGTAGAAGTCCCGACCGTGGCCAATGGCGGCATTTCGGCCGATGGCTTGCAGTGGAAGGTCAAGCTGCGCAACGACGTCAAATGGCACGATGGCACGCCCTTTACCGCCGAGGACGTGAAATACACCCTGGAGCTGATCGTGTCGCCGACATTCCGCAGCGGGCGCCGCGCCGGGCATGATCTGGTCCGCGATATCACCGTGGTTTCGCCCGAAGAAATCCACTGGCGCATGGAAAAATCCTACGCTCCTTACGCGTCGATTCTGTCCTGGACGTTCATGGTGCCCAAACACGTGCTGTCGGCCGCCACAGACGTCAACAGTGCGCCCTTCAACAATGCGCCCATCGGCACCGGGCCGTTCAAATGGGCCAGCCGCGTGGCCGGCGATCATATCCAGCTCAAGGCCAACCCGGATTACTACGGCACCGTGGCGCAGATCGACAGCGTGATTTTCAAGTACATCCCTGACCTGACCGTGCTCTATACCCAATTCAAGACGGGCGATATCGACGTCACCGCCATGCAAGGCATCTCCCCGGATCACTATGAAGAAGCCAAGGGCCTGGCCGAGCGCAATGTAGTGATTCTGCCGGTGGCGACGGTCGAATCCCTGGCGTTGAACATGGAGCGCCCGCAGTTCAAGGACCCGGCGGTGCGCAAGGCGCTGTACCTGGCCATCGACAAGAAAACCATCATCGACGAGCTTTACTACGGCCTGGTGCTGCCCACCGAAACCTACATGCCGCAGCAATCGGCGTACTACAACCCCAACCTGCCCAAGCAGAGTTTCAATATCGACGAAGCCAACAAGATCCTCGACCAGGCTGGCTGGAAGCCCGGCGCCGGGGGTATTCGGGAGAAGGCCGGGGTGCGCCTGTCCTTTACCAACTCGACCACCGCCGGCAACCAGATCCGCGAGCAGGCGCAGCAGTTCATCCAGCAAACGTGGCTGTCCATCGGCGTCGAGATGAAGATTGCCAACCTGCCGCCAGCGGTCATGTGGGGTGACTACTGGATGCAGTCCAAATTCGACTCGGTGGTGGTGGGCATCAATTTCCTCACCGGCGCCGATCCGGATACCCGCGATTACTTCGGCTCGACCTCGATCAGCGCCAAGGGCGGCGCCGGGCAGAACACCACGCAGTACAGCAACGCCAAGGTCGATGAGTTGCTCGCCCAAGGCGCGTCCTTGCAGGACGTGGCGCAGCGCAAGGCAGTGTACGTGCAGGTGCAGGACATCATCCGTGCAGACCTGCCGATCCTGCCGCTGTTCCAGTACACCTATGTGCGTGGCTACAAATCGAAGCTCAAAGGCTTTGCCGGCAACATCAACCTGCGCATCGAACCGTGGAACGTGAACACCTGGTCCTGGACCTGATTGCCCCTCAGCGCCCGGCACGTTCGCTGGGTGTGGTTCTGCTTTCAGAAGGAACACGCCATGCCTCGATACATCCTCAACCGCCTGGGCCAGAGCGCAATCGTACTGGTGCTGGTATCACTGATCGGCTTTGTGGTGCTCAACCTGGCACCCGGCGGACCGATGTCGCAGTTCGCCCTCAACCCTGGCATGAGCCAGGCCGAACTTGATCGTATCGCCGCGCAGATGGGCCTCGATCGGCCGCTGATGGTGCAGTACGTCGAGTGGTTCTCGCGCCTGTTCATCGGCGACTGGGGCCACTCGTTTCGCGATGGCAGGCCGGTGCTCAGCGTGATCGCCGGTCATCTGCCGGCCACGCTGCTGTTGATGGGCACGGCCACGGTGTTTTCGGTCATCGTCGGCACCTGGGTCGGAGTGCTTGGTGCGGTGCGGCGCTATTCGGTATTCGACACGCTGGCCACGGTGGGGGCGATGGTGGCGTTGTCGATTCCGACGTTCTGGTTCGGGCTGGTGGCGATCTTTTTGTTTTCATTGCACCTGGGCTGGTTGCCGGCGGGCAACATGTACACCATCGGCGACCAGTCGGTGGGCGACTACGCAATCCATCTGATTTTGCCCGTGGCCGTCCTGGCGCTGGTCAACGTTGCGATCTGGAGCCGCTACATGCGCTCGGCCACCCTGGACGTCATCGATCAGGACTTCGTGCGTACCGCGCGGGCCAAAGGCTTGCCGTACCGGCGGGTCCTCACCCATCACGTGATCCGCAACGCGCTGCTGCCGATGATCACCCTTGCCGGGTTGCAGATCCCGACCATTCTGGGCGGGGCGCTGGTGACTGAAACGGTGTTCACCTGGCCGGGCATGGGCCGTCTGTTTCTCGACAGCCTGGGCTACAGCGATTACCCGGTGATCATGGGCATTCTGATGTTTTCGGCCATCCTCGTGCTGCTCGGCAACCTGCTTGCCGATCTGCTGGTGGGTGTCGCCGATCCCCGCGTCCGACTCGGTTAAGGTTAAGGTTAAGGGAGCACTGCACATGACCACTGCCACGTATCTGCGCTCGTCTGCACGCCTGAGCTGGCTGAGCAACCCGACGCTGGCGCGTTTCATGCGCCATAAACTGGCGGTGCTGGGCGTGGTGATGATCACCCTGCTGGTGCTCGCCTGCGTATTCGGGCCCGCTCTTTTGCACTACAACGACCTGTCCATCGACATCCGCAACCGCTTCTCGCCGCCGCTGACGGGCAGCCATTATCTGGGCACCGACGCGCTGGGTCGCGATACGGCGGCGCGCTTGCTCAACGCCGGGCGGATCTCCCTGACCGTGGGGTTTTTCGCAATGCTGATCAGCACCGTGATCGGCACCCTGATCGGCGTGGTCGCCGGCTACTATCGAGGCTGGATCGGCGCGACGTTGATGCGTTTCGTCGATGCCTTTCTGTCGTTTCCCAGCGTGTTTCTGGTGCTGGTGCTGGCCGCCTTCATCAAGCCCAGCCCGTTGATGATCACCCTGATCATCGCGGTGACCAGCTGGATGGAAATCTCGCGCATCGTCGAGGCCGAGATTCGTTCGTTGCGCGAGCGTGATTTCACCCTGGCGGCGCGCATGGTGGGGGCCAGCAATCGGTGGATCATGTTTCGTGAACTGGTACCGAACGCCATCGGCCCCATCATCGTCGCGGCGACCCTGACCATCGCCAACGCGATTCTGCTGGAGGCCTACATCAGCTTTCTCGGCTACGGTATTCAGCCGCCGCTGCCGAGCTGGGGCAACATGCTCAACGCCGCGCAACAGTACCTGGGCAAAGCGCCGTGGCTGGCGATCATTCCCGGCCTGGCGATCACCCTGGCGGTGACCAGCTTCAACTTTATCGGTGACGGCCTGCGCGATGCGCTGGACGGCAGGAGCGACCTGAAATGAACGCAGACGAAAAGATCGTCGTCAGCCATCTCAGCGTTGCCTTTCGCCGAGGCAGCGGTTATGTGCCGGTGGTGCACGATATCAACTTCAGCATCCGCGCCGGCGAGACCTTGGCTCTGGTCGGCGAGAGCGGTTCGGGCAAGAGCGTGACCAGCCTGGCGATGATGAAACTGCTGGCGGCAGCGCCCAGGACGCGCATCGAAGGCAGCGCCGTGGTGGCTGACAGCAACGGCCACCCGATCGATCTGGTGGCGATGAGCGAACAGCAGATGCGCCATGTGCGCGGCAACCGAGTGGCGATGATCTTTCAGGAGCCGTTGACCTCCCTGAACCCGGTGCACAGGATCGGCGATCAGATCGCCGAGGCCATTCGTTTTCACGAGCACCTGGACAAGGCCCAGGCGCGAGCCCGAGCGCTGGCCTTGCTGGAGCAGGTGGGGATCTCGGAGCCTGCGCGGCGCATGGAGAGCTTCCCCCATGAACTGTCCGGCGGCATGCGCCAGCGGGTGATGATCGCCATTGCCCTGGCCATGGAGCCCGACGTGCTGATCGCCGACGAGCCGACCACGGCGCTGGACGTCACGGTGCAAGCGCAGATCCTCGATCTGTTGCGCACGCTGCAAAAAAAGAATGGCATGGCGATCTTGTTCATCACCCACAATTTCGGGGTGGTGGCGGAAATCGCCGACCGCGTGATGGTCATGTATGCCGGGCGTATCGTCGAGCAGGGCAGTGTCACTCAGGTGCTCGCATCGCCGCGCATGCCCTATACCCGAGGCTTGCTGGCCGCCGTACCGCGCTTCGAACACGCCGGGCTGGGGCAGGGTGAGCTGGGGACGATCCCGGGCTTTGTCCCCGACCCGTCGGCGCCGCCCAGCGGGTGTGCGTTCCATCCACGGTGCGCTTTCAGCATCGCCGGACGTTGCGATACCCAGGCGCCGGTGTTCGAGGAGGTAGAGCAGGGTCACCAACTGCGGTGTGTACGCTGGCAGGAGTTGCCTGCCGGTATCGAGTTCGCCCAAGGAGGCGTTAGATGAAACAGCCGCCCTTGATCGAGGCCATTGGCCTGAAAAAGTACTTCCCGGTGCGCAAGAAACTGTTCGTCAACAGCCGTGGGCGCGATGACAATCTGGTGCGCGCCGTGGATGGCGTCGACCTGTCCATCGCCCGAGGTGAGGTGCTGGGGCTGGTCGGCGAGAGCGGCTCGGGCAAAAGCACCCTGGGGCGCAGCCTGATGATGCTCGATCCACCGACGGATGGGCATGTGGTCTTCGACAATACCGAAATCACGCCCTTCAACGACCGTTTGCTGAAACCCTATCGCAAGCGCATGCAGATGGTCTTCCAGGACCCTTATGGCTCGCTGAACCCGCGCATGACCATTGGCGAGATTCTCGCCATGCCGCTGCGTTTTCACGCCAAGGACCTGGACGCCCAGGGACGCCGCCACAAGGCCGAAGAGGCGCTGCACACCGTGGGCTTGCCGGCGCAGTACCTGGACCGCTATCCCCACGAGTTTTCCGGTGGCCAGCGCCAGCGCATCGGCATCGCCCGCGCCTTGACCCTCGAGCCCGAATTCATCATGGCCGATGAGCCCGTGTCGGCGCTCGACGTGTCGGTGCAGGCGCAGGTGCTCAATCTGTTTTCGCGCATCCGCCAGCAAATGAACCTGACGATGCTGTTCGTCACCCATGACCTGGCCGTGGTCGGGCATATCGCCGACCGCGTGGCGGTGATGTACCTGGGCCGCATCGTTGAAGTGGCACCCACCCGCGAGCTGTTCAGCCACCCGCGTCATCCCTATACCGAGGCGCTGATGTCGGCGATCCCCATGCCGAACCCAGGGCAGCGGCGCCAGCGCATCGTTTTGCAGGGCGATATTCCCAGCCCGATTTCACCGCCCTCCGGATGCGCCTTTCACACCCGCTGCCCTTATGTGCTGCCCGCGTGCAGTCAGGCGCGACCGGCGCTGCGCCTGATCGGCCCCGAGCACGCCACGGCCTGCATCCGTGATGATCTGTCGCTGATCTCGCCCCTGCATGAACAACGCGAGACGCTCTGTGAACCCCCGCGCCGGGAGAGTGCGGTATGAGGTTCTCGGCGTTCGATACAGGGTGTTTATTGAAGCTGAAGACATCCCTGACACCCCCTCGACTTGCTGTCGTGGTCATTGAGAAAGGAACCGCCCCGTGAGCAAACCGCTGGTCAAATGGAAGGTAAACCCTCGGCGCACGGCGGTTATCGTCGTCGATATGCAGAAGGTTTTCTGCGAGCCCGCAGGCGCCTTGTACGTGAAAAACACGGCCCGCATCATCGCGCCGATTCAGGCACTGTTGGCCGCTGCACGGGAGCAAGGGCTGACGGTCATCTATCTGCGCCACATCGTGCGCGGCGATGGTGCCGATACCGGGCGCATGCGCGATCTGTATCCCAATGTCGACGAGATCCTCGCGCGCGGCGATCCGGATGTGGAAGTGATCGACGCCCTCAAGCCGGCCCCTGCGGACATCGTTGTCGACAAGCTCTTCTACAGCGGCTTTCACAACACCGACCTGGACACCATCCTGCGCGCGCGCGACATCGACACCCTGGTGGTGTGCGGCACCGTCACCAACGTCTGTTGCGAAACCACCATTCGCGACGGCGTGCACCGCGAATACAAGATGATCGCCTTGAGCGATGCCAACGCCGCCATGGATTATCCCGACCTGGGTTTCGGCGCGATCAGTGCGGACGAAATTCAGCGCCTCTCGTTGACCACCATCGCTTATGAGTTCGGCGAGGTGACGACTACGGCGGATATCATTGAGCGTTTGCGTGGTTGCTGAGCTTGGGCATGGATGTCGGCACCTTGGCTGAACTGCCGTCTGGGGCTGGAACAGGCATTGCCGACCGCCATGGTCATGGTCTTGCTGGCAGCGCCGTGCCTGCAGGGGGGGGCGGTGCTGGCAGGGCGCAAACGGTACGTGGACCAATAAGTTTCGTAGCCATCGCCTGAAGCGCGTCAATAGCCCGTGCCACGCAACGCCGCGATCACCAGCCGCACGGCCATCGACGAATGCCGGCGCGTCGCGTAGTAGGCATGAGTCCCGGTGAACGTCGGAAACCAGTCTTCCAGTACCCAGCTCAGTCGCCCTGCCTGTACATGGGCTTCGACGAGGGGTTGGGGCAGGTAGGCCAGGCCGAAACCCTGCAACGCCGCATCGAGCATCTGATAGGAATTGTTGAACACCAGTTGGCCGCTGACCTTCACTTCGATGCTTTGCCTGCCCTTGCTCAGTTCCCACGCCATCAGGGCGTCTTTGGTCGGTAGCCTCAAGTTGATGCAGTTGTGCGCCGTCAGATCATGGGGCGATTGCGGTGCCGGGCGTTCACGCAGGTAAGCCGGTGATCCGACGATCGCCATGGTTTCATCCGGCGCGATGCGCACCGCGATCATGTCCTTTTCTACCTGATCGCCCAGACGAATCCCGATATCGAACCGCTCCGCGACGATGTTCGACAAGCCGTAGTCATTGATCAGTTCGATACGCAACTCGGGGTGCTCGCGCAGCAAGCCTTGCAGCCTGGGCCATACATATTGGTTCGCGGAATAGTCGGTGGCGGTAATGCGCACGGTGCCGATCGGTCTTTCGCGCAACTCGGCCACGGCCAGCAACTCGGCTTCGATTTCTTCAAGCTTGGGCGCAACCGAGTCGAGCAGGCGCTGGCCTGCCTCGGTGGTGGAAACGCTGCGGGTGGTGCGGGTAAGCAGATGCATGCCGAGTTGGGTTTCGAGTGCCGTGACTGTCCTGCTCAGCGATGACTGGGAAACGCCCAGCTGTGCGGCGGCCTTGGTGAAGCTGCGCGCACGGGCGACCGTCAGCAAGGCAACGAGGTGGTTCAGATCAGGGATGGGCATTGATGCACCTGTGGATTAGTCTGTGCCGATTTTGCCATCTAGTGCCACAGTCTCCAAGGGACTAAATTGCCTGCAGCGGTATTCGATTGGTCCGGTTCACGTGACCAAACCCTACGCGATAGAGAGCATCCAATGAGCAATCCAGGCCAGACCATCATCCGCAGCGGTACCAAACCCTCGATCAAGGGCCCGGAAAACTGGTTTACCGGTTCCGTACGTATCGACAACGCCTTCCAGCTGGAAGCGCCGGGCCAGGCGACCGGCGCCATTGTGACCTTCGAGCCCGGCGCGCGGACTTTCTGGCATGCACACCCTCAGGGCCAAGTGCTGGTTATCCTGACCGGAGTGGGTTGGACGCAATGCGAAGGCGGCCCGCGCACCGAAATCCGCGCGGGCGACCTGGTGACCTGCGCTTGTGGCAAGCGCCATTGGCATGGCGCGGCGGCGACCACGGCAATGTCGCACTTAGCCGTGACCGAGACCATCGACGGCAAGAACACCGATTGGATGGAGCCAGTGACGGACGAGCAGTACCAGGCAGGCACGCTCGTTACCGAGTGATGCCTTGGGCACTGGACAAGGGTTTTGGTCATCATAATTGATGAAAGGTCGGTAGCGACCACGATGCCGGCAATCACGAGACTGTTCAGCGCCATGTGGAATGCCGAGCACGCACAAACTACCTGGAGGGGTAGTTCATGGGCCCGGAAGATAGAAATAACGGGATGGGGCGTCGGGGAAAGCCGTGTCAAATATTTGTTGAGACAGACACGACTTCAAGTCCCCGGTGAGGAGCTCGGGAACACTCCACTACATAAAGTTTATCGAACATTCGGGGCCACGCCGCATGGCCGCGACCCCGGGGGCGATGGAAAGTTGAAACTATTGGGTGTGATCAATGCGCAAGATTGGGAGAAATTGATTGTACGGTAATGATCGAAAATAAAGTAAAGGCGCTGTTCAGTGGGGCGCGGAGTAGGAACCCGCGGCGCGAGTGGATAGAATGTGGCCTTTGCAGGTCCCAATATCCTCGGCGGTCATTCAGGCAGCCGGTCTTTTGTCAGTCGGCAGGGCCAATGACTTCTGAAACGCACGTCAATCTGACCAACTGTGATCGCGAGCCGATCCAGATCCCCGGCAGTATCCAGTCACACGGTTGCCTGCTCGCTTGCGACGCCTCGGCGAGTATCATCCTGCGCCATTCGGCCAATGCAGCGGACATGCTGGGCCTGCCGAGTGACGTGAATGGTCGGCGCCTGGACGAGTTGCTCGGCGAGGAGGTCGCTCATATCCTGCGCAATTCACTGGCACGCACCAAGGAGGCGTCCCGGCCGGCATTGACGTTCGCGCTAATGCTCGCGTCGGGGCAGGCGTTCGACGTCGCCGCCCATCTGTTCAAAGGCACCGTCGTCATCGAATTCGAGCCGTGCGGCGCCAGCGTCGCCGAGCCGATCGAGCTCGCCCGCACCGTGATCGCCCAGGTTCGCGAGATCGACCATACCGACAAGCTGTTTCGCGATGCGGCGCGGTTCGCCCGGGCCATGCTCGGCTACGACCGGGTGATGATCTACCAGCTCGGGCCGGACGGCGCCGGCAAGGTGATTGCCGAGTCCAAGCGCGGCGATCTCGAAAGCTTTCTGGGGCAGTATTTCCCAGGCTCCGATATCCCCCAGCAGGCGCGTGCGCTGTATCTGCGCAACCCTATTCGGGTCATCTCGGACATCTCGCTCGGCACTACGCCAATCGTGCCCGTACTGGACTTGTCAGGCGAACCACTGGACCTGTCCTACGCTCACCTGCGCAGCGTTTCGCCGGTGCACTGCGAGTACCTGAGCAATATGGGCGTGGGCGCCTCGATGTCGATCTCGATCATCGTCAACGGCGTGCTGTGGGGGCTGATCGCCTGCCACCACTACGGACCACGGGCGCTGACCATGGGCCAGAGGGTGGCCGCCGAGATGTTCGGCGAATTTATCTCGCTGCACATCGAGACCCTGCGCGCCCGGCAGGCGCTGGAGTACGCCGCCCACGCTCGGCAGGTGCTCGACGCCTTGCTGCGCGACGCCAGCCATGCCACGGATATCGAAGAATTCTTGCGTTCGCGGCTGGCGGACTTCAAAGCGCTGATCCCATGCGATGGCATCGGCATGGCGCTGGATGGCCGCTGGAGCGCGGAACAATTGACACCGCCCAAGGGGGCGATGCCGGATTTGCTGCGCTTCGCCGAGGGCGTAGCAGAGGGCCGGACCTGGGCGTCCAATCGCCTGTCGATGGTCCATGTCCCTGCCGCCGACTACGCCGTCGACGTCTCGGGCATGCTGGTCATTCCGATGTCGCAGCACCCCAGGGATTACCTGCTGCTGTTCCGCAAGGAGGTGGTCGAGACCCTCGACTGGGCCGGCGATCCGCACAAGACCTACGAAAGTGGCCCGCTGGGCGAACGCCTGACCCCGCGCAAGAGCTTTGCGATCTGGAAGGAGACGGTGCACCAGCAGTCATTGCCCTGGACCGAGCAGGACCGCCAGTTCGGCGAAGCTATCCGCGCCGCGATCGTCGAGGTGGCGCTGCACAACAGCGAACTGCTGGCCAGCGAACGTGCGAAGGCAGACGTGCGCCAGCGCATGCTCAATGAAGAGCTCAACCATCGGGTCAAGAATATCCTCGCGCTGATCGGTGCGCTGGTGGCCCATCCCACCGCCGAAGGGCAAACGCTCAACGGCTACGTGGCCACCCTGAAGGGGCGCATCCAGGCGCTGTCGCTGGCCCACGATCAAGTCGTGCGGGGCGACGGCGGCGGCGGGCTGTTGGCGTTGCTGGACGCCGAACTGCTGCCTTATCGCGCGCCGTCCAGCACCATAGAGCTGACCGGGCCGAACGTGGTGCTCGATGCCCGTGCCTATTCGGTCATGGCGTTGGTGCTGCACGAATTGGCCACCAACGCCGCGAAGTACGGCGCGTTGTCGCGGGCCGGCGGCAAGCTCTCGATCAAGTGGACAATCGACGCTGGCGGCGCCTGTGACATCGCCTGGCTTGAGAGCGGCGGCCCGACGGTTCGCCCACCGAGCCGAAGCGGCTTCGGCTCGGTGCTGATCGATCGCAGCATCCCCTTCGACCTGGGCGGGACCAGCACGGTCGAGTACCTGCCGGACGGCATGCAGGGGTTCTTCAGGATTCCGGCTCGGCACCTCACGGTGGCTGAACCGCTGGAGGCCGTGAGCTCGGCAGTGGAGATCGCTCAACTGGGCGAGGATTTCAGCGATCTGGCCGATGCCTGCGTGATGATCCTCGAGGACCAGTTGGTCATCGCGGTCGGGCTCGAGCAGATTCTGGCCGGTGCGGGCGTCGACGATGTGCTCACCACCAGCTCCGAGGCCGAGACCACCAGGGTGCTCGCTCAGCGCAGGCCCGATGTCGCGGTGCTGGATGTCAATCTGGGCACGGGGACCTCGATTGCCGTGGCCGAAGAACTGGCACGGCGCAACATCCCGTTCCTGTTCGCCACCGGCTACGGCGACAGCATCAGCATCCCCAGTCACTTGAAGCACGCTCCGGTGGTGCGCAAACCCTACGACGCGGCTTCGATCCTCTCGCACCTGCAACAGTTGATCCGACCTGCGTCCTGACGTTGCCGAACGTGGCGCCGCAGGCTGGGCCGGCGCGCTGCAAGCGTGCCGGGCACAGCCTCGCCGGATCAGCCCCGGTTGCGCGGGCGCACGAACACTTCCAGCGTGCTGTTGCCTATCGCTGAATGCCAGCGGTTTCGTCCGCTGTTCTTTGCCAGGTACATGAAGGCATCGGCGGCCTTGATAAGGCCACCCGCGGTGACATCGTCGGAGGTCGGCAAACAGGTGCCAATGCCTGCACTGACTGTGACGAAACCGAGCGGGTGGTCGCGGTGTTCGATGTTCAATTCGCGGATCGCGTCGAGGATTTCTTCGGCCAGCCGGTTGGCGCCCTCGCTGCTGGTATTAGGCAGCAGCACGCAGAATTCCTCGCCGCCGTAGCGCACCGCCAGGTCAGCGGGCCTTTTGAGTGTTCGCCCAATGGCGCCGGCGATGCTGCGCAAGCAATCGTCACCCGCCGCATGCCCATACATGTCGTTGAAGCGCTTGAAGTAATCGACGTCGAGCATGATCAGCGCGACGGCCGCGCCTTCGCGTCTGGCGCGGCTGATTTCCTGGCTCAAGACCATGTCCAGTTTGCGCCGGTTGCCCAGGCCGGTCAGGCTGTCCGTCAGGGCCATTTCCCGCATCGCCAGGTGGGCGCGGCGCAGGTCGTCTTCCGCGCTGATGCGCTTGCGCAGCTGTTTGATCAGAATCAGCCCAAACACCAGCAGCCCGGCGATCAACACCAGTGAATACATGCTGGTCTTGATCACATCCTGGCGCCACGGCCCGATGATGGAGTCGCGCGACAGGCCCGCTTCGGCCACAAGGGGATAACTGGACAGGGCCCTGTAGCCGTAAAGCCGCTCGGTACCATCGACAATGGCCTTGGTTTCCACCGTCCCGGTGTCGGAGGTCGGCAGGTAGCGCTTGAAGACGTCGCCCTCGGCCAGGCTTTTCTCGGTGACGCCATTGACGAACGGGCGCCTGACCAATATTCGGCCGCTGCGCAAGGCAAGCACCAGCGTGCCTTTGTCATCGATCTTGAAGTCGCCGTAGTAGTCGACGAAATAACGGACCTTGAGGGTGCCCAGCAGTACCCCTGCAAACGAGCCGTCGGGATTGTCCAGGCGCCGCGAGACAGGGATGATCAGCTCGCCCGTGGAGCGGCTGGTGATGACCTCGCCGATGCGCACGCGTCTATCGGTGTGAGTACGGTGATAGATGAAATAGTCTCGGTCGGCGTTGTTGACGCCGGGGGGGGTGGCCGTTTTGTCGGTCACTATCCATTGGCCATTCGGGCCGTACACGAACAGGCCGTCGAGCTGAGGCATGATCCTGGCTTGCTGAACCAGCAGCCCGTGGATACGCACGACATCCAGATTCGCCAGGCCGTCACCCTCGATACGCTCACCCAGTGCATCGGTAAGGGCATCGACCTGGCGGATGGCGTCCTCAGCATGCTGGGCGGTGGCCCGTACCAGGTTGGTCACCGAATCGTTGGCCGAGGCGAAGGCCTGTTGGTAGTCCCGCCAGGCGCGCCAGCCTTCAATGCCGACGAACATGCAGATGACCAGCGCGATAAACCACACGGTCGGCCGAATGATCGCCGTGGAGCTGCCCGCAGGCGCATCGGCGTCTTGGGGGTCCGGGGGGAGCCTTTCAGGTGGCTCGGCAGGGTTGCGTCCTGGCATGCAGATTCTCCTCGGCAGCGATTTGCTGCCATACCACCTGAGAGTCTAATTCGCCGCCATCGTTGCAGCCAAGTGCTGGCGAGGCTGCATTGCACAGCCTTGCGCTCTTGGGAACGGGCTCTGCCCGCGAACAGTCGTTCACTTTCGTTGCCTGCCCAGGGGCATGTTCAAAAGGGCTCGATGCGCCTGTTCGAGTCTGTCGACCAGGCGTGTGCCCAGATTCCTCCAGGCCAGTAAGGTGACCATGGCCCAGGTGCTGGCGATGGCGACCAGCAACCCACCGATGATATCGAACGGAAAGTGCACGCCCAGATACACCCGCGACCAGCCCACAGCTACGCCCAGTGCCGCGACCACCGCCCCCAGCCGACGCCGGCCGGCAGCACACAGTGCCAGGCCGAAGGCAAAGAAGATCGTCGCGTGGTCGCTGGGGAACGAGGTTTCAGCCTTGTGGGATATCCAGCTATGCCCCAGCGGGACCATGAATGGCCGCGGATGCATGAACGACAGCCCGATGAGCAGATTGCCCAGCAAGGCCAGCAGTACGCACAGCACTGCGGTCACAGCGGCTGTGCGCGCACCCCGCAACCAAAGCAAGACCAGTAGCAGGGGTAACAGGATGATTGCCTGCTGCGCCAGCACTTTCGCCAGGCAGAGGACGGCGAAGGAGGGGTGATCCCCGGCATTGAACATTAGATACAGTGAGCGATTGAGTGCTTCCATCTTGTCCCCGATGACTACGACGCTGGCCCTCTAACGTGGGGCCGTGTGGCGAGTGTGCTGGGGACCAAGTCAAAACCAGGTCAAAGCGGGGCTTGGCGTGCACAGATATTCAGCCGGCGACGATGAAGCTTTATTTAACCGGCCGGCGTCCGTTTCCTGCCGCGCTCGTTGCCGCCGCGCACAGCCGTGCGCGGCAAATTGCCCCGATCTTGCATTGGCGGGTTGTATATCGTCTGCAAGCGTTACACTATTCCCAAGTATTACAAAATATTCCAAGGCCAGCCCGCATGTACGGGCTGGCCGTTGTTCGTGCTGGCGGCGCTGTTCCCGGCCACCCACGAGCCCCCGTGATTTATGCTTGAGGCTGACATGCAGACACTATCGATCAACGGCCAGGACCAGGTCGTGGATGTCCCCGAGGACATGCCGCTGCTCTGGGTACTGCGCGACGTGCTGGGTTTGACCGGTACCAAATATGGCTGCGGTATCGCGCAGTGCGGTGTCTGCACGGTGCATCTGGATGGCAAGGCGGTGCGCTCGTGCGTGCTGCCGGTCAGCAACGCGGTCGGGCACCAGATCACCACCATCGAAGCCATCGACCAGACGCCGGTCGGCCAGGCCGTGCAGAGCGCCTGGCTGGCGCACGAAGTGGTGCAATGTGGCTACTGCCAGTCGGGTCAGATCATGGCTGCGGTGGCCTTGCTGCAGACTCATCCCGACGCGGACGATCAGCAGATCGTCAACGGCATGTCCGGCAACATGTGCCGATGCGCCACCTACACGCGCATCCGCGCGGCGATCAAAAGCGTCAGCAAAGCCTGAGGATTACCCATGTCGACAGTCAACAAGACGCCTGACGGTGTGTCCCGTCGTGGCGTGCTCAAAGGTGGCACGAGCGCTTTCGCCGGCCTGCTGATCTCTGCCTGGTTGCCGCCGCTGGTGCCCCGCAGCGCGGCCGCCGATGCGGTGGCCGCCGGCCGTGGTGCGGCGGATGCCGGGGGCGGTTTTGGCGCCTTTGTGCGGGTCGGCCACGATGGCCACGTCACCGTGATTTCACCCAAGATCGAGATGGGTCAAGGTGTGCAGACGGGCATCGCGATGATGGTCGCCGAAGAGCTGGAAGTCGGTATGGATCAGGTCAGCATCGAGGAAGCACCGCCCAGCGCGCTGTATATCGATTCGCTGCTGCAGTTCCAGGCCACGGGTGGTTCGTCCTCGACCCGCTTTACCTGGGAGCCCCTGCGCAAGGCCGGTGCCAGCGCGCGGACAGTGCTGATCCAGGCCGCCGCGATTCGCTGGAACGTCGCGCCCAGCCAGTGCCATGCCGAACGTGGCGTGGTCTTCGGCCCTGCCGGGCAGACCGCCGACTATGGTTCGCTGGTCGACGCGGCCGCTGCGCTGCCGCTGCCAACCGAAGTGGCACTCAAACGCATCGAAGATTTCAAGCTGCTCGGCAAGCCGACACCGCGCCTCGATACCCCGGACAAGGTTAACGGCAAGGCGCGCTTTACCATCGATCTGCAGATCCCCGGCATGCTGGTTGCCTCGTCGCTGACCTGCCCGGTCTACGGCGGCACCTTGCGCAGCGTCGACGAAGGCGCGGCGCGGCAAGTGCCGGGCGTGCGCGATGTCATCAAACTGGCCAATGCCGTGGCGGTCACGGCCAGCAACTTCTGGGCCTGCCAGCAGGGCCTCAAGGCCCTGCGCATCGAGTGGGACCTGGGCGAACACGCCACCGGCGACTCGCTGCAATTGGACAAAGCACTGCTGGCGGCCAGCTCCGGCGACGGCGTGGTGGCCAAGCACGAAGGCGACATCGCTGCGGCGCTGGGCAACGCCAAGAGCCAATTCGAAGCGGTCTACGAGCAGCCGTTCCTGTCCCATTCGCCGCTCGAACCGATGACCTGCGTCGCCCATGTGCGCAGCGATGCCTGCGAGCTGTGGGTCGGCACCCAGGCGCCGATGTTCGCCCAGGCCGGAGCCGCCAAGATCAGCGGCCTAAAGGCCGAGCAGGTGATCATTCACAACCAGCTCATCGGTGGCGCTTTCGGTCGGCGGCTGGAGTCGGACTTCATCTTCCAGGCCGTCGATATCGCCCGCCAGGTGGACTACCCGATCAAGCTGATCTGGAGCCGTGAAGAGGACATGACCCACGACCGCTACCGGCCGCACTACGTCGACCGCCTCAATGCCGCGCTCGACGACACTCTGCGACCGGTCGGCTGGGATCATCGGATCGCCGGTGCCTCGGTGATCGCGCAATTCATCGGCAAACTGCCGGACAACGGCATCGATGCCGATGCGGTAGAAACGTCCATCGAGCCGATTTACGCCCTCAAGCACTTGCAAGTGCGCTACGTACGCGAAGAGCCCAAGGTCATCCCGGTTTCCTGGTGGCGCGGCGTTGGCCCGTTGCGGGCGACCTATGCGCTGGAAAGCTTTATCGACGAACTGGCGCACAACGCCAATGCCGATCCCGTCGCTTACCGTATGGATTTGCTGCAGGCCCAGCCGCGCGCCCAGGCGGTGCTCAAACTGGCGGCCGAGAAAGTCGGCTGGGACCAACCGTTGCTCGTCGGTACCGGCCGTGGCGTCTCGGTGGCCAACGTGTTCGGCAGTTACATCGCTACCGTGGTCGAGCTGCAAATGCACGGCGAGCGTGGCCTGCGCATCAATCGACTGGTATCGGTGATCGACTGCGGTTTCGTCACCAACCCGACCTCGGTGCACTCGCAGATCGAAGGCGGCACCTTGTTCGGCCTGTCGGCGGCGCTGTTCAACGAAGTGCTCATCGAAAAAGGCCAGGTCATGCAAAACAACTTCCATCAATACCGGCAGATCCGCATGAGTGATGCGCCGCCAGTGGAGGTACATGTGATCAACAGCCTCGAAACCCCCGGTGGCGTCGGCGAAACCGGCGCGGTACCGATCGCGGCCGCGCTGGTCAACGCCCTGCACGCCGCCTCGCACGCGCGGGTGCGACGCTTGCCCTTGAGCCGTTCCGGCTACTTCACCGTACAAGGAGCGATGGCATGAAGGCCTACCAGATCGCCCTGGCACTATTCGGCGCCAGCCTGTGGCACGCCGCCCAGGCCGATGACAGCACCCCCATGAGCAACGGCGAGTACCTGACCCGCGCCGCCGATTGCGTCGCCTGCCACACCACGGCAGGCGGCAAGCCCTTCGCCGGTGGCCTGGCGTTCAAGCTGCCGTTCGGCACGCTGTACTCGCCCAACATCACCGCCGACCCGGACACCGGTATCGGCAAGTGGAGCGACGATGATTTCGTCAGCGCCGTGCAGCGGGGCGTGGGCAAGGACGGCAAGCACTACTACCCGGCTTTCCCGTACACCTCCTACAGCAAGATGCCGCGCGACGAGATTCTGGCCATCAAGGGCTATCTGTTCAGCCTGACGCCGGTCAAACAGGCGCCGAAGGAAAACGATATTTCGTTCCCCTTCAATCAGCGCTGGGGCATGTGGTTCTGGAACACCGTGTTCCTCGACAACAAACCCTTCGTCGCCGACCCACAGCAGTCCGCCCAGTGGAACCGTGGTGCCTACCTGGTCGAAGGGCCGGGGCACTGTGGCGAGTGTCACTCGCCGCGCAACTTCGCCCAGGCGGTCAAACAGAGCGAGTCGCTGGCCGGTACCCTGCTGGGCAACTGGCGCGCCTACAACATCAGCTCCGATGCCCAGTACGGCATCGGCGCCTGGCCGCAGGAAACCCTGGTCAAGTACTTCGCCACCGGCCAGGCACCTGGCTTCGGCATGGCGGGTGGGCCGATGAGCGACGTGATCGAGCACAGCCTGCGCTACCTCACCCCTGAAGATCAGCTGGCGATGGCGGTGTACCTCAAAAGTACCCCGGCGCGCGCCACCGGTGTGCCCCGGCCCAGCCTTGAAGTGCGCGAGCCGGCGCCCGTGGCGGGGGATGGCCTGGGCTTGAAGGTGTTCAACGATGCTTGTGCGGCATGTCACCGGGCAGACGGGCAAGGGAACAATAGCCCGATCGCGACACTCTCAGGACTCAAAACCGTCAACGACCCCGAGGGTACCAACCTGATCGGGGTGCTGCTGGGCGGTCACAATGATGCGGTGCGCAGTGATCAACGCATGCCGGATTTCGCCAAGGGCTACAGCAACGAGGAGCTGGCTGCGGTCAGTACCTACTTGCTCAGCCGCTTCGGCCAGTCGGGTGCGCGTATCACACCGCAAGACGTTGCCAAAAGCCGAGCGCTGGGGCTGCACTGAGTGCGGTCAGGCTAGGGCCTGATGTTGACTTGAGGGTTTGGGGTAATGAAACAGCTTGATCTTCAAGTGATTCAGCAGGCCAGAGCATGGATAGCCGAGGGGCGTCCGATCTGGCTCTGCACCGTCATCACCACCTTCGGCTCGGCGCCGCGCGGGCCGGGTGCGATGTTGGTGTGCCTGGGCAGCGGCGAGCATTGCGGCTCGTTGTCGGGCGGCTGTGTCGAAGATGATTTTCTCGAGCGCGTGGGTGAGGGGTTCTTCCCGCCCGTCAGCCAGGTGGTGCGCTACGGGGAGGGTGGCTTGGCACCCACGCGGGCATTGCCGTGCGGTGGCGTGCTGGATGTGCTCGTCGAGTATCTGGCGCCGAGCGCCGAATCAGAAGCCCATCTGCACGCCATCGAAAGTGCGTTTGCCGGCTCGTCATTGATCGTCCGTCGGGTGTTGCTGGGTACCGAACAGCGCAGCATCACGCCTGGGAGCATGGCGGCGGCCAAGGTCGAAGTGGATACCGAGCAGGTCGCGATACGCATTGGCGCGGTACAGCGGCTATTGCTCGCCGGGCTGTCGCCGGTCGCCCAATTCTGTGCCAGCTTCGCGCTGTCGCTGGGTTACGAAGTGATCGTCTGCGACCCCCGCAAGGAGGTCACCAGCGCGTTCTCGTTGCCGGGCGTCGAGGTGCTGGAGGTGTTGCCGGCGGTATACATCGCCAACGGTGGTTGCCACGCATCCACCGCGGTCGTGGCCCTGACCCACGATCCGCGCCTCGACGACCTCACGCTGCTCGAGGCGGTGCGCACGCCGGCGTTCTACATCGGCGCGATGGGCTCGCAACGCACCAGCAGCAAGCGCTTCGAACGCCTGGCGCGTATTGGCGGGCTCGATGAGGCGACCTTGCAACGTATTCATGCGCCCATCGGCTTGCGGCTGGGCAGCAAGACGCCGGCAGAGATCGCCCTGGCGGTGATGGCCGACATCCTGCGGGTGTCGAACGGCATAGCGCGTGATGCGTTGTAAATTCGCGGCAGGGCGCGGCTATCCCGTCGCCTGCCGCTGCGCAACGTGTCCTATTTGTCGGTGCGCGCCTCGATGGTCTTGCGATGCTCTGCCAGGAAGGGCTGCTCGGCTTTATCAAAGCGATCTATCCCGGCAGTGAAGCGGTGCCAATACGGATAAAGCGGCTGGCGACGTGTCACGGATTCGATGCGGCTGGTCTGCGCTTCAGTCAGCTGCAGATCGACCGCCGCCAGATTGTCGCGCAGGTGCTCTTCGGTCCTTGCGCCGACGATGAGCGAGGTGATGCCGGGTCGATCCTTCAGCCAGGCGAGGCATACCCGCGCGACCGAAACACCGTGCTCCTCGCCAACACTTGCCAGCGTTTCGATGATGTCGAGCGCGCGCTCCTGATCATGCACGTAGGGCTCGGGCCAGTCGCTGCCCTGGCGGGTGTTGGCGGGTGGCTTGTGGCCGCGGCGCGTCGATCCGGTCAGCAGTCCTTCGCCCATTGGCCCCCACACCAGTGTCCCCACGGATTGATCCAGCGCCAAGGGCAGTAGCTCGTATTCGGCCTCGCGCGATTCAGGGGTGTAGTAGATCTGCTGAGTGATGGGTTTGAGCAGGCCGTTGAGCTCGGCCTTGCCGAGGGTTTTCATCATTTGCCAAGCCGTGAAGTTGCTGGTTCCGAAATAACGAATCTTGCCCGAGTTGACCAGATGGGTGAGCGCCTCGAGGGTTTCTTCAATGGGGGTGACGCCGTCCCAGTTGTGCAGTTGGTACAGGTCCAGGTGATCGGTGCGCAAACGCTTGAGGCTCGCCTCGCAGGCGCGGATCAAGTGATAGCGCGACGAGCCGGAGTTGTTAGGGTTGTCGTCCACCGGGCTGCGGCCTTTGGACGCCAGTAGCACATCTTGGCGTTTTTCACCCAGCGCCTGACCGACCACTTCCTCGGCCAGCCCATGGGAATACAGGTCGGCGGTGTCGACCATGTTGACGCCGGCGTCGAAGGCGATATCGAACATCCGCTTGGCGGTGCTCACATCGACGGCGCCACATTTTGCGAACTCCGCGCGTCCACCAAACGGGACGGTGCCGAGGATTATCTGCGAAACCATCAGCCCTGAATGACCAAGTTGTCGATACTGCATGTTGCCTCCCGGATAACGTTGAACGTTCTTTTCTGAGGGGCGGTATGGTGAGAAGTTTTAACGGATTAAAGAATTTTCATGGAACGGCAGGCGGCAGGTCCAGTCACTTTGATACGCGCTTGCTGAAGCGATTCACTTGATCAAGGAGACGCCCTATGACGTATTCACCCGATAGCCAGACCATCCCTGCACAGAGCCAGGATCGTGCCCCCGGTTCCGAAAAGGCCCTGCAGCCAGCCGCTGTGCACATCCGCCCCGACTACCGGGGATCGGGCAAGCTCAAAGGCAAGCGCACGCTGATTACCGGTGGCGACAGTGGCATCGGGCGCGCCGCCGCCCTGCACTTTGCTCGCGAGGGCGCCGACGTCGCCATCCTGCATTTGCCCATCGAACAGGATGACGCCAACGACACCCTGCGCCTGATCGAGGCAGAAGGGGTGCGAGCGTTATCCATTGCCGGTGATATCGCTGATCGCGCCGTCTGCGATCAAGCGATCGCGACCGTGGTGGCGACCTTTGGCGGCATCGATGTACTGGTAAACAACGCCGCGCACATGCGTGGTGAAGAGGAGTTCACCGATACCACCGACGAATCCTGGCTGCGCCACTTCGAGGTCAATGTGCATGGCGCCTTCTACCTGACCCGCGCCGCCCTCGGCCATATGGGCAAGGGCAGCTCGATCATCCAGACCACCAGCGTCAACGCCTTCGCGGGAGCGCCCGTCGTCACCGCCTATACCGCCACCAAGGCGGCGCTCGCAGGCTTTACCCGCGCCTTGGCGCTGCAGGTCGCGAACAAAGGCATACGGGTAAATGAAGTCGCGCCGGGGCCGATCTGGACGCCCATCCAACCGCAAGGCTGGCCCGCCGAACAGGTCCCGCATATGGGTGACGATACGCCGATGGGACGCATGGGCCATCCCGCTGAGCTCGGCGCGGCCTATGTCTATCTGGCCAGCGAAGACGCGTCCTACGTGACCGGCCAGACCTTGCATGTGAACGGTGGGATGATCGTCAATGGCTGACGGTGGCGCGGTATCCCAAAACGGTGGCGAGCGCTGGCGGTCCGGCACTCGCCACCGGCGCTGGCTCGAAAACCAGGGCCAACGGTTGCTCGATTTCTCCAAACACAGCCGCGTCGCTGGCGGTTTCGCCGCGTTGGACACCGACGGTGAGCTGCCACATGACGCTCAGGCGCAGGTGATCATCACCGCACGCATGACTCATGCTTACGCCTTGGCCGCCATGCAAGGCCTGCCCGGTTCGACCCCGCTGGCAGACCACGGTGTGCAGGCCTTGGCCGGCTCGCTCAAGGACCCTCGGCACGGCGGCTGGGACGATGGCTCGGGCCGCAAGATGGCCTATGCCCACGCGTTCGTGGGGTTGGCGGCGGCGACGGCGAGCATCGCCGAACGTCCGGGTGCTCGGCAGCTGCTTGCCGATATCACTCAGGTCATCGAAGCGCGCTTCTGGTCGGAGGACGAAGGCGTGATGCGCGACAGCTTCTCGCTGGATTGGTCGCAAGAAGAGGACTACCGCGGCGCCAACGCCAATATGCACAGCGTCGAGGCCTTTATGGCGATCGCGGATGCGACCGGCATGCCAGTTTGGCGCAGCCGTGCATTGAGGATTTGCGAGCGGTTCATTCATGCCATAGCTTCCAAGCATGACTTTTGTGTGGTGGAGCACTTTGATCGTCAGTGGAACATCCTCAGCGATTACAACCACGACAAGCCCGATCATGATCTGCGTCCATTTGGCATGACGCCTGGCCATTTTGTGGAATGGTCCCTTCTGCTGCTCAAACTGGAAGCCGCGCTATTGCGCAACTCGGTGCCTGCTCCCAGTTGGCTGCTGCCTGCTGCCATGGGGCTGTTCAGGGCCGGCACCACTTATGGCTGGGCTGTGGACGGCGGCCCGGGGCTGGTTTACACCATCGGCTGGGCGCACGAGCCGCACATGCGCCATCGAGTCCACTGGGCCCACGCCGAAGCCATCACTGCTGCCGCCGCGTTGCTCGATCGTACCGGTGAACCGGAATATGAGGGCTGGTATCGCACCTTCTGGGACTACCTCGACTTGCATATGATCGACCGCGCAGGCGGCTCCTGGCACAACGAACTCGACGAACACAACAGGCCAAAGGAGCAGATCTATCAGGGCAAGGCGGATCTGTATCACGCTTATCAGTCGACGTTGACGCCGCTGTTGCCGCTCAGTCCGTGTATCGGCCTGGCGATACACCAAGGGGCATTGGCGCCCTAGCCGACCGCAGCAAAGACGGGTCGTGTGAACTGTGCGGGGTGCATTCGGCCTCTTGATCGAGGCCGAGTCCCAGCGCCGTCGACCAAGCTTCAGCCGGTCGAAACCCTTGAGCCGATAAAACGCGACCGACACCAGCCAACTGAACACGAAAATGCCGATGATCAGATAGCCCAGCATGCCGAAGTGGTCGTTCTTGTTGCCAACGAAGTCCCAGAGCGGCCCGTCAAGCGGCAGCTTTGCTGCAATAATTCATACCGCTGGGGTTTACCCGCGCGATGCGCAAAAGCGACGATTCTTGGGTGAAACATTCAGCGGCTGTGTACATCTACGGGCTGTGCCGAGGCGTTCATTACCCAGGGGAGTAGGGGGCGTCTTCAGTAGATTGCTCGCCACTACGCCTGCGTGAACAAGGTCACCGAAGCTCGCAGTTTGCTGCCGCCGAACAGGCTCATGCGTTGAAACTCTTCGTGGCTCACCGGCAAGTACTGGCAGTCCATTGCCTCACGATGGCGGCTATGGTCGATGTCGGGGTCATGGAGGTAGATGAAGTCCTCATCGCAACCGGTCACCAACACCCAGTGTGGCGCCTTGGTGCGCGTCAGCCGGTAATTGCTGATCAACACCAGAGGCTGACCGCCATCAGCCAGAAGGCCGTGTATGTCGAGTTGGCTGCTGCGCACCTGGTGCACGGCGCTCTCTTGCAATTGGCTGCAAAATTCCTGGTGGACCAGACGCATGACTTCTTTTTTTTCCTCGCTGCGCACGCCGCTGAGGAACAAAGGACCGTCGATGCTGACTTGCAAGCGCACTTTGAAACCCCGCCGCCAGGCTGCTAACGCCAGACCCTGGGGGCTGCAACCGCCGTGGCCCGATGTCATGAATACCGTCGTGGCTTCGCGCCAAAGTTGGACTTCTTCACGTCGAGCCAGCGGGCGACCCCGTGCCAATGCGGCCATGGCCATCAGCAAGCATGCCGGGCCACAGGTGAACTCGGTGGTCTGTTGGTAATAGGGCACCTGCCGGACTTTGCCCTCCGGCCGCTGAATGATGCGTTTCTCGAATCGGAGGGCTTCGCTATGGTCCTCGTAGTAGTCGCTGACCACTGCAAACGGGCGATACCCGGTCTTCTCGTAAAGCCTGATAGCGACGGCGTTATCGGCGCGAACCTCGAGTCGCACATAGGCGCAGTCATGCGCTCGGGCGTTATTTTCCGCCTGCTCGAGCAGGCGCATGCCTAGCCCCTGGCCGCGGCCGAGCGGGGATATCGCAATAGAATAAAGCCTGGCCAGTGAGGTCCCGCGGTGGAACAGCAGCAGGGCATAGCCCATCAAGTGTCCTTGCGCCTCGGCAACGATCAGGCTGGCGTTGGCGCGGCTCAACATCCACTGAAAACTGCGTGGTGTCATGCGGTCAAGTGTAAAGCACTGTTCTTCCAGCGCGAGCAGTGCTGGAAGATCCTGGGACGTAGCGGTACGGAATATAAAGTTCATGTTGGGCGCCGTAAAACTTTCGTAAAGAAACGAGACTTTTTCAAAGGTTCGTGATTAATAGTAATGCACGTGTTCCTCATCAGGTCAAAGAGAAATGACATCGGCACAAGTTGGTTGGCGCGAAGTATCGAGTAAAACTGAAAGTTCGGCAAGTGCGGCAAAAGTGGCGATCGAAACTGAGCGCAAAGGGCAGAGTCAGCTGATCATTATCGTTGAGCGCAGGGAGGATTGGGCTAAGTATTTTCCCAGCGAAGACTTGGTGACCGCCAAGGAATATCTCGAGCGGCCCTGTAATAAACAGCCTGGCAAACGCGTGCAGGTCATTAACTTGTGCAGAAGCTTCAAATACTTGGGTCATGGTTACTACTGCTCGCTGCTGGCCGAGGCGCGTGGTCATAAAGTTATTCCTTCGGTAAAAAGCATTAGCGAACTGGCGCGTAAGTCGTTATATGGTCTGGCGCTTGACGATATGGAAAAAAACATCGAGAAAGTGCTAGGTGAACACGCCTATCGGGGTACCGAGGGATTTACACTCAGCCTTTATTTCGGCCGCACCGACATGGAGCCATTGCAGGATATTGCACGCCAGCTGTTTGAAGCGTTTCCATGCCCGATAATGCTGGTCGAATTTCGAAAATCTACTACCTGGCAGATTGCTGGCATCAAGCCTGGCGCCCTGCACAAGCTTCGGGAAGACCAGGCCGGCCAGTTCGCTACCGCGCTGGATGGCTTCAGCCGACGACTGTGGCGTCAGCCTCGCTCCAAACGCCTGGCGCGCTATGACCTGGCGATTTTGCATAACCCCAACGAAGCCTTGGCGCCATCTAACGCCAAGGCACTGGAAAACTTCATCCGTGTTGGCCAAGGGATGGGGATTGATATCGAGTTGATCGAGCGTAAAGATTATTCACGCTTGGCGGAATATGACGCTTTGCTGATTCGCGAAACTACCAGCGTCGATGATCATACGTATCGATTTGCCAAAAAGGCAGAAAGTGAAGGGCTGGTCGTCATGGATGACCCGACCTCGATCTTGCGATGTACCAACAAGGTGTACCTCACCGACTTGATGCGCAGCCACCAGTTAGCGATGCCGGCCAGTGAAATTCTTTACAAGGATAATCCTCGGGAAGTGCAGCAGGTAGGACAGCGACTGGGTTTTCCCCTGGTATTGAAGATTCCCGACGGCTGTTTTTCTCGCGGGGTAATTAAAGTGCAGAACCAGGAGGCGCTGCTCAAGGCAACGGCAGAGTTGTTCGAGCACTCCGTGCTGCTGCTCGCTCAGGAGTATCTTTACACGGAGTATGACTGGCGAATCGGCGTATTGAACCGCAAGCCTATATTTGCTTGCCAATACTTCATGTCCAAGGGGCACTGGCAAATTTTCAATCACAAGGCAAAAGGCGCTGATGTCATCGGTGAATGCCGAACCTTGGCCATCGAAGATGTGCCCGCGACGGTCGTGGATCTTGCGGTTAAAACAGCCGGCTTGATCGGCGATGGGCTTTATGGGGTGGACCTCAAACAGGCCGGCGACAATGTCGTGGTCATCGAGGTCAACGACAATCCCAACCTTGACGCCGGTATCGAGGACGCCCATTTGAAGGATGGTCTGTATACCGTGGTGCTGGAGGAGTTCGTTCGGCGCCTGGAGCTGAAGCGACGCGGTATGACTTGGTAGTGAACGTCAGCAAGGTCCGGGAAAATCATGATCAATAGTTATCGCCTCACCCCGCGAGGCTTGCAGCCTGTCGACGACATCAACGGTGAAGTGCTGCTGTTCATCGATCCTGATTCCGAGGAATGCGAGCAACTGAAAAAACGATTTCACATCGACGAACATGGCTTGGCTTCGGCGCTCGATCCCGATGAAGTCTCGCGGATCGAGTTCCACCCCGACAGCCTCTTTCTGATATGGAAACGTCCGCAAAATTACTCGGGCGGTGACAGCTTCTCGTTCGAGGTCTCTTCCTTTGGCCTGTTGCTAAGTGATGACCGCCTGGTACTGATTGCCCCGGACGATTCGCAGATGCACGGGCTGGGCGAGCGCCATCCCTTACTGACACCGCTGGACGTCTTGCTGGATATGCTGTTTGGCAACGTGCATCACTATCTGGGGCACCTCAAGGTGATAAAGATGGTCGCGCGGGAGCTGCAGCAGCGTTTCAACAGCTCGATGCAAAACCACCACCTGGTGCAGATGTTCAATCTCAGCGAAAGCCTGATCTACTACGTCAACGCGATCCACAGCAATGGCACGGTTCTCTCAAGACTGCGCAACCACGCCGAGAAAAATCACTACGGCGCCCAGGTCATCGCACTGATCGACGACCTCATCATTGAAAACACCCAGTGCTACAAACAAGCCGAGATCTACTCGACGGTCTTCGCGGGCCTGATGGATGCTCGGGGTAATCTGGCGAATAACACCATGAATGACATGCTGCGCAAGCTCACCTTGATCACGGTGGTATTCCTGCCACTGAACCTGATCGCCAGCGTAGGGGGCATGTCCGAGTTCAGCATGATGACCGCCGCTATCCCGTGGTGGGTTGCCTACCCGTTGCTGCTGCTGGCGATGCTTGCGATGGGCGCGGCAATGGTCTGGTTCTTGACCCGCATGGCGCGGTGCGCGCGGTAGTCAGCCCGTCGATAGCGCTGCGGCCATGTGCGTTTGCCGGCAAAAAATTACACATTCTTTATGCATTCGCAGCCACTGCCATCTAGAGACTTTACGGGCATCACCGGGAAAATCTCCATCACGCGGCCTACACCGTACCTTGGAGATTCTGGTAATGAACGTTCTGGATGGGATTTCACTCATGCTCGCCATAGGGCTGTTTGCCTACCTTCTCGTCGCGCTGCTGCTCGCGGACAAGGGGTAAGCCATGCACAGCTATGACTATGGTTTGATCATCGCGTTCTTGTTGTTGGTGCTGGTGCCCGCGCCGTTTCTGGGGCGTTTCTATTACAGGGTGATGGAGGGCCAGCGGACGTTCCTGACGCCGGTACTGTCGCCCATAGAGCGCGCTTGCTATCGGTTGTCCGGGGTCGACGCCAAGGCTGACCAAAGCTGGCAGCACTACACCTTGGCGCTGCTGGTATTCAACCTGGCCGGCTTCGTGCTGCTATGGTTGATGCTGATGTTTCAGGGCGCTCTGCCACTCAACGACCAGCACTTTCCCGGCATGGAATGGACGCTGGCATTCAACACCGCCATCAGTTTCATGACCAATACCAACTGGCAGTCGTACAGCGGTGAGGCTTCGCTGTCGTACCTGAGCCAGATGGTCGGCTTGACCGTGCAGAACTTCGTCAGCGCGGCCACCGGTATCGCCGTGCTCGTCGCGTTGTGCCGCGGTATTGGTCGTCGCTCGGCCAACTCGATCGGCAACTTCTGGGTCGACATGACCCGTGCCACCCTCTACGGCCTGCTGCCGCTGTGCCTGATCCTCGCGCTGTTTCTGGTATGGCAGGGCGTACCGCAGACCTTCGCTCATTATGTAGGTGGCCTGACCTTGCAGGGCGCCGACCAGGTCATTCCTCTCGGGCCGGCGGCCAGCCAGATCGCCATCAAGCAGTTGGGCACCAACGGTGGCGGCTTCTTCGGCGTCAACTCGGCGCATCCGTTCGAGAACCCCACGGCCCTGAGCAACCTGTTCGAACTGGTGTCGATCATTCTGATTCCGGCCGCGCTGGTGTTCACCTTTGGCCACTACGTGAAGGATCTGCGTCAGAGCCGGGCGATCATGGCCTGCATGTTGACGTTGTTCCTGATCGGTGGCGCGGTTTCGCTGTACGCCGAGTATCAACCCAACCCGACTCTCAATCTGCCGATGGTCGAGCAGACGGCGCCGCTCGAAGGCAAGGAAAGCCGCTTCGGCACCACCGCTAGCGTGCTGTGGTCAGTGACCACTACGGCGGCCTCCAACGGCTCGGTCAACGCCATGCATGACAGCCTCAATCCACTCAGCGGCATGGTGGCCATGGTCAACATGATGCTCGGCGAAGTGGTGTTCGGCGGCGTCGGTGCGGGGCTCTATGGCATGTTGCTGAACGTGCTCATCGCGGTCTTCCTGGCCGGCTTGATGATCGGTCGCACTCCCGAATACCTGGGCAAGAAGCTGCAGGCCCGGGAAGTCAAATTGCTGGTGGCGACATTGCTGGTGATGCCGGTCGCCGTGCTGGTACTGGGCGCCATCGCCTCGGCGCTGCCCGGTCCTGCCGGGGCGGTCAGTAACCCTGGGCCGCATGGTTTCAGCCAATTGCTGTACGCCTACACCTCGGCAGGCGCCAACAATGGCTCGGCGTTCGGTGGCTTCAGTGCCAACACACCGTTCCACAACCTGATGCTGTCGCTGGCGATGTTGATCGGGCGCTTTGGTTACATCCTGCCGGTACTGGCCTTGGCGGGCAGCCTTGCCATGAAGAAGACGGCGCCGGTCAACGGCAATACCTTTCCCACCCATGGCCCGCTGTTCGTGGCGCTGTTGACCGTGACCATCCTGCTGGTGGGCGGCTTGACGTTCTTGCCGACGCTGGCCCTGGGGCCGATCGCTGAACAACTGAGTATGGGTTTCTGAGGCCTGGACGATCATGACTATTCCTGTTGCTACACCCGCTGTTCAACAACCGGTCAAGACGACGATGTCGGCCCTGTGGCGTCCCGCCCTGGTGCAGGCATTCGTGAAGCTGAACCCCCGCGAACTCAAGCGCTCGCCCGTGATGCTCGTAGTCGAATTGACAGCGATCCTGACAACGGCGCTGTGTGCGATACCGGACCCGACAGTACCGACATTCATCGCGGTGCAAATCGCCGTCTGGTTGTGGTTCACCGTATTGTTCGCCAACTTTGCCGAGGCCCTCGCCGAAGGCCGCGGCAAGGCCCGTGCGGACAGCCT
This sequence comes from Pseudomonas baltica, assembly GCF_031880315.1. NCBI lineage: Bacteria > Pseudomonadati > Pseudomonadota > Gammaproteobacteria > Pseudomonadales > Pseudomonadaceae > Pseudomonas > Pseudomonas baltica. Next base: position 797,137 of record NZ_CP134771.1, on the reverse strand, counting down.
CAAGGCCGGCAGCCAAGGGCTTGAAGCACGCCGGCGCACGTCCGGTGATATCTACGAAACGGTGCCGGCCGGCAGTCTGCGCAAAGGTGACGTGGTGCGCGTTCAGGCCGGGCAGATGATCCCCGGCGATGGCGAAGTGATCCAAGGCATTGCCGCGGTCAACGAAGCAGCCATCACCGGCGAATCCGCACCGGTCATTCGTGAGTCCGGCGGTGATCGCTCTGCGGTCACCGGCAATACGCAGGTGGTGTCGGACTGGTTGATTGTCAGAATCACCGCTGATCCGGGCGAGTCCACTCTGGATCGTATGATCGCTCTGGTGGAAGGCGCCAAACGGCAGAAGACCCCCAACGAGGTCGCGCTGGACATACTGCTGATTGGTCTGACGCTGATCTTCCTGCTGGTCGTCGTCACCCTGCAACCCTTTGCGCACTTCTCTGGCGGTAGCCTGCCGCTGGTGTTCCTGGTGGCCTTGCTGGTGACGCTGATCCCCACCACCATTGGCGGTTTGCTTTCGGCGATCGGTATCGCCGGCATGGATCGTCTGGTGCGCCTGAACGTGATCGCCAAGTCCGGCCGTGCGGTAGAGGCCGCCGGTGACGTGCACGTGCTGCTGCTCGACAAGACCGGCACCATCACCTTCGGTAACCGCCGTTGCAGCGCGCTGTATGCCGCCCCCGGTGTAACGGCACTGGAACTGGCCGAGGGCGCGCTGCTGGCATCGCTCGCCGATGAAACGGCAGAGGGCAAATCGATCGTCGAGTTCCTGCGCACGCTGCACAAGATCAACGAGCCGGCCACCTCGCAGCTGCTCCCGGTCGCCTTCAGTGCCGAAACCCGCTTGTCGGGCGTCGACTATGGCGCTCATGTCTACCGCAAAGGCGCCGTGGATTCGTTGCTCAAGTTCGTCGACATGCAGCGCCTGGACTTGCCCGCCGTATTGGCGCGCGAGATCGACAAGATCGCGCAAAGCGGCGGTACGCCACTGCTGGTGTGCCGTGACAAGCGCCTGCTGGGTGCCATCCACCTCAAGGACGTGGTCAAGCCCGGTATCCGTGAGCGTTTCGAAGAGCTGCGTCAGTTGGGTATTCGCACCGTGATGGTGACCGGCGACAACCCGTTGACCGCCGCAGCGATCGCCGCTGAAGCCGGCGTCGACGATGTGATCGCCGAAGCCACACCGGAGAAGAAACTCGCCCGCATCCGCCAGGAGCAGGAAGACGGGCGCTTGGTGGCCATGTGTGGCGACGGCGCCAACGACGCGCCGGCGCTGGCCCAGGCCGACGTCGGCATGGCCATGAACGACGGTACCCAGGCGGCACGTGAAGCGGCCAACATGGTCGACCTCGACAGCGACCCCACCAAGCTGCTGGACGTAGTACGTATCGGCAAGGAACTGCTGGTGACCCGCGGCGCGCTGACGACCTTTTCGATCGCGAACGACGTGGCCAAGTACTTCGCCATCCTGCCGGCGCTGTTCGCCGCGATCTATCCGCAGCTGGGCGTGCTCAACGTCATGGGCCTGACCAGCCCGCAGAGCGCGATTCTCTCGGCCATCGTGTTCAACGCCTTGATCATCGTGGTGTTGATTCCTCTGGCCCTGCGTGGCGTACGTGTCAAGGCCGCCAGCGCGGCCCACCTGTTGCGCCGCAACCTGCTGATCTACGGCGTCGGCGGCCTGATCGTGCCCTTTGTCGGCATCAAGGCCATCGACGTACTGCTGACCGCGTTGCACTTGGTATGAACCTGACTGGAGCTTCGAACATGAGCAATTTAATTCGTCCGGCGGTTAGCCTGGTCGTCCTGATGACCCTGATCACTGGCGTGGCCTATCCCCTGGTCGTCACGGGTATCGCTCAGGTGGCCTTCGCCGATCAGGCCAACGGCAGCCTGGTACGCGACGGCGCTGGCAAAGTACGCGGCTCGTCCTTGATCGCCCAGGATTTCAGCGGCGACGAGTGGTTCCATCCGCGCCCCTCGGCGGGGGCCTTCGCCACCGTCGCCAGCGGTGCCAGCAACCTGGCACCGAGCAATCCGGCGCTGGCGACGCGCGTCAAGGACGATGCCGCCAAACTGTATGTGGACGGGCAGGGGCCGGTGCCCCTGGCCCTGTTGACGACCTCGGGCAGCGGCCTCGATCCTCATCTATCGCCCGCTGCCGCGGCGTATCAAGTGGCAAGGGTAGCGGCGGCCCGTCAAGTCTCCGAGCAGTCCCTGCGAGACCTGATCGCGGCGCATACCGAGACTTCGCTGGTAGGCCCGCCGGTGGTCAACGTGCTAGCGTTGAATGCCACACTGGTACAGATGCCCACAGCCTCCCGATGATAGCGAGCAATCCCGATGAGTGACTCCGGCCGCGCCGATGCCTTGCTGGCAGCCTTACCCCGTAGCGGGCGGGGGCGCCTCAAGGTGTTCCTCGGCGCTGCGCCGGGGGTAGGCAAGACCTACGCCATGCTGCAGGCGGCCCATACCCAGCAGCGCCAAGGCGTCAGGCTGCTGGCGGGTGTCGTCGAAACCCATGGCCGGGCTGAAACCGAAGCCTTGCTGGTCGGGTTGGCGCAACAGCCCATGTTGCGCAGCCTGTACCGCGAGGTGGCGCTCGAAGAAATGGACCTCGACGGGCTGCTCAAAGCCAAGCCGCAGTTGGTGCTGGTGGACGAACTGGCTCACAGCAACGCACCTGGCAGTCGGCACGCCAAGCGTTGGCAAGATGTGCAGGAGTTGCTGGCGGCCGATATCGATGTCTACACCACCGTCAACGTCCAGCACCTGGAAAGCCTCAACGACCAGGTGCGCGGTATCACCGGCGTGCAGGTTCGCGAGACGGTGCCCGACTGGGTCTTGCAGGAGGCGTATGAACTGCTGCTGATCGATCTGCCGCCGCGCGAACTGCTCGAGCGCCTGCGCGACGGCAAGGTCTATGTGCCTGAGCAGGCGCGTGCGGCCATCGACGCGTTTTTCAGCCAGACCAACCTCAACGCGCTGCGCGAATTGGCCATGCAAACGGCAGCGGCTCAGGTCGATGCCGACCTGGCGCAGGGCTACCGTCGCCTGGGCCAGGACGCCCCCACGGTGCGCGGCCGGCTGTTGGTCTGCATCGACAGCGACGATCAGTGCGAACGGCTGGTGCGTCATGCCAGCCGCATCGCGCAGAACCGTCATTTGCCCTGGTCCGTGGTGCATATCGACACTGGCAGTGTCAAAGACGAGACCGCTCGCCAGCGCTTGCATCAGGCTCAGCAATTGGCCGAACGCCTGGGCGGCGAAGTGGTGGTGCTGCGTGCCAGTGGCGTCGCTCGCACCTTGATCCAGCACGCCAGCGATCGGCGCGCCAGCTTGCTGCTGGTGGGCCAATCGCGGCGGCGGATCATCGGCATGGGTTTGTCGGCCAGGTTGCTGCGCGAACCCTCGGGGCTGGAGATCAACGTGCTGCCCCGCGTCGAATCGCCGGTGCAGCGGCGCAGCCATGTCACGCAAGGCTGGCGCTGGAGTGATTACTCGCTCGCCCTCGCCGCGACGCTGCTGGCCAGCGGCTTTGCGTGGGGCGTATCGCTGGTCATGGACTTGCCCAATATCTCGCTGGTGTTTCTGGCCGCAGTGCTCCTGGTGGCGGTGCGCAGCAGCCTTGGGCCGGCGCTGGCCAGTGCCGTCTTGTCATTTCTGGCCTATGACTTCCTGTTCATACCGCCCACCTTTTCATTAAGCATCCAGCGCGAAGAAGACGTCCTGACGCTGATGTTCTTCCTGCTGATGGCCGCCCTCACGGGCAATCTGGCTGCGCGCCAGCGTCGGCAACTCAGTGCCTTGCGCGAGGCGCAGGCACAGACCGCCCGCTTGCTGGAATTGTCCCGCAGCCTGGCCGCCTCGACCGACCAACAGGCTGTGCTCAATGCCGCATCGCAGCATCTACAGGGCTGGCCGGGCCTGGAGATCTGCCTGCTGGAAAAGTCAGGCGATACCTGGATCGTGGCCAATGGCGGCAACGAGCAATTTTCCGAGTCTGAACGGGCGGCGGGCGAATGGGCGGGGCGCCACGACCAGGCCGCCGGCAAAGGTACCGGCACCTTGCCCGCCGGTCGCTGGTGGTGGTGGCCGGTATCGCTTGAGGGCCAGGTGCTGGCGTTGATGGCGGTGTCCGAGCGCCACGAAGGTGCGCTGAATGGTGAATTACGCAGGCTGCTCGGTGCGTTGAGCCAGCCGTTGGCCCAGGCCCTGGCGCGGGCCAATCTGGTTCAAGACCTGGAGGCCGCCCGTTTGCATGGCGAGACCGAGCAACTGCGCAGCGCTCTGCTGGCGTCGGTGTCCCACGATCTGAGAACACCGCTGACATCGATGCGCGGCAGCATCGATAGCCTGTTGGAACTGGGTGATCTCATCCCACCGAGCGATCGCGTCGAACTGCTGGAAGGCACCCGCGACGAAGCCGAGCGCCTGGACCGCTACATCCAGAACCTGCTGGACATGACCCGCCTCGGCCACGGCGCCTTGAAACTGGCACGCGACTGGGTCGCGCCTGCCGATATCGTCGGCAGTGCCGTCGGTCGACTGCGCACGGTGCTTGCCGGTCTCAAGGTCCGCGTGCAGGTACCGAGCGAGATACCGCTGCTTTACGTGCATGCCGCGCTGATCGAACAGGCCTTGGTCAACGTGCTCGAGAACGCCGCGCGGTTCTCGCCGCCCAACGGCCGTATCGAAGTCGAAGCCGCCGTGCATCAGGCGTTTATGGTCTTCAGCGTCAGCGACGAGGGGCCGGGCATCCCCCACGAGGAGCGGGCGAAGATCTTCGACATGTTCTATACCGCGGCCCGTGGTGATCGAGGCGGACAGGGTACGGGGCTGGGCCTGGCGATCTGCCAAGGTATGGTCGGCGCCCATGGTGGTCGTGTGGAGGTCGATCAGGGGATCGACGGCAAGGGCACCTGTATCGCGCTGTGGCTGCCGTTGCCAGCGCAGCCTTATGCCGAGTTGGAGGCAGATTGACGAGCCAACCCTCAACCCTTTTGATCATTGACGGCGAACCGCAGATCCGTTTCCAGCCCCCGGCCATGATCCATCTGGACCGGTTCCCAGCGTTACCTCACTCGCCAAACCGAAACGAAGCCCCATACGCCGAATCCGGCAGATGGTCTCTACCATCCGCGCGCAACCGCGAGCGCAAGGTCCCACGGTGCGGCTCGGTGCGATACAGCCCGCGTCGCTGCAGCTCGGGCACCACCCATTCGACGAAGTCTTCCAGGCTGCCGGGACTGATCAGCGGGTTGAGCATGTAGCCGCTGGTGCCACTGATACGCGCGTGTTCTTCGATGCGCTCGGCCACCTGTTGCGGCGTGCCGACCAGAATCAGATCAGTGCCGCGGGTAACGTTGGCAAAGCGCTGTTTGACGTCGCCGGCGGTAAGCGGCTTGCCACTGCCGTCGGGGTGCATCACGTAGGAGGTCATGCCTTCGGTGTGCGTCGACAGTGGATCTCCGTCGGCGTAGCGGCTGATGTCGATGCCGGTATCACCGGCGTAGCTGACCAGTTGCGCTTGCAGGTGATAGTTGCTTTGCAGGGCGTCATATTTGCGCTGCGCCTCGATCTGCGTTTTGGCGGTGACGATGCGCAGTACGGTCAGGGATTTGACGTCCTCGGCGCTGCGACCGCGGGCCTGCGCCTGCGCCCAGATGTCTTCCAGGCCCTGGCGAATCTCGTGGGGATTGGACTTGGCAGTGAAGATCATCTCGGCGTGCTTGGCGGCGAACGTTCGGCCACGGCCCGACCAGCCGGCCTGGATCAACAGCGGCGTGCGCTGCGGCGAGGGCGCAGTCAAGTGCGGGCCTGCCACCCGGTAGTGCGCACCTGAGTGATTGATCGGGCGGATCCGATCGCCCCGCGCATACAGCGGCGTGGACTTGTCCGCGACCACCGCATCATTGGCCCAGCTGCCTTCCCACAGCTTGTAGACCACGTCGAGGAACTCCTCGGCGCGCTCATAGCGATCATCGTGCTTGATCATTTGCTCCAGCCCGAAATTGCGCGCTGCACTGCTCAGGTAGGAGGTGACGATGTTCCAGCCCACCCGGCCATTGGTCAGGTGATCGAGGGTGCTGAAGCGCCGCGCATGGCTGAACGGGTGCTCGTAGCTGGTGCTCACCGTGACCCCGAACGCGAGGTTCTCGGTGACTGCGGCCAGGCCCGGAATGATCATCAGCGGATCATTGGCGGGGGCCTCGACGGCCCACTTCATGGCTGCATCGGCATTGGCGCCGAACACGTCGTAAAACCCCAGCACGTCACCAAAGAACATCAGGTCCAGATGCGCCTGGTCGGCGATACGTGCCAGGTTGGTCCAGTAGCTCAGTGAGTTGATGGCCAGGCGCTCGTCAGCCGGGTGTGTCCACAGGCTGGGGGCGCCACCGCAGCCCACGCTGGCCTGTTCGTAGAGGGCGAACAACAGAGGTGTTGGATCGGACATGGGATTTCCTGAAATGGGTTCAGCGCGGGTTTTTGAAACCCTTGCCGAAGTGGCGCTCCAAACGGTGCTGGATCAACTCGAGCCCGATGGACAGCAGCCAGTAGATGACGGCCGCGGTGGTGAGCATTTCGATGTAGCGATACGAAGAGCGGCCATACGACTGTGCCAGAAACATTACCTCCCAGACCCCCATCACCGACACCAGCGATGAATCCTTGAGCATTGAAATGAACTGACTGGTCGCCGGCGGTACGATGGTGCGCATGGCTTGCGGCAGCACGATGTGGATGAAGGTCGCCGTGGGTGTGAGGCCTAGCGCCGCAGCCGCTTCGCGTTGGCCAGCGGCGACCGAGACGATCCCCGCGCGGAAGATCTCGCTCAGGTACGCGCCATAATTCAATGACAGCGCAACGATGCCCGCGCTGATCGCGCCTGGCACGATACCCAGTTGCGGCAAGCCCAGGTAGATCAGCAGGATCTGGATCAGCAGCGGTGTGCCGCGAAAGAACGACACGTAGAAACTGGCGATGCCGAACGCAACCGCGCTGTTCGATAGCCGCGCCAAGGCGGTGATGAAGCCCAGGATCAGCGACAGCCAGATCGAGCAGAAACACAGGAAGAACGTTAACGCCGCGCCCTGCAGAAAACCGTCCGGGCCCAAGTGCACGCCGACCAGATTCGGCAGCTTGTCGAGGATGATCGAGAACTTCAGATTGAAGCTCATGAAAAACAGCACGCACACACCCAGCAGCGCCGCCCACGTCAAGTAGACGCGGCTGCGAAAACCAATGCGTGCGCGCACGCGGCTCAGCCACGATTCAGGTGCGCGACGGGTAGATGCAGAACGTGGGTCGAGGGCTGTCATTGGCTGATATCGGAGCCGATCCACTTCTGCGAGATCTTGCTCAACGTACCGTCCGCCTTCAGTTGGCCAAGCACCTCGACGACCTTCGCGTGCCACTGCGGGTCGCCTTTTTCGATAGCCACCACATTGGGCTCGGCATACAGCGGCTCACCGACAATCTTGAACCGCGGGTCCTGGGCGATGCGCTCGTGGGCGGTGATCAGGTTGGTGACCATGGCATCGAGCCGCACACCGCTGCCCAGGGCCAAATCCTGGAAGGCCACGGTTTCGTTGTCGTAGGGAGCCACTTGCACGGCGCTGAAAGGGTAGCTGATAGGCTTGTCTTCGGCGCCCTCGATCACCAGGTCCTTGTTGAGGTAAGCCTCATAGGTAGAGGCACTGATGACCCCGACCTTCTTGCCGGACAAGTCCTTGCCGCCGGTGATGGCCGTATCCTTGGCATTCACCACCACCACTGCCGGGGACTGATAGTAAGCCACCGGGAAATCGAACACTTCAGCGCGCGCCTTGCTGGGTGTCATCGAGCAAATACAGATGTCATAGCGCCCACTCCAGTGGCCCGCCGCAATCACATCCCAGGAGGGCGTTTCGATCTTGAGTTTGACTCCCAGCCGCGCCGCCACGGCCTTGGCCACGTCGACATCGAAGCCGTCCAGCTGATTCTGGTCATTGAGAAACGAAAACGGCGGATAGCTTTCCATCAGCACTTCGGTCAGTTCGCCCTTTTGCGTGACCCGATCAAGGGTTGCACCGGCGAAGGCCGACGAGCAGGTCACCAGCAATGCCAGGCCGATGGGGAAAAATTTGTTATGTTTCAAAGCCAAACTCCGGGGCGAAAAATTCGGCGAGATTAGAACGTGTTGAACCGGTGCATGGGTACGGCTTTTTTTATCTAGGGCACTTGCTTTTGGGTATATCGAAACAGGGCATCCTTGACGGGCGTGCGGGGCTTGTATCGAGGCGCCCCGTAAAACGGTCAGTTGTCTGTGGAGCAACAGTTGTTCAGCAGATTGTTCACTGCCCTGTGTGGGTCTCAGGTATCAATAGATCATCCAAGATATTGATACTTATTGAAAAAACCATTTGGCACGATTACTGCGATTGCTCTTGTACAGCGAGATGATGTCCATCTCGGCGGTGCACAGAGGTCAATATGAGTCAGCAACCTGTGAAATTTGCCTACTGGGTCCCCAATGTCAGCGGCGGGCTGGTGGTCAGCAAGATCGAGCAACGCACCAGTTGGGATATCGATTACAACCGCAAGCTGGCGCAGATCGCCGAGCGCTCCGGCTTTGAATACGCCCTGACCCAAATCCGCTTTACCGCCGGTTACGGCGCCGAGTTCCAGCACGAGTCGGTCGCCTTCAGCCATGCTTTGCTGGCAGCCACGGAAAAACTCAAGGTCATCGCTGCCATCCTGCCCGGCCCCTGGACGCCTGCGGTTGCGGCCAAGCAACTGGCGACGATCGATCAGCTCACGGCGGGGCGGATCGCGGTGAATATCGTCAGCGGCTGGTTCAAGGGCGAATTCACCGCCATCGGCGAGCCGTGGCTGGAGCATGACGAACGCTATCGCCGTTCCGAAGAATTCATCCGGGTACTCAAAGGTGTCTGGACCACCGACAACTTCACCTTCAAAGGTGATTTCTATCGCTTCCACGACTACACCCTGCGGCCCAAACCGCTGCAACAGCCTCATCCGGAAATCTTCCAGGGCGGCAGTTCGCGGGCGGCCAGGGACATGGCGGCGCGGGTCTCGGACTGGTATTTCACCAACGGCAACAGCGTTGAAGGGATCAAGGCCCAGGTCGAAGACATTCGCGCCAAGGCGGCTGCCAACGGCCACTCGGTGAAGATCGGCGTCAACGCTTTCATCATCGCCCGCGACACCGAGGCACAAGCCCGCGCGGTGCTCGCCGAGATCATCGACAAGGCTGACCCTGAAGCGGTCAACGCGTTTGGCGACGCCGCCAGGCAGGCCGGCAAGGCCAGCCCCGAAGGCGAAGGCAACTGGGCCAAGTCCAGCTTCGAGGACCTGGTGCAATACAACGATGGCTTCAAGACCAATCTGATCGGTACGCCGCGCCAGATCGCCGAACGGATCGTCGCGCTGAAAGCGGTTGGCGTTGACCTGGTGCTGTCGGCGTTCCTGCACTTTCAGGAAGAGGTCGAATATTTCGGCGTGCACGTGCTGCCGTTGGTGCGCGAACTCGAATCAGCCCAAGCGAGCCATACCAAGGCGGTGCCAGCATGACTGCTGCGCTTGTCAGCCGCGCAGCGGTTCCGCTGTCGGACAACGCCAGCCGTCGTGGCAGCCGGACCGCCCTGCGCTGCAGGCAGCTGGTCTGGTCAGCACTGACGCTGGCCCTCATCAGCATTGGCATGAGTGCCTCGGCCCACGCCGATGACGCGAGCGTGCCATCGCTGGCGGGCAAACGTATCGCTATCAGCATGACCGGTACCAGTCACTACTTCGATATCAAGGCCTTTCAGGCACAAGTCGATGAGGTCAAGCGCCTGGGCGGTACGCCGATTACCCTGGATGCCGGTCGCAATGACAAGAACCTGGTGACGCAGTTGCAAACCGTGGTCACCCAGAAACCCGATGCGGTGATCCAGACCCTCGGCACCCTGAGCGTGATCGATCCCTGGCTCAAGCGTATCAGCAAGGCCGGCATCCCGCTGTTCACCATCGATGCGCCCTCGCAATACAGCCTCAATAACACCACCTCGGACAACATCGCCACGGGCAAGGCGTTGGCAGACCAGCTGATCGCCGACAGCGGCGGCAAAGGCAACATTCTGGTGTTCAACGGTTTTTACGGGGTGCCGGTGTGCGCCATTCGATATGACCAGTTGAAGCTCGCCCTCAAGGATCACCCCGAGCTGAAGATCATCCAGCCAGAATTGCGCGATGTGATCCCCAACACTGTGCAGGACGCCTACAGCCAGATCAGCGCGTTGCTCAACAAGTACCCCAAAGGCAGTGTCACGGCGATCTGGTCGGCGTGGGACATTCCCCAGCTGGGGGCCAGCAAAGCGCTGGTAGACGCCGGGCGTAGCGAAATCAAGACCTATGGCGTCGACGGCACGCCCGAGGTGCTGGATCTGCTCAAGCGCGATCATTCACCTATCGGTGCGGTGGTGGCGCAACAGCCCGCCCTGATCGGCAAGACAGCGGTGCAGAACGTCGCACGCTACCTGGCCGGTCAGCACGACCTGCCCAAGGAAACCCAGGTGCCGACCTTGTTGACCACGGCGGCGAACGCCCAGCAGGTACAACAACTCAGGGGGGATCAATGAGCTCAGGCCCTGGCGGCTAAAAGGCCGCTGGTGCCACAACGCAACCGCCTCCCAAGGAGCCCGAGATGAGCAGCAACGCTACGGACAGTCACGCGCCGCCCCCGGCCCTGCACCTGCAGGGCATTCATAAACGCTTCGGCCCGACCCAGGCGCTGGACGGTGTCGACCTGCGCGTCGAGCGCGGCTCGGTGCATGGCCTGGTGGGGGAGAACGGTGCGGGCAAGTCGACCCTGATCAAGGTGCTGGCCGGTATTCACCGTGCCGACAGCGGTACGCTGGCCGTGGATGGGCAATCCTTCACCGCACTGAGCCCCAGGCAGATCGAAGCCCTGGGGGTGCATTTCATTCACCAGGAACGGCTGTTGCCGCCCAGCTTCAGCGTCGGCGAGGCGCTGTTTTTCGGTCAAGAACTCAAGCGCGGGCCGTTTATCCACCGTCACGCCCAGGACCGCGAGGGTGCGCGGCTGTTGCGCGAGTACTTTGCTCTGGAGTTCCCGGCGGGCGCGCTGGTGGGGGAGCTGGACAGCGCCCAGCGGCAGATCCTGCAGATCACTCGCGCGCTGCTGGCCAAGCCGAAAATCCTGGTGTTCGACGAGCCCAGCGTGTCACTGGTCAAGCGCGAGGTCGATCAACTGCTGGCGATCATTCGTCGATTGCGCGATCAGGGCCTGTCGATCCTGTACATCTCCCACTACCTGCAAGAGATCGAAAGCCTCTGCGATCAGGTCACCGTGTTGCGCAACGGCCGCGCCGTGGCGGTGGTCGACCCGCGGACCACCTCGACCGCGCAGATCGCTCGGTTGATGGTCAATCGCGAGGTAGGCGAGATGTATCCCAAACCCACCGTGGCAGCGGGTGATGTACTGGTCGAGCTCAAGGGCCTGGGGGCAGGGGGTGCCTACCGCGATATCGACTTGCAGGTGCGCCGGGGCGAGGTAGTGGGCTTGACCGGGCTGGTCGGTTCCGGGGCCAATGAGTTGCTCAAAAGCCTGTTCGGGCTGGTCCAGCCGGATCAAGGCAGCCTGGCCTTGCACGGGCGCCTGACGCGTTTTCGCTCGGCCCGCGACGCGGTGCGCCAAGGCGTCGCGTTGGTGCCCGAGGAGCGCCGCAGCCACGGGGTTGCGCCGCTGCTCTCGGTGCTCGAAAACCTCACCCTCGCCGGGCTCGCGCGCTTCAGTCGGCGGGGCTTGCTGGACGGGCCGGCCCAGGCCCGGGAAAGCGACCGGCTGATCAGCGAGCTGGGCATCAAGACCGCCGGCCGGGACGCCATGGTGCAGCAACTCAGTGGCGGTAACCAACAGAAGGTCGCGCTGGGCAAATGGCTTAGCCGCGACTGTGCGCTGTACCTGCTCGACGAACCGGGGGTGGGCATCGATATCGGCGCCAAGGTCGAGATCTACCGGTTGATCGGCCGCTTGGCCGAGCGCGGTGCGGCGGTGCTGGTGCTGTCCTCGGACTTGCCGGAATTGATCGGCATCACCGACCGCATCCTGGTCATGCACCGCGGCGCCCTGGCCGGGGAATTCGACGCGCGCGCAGTCGACAGCGACCGTCTGCTGGCCTGCGCGACCGGTGCCAGCGAATCCTCATCAATCTCCCATCTGCCCGCGCGCGAGACTGCCCATGTCATCGTCTGAAATCTTTGCCCGAGCGCAGCACGGCCTGTCCCGGCGGCTCGCCCTGTTGATATTGCGCCGCGGGGCGCTGTTTGCGTTCCTGTTGATCCTGCTGGTGTTTGCCGTGAGCGCGCCGAACTTCCTCAGCATCACCAATGTGGTCAACGTCTTCACTCAATCGGCGATTCTCGGCGTGCTCGCCTTCGGGCTCACGTGCGTGGTGATCGGCGGTGGCTCCAATGTGGTCTCCGGCGGGCTGGACCTGTCGCTGGCGGCCAACCTGGGTCTGTGTGCCGCGGTCTACAGCCGGTTGAACAACGCCGGATTGCCGGCCTGGCAGGCGATCGGCCTGACCCTGCTGTGCGGCCTGGCGGTGGGCGTACTCAATGGCTTGAGTGTGGTGCTGTTACGCCTGCCGCCGTTGCTGGCGACGCTGGCCAGCATGAACCTGGTGGCCGGGCTGGAACTGGTGCTGACCCAGAACACCGTGCTGCCCACCGACTCGCCTCTGCTCGACACCTTGGCCGATGGCACCTGGCTGCAGGTGCCAGTGCTGGCCTGGGTGCTGTTAAGCGTGGCGTTGCTGCTCGGCCTGTTGATCCAGCACAGCCCTTACGGTCTGCGTTTGTATGCGGTAGGCGAATACCCCGAGGCGGCGCGGGCTGCCGGCTTGGGCCTGGGCCGCTATGTGTTTTCCAGTTACCTGCTCGCCGGGTTGTGCGCTGCGGTCGCGGCGTTTTGTTCGGCGGCGTTGTTCAGCGGCAGCACCACCGGGTCCGGGGAAGTGCTGTTGTCGGTGGTCGCGATCGCCTTCCTGGGCGTGGTGTTCTCCAGGCGCCTGGTGGCCAACATCCCCGGCACCTTGCTGGCGACCCTGCTGCTGGGGTTTCTGGTCAACGGTTTCCAGCTGCTGAACATCTCCAGCTTCTGGGTCAACGGCGTGCAGGGGGTGTTGATTCTGCTGGTGGTCGCGGTGTCCGGGGCGTTGCGCAAAGAGGAGGGCGGCCAATGACCACGCTTGCGCCAACGCCGTTCTCCACTGTGCTGCTGGCGCGCGTGCTGCGCGCCATCCTGCCGTTGCTGATCGTGCTCATCGTCGGCTTTTTCGCGGCCACCGCGCCGGGGTTTCTCAGCGTCGGCAACCTGAGCAGCCTGTTGCTCAATAACTTCGTGCTGTTGGCCATCGTCGCCATCGGCATGACCTGGGCCGTGGCGGCGGGTGGCATCGACCTGTCGGTGGGCACCGCACTGGACTTCTCCAGCCTGGCGTTCGTAGTGTTGCTCAATGGCGACCACGGGCTGGGGCTGGCGATCGTCGGGGCATTGTTGGCCGCAGCGCTGGCTGGAGGTTTCAATGCGCTGTTGATCGCCGGGCTGCGGATCACGCCGTTCCTGGCCACTCTGGGCACTTTGTTCATCGGCACCAGCGTGCAGCAGTTACTGTCCGACGGTGGCCAGCCGATCTACATCGCCCAGAACGCGCTGCCTGGCATCACGGCCGTGACGGTGCTGGGGGTGCCTTTGGTGTTGTGGCTGGTGGCCGTCGTGGCCCTGGTGTACGGGGTGATCCTCGGGCGTGGCCGCCTGGGGCGCGAGATTCTCGCGGTCGGTACCCAGGTGCAACTGGCGCGTTATTCCGGGCTGCCGATTCGTCTGATCGCCCTCAAGGTCTTCCTCGCCAGCGCGTTGGCCTGCGCGGTGGCGGGCATCGTTCTCAGTTCGACGGTCAACGCCTACGTGCCGATGTCGGGCAATGCCTACCTGATCAACGCCATCGGCGCGGTGTTCATGGGCACCACCTTGAGTCGCACCGGGCGCCCCAATGTGCCGGGCACGTTGCTCGGGGTGCTGTTCATCAACGTCATCGCCAATGGCTTGCTGCTGATCGGCTGGAACTTCTACTGGCAGCAGGTCGCCACGGGCGCCTTGATCCTGTTGGTGCTGGCTTTCAGCTTCAGCAGCCGGCGCCTGGCGCACCAGTCGGTGTGAGCGTTCACTCAACGATAGCCGCCGTGCGGCCCACGACCCACGGCGTGCTCAGCGCGCGGTTTTCTGACCTCCCATCCTGAAGGTTCTACCCATGCTTGATTTGAAACATCGCCTCCTGGCGCCGTGGCTGGCGGCCACGGCCTTGGCGGCCTGCCTGCTGCCGACCGTCGCGGCCGCCGCCCCGACCCGCCAGTACATCCCGTTGCCCAGCTTTCGCGTCGGGCCTTACGCCTCCAGTGGCGTGCCGCTGTTCGGCGGCATCATCGACTACCTGACCTACGTCAACGAAGCCCAGGGCGGCATCAACGGCGTCAAGCTCAGTTGGTCCGAATGCGAAACCGGCTGGACCGCCGACAAGGGCGTGGAGTGCTACGAGCAGATGAAGGACGGTCGCGACGGTTCGCCGACGCCGTTCTTCTTCCCGATCTCGGGGCCGATCGCGGCGGCGGTCAACGACCGTACCGTGCAGGACAAGATCCCGCTGGTGACCATCGGCTATGGCATCACCGATGCCACCGACGGCGCGATTTACCCGTGGAATTTCCCGCTGATGGCCAACTTCTACAGCCAGTCCTCTTCGGTGGTGAACTACATCGCCGAGCAGGAAGGCGGCTTCGACAAACTCAAAGGCAAGAAGATCGTCACCGCCTACAACGACTCGCCGCCCGGGCGCGAGACCATCAAGTCCATGGCCTTGCTGGCCAAAAAGTATGGCTTCATCGATGTGCAGATCCCTATCGCTCTGCCGGGTAGCGAGCAGACGGGCGTGTGGCGGCAGATCCATCAGGAAAAGGCCGATTGGGTGTTTCTGCGCGGCTGGGGCGTGCTGACCCCCGTGGCGATCAAGACGGCAGTGCGCTTCGGTTTTCCGGCCGACCACCTGATCGGTGATATCTGGTCCGCGTCCGAGGAAGACGTATTGCCTGCCGGCGCCTCCGCCAAGGGCTATCTGGCGATCACGCCGAATCCGGGCGGTCGCGATTTCCAGATTCTGCAAGATATCAAGAAGTACGTAGTCGACACCGGCAAGAGCAACCTCAAGGACCCCAACAGTTTTGGCAGCGTGTTCTACAACTCGGGTGTGACCCAAGGCATCCTGATGGTCGAGGCGCTGCGCAAGACCCAAGAGAAGTACGGCCACCGAGTGGTCAACGGCGAAGAGACCCGCTGGGGCCTGGAAAACCTCAAGATCGATGCCGCGCAGATCAAGGCGTTGGGCGCCGAGGGCTTGTTGCAGCCGATCAACGTCACCTGCAACGACCACGAAGGCGGTGGCTCGGTGCGCGTGCAGCAGTGGGATGGCGAAAAGTGGCACACGGTCAGCGACTGGGTGACGGCCGACCGCGCGTTGTTGCGTCCGCTGATCGATGCCGGGGCGGCGGCCTATGCCAAGGAAAAGGGCATCACGCCACGCGATTGCAGCAAGCCGTTCTGATGTTCAGGCAGGGCGCAGGCCAGGCGCATCGGCGTCTGGCCTGCGGGTAGCGCGATCAGTCGGCTTTGCTGCCATTGCCGATCTGCCACACGTAGTTGGGCTCGGTGCCGTTGATTTTCCAGTCGCCGACGATGCGCGCCTTGTAGATCAGCGGGTTGTGTGAAGCCACCGTGCGGGCGTTGCGCCAGTGGCGGTCGAGGGCCTTGTTGACACTGATGCCCGAGGCGCCCAGCGCGTTGAACAGGTCGGTGGCGGCCCGCAGGATCAGTTCCGACACCACCACTTGCGCCTTGGCGGTTTCGATTTCGGCATCGATGTTGGCCTGACGTTCCTCCTGCGGGTCGTCGCCAAAGCGCGCAACGTAAGCGCGCTGCAAGGGCTCGGCCGAGCGCAGGGTCGCGGCCTCGGCGGCATAGACCTGGGCGCTGATCTGCCCGACCACTTGCTGGATCTGCGCGTCGGCGCTGACGCTGTCGGCATTGCCGTGGCTGTAGACGCGTTTGCGCTCGCGCACTTCCTGGGCGATATCCCGTTCGATGGCGCGGCCGATGCCGGACAACGCCGCGAGCAGCACCAGTTGGTAAAAGGCCGTCTGGTACTTGAAGCGGGTTTCGAAGGGGATCACCTGCTCGGCGGGCAGCGGCACCTCGACATACACCGAGGTGCCGCTGCCGGTGGTGCGCTGGCCGAAACCGTCCCAGTCATCGCTGTGGGTCACGCCAGGGTGATGGGCATCCACCACGGCAATCACGTCGGCGCCATTGTCCGAACGCTGCGCGTACACATCGATCCAGTCGGCAAAGATGCTCCCAGTGCTGTAGTACTTGGCGCCATTGAGCACGTAGTTCGCGCCGTCCGGGCGCACTTGAGTGATCACCTTGCCGAGCTTGACCGCGCCGACTTCGGTCCAGCCGTTGCCCACCAGTTCGCCGGCCACAAAGCGTGCGAACCATTTATCCCGATCCGCGCTCGGCGGGGCGTTGAGGCGGTCCTCGACAAAGGCGAAGTGGGCACGCAAGGACTGCGGGATATTGGAATCGGCTTCGGCCAGCTCGATCAGCAGTTCGAACAGCTGGCCGACCGAGGCCCCTGCGCCACCGTACTGCACCGGTACCCTGACGGCACCGAAGCCCGCCTGCTTGAGCCAGCGGATTGGCTCATAGGGCAGGCTGCGCGATTGTTCACGCTCGACGTTGCCTGCGGCGATCTGGCGGAACAGCGGGCGAAAGCGATTGGCGAGGGCCTCGTAATGGGTCCCCTCGGACAGCGGGTTGAACGCGGACGTCAGGCTCATGGCAGTGCTCCATCAATGAATAGAAAAGCTCGTCACGCTGCGAATGCATAGTCTGTGCCGTCAGATAACCCATTGAAATAAAACAGAATCCATTGGTTTTATGAATCGCCTCTGTTGGTGGGGCAGCAGCGCGACAACAGCCTGTGCAAAAACCGTACAACGGCGCGCTGCGCTCACTAACGCATTCGCCAGCCAGGCCCAGGGATGCCCCGCGGCAGCTGCCATAGGGGCAACTGTTGTTCAGGCAACAGCAAGTTGACAGATTGTCGGTCTGGCATCGGCGCTCACCGCATCAAATGTACTCAATCCACTGATATATATAGATAAATAAAACAGGCACGGGCTGTGCAAAGGACTCCACAGTGATTTTCCGAATTGGAGTCTGCCCATGAGCGTTCCTGCATCAAAACCGCCCAAGGCCCATGTGATCGCCTCGGATGCCGAAGCCATCGAAGTGGCGAAGGCGCTGGCTGTGCGCTTTGCCGAAGAAGCCTCGGTACGCGACCGTGACCGGCGCTTGCCGGTGGCCGAGCTCGACGAATTCTCTGCCAGCGGCCTGTGGGGCATTACCGTGCCCAAGGCCTACGGCGGTGCCGGGGTGTCGTACGTGACGGTGGCCGAAGTGATCAAGATCATCTCCGCCGCCGACTCGTCCCTAGGGCAGATTCCGCAGAATCATCTCGGTGTGCTCAATGGCCTGCTGCTGACTGGGACCGAGGAGCAAAAGCGTTACTACTTCGCCAAGGTGCTCGAGGGCTATCGCTTCGGCAATGCCTTCTCGGAGGCCAAGAGTAAAAACGTGACCGCCTTCGAGACCCGCATTCGCTTCGAGGGCGACCACGCCGTGGTCAATGGCGAAAAGTTCTACTGCACGGGCGCCTTGTTTGCGCACATCGTCCCGGTGGTGGGCGTCGATGAGCACAACCGCGGCTTTATCGCCTTCGTCGAGCGGGACAACCCCGGCCTGACCATCATCGATAGCTGGGACGGCTTCGGTCAGCGCACCACCGCCAGCGGTGGCGCCGTGATCAAGGACGTGCGAGTACCCTTGAGCGCGGTGATCCCCGCGCACAGGGCCTATGACGTGCCGACCGCCGATGGCCCGATCTCGCAGATCATCCAGGCCGCCGTCGATACCGGCATCGCCCACGGTGCCTTCGAGCAGGCGCTGATTCATGCGCGCTTGGCCCGCCCTTGGGTCGACAGCCAGTTGCAGCATGGCTGGCAGGACCCGTTCACCCTCGCGGCCATCGGCGATCTGCAATGGCGCCTGCACGGTACCGACGCGATCCTCGCCAAGGCCGGCCGCGCGGTAGACCACGCCCTGGCCGCGCCGAGCGAGGAGAGCGTCGCCGAGGCGTCCGTGGTGGTGGCCCAGGCCAAGGTGCTGTCCGCCGAAATCGCCTTGCTCGCCAGCAGCAAACTGTTCGAACTGGCCGGTACCCGTTCGGTACTGGGCAAGCACAATCTCGACCGCTTCTGGCGCAACGCGCGTACCCACACCCTGCACGATCCGGCGCGCTGGAAGTATCACCTGATCGGTAATCGCCTGCTCAACGGCGTCCCGCCGCCACGCCATGCCTGGAATTGATCGAGGAATCACGACTATGAACAGCCCGGCAATCGCCTTGCCCAACCAGCTCTCAGTGGCCGCCCACGACTTGCAGCATGCCCGCCAGGGCCTGCAACTGACCCTCGATTTCGTTCGCGAACACGCCCGGCCTTGGCCGCTCAGCGGTTTGCAACGCGCGGTCGAAGACCCTTACATCATCAGTCGCTTCGGCGACCTGCAGATTCGCATCGAAGTCGCCGCCGCCCTCTATGAGCGTGCCCAAGCCTTTGTCGGCAGCCCGGCCGAGGCGCTGGTGGCGACGGCCGAAGCGGTGATCGCCAGTGCCGACGCCTTGCAAGCGGTCGGCAACGCCCAGCAGGAACTCACCGGCAGCCGCTCCGAATACCCGGCCCTGGCCGCGCGCGAGCCGCTGCGCTGGCAGTACCAGATCATCGGCAACCAGCGCCTCAATGGCGTCGCGCCGCCGCAGCTCGAGGAATAATTCGATGTCCCGTGAAATTCGTCTCAACGCTTTCGACATGAACTGCGTCGGCCACCAGTCGCCCGGGCTCTGGGCGCATCCGCGCGACCGCTCGTGGCAGTACAAGGACCTGGAATACTGGACCGACCTGGCGAAAATCCTCGAGCGCGGCAAGTTCGACGGCTTGTTCATTGCCGACGTGCTCGGCATCTATGACGTCTACCGGGGCAACGGCGACGCCGCGATTCGTCAAGCCACCCAGGTGCCGGTCAACGATCCGCTGCAACTGATCACGCCCATGGCTTTGGTCACCGAGCATCTGGGCTTCGGCCTGACGGCTTCGCTGTCATTCGAGCATCCGTATCCATTCGCCCGGCGCCTCTCGACCCTCGATCACCTGACCAAAGGCCGTGCGGGCTGGAACATCGTTACCTCGTACCTCGAAAGCGGCGCCAAGAACATGGGCCAGCAAGCCCAGACCGAGCACGACGCGCGCTATGACTACGCCGAAGAATACCTCGAGGTTTGCTACAAACTCTGGGAGGGCAGCTGGGAAGAGGGCGCCATCCTGCGTGACCGCGAGCGGCGGATTTTCAGCGATCCGAGCAAGATCCACGAGATTCAGCACTTCGGCAAACACTTCCAGGTGCCGGGTATTCACTTGTGCGAACCCTCGCCGCAGCGCACTCCGGTGCTTTATCAGGCCGGCGCCTCGAGCCGCGGCAAGCAGTTCGCCGCCGAGCAGGCCGAGTGCGTGTTCGTCGCCGCGCCCTCCAAGGTGCTGTTGAAAAAAACCGTGGCCGATATCCGCCGCCGCGCCGCTGAAGCCGGCCGTGATCCGGCGAAGGTCCTCATCTTCAACCTGCAGACGGTGATCCTGGGCGAAACCGATGCCAAGGCCAAGGCCAAGTTCGAAGAGTACAAAAGCTGGGTCAGCTACGAAGGCGCCATGGCGTTGATTTCGGGCTGGACGGGCATCGATTTCAGTCAGTTCAAACCCGACGAACCGCTCAAGCATGTGCACACCAATGCCATTCAATCGGCGGTCGAGACCTTCTCCACGGCGGATCCGAACACGGTCTGGACGCCCAACGAACTGGCCAAGTGGGTCGGTATCGGTGGCTTTGGTCCGCTGTTCGTCGGCGGTCCGCAAACCGTGGCCGACTTGCTTGAGGAATGGGTCGCCGACACCGACGTGGACGGCTTCAACCTTGCCTATGCGGTCACTCACGAAACCTTCACCGACGCCGTTGAGATGCTGGTGCCCGAGTTGCAGAAGCGCGGTGTGTACAAGAAGGACTATGCGCCAGGCACTCTGCGCGAAAAATTGTTCGGCGACGGGCCGCGCCTGGCGGCCGGGCACCCGGGCGCGGCGTATCGCAACCTGGCCGAGTGGCAGCGCACGCGGCAAAAGGATCGCGCTTGATGAAAAGGATGACGCCATGACCTTGCATGAATTACGGCTGCGGGCGGTACCGTCGGCGACGTCGCCCGAGCCGTCACCCACCGCCCAGCGCCTGACCCATTGGGCGCAGGCGGCACCCTTGCAGATCGCCTTGCGCCATCGACGTCAGGGCGAGTGGTACGCCTGGCGCTGGATCGATGTGCTGCGCGAAGTAGAGCAATTGGCGGCGGGGCTGCGCCAGCAGGGCTTCAGCGAGCGTTCCCGGCTGGCCGTGAGCGGCGCCTACGAGACCGATCTGCTGTTGTTGAGCCTGGCGGCCCAGGCCAGCGGCGGCACGGTGGTGGGGGTACCGCGGCCAGCCTCGAGCGCCGCACTGGCGGCGCAGCTGCAGGCACTGCGGCCGACTCACGGTTTTGTCCAGGATCGCCGCGATCTGCCCCACTGGCAGGGTTGCCACGAGCGGGTCGCGGGCCTGCGCTTGTTGATTGCCGCACAGCCGCCGCTGGTCGACAGCGGCCCGTTGCCGGTGCTCGGCATCGGCCGCTTGCTGGGTGAGCGGCCATCGCCGACGGCGTTGTTCAGCCTTCCCGCCGGCAGCGACGCGACGTTGCTCTGGGTGGAAGAGGGCACCGACTGGGAAGCCGGCCTGGAGGTGATTCTCGGCCAGTGGCTGAGCAGCGGCCAGGCCTTGGCGTTTCCCGAGAGCCCAGGTTCGGCGTCCCGTGATCGGCGGGCAGTGGTGCCAACCGGACTGCTGCTGTCGAGTGCGCGATTGCAGGTGCTGGCGCAGGAGATCGAAGCCCGCCTGCCGCCCCCTGGCAGCTGGCGCCGAAGGCTCTGCGACTGGACCATCGAGCAGCCCCGACGCGGCCTGCGCCGGTTGTTGAAACAACGCGTGCAACGCCTGCTGGGTTTCGAAAACCTGCGTTCGATCTGGCAGGCACCCAACCACACGCAAGCGCATCACCCCTGGACCCTCGAATCCGGCAAGGACGTCGCATGAGCCAGCCAGCAGAAAACATCCTGCAAGTGCGCGGCATCTCTCTGGCGTTCAAGGGCGTCAAGGCCATCAATGACTTCTCTTTCGAGGTGCGCCGCGGCGAAATCTGCGCCCTGATCGGCCCTAACGGCGCGGGCAAAAGCTCGCTGCTCAACATCCTCAACGGCGTATACAGCTTCGATGCCGGCGAAATCATCTTCGAAGGCCGCGGGTTTCGCCAGATCGATCCCTTGAGCGCCGCCCGCCAGGGCATTGGGCGGACCTTTCAGAACAACGCGCTGTTCAAGAAGATGAGCGTCATCGACAACATCCTGACCGGGCTGTCGCGTCACACCCGCAGTCATTTTCTCGCCCAGGCCTTGCAGTGGCCGAGCGCGCGACGCGAGGCCGAGCAGTCTCGGGCCAAGGCCGAAGGCATCCTCGGGTTTCTCGACCTGCAGGCGCAACGCGACGTGCTGGTCGGCAACCTCTCCTACGGGCTGCAAAAGCGCGTCGAACTGGGCCGCGCGTTGATCGCCGCGCCCGCGCTGTTGTTGCTCGACGAGCCGATGGCGGGGATGAACGCCGAAGAGAAACAGGAAATGGCCGGTTATATCGCCGATATCAATCGCTCGCTGGGGACCACGGTGGTGCTGATCGAGCACGACATGGCGGTGGTCATGGACCTGTCCGATCACGTTGTGGTGCTCGACTACGGGCGCAAGGTGGGCGATGGCACACCGGCCGAAGTGCAGGCCAATCCGCAAGTGATTTCGGCTTACCTGGGGGTGGGACATTGATGGCGTTTCTGGAAACCCTGATCGGCGGCTTGCTGGCCGGGACCTTGTATTCGTTGGTGGCGATCGGCTTCGTGCTGATCTACAAGGCCAGTGGCGTGTTCAATTTCGCTCAGGGCTCGATGCTGCTGTTCGCGGCACTGACGTTCGTCAGCCTGCATGACCAGGGCGTGCCCTTTGCCTTGGCGCTGTTGCTGACGGTGCTGGTGATGATCGTTGGCGCGCTGCTCATCGAGCGCCTGGTGCTGCGCCCGCTGGTCAACCGCTCGCAGATCACCCTGTTCATGGCCACGCTGGGCCTGTCGTTTGTCATCGAGGGCCTGGCCCAGGGGTTGATGGGCGCGCAGGTACGGGCGCTGGACCTGGGTATCGACGATGTGCCGCTGTTCATCGGCGGCATCATGGTCAGCCAGTTCGACCTGATCGCGGCTGGCGCGGCGGTGGTGCTGGTGGTGGTCCTGGCGTTGCTGTTCAACAAGACCCGCATCGGCATCTCTCTGCGCGCAGTGGCCGACGACACCACGGCGGCCTTGTCCATCGGTATCAACCTCAATCGCGTGTGGCAGATCGTCTGGTCCGTGGCCGGGGTGGTCGGGCTGTTCGCCGGGCTGCTGTGGGGGGCTCGCCAGGGCGTGCAGTTTTCGCTGTCGCTGGTGGTACTCAAGGCCCTGCCGGTGCTGATCATCGGTGGGTTCACCTCGATAGGCGGAGCGATCGTCGGCGGCCTGATCGTCGGCGCTGCGGAAAACCTCGCCGAGGTCTATATCTGCCCGCTGATTGGTGGCGGCATCACCCCATGGTTCGCCTATGTGCTGGCCTTGGCATTCCTCTATATCCGTCCCGCCGGCCTGTTCGGCGAGCGGGCCATCGAGCGCGTCTGACATGAGCAAAACCTCTTACAGCCTGCCCCTAGAGCCGGTCATCGCGCCGCTGCGCCTACACAAACGCAAGGTGCCCTGGGCGTTGCTGGGCGTGTTGCTGATCGCCTTTGCTGCGGTGCCTGGGCTGGGCAACGATTACTGGCTGAATGCGATCTTCATTCCGTTTCTGGTGTTGTCCCTGGCCGGGCTGGGCCTGAACCTGCTGACCGGCTACACCGGGCAGACCTCGGTCGGCGCTGCGGGGTTCATGGCGGTGGGCGCCTTCGCCACCTATGGCTTGCTGCTGCGCGTACCTGAATTGGGGCTGCCGTTGTCGCTGCTCGGCGCCGGCGTGATCAGCGCGCTGGTGGGCTGGTTATTCGGCTTGCCCAGTTCGCGGATCAAGGGTTTCTACCTGATGGTCACCACCTTGGCGGCGCAGTTTTTTCTGGAGTGGCTGTTCGTCAAGTTTCCGTGGTTCTACAACAACGGCGCCTCGGGGACCATTTCTGCACCGCACCTGACGCTGCTCGGTCACGACCTCAACAACCCGGTGGATCGCTACCTGCTGACCCTGGTCACCGTGGTGATCCTGACCTGGGTTGCGGTGAATCTGGTCAAGAGCCAGGTAGGCCGCAACTGGATGGCCATTCGCGACATGGATACCGCCGCTGCAGTGGTCGGCATCGACGTGGTGCGTTACAAGCACCTGGCCTTCGCCATCAGTTCGTTCTACCTGGGCATCGCTGGCGCGCTGTGGGCGTTCGCCTATCTGGGCACGGCCAGCGCCGGCAGTTTCGACATCAATCGCTCGTTCCAGATTCTGTTCATCATCATTATCGGCGGCATGGGCAGCATCGCCGGCAACTTCGTCGGCGCGGCCTTTATCTGCCTGCTGCCGATCTTCCTCGACCACGCCGGCCAGGCGCTGTTCGGCGGTGCGGTGGACGCGGGGCAATTGCAGAACCTGCAAAAAATCATTTTTGGCGTGCTGATCATCGTGTTCCTGATCAAGGAGCCCGAAGGCCTGATTCGCCTGTTGAAAAACGCCCAGGAGCGGCTGGCCCGATGGCCGCTGCGTTTCTGATGTTCATGTGAGGACGAGTCATTTCATGCGAAACACATTCAAGCGTTCACTGCTGGGCATGGGTATAGGTCTGGGGATGAGCCTCGGCCTGGGTCTGATGGCGCTGGCGCCCACGGTACAGGCCGCCGCCGACCAGCAGTTCTTCCCGTTGGCCAATTATCGGGTTGGAGCCTACGCCTCCAGTGGCGTGCAGATCTGGGCCGGGATGATCGATTACCTGCGCTACATCAACGAGGTCGAAGGCGGCATCAACGGCGTCAAGCTGGTCTGGCAGGAGTGCGAGACCGAGTGGACCGCCGAGAAGGGCATCGAGTGCTACGAGCGCTTCAAGAATGGCCAGGACGGCGCGCCTGTGGCGGTCTACCAGCCCAATGGTGCGCCGGCAGCCTACGCCTTGAGCGAGCGCGCCGAGGTCGACAAGATCCCGCTGATCACCATGGGCTACGGGCGTACCGAGGCCACCGACGGGCGCGTGTTCCCGTACAACTTCCCGGTGATGCTGACCTTCTACAGCGAGGCTTCGGCATTCGTGAACTTCGTCGCTGAACGCGAAGGCGGCCTCGACAAGCTCAAGGGCAAGAAGATCGCCACCGTCTACCACGATTCAGCCTATGGCCGCGAAACCCTCGGGCCGATGAAGTTGCTGGCCGAGAAGTACGGTTTCGAGAATATCCAGATTCCAGTCGCCGACCCTGGCAGCGAGCAGTCTGCCCAGTGGCGGCAGATCCACCAGTTGCAGCCTGACTGGGTGTTCCTGCGCACCTGGGGGGTGTCGACCCCGGTGGCGGTGAAGACCGCCGCGCGCTTCGGTTTTCCGGTGGACCATATCGTCGGTGATATCTGGGCCAGTTCCAGTGAAGACGTGTTGCCCGCAGGTGCCGCCGCCAAAGGCTACCTGGCCCTGACGCCGTACCCGGCCGGCAGCGATTTCGAGATTCACAAGCGCCTCAAGCAGTACATCCTCGATCAGGGCAAGAGCGACCTCAAGGACCAGCGCAATTTCGGCAGCGTGTACTACAACTCAGGGTTGGTGAACGCCGCCGTGGCGGTTGAAGCGATACGCGCCGGCCAGGCCAAGTTCGGCCATCGCCCGCTTACTGGCGAGGAAGGGCGCTGGGGGCTGGAGCATTTGCACATCGATGACGCCCGGCTCAAAGCCATGGGCTACCTGGGCTTGATGCAAAACCTGACGCTGTCGTGCTCGGACCACGAAGGCGGTGGCGCGGCGCGGGTCCAGCAATGGGACGGCAGTCAATGGACCCTGGTCAGCGACTGGATCGCCGCCGATCGAGCCCTGTTGCGCCCGTTGATCGACGAAAAATCCGCGGCATTCGCCAAAGAGAAAAACATCGTGCCCAGAGACTGCAGCCATGACCAGTGACCCCGCCGCGACGCCTGCTTCGCGCCCACCACCCGGCGCCGAACAGGCCGACAGCATCCTGCGCGTCGATGATATCGAGGTCATTTACGATGCTTCGATCCTGGCCATCGCCGGGGTCACGCTGGAGGTCCCCCGTGGCGCCATCGTCGCGCTGCTGGGGGCCAACGGCGCCGGCAAAAGCACCACGCTGAAGGCCATCTCCGGGCTGGTCCGTGCAGAGCGCGCGCGGGTCACCCGCGGCAGCATCGAGTTTCTCGGTGCTGCCGCGCCGTTATCGCCCAGCGAGCGGGTGCGCCAGGGCATGGTGCACGTGCTGGAGGGCCGACACGTGTTCGGCCAGTTGACCGTCGAGGACAACCTGCGCAGCGGCGGTTTCGTGCGGCGCCTGTCGCGCCAGCGCATGGAAGAGGATCTGGAGCGCATTTACGCCTGGTTCCCGCGGCTCAAGACCAAACGCAAGACCCAGGCCGGATTGACGTCCGGTGGCGAACAACAGATGGTCGCGATTGGCCGGGCGTTGATGACCCGGCCTACTTTGGTATTGCTCGACGAGCCTTCGATGGGCCTGGCGCCGATCATCGTCCAGGAAATTTTCGAGATCGTCGCGCAGCTGAACCGTGATCAGCAGGTGAGTTTTCTGATCGCCGAGCAGAATATCAATGTCGCGCTCAAATATGCTTCCCGGGCCTATGTGCTGGATACTGGCCGAGTGGCCGCTGCTGGCTCGGCGGATGACCTGCTGGCGCGTGGCGACTTGCAAGACATCTACCTGGGCAAACGTTGAATCCATCCGAGAGTGAGTGAACCATGAGCGAGCCACAAGGCGGACAGGCCACCCCGGCCATCCGCGAGGCCGATGTGCTGATTGTTGGGGGTGGCCTGAGCGGCACCTTGTTGGCCATGCAGTTGCTGCGCCTGCCTGGGGCGCGGCACATCGTGGTATTCGAACCACGCGCCGAACTGGGCCGGGGCGAGGCCTACAGCGCGACGCAGCTGGGTCATACCCTCAATGGCAATGCGGCGCGCATGAGCGTCGATCCCGATGACGCCGACGACCTGACTCGCTGGCTGCAGGCACATATCGACGCCGGTGGCTGGCCCGAGGCCGCAGAGCAGGATGTCACCGTCGCCCATTTGTTTCCCCCGCGCGGGCTGTTCGGGGTGTATGCCCAGCAACGTCTGAGCGAGGCATTGGCCCTCGCCCAGGCCCGCGGCTCGAGCCTGCGCCACGTGCGCGACGAAGCCGTCGACCTGCAGACCGACGCGCAGGGCGTGACCTTGACGCTGCGCGGCGGTGAGCGCTGGCGCGGCGCGGCGGCAGTATTGGCCACCGGCATGTTCGCGGCGGCGCATACCGCCCAGCGCCAGTCCAGCGGCCTCAATGCCGTGGCGCTGGGGCCGTGGAACGTCGAGCAGATGCGCCGCCTCGACAAGCGCGCCCGCGTGCTGATCATCGGCTCCGGGCTGACCATGATCGACGCCTTGGTGTCGCTGGACCAGGCCGGCCACCGCGGGCCGATCGAGGTGTTCTCGCGCCACGGCCTGCTGCCGCAGGTGCGTCGTCAACCGCCGGCCTGGGAAGACTTCCTCAGCCTGGCCCCCGAGATTCGCAGCCCGCTGCAACTGCTGCGCGAACTGCGTCGCCAATGCCATCTGGCTGCGCAAGCAGGCATCGACTGGCAAGCGCCACTGGACACCGTGCGGGTGCATATCGCGCGGCTGTGGAGCCAGGCCAGCGATGGGCAGCGCCGCCAGTTCGTGCGCCATGTGCGGCCGTGGTGGGAAAGCCATCACCATCGCTCGCCACCCCAGGGCAACGCGCTGCTCGAACGCTTGCTGAGTGAGGGGCGCCTGAGTATCCACGCCGCCTCCTTGCAGGGGCTGGAGACCAGTGATGACGGCAAGCAGCGCATTCGCCTGCGGTATCGCGGGCAGACGCAGACCACGGTGGTGGAAGGCGATGCACTGATCAACTCCACCGGCATCGAATACGACTGGCGGCGCGTCGATAAACCCCTGCCTCGGCAACTGCTGAGCGATGGTTTGATTGCGCCGGGCAACCTCGGCCTCGGTATCGCCGCGGACGGCGGTGGGGCGGTGCTCGACGCGGCCGCGCTGGCCGCCCGGCGGCTGTTCGCCATGGGCCCGCCGCTGCGCGGGATGTGGTGGGAAAGCACTGCCGTGACCGATGTCGCCCTGCAGGCCAAGGCGCTGGCGGCGCGCTTGGCAGCGCTGGAGTGAGGGCCTCGGGGTGACAGGGCTTCTAAAGTGACAGGCCTGGGGCCGAGCCTTCAGATTGACAGATTGAGCATGCGCTCGCCCTGCACGTTTTCGGTCGGGCGGCGCTTGTTGACCGCCAGTTCGCCAATCTTGATCAGCCGTGTACGGGTCACGTTGCGGCTCAGGCCAAGCATATTGGCGGTGTGCACCTGGTTGTAATGGCAGAAGCGATAGGCCGCGCGCAGCAGGGTATCTTCGACTTTCTCATGGAGGGCGCCGGCCTGTTCTTCGAACAACTTCTTGAACGCCCGCTCCAGCAAGGCTTTGGCCGAGTCATCGCTGGGTGCAGTGTCTTCGTGGCGTTCGATGCGCAGGCTCGACAGGCGCAAGTCGTCGCACTGGATCAGCCCCTCGCGGCACACCAACAAGGTGTGGTGAATGACGTTTTCCAGCTCGCGGATATTGCCCGGCCAGCTGTAGCTGGTGAGCTTGCGCTCGGCATCCGGTGTCAGGCGTATCTCGCCATAGCCGAGCCGTGCGCTGTAGGCGGCGATGAAGTGGCGAATCAGCGGCAGGATATCGCCGGGCCGTTCGCGCAACGGGCTGAGCTCCAGGTTGACGACGTCCAGGCGATAGAACAGGTCCTCGCGAAAGTGCCCGGCGTTGATGGCTTTTTCCAGCTGCACATTGGTCGCCGCCAGCACCCGGACATCGATGGGGATGCTCTTGCGCGAGCCCAGTCGCACCACTTCGCGCTCTTGCAGCACGCGCAGCAGCTTGACCTGGATGCCCATGGGCAGGTCGCCGATTTCATCGAGGAACAGGGTGCCGCCGTTGGCCTCTTCGAACCAGCCGGCCTTGGCACTCAGGGCGCCGGTGAAGGCGCCTTTCTCGTGGCCGAACAGCTCGGCCTCCACCAGCGATTCCGAGAACGCCCCGCAGTTGACCGCCACGAACGGCCGATTGCGCCGCGCGCTCAAGTTGTGGATGTGACGGGCGACCAGTTCTTTGCCGGTCCCGGTCTGGCCGATGATCAGTACGCTGGCTTCGCTGGGCGCGACCTTTTCCAGGTGCGCGAGCAAGGCCTTGGATTTCGGGTCCTCGAACACCTGTGCAGTGGCGCGGATGGAGGTCGCCAAGGCGGGCGAGGGCGGTAAGGTCAGAAGCTGCATGGGCATCCCTATGAGTAGAACGTGGGCGTGGGCAGGTTCTGGTTCAATGCCCAGTCACCCAATTCGTGAAGTTTGTAGTCCAGCGGGTCGTGCAGGCTTTGGGTGCGCAGGTTGCGCCAGTGGCGGTCGAGGCCCACGGATGCATGGGTCGAGCGGGCGCCGGTGACTTCAAACACCTTGCTGCACAGCTCGAGGCCGTGGCGCTGGGCGGCGACCTTGGCGGTGGCGATGGTCACCGCCAGTTGCCCGCGCTCGTCGGCGCTCAGCCTGGCGCCCTTGGCCCAGGCCTGGTCCAGGCGCTGCGCGGCCAGCTCGACCAGCAGCCGGGCACTCTCCAGACTGACCCAGAAATCGCCGAAGTGCGCCAGGACGTATGGGTCCTGGCCGCTGTTCGAGGCGCCCGACTTGAACCACGGGCGGGTCTCGGTGAGGGTGTACTGGCGCGCTTCAGCGAACGCGCCCTGGGCGATGCCGAGGAAGATATTGGCGAAGTGCAGTTGCGCGATCAGGGGCCGCAGGCAGGCGAACGGGGTGCTCAGCGGGCCGGGATCGAGGAGCAGGTCGGATTCCTCGACGCGCACTCGTTCGAAGGTGGCGCTGCCGCTTTCGGTCTGGCGTTGGCCCATGTTCTGCCAGTCGTCGTGCACGGTGATGCCGGTGCGCGCGGTGGGGATCGCGCCGATCAACAATTTGCCGCCCGCGCTTTCATCCACCGCCGAGGCGACGAGCATTTGCGAGTCGCTGGCGCCGGAACAAAAACTCTTCTTGCCCGAGAATTCCCGCCAGCCGCCGAAGGTGCGCACCGTGGTGCGGGTGTCCAATGGATTGAGGGCGTTGCCCCAGAACCAGTTCTTGCGGGCGGTGAGTTCAAACCACGGCTGCCACTGCTCGGCGCTGCCGAACAGGCGCACGGTGGCCAGCATCAGGTGATGAAAGCCGAACACATGGGCAATCGAGCTATCGACCCGGGCGAATTCGCGGACCACCTCGAAGGTGTCGCTCCAGCTTGCGCCCAGGCCGCCGAACTGGCGCGGAATGCTCAGGGCCAGCAGGCCGCTCTCGCGCAGGGCATCGCGTTCGGCTTTGGGGGTGCCGCCACGCTCGTCACGCTCAACGGCGGTGCGGGCGAACTCGGTGGCCAGCTCCCGCGCGGTGTGCAGTGGGCAATGGCGGGCGTCTTGCAAAGAAGCAGTCATGCTCAGGGACCTCGATCTGTCTGCAGGCTGATGAGCTGTTCGCCCGGCAACAGTTGCTGGGCGGATAGTTGCAACGATGCGCTGATCATATTTGACATAAAGGCTCTAACAGAAATAACCAAATCGCATGTGCATAGCTCTATTGCTCCGCTGGCCCCTGTCGCGGCCCGCACGTGGGCCTCGCGCGCTCTGGTAGACTGCTGCCCCTTCACAGACACAAGGGCATCCCATGAGCGAACCCGTCCGCTTGACCCAGTACAGCCACGGCGCCGGCTGCGGCTGCAAGATCTCGCCTCAGGTGCTGGAAGTGATCCTTGCCGGCAGCGGCGCACAAAACCTCGACCCGCGCCTGTGGGTGGGCAACGCTTCGCGTGATGACGCGGCGGTGTATGCCATCGATGAAGAGCGCGGCGTGGTCTCGACCACCGACTTCTTCATGCCGATCGTCGACGACCCTTACGATTTCGGGCGCATTGCCGCCACCAACGCGATCAGCGACATCTACGCCATGGGCGGCGATCCGATCATGGCCATCGCCATTCTCGGCTGGCCGGTCAACCTGCTCGCACCGGAGATCGCCCGCGAAGTGATTCGCGGTGGCCGCGCGGTGTGCGATGCCGCCGGCATCCCCCTGGCGGGCGGGCACTCGATCGATGCCCCGGAGCCGATCTTCGGCCTGGCGGTCACCGGCCTGGTAGAAAAGCGCTTCATGAAGCGCAACGACACCGCCACCCTTGGCTGCACACTGTACCTGACCAAGCCTCTGGGCATCGGCATCCTCACCACCGCCGAGAAAAAGGGCCTGCTGCGTGACGCCGACATCGGCCTGGCGCGCGACCAGATGTGCACCCTCAACACGCCCGGCAGCCGCTTCGGCAAACTGGCCGGAGTCACGGCGATGACCGACGTCACCGGTTTCGGCCTGCTCGGCCACCTGGTGGAAATGGCCGACGGCAGCCAGCTGACCGCCCGCTTGCAGGCCGATGCCGTACCGCGTCTGGCCAGCGTCGATCACTACCTGGAGCAAGGCTGCATACCAGGCGGCACGCTGCGCAACTTCGACAGCTACGGTGGGCGTATTGGCCCATTGACCGAGTGGCAAAAGCACCTGCTCTGCGATCCGCAGACCAGCGGTGGCCTGCTCGTAGCGGTGACGCCAGAAGGCCAGGCGCAGTTCCTGCAGACCGCCACCGAGCTGGGCCTGGACCTGCAACCGATCGGCACCCTGGTCGAGCGACAGACACACGCCGTCGAGGTGTTCTGATGCGCGACAACAGCGCCGATCTGCGGCATATCTTCTTGAACGACATCCCGCTGATGGATGTTCGCGCGCCGGTGGAATTCGCCAAGGGCGCCTTCAGCCAGTCGCGCAACCTGCCGCTGATGAACGACGCCGAGCGCGAGGCCGTCGGCACCGCCTACAAGCAACAGGGGCAGCAGGCCGCCATCGAGTTGGGGCACCGGTTGGTGTCCGGCGCGACCCAGCAGGCACGTATCGAGGCCTGGGTCGAGTTCGTCCAGCGTCAGCCCGAGGGCTATCTGTATTGCTTTCGCGGCGGCCTGCGCTCGCAGATCACTCAGCAGTGGCTCAAGGATGTCGCCGGTATCCCGTACCCGCGGGTGCTGGGTGGTTACAAGGCAATGCGCACCTTTTTGCTCGACACGGTCGAAGACGCGGCGCAGTCATGTGAGCTGGTGCTCGTCGGCGGCTTGACCGGGTCTGGCAAGACCGAGGTACTGGTCGAGTTGAACAACAGCCTCGACCTCGAAGGCCACGCCAACCATCGCGGCTCCAGTTTCGGCAAACGGGTCAGCGGTCAGCCCGCGCAGATCGATTTCGAAAACGCCCTGGCAGTGGACATCCTCAAAAAGCGCCACCGCGGTGCGGAGTTCCTGGTGCTGGAGGATGAAGGGCGCGCCATCGGCAGCCGCGCCGTGCCGTTGTCGCTGTTCCGGCAGATGCAAGCCGCGCCGATGGTGTGGCTGCAGGACAGCGTCGAGCGGCGGGTCGAGCGGATTCTCAAGGATTACGTGATCGACCTGTGCGCCGAGTTCGTCGCCGCCAATGGCGTGGAGCAGGGTTTCAACGCCTTCGCCGAACGCCTGCGCCAGAGCCTGGCAAGCAACCTCAAACGCCTGGGCGGCGAGCGTTACCAGCGCCTGGCGGCGATCATGGACGATGCCCTGGCGGTACAACTGGCCGGTGGGCAGGTGGACGCTCATCGGCAGTGGATCGAAGTGCTGCTCAACGAGTACTACGACCCGATGTACGCCTATCAGCGCGACAGCAAGGCCAAGCGCATCGAGTTTGCCGGTGATCACGCGGCGGTCAGAGCGTACCTGCAACAGCGCCGCCGTGCCTGAACTCGGCGGCGTTTCAAGCCCAAAAGTCAGAGCAACAGCGCACCGGCGGCGCCGCTGACGATGCCCACCAGCATGGTCAGCAACGCCACGGCCACCAGCACCTGGCGGTCGAAGGATTTACGCAGCATCAACAGCGACGGCAGGCTGACACTGGGCAGCGTCATCAACAGTGCCACGGCGGGTGCAGTCCCCAGGCCCAGGCCCATGAGGGTCTGCACGATGGGGATTTCCGCCGCCGTGGGAATCACGAACAGCGTGCCGACGATCGCCAGCGGCACCAGCCACAGCCAGCCGTTGCCCATGGCGCCATCCACGTGGGGGAACAGCCAGACGCGCGCCGCGCCGAGAATCAGCACCGCCACCACGTAAATCGGGATGGTGGTCCAGAACAGCTGCCACAGCGTGCGCATCCAGCGCGTCAGCAGGCTGCCGGTGTCGACATTGCTGGCCACTTCAACCGCCTCCACCGCCGCATCCGGCAAGGCCTCTGGCCGCGAGATGCGCTGCGCAAACAACGCTACGCCCAGCACCAACGCCACACCGGCCACCAGGCGCAAGGCAGTGAACTGCCAGCCGAGCACGAAGCCCATGAAAATCAGCGTGGCAGGGTTGAGCACCGGATTGGCGATCCAGAACGCCAGGGCCGCGCCCACCGATACGTTCTGCCGGCGCAGCCCGGCCGCCACCGGCGCTGCGCAGCAACTGCACATCATGCCCGGCAGGGCGAACAGGCCACCGCGTAGCGTCGAGCCGAAGCCGGCCTTGCCGAACGCCCGCAGGAGCCAGTCCCGGGGGATCAGCACCTGCACCAGCGACCCGAGGATCACCGCCAGCACGGCGGCTTTCCAAATGGCCAGAAAATACACCTGGGCATAGGCGAGGGCGGCACTCAGCGGCGAATCTGGGTGATCGTTGATGATCGAGCCACCGATGCTGTGGCTGTCGGCCGCGACGAACGACTTGAGGTAATACGGCGACCACTTCACGTAGTACAGGCCGATCACGGCCACCAGCACGAACAGCGCCGGCTTGCACCAGAATGTCCAGGGGCGTGTGGAAGAGGGGAGTGACTGACTTGTCATGATGAAATCCGCAGCGTGGGCAAACGGCGATGATACGCGATCGCTGCCCAGGCCGCAGTGCCTTACGGCTGGGCAGTCAGCGCTGCTCGACACGATTCAAGAAGCGCCGGGTCCTTTCGTCTGCAGGCTCGACCAGAATCTCGCGGGCGCTGCCGTCGGCCAGGATTCTGCCGCCTTCCATGAACAGCACCCGGTCGGCGATTTCCTCGGCGAACTTCATCTCATGGGTGACCAGCAACAGCGTGGTGTTTTGTGCGTGGGCGATGGCACGGATCACGGCCAGCACTTCGCCCACCAGCTCCGGGTCCAGCGCGGAGGTTACCTCGTCGAACAACATCACTTGCGGACGCATGGCCAGCGCGCGCGCAATAGCGACACGCTGCTGCTGACCGCCGGACAACTGGCCGGGGTAGGCCGCCGCCTTGTGCTGCAGGCCTACCAAGCCGAGGTATTCATGGGCGCGCTGCTGCGCCTCTTCCTGGCTGAGTTTCAACACCCGCAGGGGTGCTTCTGTGATGTTTTCCTCCACGGTCAGGTGCGGGAACAGGTTGAACTGCTGAAACACCATGCCGACCCGATGCACCACCGGGGCTCTGGCCGACCACGGCCAGCGCCAGCCTGAACGCACGGCGGGCACTGCGGCACCGGCCACTTCGATGCTGCCTTGCTGATAGGTTTCCAGGCCCTTGATCAGGCGCAGCACCGTAGACTTGCCGGAGCCGCTGGGGCCGATCAGGGCGACCTTCTGGCCCTGGGGAATGCTCAGGTCGAGGTGATCGATGACCCGGGTCTTGCCGAAGTCCTTGACCACCTGCTTCAACAGGATCTGTGCCGGTGCCCCAGGGAGGCCGTGTGCGAGATCAGACATGACGGCGCCTTTCGAGAAATTTGAACAGCAGGGAAGTGGGCAGGCTGATCGCCAGGAACATCAACGCCATGACCGTGTAGGGCTCGTTGTAGCGATAGGTCATGCCGGCGATCTGCTTGGTTGCCTGGAACAGCTCGGGGATGGTGATGACCGCCAGCAGGGGCGTTTCCTTGAACATGCCGATCAGGTAATTGCCGAGGATGGGCAGCATCGGTTTCAGTGCCTGGGGCAGGATGATCCGCTGCCAGGTCGTGGCCGTGTCAAAATCCAGGGCCCGTGCCGCTTCCCATTGCCCGGCGGGCACTCCTTCGATGGCGCCGCGGTAGGCTTCGGCGATATACGCGCCGTAATAGAGGCCCAGCCCGATCACCCCCGTGGAGATCGGCGGCAGGGTGATACCGATCAACGGAAACGCGAAAAACAGCACGTACAGCTGCACCATCAAGGGCGTGTGGCGAAAGAAGCTCAGGTAGGCGCCGCTCAGCCGCTGCAGCCATACGCTTTTCGAGCGCTGAACGATCGCCAGCACCAGCCCCACCACCACAGCCAGCAAAAATCCCAGCACCACGACTTGCAAGGTGACGAGCAGACCCTGAAGCAAATCCGGCAGGATCGACCAGGCAAAGGTGTAATCGAAATTCATGGCGGCGACTCCTGACGCCAGGCGGTCATGTGCCGCTCATAGCGGCGTACCAGCCAGCTCAATGGCCAGGCCATGAGGAAATAACAGACCAGCACGATGCACCAGATCAAGGTTTGCTGGCCCAGCGTGGTAATCAACTGCGCGCCGGAAAAGGTCAGGTCGCTCAGGCTGATCAGCGACACCAGCGAGGTGGTCTTGAGCAGCTCGACCAGTTGATTGCCCATGGGCGGCAACATGAAGGGCAGGGCCTGGGGCAGGATGATCCGCCGCAGCGCCGTGAATGAATCGAAGTCCAGGGCGCGCACCGCGTCGCGCTGGCCACGGCTGACGTTGGCCAGTGCCGAGCGCACGATTTCCGAACCATAGGCCGAGAAGGTCAGGCCCAGGCCGATGACCCCGGTGGTCATCGGCGACAGCCTGATGCCGAATAGCGGAAGAATGAAGAACAGATAAAACAGCAATACCAACGCCGAAATACCGCGCAGGATTTCGACGTACACCGTGGCCAGCCACCGGAGCGCTCGCCAGGGCGACAGGCGCATCAGGGCAATGATGAACGACATCACCACCACGACGATCTGCGCCAGCAAGGTGATTTTCAGGGTCAACAGCGCGCCCGACGCCAACTGCCGGGCAATGAAGCCGGCAGTGTCTAGAACAGCAGGATCAAAAACCATCACATCAGCTCCAGGCCCGCCAGTGTTGGGTGGGTGAAGGTCAGCATTCATTCGCCTGAAAAGCCGGTTTCATCCCGGCTTGGCGTGTACAGGGCAGGCATCGAGAGGTCTCGTTGTGCATCCGAGGTCACTGCCGCGTCAGAGGCTGCAGCGCTGCTCGGCGGTCACGCTGGTGTCCGGCAGTTCGTTCTCGGTGTAGCCGTATTTCTGCAGGATCTTCAGCAGCTCGCCCGAAGCGCGCAGCTTGGCCAGTTGCTCGTTGAAGGCAGCGGTGAATGCAGGGTCGTTTTTCGGCAGGCCGTAGGCGTGGTAATTCCAGGTGGGTTTGCCTTGGGCGTCGGGGATCTGTTCATACGGCAGCGCCCTCTCGATGGTCGGGCTGTTGGCCTTTTTCACCAGGCTGATGATCTCGGCGTCCGGAAAGTACACCACGTCGACGCGGTCGGCCTGCAGGGCGGCCAGGGCCTCGGTGTCCTTGTCGAACAGCACCACATTGGCGCTGGCGATACCGCTGTCCTTGGCTTCCTGTACCTGATTGCTGCCAGGCTGGGTGGCCAGTCGCGCTTTGCCGTTGGCGGCGACGTCCTTGAGGCTGTGCAGCTTCAGCGGATTGCCGGCCTTGACGATAAACGCACCGCCGGAGCGGGTGACCGGGTTGGAGTAACCGATGACCTTGCAGCGCGACGGATTGATGAACAGCCCGGCGCCGATCAGGTCGAAGCGCCCGGCCGCGAGCCCAGGGACCAGTGAGCCGAAGTCGGTGATCGGCGTTTCAATCTTGTTGATGCCCAGCGGCGCCAGCACGGCTTTCAATATCTCGACGTTGGCGCCGGTGGCCTTGCCGTCGGTGCCGATGTAGGCATAGGGCTGCTCGTTGGCGATACCGGCGGTGAGGCCGTCGGCCCGACCCTTTTCCAGCAGCCCTGCCAGTGCGGGGAACGAGCACAGAGCGCTCAACAGCAAGGCTGAGCCGAATACAGCGGGCAGCGATAAAACTTTGCGGGCATTCATGAAGGAGGCTCCAAGACAAATAGTGAAGCGCGTTCCCTGCGAAGTTCATCGTCGACTGTGCAGCACCCTGTCGATCCGCACCGCTCTGTACAATCGCTAGGGCATAGGGACACAGCGCTATAAAGGAGTGGCGATTCCAAGCATATGGTTCTAAAGGATTACTTCTAAATACCCTTTATGCATAACCTTATAGCCGGATATGACGTTTAAAAGCACAGGTTCTCTAGCGGTATTCAGGATAAGCGACCGTTATCGAAAGCACGGCAGCGCAGGTTTTATGCTGGTAACGCTACCATTCGACCTCGAAGGGAGAAGATGCAATCTACGCATCATTTGCACGGTTTATAATCAGATCTGTTAATTATCAGCTTATGCATTAAAAGAATTTTACACGGCGTTTTTATACAAATATTGTCGTGTCCGGCTTATTACAAAGCCAGGCACCCCGACCCCCACACGGAGGAGGATAACCATCCCCCTTCTATCTGTGAGGGCCTGTTCATGAGCCACCGTTTCCCCCAGAGCATCTACACGCTGCCGTCCGACAACCATCGTCTGACCCTGCACAGCATTCCTCGTCATAGCGATCCCCTGCAAGAGCGCCAGCACCGCAAGGAGCGGCTGGCGGCGTCCTATCGGCTGTTCGCCCGCTACGGTTTCGAAGTTGGCGTGGCCGGCCACTTTACCGCCCGCGATCCGCTGGAGCCGGACCACTACTGGATCAATCCGCTGGGCGTGCCGTTCTCGCAGATATCCGTGTCGCACCTGCTGCGGGTCAATGGTCACGGGCAGGTGGTGGAGGGTGACGGCGTGCTCAACACCAGCGCTCTGGAGTTGCACTACGATCTGCAGCGCGCACGGCCCGAGGTCGTCGGCATCGCCCATCTGCATGGTTTTCATGGGCGGGTGTGGTCGTCGCTGGGGCGCCTGTTCGACCCCATCACGGCGGAGTCCGCGGCCTTCCACAACGACCAGGTGCTGTTCCCTCGTCATCAACTGCGCAATGCCGAAGGCGGGCTTGAGCAAGACCGCGACACGGTCAGCCGGGCCTTCGTCGAACACTTCGCCGACAACAGCCTGTTGATCTGGCAGAACCATGGCCTGTGGACGGTCGGCGAGTCGGTGGAAAGCGCCGCCTGGCGTTTCATCATTGCCGATGACACCGCCCGCGCCCATCTGCTGGCCCACGCAGCGGGCGCGCCGGTGATTCCGGCATTGGACCATCCGCCAGCAGAGAGCAACAAGGCGCGCCACGAGTTTTTTGGCTGGCTGAATTTCTTGCCGCTGTGGGACCGCATCCGCGTCGAAGAACCCGACCTCCTGGACTGAGGACACGCCATGCAGCACTTCTCACGACGCCGCTTGCTCGGCGTCGGTGCCACCCTGTGCGCGGGCGGCTGGCTAGGCGCCCCGGCGTTGCAGGCCGCCGAACCCCCGCTGCGGGTGTGGCGCTACAAGGGCCTGGCCGCGTCGTTTCTCGACCTCGCCGGCCAGGACCAGACGCCTTACCCGGTACAGTGGGTCGACACGGCCGGAGGCAACATCGTGCTCGAAGCCTTGCGCAGCGGCGACCTCGACTACGCCTACATGAGCGAGATACCGCCGGTGTTCGCTCAGGCGGCAGGCTCGCCGCTGGCGCTGATCGCCTCGTTCGAGGGGGACGCCAACGACACCGCCGTGGTGGTCAAGCGTCAGTCCGCCATCCACCAGGTGGCCGACCTCAAGGGCAAGAGCATCAGCTACGTGCGGGCCACCAACAATCATTTCTTCCTGCTCGACCTGCTACAGAAAAACAGCCTGACGCTGCAAGACATCACCCCGGTGCCGATGCCCATGCAGGACGCCCTCACGGCGTTTCGCAGCGGCCACATAGATGCTGTGGTGGTGGGCGGTATCAGTGCCTTGCAGGCCGAGTCCGGCATGGAGGGACGCTTGCTGCCCGACACCCGTCGCTATGGCTCGAGCAATTACCTGATCGCGACCACGGCCCAGGCGCTCGATGACGCGGGACGAAGGGCACGCATCGGCGACTTTCTGCTGCGCGAACGGGCCACTTGGGACTGGGTGCAACAGCACCCGCAAGCCTGGGCTGCGCGTAGCCAGGCACTGACTGGGATCGATCAGGCGCTGTACCTGCAACAGGCCGAACGGCGCAGCCGACCAGGGCGCCTGGTGGCCTTCAACGACACCGCCGTGAACACCCAGCAGCAGGTCGCCGATACATTTTTCAACAGCGGCTTGCTGCCCCGCCCGGTGGATGTCCGCCCACTGTGGCGCAACGATTTCTCTTCCCTTTTGAATGGTTGAATCGACATGAAGCTGATCGCCAATGCTGTCTCGCTGCGTCTTGCCCCCTTGCTGCTGGCCGGCTTCGCCCTGCAACCGGCCTTTGCCGACAGCACCGACACCGACGACACCCTCGGCACCGTTATCGTCACCGGTTCGCGCGGCAGCGAAGCGCGCACCGTCACCAGCAGCCCCGCGCCCATCGACGTCATCAGTGGTGCGCAGCTGCAGCAGGCCGGTGGTGGCAGCCTGCGCGCTGCGCTGTCGAAAGCCTTGCCGTCGTTCCAGCAGCGCCCGTCCGGATCGTCCAACGACAGCATCGCGCGGCCCTATAGCCTGCGCGGCCTCAACGGCTCCAACGTGCTGGTGCTGGTCAACGGCAAGCGCCGCCACAACAGTGCGGTGATCAACCTCGACTCCACCGCCGCCTACGGCACCAATCCGGTGGATCTGGACATGATCCCGGTGAGCGCCATCGATCACATCGAAGTGCTGCGCGACGGTGCCTCGGCGCAATACGGCTCGGACGCCATCGCCGGGGTGATCAACATCATCCTCAAGCAGAACGATCACGGCGGCACGGCCAGCACCTCGTATGGCCAATACTACAAGGGCGATGGCGGCACCCTTCGCCAGACGCTCAACAACGGCTTCGCGCTGCCCAACGATGGCTTCTTCAACCTGTCGCTGGATGCCAAGTCGCAGCAGACCGCCACCCGCTCGCGCGCCGCCACCGGGGCGTTCTACTACCCCCAGGCCGACGGCTCGCCCGACCCGCGTGAGGCCACGGTCGACCACGACGTGCAGAAAAACGGCCTGCCGAAAATCAAGGACATCAAGGTCGGCTATAACGCCGAACTGCCGCTGCAGGATGACGTCAGCCTGTACTCGTTCTCGACCTACAGCCACCGCGAAGCCAAGGGCGGGCAGAACTACCGCCGGCCCAACTCCACCAATATCATTCCGGCGATCTACCCGGACGGCACGGCGCCGTTCTACACCCTGGACGAAGACGACTACCAGGCCGCGGCAGGGGCCAAGGGGCTGGCCGGCGAATGGCACTGGGACCTGAGCTCGACCTTCGGCCGCGACGTCGGCCACTCCGGCGCCGACGAAACCCTCAACGCCTCGCTGGGGCCCAGCAGCCCGACTCACTTCGACACCTATACCAGCACCTTCGATCAGTGGACCAACAACCTCGATATTACCCGCGCTTTCGAGGTCGGCCTGAGCAAGCCCCTGCAACTGTCTGCCGGCCTGGAGCACCGCCATGAGCGCTACAAGACCGAATCCGATGATGCGTTGGCCTACCTCAACGGCGGCTATATCTACCCCAGCGGCCCCCTGGCCGGCAGGCCCGCTGCCGTAGGCGCCCAGGGCGCGATTACCCTGACCCCGGAAGACGCCGGCCAGGCCAGCCGCAACAGCTACGCCAGCTATGTGGACCTGGGCCTGAACCCCACCGAGAAGTTCTACGTCGGCGTGGCCGGGCGTTTCGAGCATTACGATGACGACTCGGGCAACACCGCCAGCGGCAAGCTATCGCTGCGCTACGACCTGACCTCGACTTTCGCCCTGCGCGGTACCCTGAGCAACGGCTTTCGCGCGCCATCGCTGTCGCAGTCGGTATATGCGCAAACCTCCAACCAGTACACCTTGGTCAATGGCGTGGCGCAGTTCGTCGAGGCCAAATCGGTGCGGGTCGATTCGCCCTTGGCGCAAGCGCTCGGCGCCGAGTCGTTGAAACCGGAGAAATCCCGCAACCTCAGCCTGGGCTTCACCTGGCAGCCCCTGCCAGCCGCCAGTGTGACCCTGGACGCCTACCAGATCGAGATCAAGGATCGCATCGCCCAGACCGGCTTTCTTTCTGGCGCCGGGGTCAATCAGGTGCTGGTCGCCAATGGCTTCAAGCCGGGCTACCAGATCAAGTACTTCACCAACGCCGCCGACACCACCACCCGCGGCATCGACCTGGTCACCGACTATCGCGTCGATTACGGCGCCTATGGGGCGGTCAAATATGGCGTGGCCTTCAACTACAACAAGACCCAGCTGGACGACATCAAGTCGACCCCTGCGGCGCTCACTGCGGCCGGCAGCAACCTGCAGTTGTTCGACCGGGTTGCCCAGGGCTACCTGACCGTCGCCAACCCCAAGACCAAGTTGATTTTCAGCAGCAACTGGAAGATCGACCGCTTCACCGTCAACGCCGCACTCACCCGTTACGACAAGGTCACCGCCCGCGACGCCAACCCCGACTACGACGTGACCTACGGCGCCAAGTGGCTGACCGATCTGGAAGTCGCCTACGCCGTGACCCACGACTTTGAGGTGGCGGTGGGCGCCAACAACCTGTTCGACGTGCGCGCCGACAACAACGGCTACCCGGCGGGCGACATCAACGGCTTCCCGCGCTTTGGCAGTATTTCGCCTTTCGACCCCTACGGCGGCTTCTGGTACACGCGCCTGAGCTACAACTTCTGACAAGGATTGGCCATGAGTACCTCGCACAAGCAGATCATCCTCGGCGCGTTCATCCCCAGCGCCGGTATCACCGGTTCGAGCTGGCGCCATCCTTCCGCCCAGCCGAACGCTTTTCAGGACTTCGAGCATTTTCGCCAGTTGGCCGACACCCTCGAAAAAGCCCGCTTTCACGCCTTGTTTTTCAATGACACGGTCAATATCGAGCCCGACCTGGAGCTGATCGCCAACGGCCCCAACAGCGTGCGCTGGGACCCGCTGGTGCTGCTCCCGGCATTGGCGCTGACCACCCGCCATATCGGCCTGATCGCCACGGCGAGCACCACCTACAACGAGCCGTACAACATCGCCCGCAAGCTGGCCTCGATCGATCACCTGAGTGGCGGTCGGGTCGGTTGGAACCTGGTGACGTCGCTGGGCGGCGGCGAAAACTTCAACCGCGACGCCCATGTGCTGCACGCCGACCGTTACGAGCGCGCCGAAGAGTTCTACGACGTGGTGACCGGTCTCTGGGACAGCTGGGAAGACGACGCCTTCGTGCAGGACAAGGCCAGCGGACGCTGGGCAGACACCGACAAACTGCACGTGCTCGACCATCACGGCAAGCACTTCCAGGTCCGTGGACCACTCAATGCTTCGCGCTCGGCGCAGGGTTACCCGGTGATCGCCCAAGCCGGCTCTTCGGATTCGGGCAGGGCACTGGCGGCGCGGGCCGGGGAGCTGATCTTCACTGCGCAGCACACCATCGAGCAGGGCGTGGCATTCTATCAGGAGATCAAGCAACGCGCCGCCGCGCTGGGGCGCGATCCCGAGCACTTGAAGGTCCTGCCTGGGGTGTCCACCGTGGTCGGCCGTACCCAGGCCGAGGCCGAAGACAAATACGAACAGTTGCAGGCGCTGCTCGAACCCAAAGCGTTCTTGCGCTCGATTTCGCGCTTCGCCAGCCTGGGCTTCGATCTGTCGCAGTTGCCCTTCGATTCGGTGGTTCCGCTGCCGCCCGAGCAGTTCGACACCAACACCCACAAGAGCCGGCAGAAACTGGTGTTCGACCTGATTCGTCGCGAACGGCCCACCGTGCGCCAGCTGTTCAACAAGCTCACGGCGGGCGGGCATCGGATCCTGATCGGCACCCCGCAGAGTATCGCCGATGACTTCCAGGCGTGGTTCGAGGCCGGTGCTGCGGACGGTTTCAATGTGATGTTCTCCGGCCTGCAACAGGGCATCAGCGATTTCGCCGAACAGGTGGTACCGGAGTTGCAGTGCCGCGGGGTGTTCCGGCGCGAGTATCAGGGCACCACCCTGCGGGAAAACCTCGGTTTGCCGCGCATCCCCAATCGGCATGCCGGCCGGCGCGCTGCGGCCCGTGGGGTGTCGGTATGAGCCAGCGTGTATTTTTACCCGTGGTGGCGCTCGCCAGTGCCATGGTCGTGTTGCTGGCCGCCTGCGGGCCGCAAGCCGATGCCCCGGCCAAGGTGGCAAATGTCGCGCCCCAGGTCGGCGGCACGCTGCGTGTCGCGCTGGACGGTGACCCGCAGTG
The DNA here is from genome assembly GCF_031880315.1 of Pseudomonas baltica. Classification (NCBI taxonomy): domain Bacteria; kingdom Pseudomonadati; phylum Pseudomonadota; class Gammaproteobacteria; order Pseudomonadales; family Pseudomonadaceae; genus Pseudomonas; species Pseudomonas baltica. The sequence goes on along the minus strand of NZ_CP134771.1, from coordinate 754,102 downwards.
TGTCGACCCCCAGCAGGCGGGCAACAACACGGCGTTGAACGTCGGCCGGCAACTGGTCGATTCCCTCACGGATCAGGACCCGAAAACCGGCACCATTGTGCCGTGGCTGGCGGAGCGCTGGGAAATCTCCGATGACTCTCGTCAATTCACTTTTCATCTGCGCGACGGGGTGACCTTCAGCGACGGCAGCCCGCTGAATGCCGAGGCGGTCAAGGCCAACCTTGAAGGCATCGTCGCCCTTGGCGCTCGTTCGATACTGGGCGGTACCTACCTGGCCGGCCTGGAGCAGATCCAGACGCCAGACCCCCATACCGTGGTGGTGCGCTTCAAACAATCCAACGCGCAGTTCCTGCAAGCGACTTCGACCATGAGCCTGGGGCTGCTGGCGCCGAGCACCGTGGCGCTGGCGCCGGCCGATCGTTGCCAGGGCCAATTGATCGGCTCCGGGCCGTTCACCTTGAAGGCTTTCGTGCACAACCAGGCGGTGTCGCTGCAGGCGCGCAAGGACTACGCCTGGCCGTCGAGCCTGGCCGCTCACCCAGGCCGCGCCTGGCTGGATAACCTGGAGTTTACTATCATCGCCGAGTCCGGTGTGCGCCTGGGCAGCCTCGCGTCCGGGCAGATCGACGTCAACACGGCGGTATCGCCGCAGGATGAAGGCAGTATCGAGCAGCAGGGCCTCAAGCTCCTGACACGGGCCAATCCGGGGGTGGTGTATGTGCTGGTGCTTAACGAAACCTCGCCGCTGTTCACCGATGGCCGGGTGCGCCAGGCGCTGAACAAGGCCATCAATCGTGCGGATTTCCAGCCGATCATCTCGCGCTATCAACGCCCGGCCACGGCGCTGCTGGCCAGCAGCACGCCGTATTACCGTGACTTGTCACCGTTGCTCAAGGCCGACCCCGGCGCCGCGCGGAACTTGCTCGAGCAAGCCGGCTGGCTGCCCGGCGCCGACGGTATCCGGCAGAAGAACGGCCAGCGCCTGTCGTTCAAACTGACGTACTGGCAGACCGTGCCGATTCTGGAGCTGGTCCAGCAACAGTTTCGCGAAGTGGGTGTGGAGCTCCAGCTCAACAAGACCACCATCAGCCAGGTCACCGCCATTCAGGCGAGCGGCGACTATGGCGCTCGGTTTCTCAACCTCACGCGTGCCGACCCCGATGTGTTGCGCACGGTGTTCCAGGCCCCCGGCTATAATGTCAGCAAACGCGAGCCTGGCCCGGTGGACGAGCGCCTCGCCCAATCGGCGGCGACCCTGGACGCCAAACAGCGCCAGGCATTGATCGATGATGCCAGCCAGCAGTTGATCGAGGGCGGGCACGCCCTGGCACTGATCGAGCTGGCGACGGTGATCGCTCGCGGGCCCAAGGTACACGGCCTGCATTACGAAGCATCGTCACGCTTGCAGTTCTATGACACCTGGGTGCAACCATGAGCCAGGCCCTGACCTTGACCCGCGCGCGCATTCCCATCGGTGCGCTGCTGGTGCGCGCGCTGGCACGCGTGGGCCAGGCCGCGCTGGTGCTGTGGGCGGCCTTCACTTTGTCGTTCCTGATCCTCTACGCGCTGCCCAGCGACCCGGTGAGCATCATGCTCAACCAGAGCGGCGAACAGAATGCGGTGGACGCGCAGCAGGTGGCGGCACTGCGTGCCGAATATCATCTGGACCAGCCCTTGGCCACGCAATACACCATCGCCCTGGGCCGGGCGCTGCAGCTCGACCTGGGCCGTTCGATACAGACTGGCCAGCCAGTGGTGCCGGCGTTGTGGCAAGCCTTGCCGGCCACTGCGGCGCTGAGCATCGTGGCGCTGGGTTTGTCGCTGCTGGCCGGTGTCAGCCTGGCACTGGCGGCCACGTTGAGTCGCTGGCGCTGGTTGCGCGATGCGTTGCTGGGCTTGCCGGCGGTTGCGGTTTCGCTGCCGACGTTCTGGCTGGGGCTGCTGCTGTTGCAGTGGTTGTCGTTCGGCTGGCACTGGTTTCCGGCCATGGGCAATCGCGGTTGGGCCTCTTTGGTGTTGCCCGCGCTGACGCTGGCGATCCCGACCTCGGCCGTCATCGCTCAAGTGCTGGCGCGGTCTTTGGCGGCGGTGGGCCGTCAACCCTTCATCGATGTGCTACGCGCCAAGGGCCTTGGACGAATTCAGGTGGTGCTGCGCCATAGCCTGCACAACGCGCTGGTACCGGTGCTGAGTCTGTCGGGGGTGATCGTCGGTAATCTGCTGGCCGGCTCGGTGGTCACCGAGACGGTGTTTTCCCGCGAGGGCATTGGGCGTCTCGCCCAGGCCGCCGTCAGCGTTCAGGACATTCCCATGGTGCAGGGCGTGGTGTTACTGGCAGCGCTGATTTTCGTCAGCGTCAACCTGTTGGTCGACGCCTTGTATCCCTTGCTTGATCCGCGCCTGGGCGGTGCCCGATGAACCTGTGGCGGCGTCGGCCGCTGTTGCCATTGGGCTTGATCGTGCTGGCGCTGGCGATCGGCTGGGCACTGTGGCCGGATCTGTTCGCCCAGCAGGACCCTCTGTTGGGCGTGCCGGCCCATGCCTTGCAGGCCCCCGGCGCCGCGCATTGGTTCGGCACCGATCAACTGGGCCGCGACCTGTACAGCCGCACTGTGCACGGTGCCGGGCTGTCGCTGCGCGCGACCCTGCTGGCGGTGTTGATCGCGTTGCTGTGCGGCATCGTCCTGGGCGTGCTGGCCGGATTCTTCGGCGGTTGGGTCGATGGCTTGCTGATGCGCATCGTCGAAGTGTTGATGGCCATCCCGACCCTATTGCTGGCCATGGCGGTGATTACCGTGCTGGGCTTCGGCACGGTCAATATCGCCTTGGCGGTGGGGTTGTCGTCGGTGGCCACGTTTGCCCGGCTGGTGCGCGGCGAGGTCATGCGTTGGCAGGCCAGCACCTTCGTCGAGGCAGCGCATGCCTGCGGCGTCGGGCCCTGGACGGTGATTGCCCGGCACATCCTGCCCCACGCCACCGGGCCGGTGCTGGCCTTGGCGGCACTGGAATTCGGTAGCGCGGTACTGGCGGTGTCGGCCCTGAGTTTCCTCGGCTTCGGCGCGCCGCCGCCGCAACCGGAATGGGGTTTGCTGGTGTCGGAGGGGCGCAACTATCTGCTCGCGGCTTGGTGGTACACCAGCCTGCCCGGGCTGGTCGTGGCCTGCACGGTGGTGGCTGCCAACCAGTTGGGGCGCGCGCTGCAACAGTACAACGAGGTAAGACCATGAGTGCCGACAACGTTTTGCAGGTCCAGGACTTGAGCATCGATTACCACACTCACGCCGGCCCTGTGCCCGGCATCAGTGAGGTCAGTTTCACGGTGGCGGCAGGCGAGGTGCTGGCCATCGTCGGTGCGTCCGGCTCGGGCAAATCCACCACTGCCTCGGCGCTGATCGGTTTGCTTGCCGACAACGCACGGCTGACGGGCGGGCGGCTGATCATGGCGGGCCATGACCTGACCGACGCCAGCGAGGCACTCTGGAAAACCCTGCGCGGGCGCACCGTAGGTTTCGTGCCCCAGGACCCGGGCCAGTCGCTGGACCCGGTCAAGCGCATCGGCGAGCAACTGATCGAAGCCATGACCGTGCACGGTGTACCCCGTCGCCTGGCCCGCGAGCGCTGCGTCGAGCTACTCACGCGTGTCGGCCTGGCGCAGGCGCATCGTTTGCAGCGGCGCTATCCGCATCAGCTGTCGGGCGGCATGCGCCAGCGCGTGCTGATCGCCATGGCCGTGGCCAACGATCCGCCGCTGATCATCGCCGACGAACCCACCAGCGCCCTGGATGCCGAGGTGCAGCGCCAGGTGCTCGATTGCCTGCAACAGCTGGCCCGCGAGCGCAACAGCGCGGTGGTGCTGATCACCCATGACCTGGGCGTGGCGCTGGAGCGCGCTGATCATCTGATCGTGATGCAGGGTGGTCGCGTCGTCGAGGCCGGGCCGGCCAGGCAGGTGTTCACCGCGCCGCGGCAGGTCTATACCCGCGCGTTGCTGGAAGCCGCCCCCGCCCGCCAGGTGCTGGTGGCCCGGCAAAGCGTGCGCCATGACGCCCCGGTGATCCTGCGGGCGAGCGGGCTGGTCAAGTCGTTCTCGAGCTGGTTCAACCCGCAACCCGCAGCTGTCGACGACGTCTCGTTCACCATCGCCAAGGGCAGTACCACCAGCCTGGTGGGGCAGTCCGGATCGGGCAAGTCGACCACCGCCAGGCTGCTGCTGGGGCTCGAACGTGCTGACCACGGCCAGGTGCATTTTGCCGGCGAGGAGGTGACCACCTTCAACCGGCGGCAATGGCAAGCCCTGCGCCGACGCATTCAGGTGGTGTATCAGAACCCCTATGCCTCGTTGAATCCGCGCCTCACTCTGGCGCAGATCATCAGCGAGCCGCTGCACGCGTTCGGTATCGGTGATCGCGCCACGCAACGGGCGCGTGCCGCCAGCCTGCTCGAACAGGTCCACCTGCCGACGCAGCTACTCGATACTCGCCCGGCGCAGCTGTCCGGCGGCCAGCGCCAGCGTGTAGCGATTGCCCGCGCCCTGGCGCTGGAGCCGGAGCTGATCGTGCTCGATGAGCCCCTGTCGGCACTGGATGCCTTGGTGCAGGCGCAGATCGTTGCCTTGCTGGACGAACTGCAACAGCGTCTGGGCCTCAGCTATCTGTTCATTTCCCATGATTTGGCGACCGTGCGGCGGTTGTCCGATCAGGTGGTGGTGATGCGCGCTGGCAAGGTGGTGGAGCAGGGGCCCTGCCAGCAGTTGTTCGAGCAGCCGGCACATGCCTACACGCGCCAGTTGCTGGGCAGTATTCCCGGCGCCGGGCTGCTGGAAGGCGGGCAACTGCTGGCGCAGTCCTGCGCCTAGACCGGCGGGCAACGTATCGCCGGGCGCTGCTGGTCGCTGCGGCTCACTTGCGGCCAGCTTCATTACGGTGCCCTGGTGGAAATCACCGCTGTCGCTGAACGCGTGAAGCTTGTTGGATAATGGCCGCGGCAGCTGCCGTGGCCATCCTCGATCGAGTCAACGTACCAGGCAAGGCGCCTTGTTATCGAAGCGCCAACCCGGAATCAGGAACTGCATGGCCACGCTGTCATCCCGCGCGCCCAGGCCCATGCCCTTGTACAACTCGTGAGCCTTGGCCACGGCATCCATGTCGATGTCCACGCCCAGGCCCGGCTTGGCCGGCACCTTGACCAAGCCGTCGACAATCTGCAGCGGGGCCTTGGTCAGGCGCTGGCCGTCCTGCCAGATCCAGTGGGTGTCGATCGCGGTGATCTCGCCCGGTGCGGCGGCGGCCACCTGGGTGAACATCGCCAGCGAAATGTCGAAGTGGTTGTTGGAGTGCGAGCCCCAGGTCAGGCCCCATTCGTGGCACATCTGCGCGACCCGTACCGAGCCCTGCATGGTCCAGAAGTGTGGGTCGGCCAGCGGGATATCCACCGATTGCAGCTGGATGGCGTGGCCCATTTCGCGCCAGTCGGTGGCGATCATGTTGGTGGCGGTCGGCAGGCCGGTGGCGCGGCGGAATTCGGCCATGACTTCACGGCCCGAGTAGCCGTTTTCGGCGCCGCACGGGTCTTCGGCATAGGCCAGCACGTGATGTTGGTCGCGGCACAGGCTGATGGCTTCTTTGAGGGACCAGGCGCCGTTGGGGTCGAGGGTGATGCGCGCATCCGGGAAGCGCTCGGCCAGGGCGGTGACCGCTTCGATTTCCTCGGCGCCCCGCAGCACGCCGCCTTTGAGTTTGAAGTCGTTGAAGCCATACCTGGCTTTCGCGGCTTCGGCCAGGCGCACCACGGCCTCGGGGGTCATGGCTTGCTCGTGACGCAGGCGCAACCAGTCGTCGCTGGCGTCGGCTTCGTTGCGGTAGGCCAGGTCGGTGGCGTTGCGGTCGCCGATGTAGAACAGGTAGCCGAGCATCTTCACCGCATCGCGCTGCTGGCCTTCGCCGAGCAGGGCGGCGACCGGGACTTCGAGGAACTGGCCGAGCAGGTCGAGCAAGGCGGCTTCCATGGCGGTGACGGCGTGGATGGTGATGCGCAGGTCGAAGGTCTGCAGGCCGCGACCGCCGGAGTCGCGAGCGGCGAAGGTGCTGCGCATCTGGTTGAGGATGCGCTGGTACTGGCCGATGGGCTGGCCGACCACCAGGCTGCGGGCGTCTTCGAGGGTCTCGCGGATGCGCTCGCCGCCGGGGACTTCGCCGACGCCGGTGTTACCGGCGCTGTCCTTGAGAATCACGATGTTGCGGGTGAAGAACGGGCCATGGGCGCCGCTGAGGTTCATCAGCATGCTGTCGTGGCCGGCTACAGGGATGACCTGCAGGCTGGTGACGACGGGAGCTTTGCTGGCGTGGTACTGGAGTTCTGTATTCATGGTGTCGGGTCCTTGTTCATGCAGTCGTTCAGTGCGACTTGCCCAGCGTCGCAGCGGCGGTCGGTGTGGTAGGGGTAACGGCGGCACTCGGCTTGGGCAGCGTGCGGGCGAAGAACACCAGGATCGCGGCGATCACCGAGGTCCCGGCCAGGCCGTAGAGGCCGCCTTGAATCGAGCCGGTGGATTGCTCGAGGAAGCCGAAGGTGGCTGGCGCTACGAAGCCGCCGAGGTTGCCGATCGAGTTGATCAGGGCAATCACTGCTGCAGCGATGCGTGCATCCAGGTAGCCCTGGGGGATCGGCCAGAACAGCGACGAGGCCGACTTGAAACCAATCGCCGCGAAGCAGATGGCGATAAAGGCGAAGATCGGCCCGCCGGTGGTCGACAGGAACATGCCCAGCGCCGCGATCAGCAGCGCCGAGGCGACCCAGGCCTGCTGGAACTTGAACTTGCCCGACAGCGAAGCGAAGGCGTACATCGCCACGATCGAGATCAGCCAGGGGATGGAGTTGTAGAAGCCCACCTGAATGTCGCTGAGGTCGCCCATTTTCTTGATGATGCTGGGCAGCCAGAAGGTGGCGGCGTAGATGGTCAGCTGAATGCAGAAGTACAGCGCGCAGAACAGCATGATCTGGCGGTCCTTGAGGAGCATGCCGATGGTCGGTCTGACGGTGGTGGCAGCATCGCGCTCGCGCTGTTCGCGGTCGATTTCACCCACCAGGGCATCCTTCTCCTCAGCGCTCAGCCACTTGGCATCATGGGGTTTGGAGTCGAGCCAGAACCACACGAACACGCACAGCGCCACCGAGGCCAGGCCTTCGATGATGTACATCCACTGCCAGCCATGCAGGCCCAGCCCGGTAATTTGCAACAGCACGCCGGACAGCGGGCCGCTGATCAGCGAAGCCAGTGCCGAACCGCTGAGGAAGATGGCGATCGCCTTGCCGCGCTCGACGCCTGGCAACCAACGGGTGAAGTAGTAGATCACCCCAGGGAAGAACCCGGCTTCGGCCACGCCCAGCAGAAAGCGCAGGATGTAGAAGTGGGTTTCGTTCTGGATGAAGGCCATCAGCGTCGCGGTGACGCCCCAGGTGAACATGATGCGGGTCAGCCACAGGCGGGCGCCGACCTTCTGCAGCAGCATGTTGGAGGGTACTTCAAATAGCGCATAGCCGATGAAGAACAACCCGGCGCCAAAGCCGTAGGCCGCTGCACCGATGCCCAGATCGTGCTCCATGTGCGTGCGCACGAAGCCGATATTGACGCGGTCGAGGTAGTTGACGATGAACATGATGACGAACAGCGGCAGGACATGCCGCTTGACCTTGGAGATGGCCCGCGCCAGCACGGGGTTGCCCGCGGACGCAGTAGGGGCGTTGGTTGAGTCATGCACAGTCGGAACTCCCGCTGATTATTTTTATGGGGACTGCAGGCGCTGGCGGATCAAGCCGCTGGCTGAGTCAGGACGTCATGGCCAGCCAGTGGCGTCCGGATGACGGACATCATACGAGTTGATTCTGATTTTATGCAATAACCATTGGGTGATATTTGTTTTGATCTTTAGTTGTCTGACGAGCTGGAGAGTCTCTTTATTGACCCTTTCGCTGCTGGCACTGCGCACCCTGTAGAAACAAAGCGTGCTCGCGAAGGGGCCCGCCGCAGCGCCGCTGAACCGCCAGGCCACAGGTGCTAATATCCGCCCACTGAAGATGACGGACCCCGCCATGCAAGACGAACCCCAAGCTCCCGATCGCAAGCGTTCCCCCGGCCTGGCACACGAAATCGTGGCCGGGCTGATCCAGCGCATCCGCCTCGGCCAGATCGCTCCCGGCGAAAAGATGCCTTCCGAATCGACCCTGGTGCGTGAGCATGGCGTCAGCCGCACCGTGGTGCGCGAGGCGATTTCCCAACTGCAGGCCTCAGGGCTGGTGGAAACCCGACACGGTATCGGCACCTTCGTATTGGCACGCGACGAGCGCCAGGGCTTGCACCTGACCCGCGATACCGAGCTCAGCGTGCGCGGCATCCTCGAACTGCGCCTGGGCCTGGAGACTCAAGCCGCGGCCCTGGCGGCCGTGCGTCGCAGCGAGGCGCAACTGCTGCAGATGCGCCAGGCACTGGATGATTATCAGAACTCGTTGACCAACAACGACAGCAGCGTCGAGGCCGATGTGCGTTTCCATCGACTGATCGCCGAGGCGACCGGCAACGTGTACTTCACCGACATCATCCATCATCTCGGCAGCTCTGTAATTCCGCGCACCCGCATCAATGCGCAGGAGCGGGGCGCCACCGACCTGACCCCGTTCGGTCGCCAGGCCAATCAGGAGCACGAGGCCATTCTCAAGGCCATTCGCCGCCAGGATCCGGACGCGGCGCGGGCGGCGATGTGGCTGCATTTGAGTAATAGTCTGGAGCGGATGACGGCATCTTGACCCGCTCAGGGCTGCCGCACCGACTCAACCCAGCAGCGGCAACGTCACGATAAACGTGCTGCCCTGGTTCGGCCCGTCGCTGAGCGCGACCACTGCGCCGCCGTGGGCCTCTACCAGTTCACGCACCACCGTCAGCCCTATCCCCAGGCCCGCGCCATTGAAGCCCACCGCCTGGGTGTCCTGGACAAAGGGCTCGAATATCTCCGAGAGCGCCTCGGGGGAGATGCCAATGCCGTTGTCGGCGATGCTCAGCATCACCACACCGTCTTCAGCGTGCATCGACAGCTGTACCGCGCCACCGCGGGGGGTGTATTTGGCCGCGTTGGTGATGATGTTGGTGACGACTTGAGTCAGTCGTACCGTATCGCCGTTGATTCGCAAGGGGTGGTCGGGCAAGTCGCTGGAAAATGCCAACTGCCGCTGCTCGATCACCGGCAGGCAGCTGTCGACCACCGTCCTGACCAACGGCACGATATCCAGCGGTTGCAGTTGCAGGCGCAGCTTGCCGGTGGTGGCCCGCGATACATCCAGCAGGTCGTCCACCAGGCGCGCCATGTAGCTCACCTGGCCTTCCAGCAGCGCCTGCAAGCGGGGCAGTTCGGTGCTCGACACCTTGGCGATGCGCCCGGCGATCAGGCTGATCGGGGTCAGCGGGTTGCGCAGCTCGTGAGCAACGATGGCGAGGATCTTGCGCTCCTGGGCCAGGGCGCGTTCGGCCAGCCCTTGAAGGTTTTGCGCGCTGAGTGCCGCGATGGTCAGCTGCTCATTGGCTTCGCGCAGCTGCGGCGCCTGTGCAGGACCGGGTATGACGGGGGCGTCGGCCACCTCGGACTGCGCCGAAAGAATGGCGATGACCAGTTGCTCGTTGGCTTCGAGCAACTGCGCGATGTTCTGTCGGTCGCTGATGCGGTCCTGGGTCTCGACCAGGGTGCGTTGCAGTGCCGCCAGCACCGTGCGGGCTTCGAGGGTCTTCTCCCCGAGCAGCTGCAGCTCGCTGGTGGCGCTGGCCATCTGCAGTTCCAGCTCTTTCATGGCAGTTCACACATTGTCCTCTCCCGCTGGCGCCAGGCTGACGTGTTGCCGGGTGGGGCTGCCGCCCAGCAGCCCTTCGCGATCCGCAACTCTGTCGCCGATCTGCAAGCCTTGGTCATCGATCCGGTATTGGCGCAACTCATCGCTGTGGGCGCTGGCGCGCACCTTCACCACGGCCATGATGCGCAACAGCCGACTCTGCACCTCGATGTAGCGTTGCACGATGATCGCATCGGTGAGGAACGCGGTGCCGTAGGGGCTGAAGCGCAGATCGGTGTAGCGATCTTCCAGCTCGGAGGTCATCAGCACACTGACGCCAGCCCCGGTCAGGGCATTGACCATCCGCGACAGCGACTCGCGAAAGTCAGCGCGGAAGGTCGGGGCCAACGCCAGCTCGAAGCCGGACAGCGAGTCGATCACCACACGGGTAGCCTTGAGGCGGGTGATTTCAGCCAGCAGCAAGTGCACGATCTCGTCTATCGACAGATCCGGCGCGCGGCTGTCCACCAGGCCGACCTTGCCTTCCTCGACCAGGCGCGCCAGGGTCGGATTCTGCGAGCGATCGGGGCGCTGCTCGAACACCGCGATCACGCCTGTTTCGCCCTCGTTGGCGCCTTGAGCCAGAAAGCTGGCGGCGAGAATACTCTTGCCAGATCCGGACGGCCCGGCCACCAGCAGCGAATAGCCCTGTGGCAGACCGCCGCCGAGCATTTCATCAAGGCTCGCGGAACCCATGCGCAGACGCTTGGGCAATGCGCCGGGCGGTGGCTGGGTCGCGGGCTGCGGACTGGCACCCGCCGGGGCGAACACGCTGATGCCGCTGCCGTCGATGCGAAAGGTGTGCAACCCCGGCAGCGTCGCTTGGCCGCGCATCTTCATGATTTCCATCTTGCGCACCATGGAGTTGCGCTGAACGCTCTGGCGCAGCCAGATCAAGCCGTCCGCCACGGTGAAGATCGGGTTGGTGTCGAGCTCGGTGAAGTACTCGCCAATCAGGAAGGTGGTGGCCTGCCAGGTGGTCATCAACATGCCCAGTTGCTGCACGAACTGCGGCAGGTTGTTGTTGGGGTTGTCTGCGGTCTGGCTGGCGAGCACCACGGAACGGAACGAGTCGACGAACACCAGGGCCGGGCCGTGGGCTTCCACTTCAGCGACGATCCGGCGCAGCACCTCGTCGAGATTGCCGGCCTGGGTTTCGTCCGCCAGATTGATGTAGCGCACCGAATGATTGATGGCGTCGCTGTCGAAAAAGTCGAACTGCTGCTGGTAGCGCAGCATTTTCAGGGGTGGCTCGCCAAGCACGGTGAAGAACAGCGCCGGACGCTCGGGCGTGGCCAGCGCGAACATGATCTGGTGCGCCAGGGTGGTCTTGCCGCAGCCGGGGGGCCCTGCGATCAGATTGAACGAGAATTCCGGCAGGCCGCCACCCAGGACTTCATCCAGCCCCGGTACGCCGGTGGCCAGACGGTTGATGGTCACTTTGCTGTTCATGGCGAACTATCCTGCGCCGGGGGCGCGCTGAGCGGAGCTGCGAATACGGCATCAAGAAGGCGCGCGGTGAGGGATGGCCCGATCAAGGTGCCGAGCAGGCGATAGAGCGTCTGCAGGAACTGTTCGCCCAGCAACAATGCCTCCTGCGGGGTACGCTGGCCGAGAAGGGCCAAGACGCATGCAGGGTCCAGAAGCTCCTGGGTACCTTCAGGCAGCCCGTTCAGCTCCGCCAGGGTCGAGCCGGTCAATTGCAGGCTGCGACGCAACAACGCCGCGACTCCCTTGCTGCCTATAACGGGCGAGAGCACGGTGTCGAGGTCTTGCAGGGTGGCACTGAGCGCCGCGGCGATCAGCGCACTGTCCGCGCCATCACCTGCTCGGCACGCCAGGAAAAGCTGGAAGTCCAGGCTTGCGTCGCTATCCGTTGACATCGTGATCGGGTTCCTGGGGGCAGACCTGATGGTACGCCCTATTCAACAACCGCGAAGGATTGATTGGTTCAGCTAGGGTTTTTAGAGCCACGCGGCTGATGTGGGTCACCTTTCCTGGCGCCGCGTGTAATGAAGCAACCGATCAGTCTCGGTCTTCACCACCGAATAACACTCGCAACTGAGCCGCTCCAACTGCGGGCGATCCAGCACCTTGATGTGCCCGCGGCTGTATTCGATCACGCTCTGGCGTTGCAGCTTGCCTGCCGCTTCGGTGACGCCTTCGCGGCGCACGCCGAGCATGTTGGCGATCAGCTCCTGGGTCATGGTCAGTTGATTGCCGGGCAGGCGGTCCAGCGACAGCAGCAGCCAGCGGCACAGTTGCTGGTCGATGGAGTGGTGGCGATTGCACAGGGCGGTCTGCGACATTTGGGTGATCAGCGCCTGGGTGTAGCGCAGCATCAGCAACAGCAGATCGCCGTGGCGATTGAATTCGTCCTTGAGTTTCTGCCCCGGCAGGCGCAACGCACTGCCGGCACTCTGCACCACGGCGCGGCTGGAGGTGCTCTCGCCGCCCATGAACAGGGCGATGCCGATCAGCCCTTCGTTGCCGACCACGGCGATTTCCGCCGACGCGCCGCTTTCGGTGACGTGCAGCAAGGACACGATGCAGTTGGTGGGGAAGTACACGTGGCGCAGGGTGTCGCCGGGCTCGTACAGGACCTCGCCCAGCGTCAGGGGGACCACCTCCAGATGCGGGGCGAGGCGCGCTAGTTCTTCATGGGTAAGGGCGGCCAGCAAGTGATTGCCGGTCGGTAGCGGTGGATCGGACATGACGAGCCCCAAAGGAGAAAACAGCCGAATTGGTCCAGAGTACGCTTGTATTTCTTGGCGCAGGGGATTAACCGCTAATGGTCCACCCCCTGGGCCATTGCACGGGTGTGCGCCACGGGCGCAGGGCACTCCACCCGCACGCGGCGCTCGACGCCGTCGTCGATCAAGCGCAGCGTGCGGCCCTCGATGATCTGGCCATCGACGCTCATCGAGCTGACATTCGCTTCGCTGCGGCGTACATCGAAGTGATACTGAGTGGCGCCGAATCGATAACTCAGGGTAAAGCCCGGCCAATGGGCGGGGAGCAACGGCTCGATGCGCAGCGTGTTGCCGACCCGCTGCACACCCAGCAGCGACTCGGTCGCCAGGCGATACATCCAGCCGGCGGAACCGGTGTACCAGGTCCAGCCGCCGCGGCCGGCATGGGGTGCGGCGCCATAGACATCGGCGGCCATCACATATGGCTCGACCTTGTAGGTTTCGATGGCCGCGTTGTTGGCTGGGTCGGCGGGATTGATCAGGTGCAGCAGCTCCCAGGCCTTGGCGCTGTCGCCCAATTGCGCGAAGGCCATGGCCGCCCACACGGCGGCGTGGGTGTATTGCCCGCCGTTCTCGCGCACGCCGGGCACGTAGCCCTTGATATAGCCCGGGTCTTCGGCGCCTTTATCGAAAGGCGGGTCGAGCAGCAGCACTGCGCGGATATCGGGCTTGACCAGGTAGCGGTCAAGCGCCTGCATGGCCTGGCGCTGACGGGGGGCGGAGCCGGCGTCAGAGAGCACCGACCAGCTCTGGGCGATGGAGTCGATACGGCACTCGGTGTTGATCGAAGAGCCCAGCGGCTGACCGTCATCGAACCAGGCGCGGCGGTACCAGGCGCCATCCCAGGCGGTCTTCTCCAGCCGCTCGTTGAGCAGCACCGCGTTTTCGTTGCAGCGCAGGGCGAACTCCGCGTCGCCCTGCTGCCCGGCCACCAGGGCAAAACGCTTGAGCACCTGGTTGGCGAAAAAGCCCAGCCACACGCTTTCGCCGCGACCCTGATAGCCGACGCGGTTCATGCCGTCGTTCCAGTCGCCACCGCCCATCAGCGGCAAGCCGTGTTCGCCCCGGCGCAGGCTGTGTTCGATGGCGCGTACGCAGTGTCGGTACAGCGATTCGCGCAGCGGCGACACCCCCGGCAGATCGTAGTAGGACTCCTCCTGCGGGTTCAGGGTGCGGCCTTGCAGGTAACCTGCGGGCTCATCCAGCACCGCCACATCACCGGTGATTTCCACGTAGCGGCTGGTCGCCGCCACCAGCCATAAAAAATCATCGGAGCAACCGGTGCGCACCCCGCGATCGAGCGGCGGATGCCACCAGTGCTGCACGTCGCCTTCCGGATACTGATGGCCGGCGCACAACAGCAAATGCTTGCGCACCAGCGCGGGACTGGCATGGATCATCGCCATGCTGTCCTGCAACTGATCGCGAAAACCGATGGCGCCCCCCGATTGATAGAACCCGCTGCGGGCCAGAAAGCGACAGGCGATGACTTGATACATCAACCAGCCGTTGACCATCACGTCGACCTCTGCGGCTGGGGTCTGCACCTGGATCACCGACAACAGCGAACGCCAATGCTCGCGGACCTTGTGCAATTGCTCGGCGGCTGCCTGGACGCCGCGGTAACGTTGCACCTGGGCGGTGGCGGCCTCGGCGGTCTGCTCGGCGCCCAGGCGCAGGACCACTTCGCGGCTTTGCCCGGCGGCCAGCTGCAGGGAGACCTGGATCGCCGCACAGGGGTCCAGGCCACCGCCGATGCGCCCGGACAGCCCGGCATGCTGCATCGCGGCCGGCGCTTTCAGGCTGCCACCACGGCCGATGAACTCGGTGCGGTCGCCGGTGACGCGATGGTCGGTGCCGTCGGTGTCGAAGAACGCCACGCGGTCGCTGAATTCCACCGAAAACGCATTACGGGCGAACAGTGCGCCGCTGACCGGGTCCGATTGCGTGACCACGTGCATGGCCGACTTGCTGCGCAGGTCGCCCAGCACCCACTCCACATAGCCGGTAACGCTCAGGGTGCGGCTGCGATCCGTCAGGTTGCGCACGATCAGCCGGGAAAACTTGATCGGCGCGTCCAGCGCCACGTAGACCCACAGCTCGGTGTGCAGGCCGTCGCCTTCGCGCTCGAACACGCTGTAGCCGAAGCCGTGGCGAGTCAGATAGCGGCCAGTGCCGGGGCAGGGCTGTGGGGTGGCGGACCAGAAGCGCCCGGTCTCTTCATCGCGCAGGTAGATCACCTCGCCACTGAGGTCAGTCACCGGGTCGTTGTGCCACGGCGTCAGGCGAAATTCGTGGGCGTTTTCGGTCCAGCTGTAGGCGCTGCCGGTCTCGGACAACACCGTGCCCACGTGCGCATTGGCGATGACATTGACCCAGGGCGCAGGCGTTGGCCGCGCCGCCGTGGCGTCGATCAGGTACTCGCTGCCATCGGCACTGAAGCCGCCGTAGGCGTTGCTCAGCAGCCGGGGTCGCTGCGCCGATTTGGCCGGCAGCGGCGTCGGGCGGTATTTTTGCGTCGCCACAAACGGTGCATACACCGGCACCACGCGGCGGCGATGAACCTGCTCGGCGAGCGAACCGGCGCCTTCGCTGAACACCAGCCGTGCCACCGACAGAATCAGGGTGCGATCTTCGCTCGACAGTTGCTGCGCCGTGCGCACGAAAATCCCGCCGGAGCGATCCACCAGCGCCGCTTCACTGCCGGAGGTCACCAGCCCCATGATCGCGTCCTGCAACTGCTGGCGGTAGCCGACCTTGTCTTCGTTCCAGATCAGCAGGTCGACCACCAGGCCCTTCTGGCGCCAATAGGCGTGGGCCTGAATCATGGTCTGCACCAGCTCGATGTTGTCCAGGCTGTGGATCTGCAACAGCACGATCGGCAGGTCGCCGGAAATCGACTGCCCCCACAGGCCCTGCTGGTTGCGCCGGTTGCCGATCAGCACGGCGCTGTCCGCGCGCAACGCCGGGTTGGCGTATACAAGGGACGAGGCCATCTGTTCGAACAGGTGTGCATCGGCCATGGACACGTTGAGCTGGCGCAGCAACACCTGCCCGTGGGTCCAGGACAAATCGAAGACCCGATCGGCCAGGTGCCGGTCGCGGTACTTGTTGATCAGCGCCAGGCACTCTTCGCGGTGGTCCGCCACCCCGGTGACCAAGTCGATGGTGGCCTGCTGGCCGGGTTGCAGGGTGATGCGGCAGCGGATCGCGACGATCGGGTCGAGCACCGGCCCGGCGCCGCCGGACAGCTGCTCGCAGTCAGCATCCAGGGCGGCGGGCGTGGCCAGATTGCGGCCGCGGCCGATGAACCGAGCACGGTCGGTTTCATAGGAAATCGCCTGGATATCGACGCCATGGGCCGCGAGCAGATGGCACATCCACGGCGGACTCTCGTCACTGGCGCGCGGGCGACGGCTGCAGATGATCGCTTGCAAGGCCGGCAGCAATTCAGTCTGCACGAACAGTTTGCTGAACGCCGGATGCATGGCATCGGCCATCGCGGGGGCCAGCACCACTTCGGCGTAGGTGGTGATCTCCAGCGTCTTTGCTGCGGCCCCGCGGTTGGTGACGTGCAGGCGGCGAAGCTCGATGTTGTCTTCGGGCGATACGACGATTTCCAGGTGCGAGTCGAAATCCAGCTCCCGGGTGCGAAACTCCGCGCGGGCGTTGCTGAATATGGCCTCGTGGCTCTCAGTCTTGCGCAATGTGGGCTGGAAGGCGGCAGACCAAAAGGCGCCGGTGGCGACGTCGCGCAAGTAACAGAACGTGCCCCAGTTGTCCTGGGTGATGTCCTCGTGCCAACGGCTGATGGCGATATCGTCGCGGCGGCTGTAGCCTGCGCCGGCACTGCTGAGCAGCACGTGATAGCGGCCGTTGGAGAGCAGCTGCACCGCAGGGCGTTTGTGGCCGGGGTGGCTGAATATTCGCAGTTGGGTGTCCTGACCTTCGGCGTCGCTCAGCGGCGGCGATTGCGCGGCTTGCAGGTAGGGCGCAGAGGCCTTGGGCACGCGCTCTTGCAGCAGGAGCAGGGCGGACTGCAACGCCGGATCGGATTCGAAGCGCCGCTGCATGGGCTGATCGAGCAGCACGCTGGTCAGCGCCAGCAGGCTCATGCCCTGGTGGTGCGCCATGAACGACTGCACCAGCGCGAAGGGCTGACCGGGTGGCAGCCGTGCCTCGGTGTAATCGACCGCTTCGTACAGCCCGTAACGGCCCATCGCGCCCTGGCGAGCCAGGCGTTGCAGGTTGCTGCTGGCTGCCGCGCTGTCGACCATCAACGCCAGCGCACTGGCGTAAGGCGCGACCACGATGTCATCGCCCAGCCCGCGCTTGAGGCCCAGGCCTTGGACGCCGAACGCCCGGTACTGGTAATTGAATTGGGCGTCGAGGGTGTAGTAGCCGGACTCCGACACGCCCCAGGGAATGCCCAAGCGGTTGCCGTGTTCGATCTGCACGGCCACGGCGGCGCGGCAGGTCTGGTCGAGCAGGCTGCCGTCGTAGTTAGGCATCACCAGGATCGGCATCAGGTATTCGAACATCGAGCCGGACCACGACATCAATGTCGTCACGCCGCCGCAGTCGCCGGCCAGGCGGCCGAGGGTGAACCACGCGCGCTGGGGGATCTGGCCCTGGGCGATGACCACGAAATTGGTCAGGCGCACCTCGGAGGCCAGCAAGTCGTAGTAGCCGGTGTCCAGGCGCCGTTCTTCGGTGGTGTAGCCGATGCAGAACAGATCGCGCTTGCGGTCGTAGAGCAGCCCGAAGTCCATGTGCGCCAGGGCGCCGGCCAGGCCGCTGAGTGTGTCGAGCTGTTCGATGGCGTTCAGTGCGCTGCTGCGTACGCTGGCTACGCGGCTGTGGTGCTCGCGGGGCCAGTCGTCTTGAAGCAGTTGGGCGAGGGCGCGCAGGGAGTGTTGTGGGGGCACGCGGCCGGGGAGGCAGGGGGGGAGGCGGTAGCGTTCGAGCTCGGTGATCCAGTCTTGGCATTGGGCGTTGAATGCGTGTCGCCAGTAGGTTGCATCATTGTCTGTACCGGCCTCTTCGCCGCCGAACGCTGACACTTCAGCCTGGGCGTCCCTTAGCAGAGACAGCAAGGCATCGATATCGAGCGACCCGTCGGGATCATCCAGGCGTTGGCGCAGGTCGCCGAACTCGGCGGCCCCGCGGCTCTCGATCAGCGTATCCAGGGTATCGCGCAAGCCACTGCGGATCGCCGGGCCGAACAGTCTCGCGTCCGGCATCTGTAGCAGCCCCGCGCGCAGGGTCAGCAGCAGGCCGGCGAGGTTGCCGCTGTCGACGGTGGAGATGTAATGCGGGCGCAGGGGTTGCAAGGTTTGCGTGTCGTACCAGTTGTAGAAGTGCTGCTGGTAGCGCTCCAGCGCGTTCATGCTGTTCAGGGAGGCCGACAGCCGGCTGGCCAGCCGCTGCGTGCTCAGGTAGCCGAAGTCGTGGGCGGCCAGGTGCGCGACCAGCGCCATGCCCATATTGGTGGGCGAGGTGCGGTGGGCGACACTGGCCTTGGGTTCTTCCTGGATGTTGTCCGGCGGCAACCAGTTATCCTGCGGGCCGACGAATTCATCGAAGAACGCCCAGGTGCGCCGGCTCAGCACCCGTAAAAAGCGCAGCACCTCGACCGAGGGCTCGAACCGCTGGTGCTGCGGCGCCGAACTGAGCCGCCACGCCACCCAGGGCCCGGCCGCCCAGCACAGCAGCAAGGGCAGGGCGATGACCAGCGTCAGCGGCTCATTGACCAGCGCGATCAGCCCGACCATGGCGAACAACGGCCCGATCCACATTTCGCGGTAACGCCTGGCCAGGCGGTTTTCCGAGTGCCGCTCGACCTCGCGCGACGGCTGCCACTGCAGCATCAGGCGCTGGCTGAAGGTGATGCGCCACAGCGAGCGGGCGATGGCATCACTGCTGTAGTACATCTCGAAAGGCAGCCAGGCGAGGGTCGCGGCGACGCGCGCCAGATCCTGCAGCAAGCTGGCGCAAAGGTCGCGCAGGTAGTGCCAGTAAGGCACCTTGACCGGCGGGTGCAGGGCGTCGGTGAGGGTCTTGAGCAGCGGTTGCACCACCAACAGGCCCAGCACCGTGAGCGTCCAGGCCAGCGGCTCGCTACTGGCGAACCAGCCCCAGGCCAGGATCACCAGCGACGCCAGCGGCTCCAGGCTGCGGCGCAAATTGTCGAAGAGTTTCCAGTGGGCCATGATGCCCAGCCGGTTGCGCGCCCATTCGCCGTTGACGTCGCGGGTCCACGGCACGGTCCAGGGCAGTAGTTGCCAGTCGCCGCGAATCCAGCGATGGCGGCGTTTGACGTCGGCGCTGTAGTGCGAAGGATATTGCTCGTACAGTTCGACATCGCTCAACAGGCCCGAGCGCGCATAACTGCCTTCGATCAGGTCATGGCTGAGGATGCGGTTGTCGGGCAGGCGGCCTTCGAGCGCTTGAGTAAAGGCATCGACGTCGTAGATGCCTTTACCAATGAAGGAGCCTTGCTGGAACAGGTCCTGGTAGATGTCCGAGACCGCCCGGGTGTAAGGATCGACTCCGCCGCCGTTGCCGAACAGGCGCGAATACAGCGAGCGTGGGGTGCTGGTCAGGCTGATGCCGACCCGCGGTTGCAGCAGCGCATAGCCGGCGATGATGGTGGCCTGGCTGGCATCGAAGATCGGCCGATTCAACGGGTGCATCATGGCGCCGGTGCACTGGCGTGCGACGTCCCGGGGCAGTTGCGTGTCGGTGTCGAGGGTGATCACGTAGCGCACCGATTGCAGTGCCTGAATGTCGCCGACGATGGTGCTGAAACGCTCGGCGCCCTGGCCGCGCAACAGTTCGTTCAGGTCATTCAACTTGCCGCGTTTGCGCTCGTGGCCCATCCATACGTTTTCGCCGGGGTTCCAGCGGCGCGAGCGATGCAGCAGGAAGAATCGATCAGTCGAGCCATCGGCGTATTGGCGGTTGAGCAGGTTGATGGCGTGCGCGGCCTGTTCGAGCAGTGCGGCGTCTTGCGGCTGTGTCTGCTCGGGGGCATCAAGAAAATCGGTGAGCAGGGCGAAGAACAGGTTGTCGTCGCGGTTGGCCAGAAACCGCACTTCAAGGCCCTCGGCCAATTCTTCGACATCAAGACGCGAAGCGATCAGGGTCGGGATCACCACCAGAGTGCGGGCCTGGTCGGGGATGCCGTCGCTGTAGTCCATCTTCGGCAGCATCACCGGCGCCAGGCTGAAGGTCGCCCACCAGTTGATCAGGCTGAACGCCAGCCGGCTGGTCATCACCAGGCACGGCACCGCGAGGCCCAGCAGCTCCAAGTAAGACAGTCCATCGCGCCCTGCGGAGGCGAGCAATGGCAAGGCCAGGATCACCGTCAGCACGGATGCCGGAGCCAGGTAGAAGGCCAGCGGCGAGCGTTGCAGCAGGCGCTTCCAGCGCTCATGGAAGGGCACCCGCGCGTTGAGTCTGCGTTCGAGTTCGGCGATGCCCGCGCCAATCAAGAAGTAGCCGATGTGCTGGGTGGGCGCCCCGGCGGGCACCTGGGGTGGGTATTCGCCGCACAGCGCGACGGCCAGCTGCGCCACCTGGATTTCCGAGTGGCGACTGCGCCGGGCGAGGCGCTCGATCATGTGCCGATAGCTGTCGCGGGTGGCGAAGTCCATGGCCGGGTAGATCGCTGCGGGGTCGTCGTTCAGGGCGTACTCGACATGGCTGACGGCTTCGACGAAGTCACGCCAGTTGGTCGCCGATAACAGCCTCAGGCTGCCGATGCTGTTGCTGATGGACACCTGATCGGCGGATTGCTGCTGCGCGTCGAGCTGTACCTGGCGTTCGATGCTCGAGCCGCTTTCGCCGAGCATCTGCTCGATCCAGTTGAGCGCCAGTGCCAAGGCCGCGCTTTGCCCCTGCAGGCGGCGGGCGACTTCGGCGACGAAGGCGGCGGTCAGTGGCGGTGCCGAGCGGGCCATGTCGGCTACGGTGAGCACCACGCTTTTGACGTCGCGCTCGGAGACCTCGATCAGGCGCTCGGCCCAGTCATCGGCCAGGTTGCGGTCGTCCCAGTTGGCCATGACCCGCGACGCCACCCGGCGCAGGTTTTCGATCAAGGCCAGGCGCAGCATGATGGGGATCGCCCAGAGTTCGCCGAGGGCCAGGGGCATGACGGTTTGATAGGCGACGATAAAGCGCTGCAGGCTTTGCTCGTCGAAGCGGCCGTCGCCGTGGGAAATAGTCTCCAGGGCAATGTCATAGACCCGCGGCAGGCCACTGGACTGGCCATTGATCAGGCGCGGCAGCTTGCGGCTGTAGCCTTTAGGCAAGTGCGTCCTGGCGGTGCGGATGTTTTCTTCCACCAGAAAGTAGTTGTCCAGCAGCCACTCGGCGGCGGGGGTGACGCGCCGGCTACTGCGCTGCGCCAAGGTCAGCGCACTGCAACTGCGGTTGAGCAGCCGCTCGTTGTCGTCCAGTCGGCCCAGCAGCGAGTCCCGTGCCGACAGCGCGCTGAGCTGATGTTGCCCGGCCAGGGCGATCCCGTGATCGGCCATCTGCTCGGCATTGAACAGCTCGGCGCGCAGGATCTGCTCGTAGGCGAATTTGACCGGGGGGTAGTTGCCGGTTCGGTACAACGTCGTCAGCCGGGACAGCAGCAACCGGACAGGCGCCCATATGCTTGTCATAAAATCCTAGGTCTGACACTCGCGCCAGCAGTCTCGTCAGCGCTGGCGCAATGCACAGCCCGGCGGGGTGCGCAGCAGGGATGCCGGCACCGGTACGTGCCTGGGTGAGCGGAGCTTCGCACCCTGAGTGTGAATACCGGCAGCGACGGCTGTCTGTTCGGTGGCGCACATAGTGGTTCTATCGGTGGCTGGGGGTCAGGGGCTTCTGGATCGGTGTGGTCCTTTGCTGCGGGCCTGTGCGGCTCGAAAGCAGAACCACCCCCAACCAGCATCACCGTCCTACCAAGCGCCGCTATTCAGGCCAACAACCTCAGCCCAGTGGCCCAGGAATCGTCACATTCAATCGCTCGGCCCAAGGCTGCAGCCGCGACAACACTTCATCACCGAGCGCGATACCGTGCACCAGCTGCCGCTCGCGCTCGGCCAGTGCTCGTTCGCCAGGCAAGCGAATACCCTTGGAATCCGCACGCAGACGGCTCTCCCGGCATCGGGCGACCAAGTGGTCCATCTCATCCAGAAATGCCTCGCGCCCGGCGAAGCTGTCGGGGTCGATCACCTGGATGAACACCCCCTGACCAAACATGTCCGGACCCTGGCGCCGACCGCTGCCGCCCAGTGCCAGGCTGAACGCTTCGACCATCAGGCCCAGGCCGAAACCCTTGTAGCCATGCTCCAGGCCACCCAGCGGCAAAATGCTGCCCGGTGGCGTGTGCTGCAGCACCTGCGGGTCGTCGGTGGGCCGGCCGTCGTTGTCGAGCAGCCAGGCTTCGGGGAGTCTTTGGCCTTGCTCGGCGAAGCGTTTGAAGAAGGTGTTGCTGGCCACCGAGGTGCATTGATCGATCAGGATCGGTGCCCCTCGGGTCGGTATGCCCCAGGCCACGGGATTGGTGGTGAGCACCGGATCGCTGCCGCCAAACGGCGCCACCGAGCGCACCCCCGGATTGGTGGCGCTGAGGGTGACCAGCAAGTTTTCCCGCACCAGCGGCAGCAGATAGGCCTGCAGACAGCCGATATGGGAGCAGTCGGCGATGGTGGCGCTGACCACGCCCTGGCTGGCCACGCGCTGGAGCAGTTCGGCGCTGGCCTGCTGCATCACCCAGGCACCGGGGGCGCGCTGGGCATGCCAGGCAAACGCGCTCGGCCGGTCGTGGAGCACCTGCACCTGCGCCTCGGGGCGAATGTGCCCGGCGCAGATGCGTTCCAGATACGCGCTCATGAACCACAGCCCATGGGTGCGGTGGCCCAGCAAGTCGGCATCGAGCATGCGCTGCGCCATGGGCAGGGCGCGGTCCTGGGGCACGCCGGCGCGCTGCAGCAGGGTGCAGGCAAAGCGCTCGAGGGCCGATGGATCAAAACGTTTTGGCTCGGCTGACATCATCAGGCTCCGGATTCATCGAAAGGTTTTGCAGGCATTTCAAGCCGGCGCAGAGGGCCGACCACCAACAGGTAGGCGAGCATGGCAATCAAGGCGTGGGCCGCGACGAAATACAGCGCGATGCTGAACGATCCAGTGGCTTGCACCGTGTAGCCGATCACGATGGGGGTGATGATCCCGGCGATGTTGCCAGCGATGCCGAACACCCCGGTGGCCATGCCGACGATGGGCGGTGGCGAGGTATCGACCACCACCGCCAGGCCGATCTGCGCCAGGCCTTTGCCGAACAGGGCCAGGGACATCAACCCGACGATCACGTAAATCGAATCGGTGAAATTGCAAAACACCAGGCCGGTCGCCAATGCCATGCCGATGATGAACGGCACTTTGC
Source organism: Pseudomonas baltica (assembly GCF_031880315.1). Lineage (NCBI taxonomy): Bacteria > Pseudomonadati > Pseudomonadota > Gammaproteobacteria > Pseudomonadales > Pseudomonadaceae > Pseudomonas > Pseudomonas baltica. Next base: position 731,041 of record NZ_CP134771.1, on the reverse strand, counting down.
GCGCGAGGGTCACCGAGCCGGTACGCTTGAGCAAACGGTCGGAGAGCACGCCGCACAGGATGCTCCCGGCAAAACCGCAGATCGCCGGCAGGGTCGCGACGAAACCCACCTCCATGATGTTCATGCCCCGGCCCTTGACCAGGTAGATGGGAAACCAGGTGATAAAGAAGTACTGCAACCCGGTGATGCAGTACTGACCGATATAGATGCCCAGCATCATGCGGTTGTTGAACAGCACGCTGATGGCCGACAGCTTGGGAGGTGGGGTCTTGCCCTTGGCGCTTTCGATGTCGATCAGCGCGCCATTGTCCTTCAGGTACTCAAGCTCCGCCGGATTGACTCGAGGATGTTTGTCGGGGCTGTGCATCTGCCAGAACCAGAACAACGACAGCAGCATCCCCAGCGAGCCCATGAACCAGAACACGTAATGCCAGCTCAGGGCATGGCTGAGCATGCCCATGACCGGCACGAACAGCACGATGGCCACATATTGCGCGGATGAAAAGATTGCCGTCGCAAAGCCGCGCTCCTTGAGCGGGAACCAGGCGGCGACGATGTAGTTGTTGGCCGGATAGATCGGTGCTTCGACGAACCCCACCAAAAAACGCAGGATGAACAGCGCGGCCACCACCATGCTCGACGGCAGCCAACTGATGGTGCCCTGCATGAAGGTCAAAAACGACCAAATGAACAACGCGGCGCCATACACCTTCACCGAATTGAAGCGATCGAGCACCCAGCCGCCAGGGAGCTGCCCCAGCACGTAGGCCCAGGCGAACGCCGAAAACAGATAGCCCATGGTCACGGCATTCAGGCCGAGTTCATGGGACAGGGCGTCGCCGGCGATGGACAGGTTGGCGCGATCCCCCAGGTTGATGGCCGTGGCGAGCAGAATGAGGGCGAGGACGTAGTAACGGACATGGGTTCGAGCCGCCGTTATCACGGCCGAATGGTTGGCTTGCGCTTTCAGGAGCGTGGGCATGTCTATCTCCAGTTGCCTATCGGCTTGTTGTTTTTGGACGATATCGGACAGCGCTTTCAAACGTTATCGCGCGGCGCCTCCAGCGGTCGAATCTTGCCGACCACGCATAGATACGAAACGGCCCCGATCACGCCATGAGCCGCGACGAACCACAGGGCCTCGGTGAACGAACCGGTGGCCTGCAAGGCGTAGCCGATCACAATGGGCGTGACGATGCCCGAGAGGCTGCCGAACAGGTTGAACAGGCCACCAGCCAGGCCTACCAGGTGGCGCGGCGCGGTGTCGGCGACCAGGGCGAAATTTACGGCTGCCAGGCCCTTGCCGAACAGCGCCAGGGTCATCAACGCAACGATCACGTAGGTGGAGTCGACGAAGTTGCAGAACAACACGCTCGAGGACAGCAGCAGGCCGGTCACGAAAGGCACCTTGCGTGCGACTGAAAGGCTGTAGCCATGGCGCGTCAGGCGATCGGAAATCACCCCGCCGAGAATGCCGCCAATGAACCCGGCGATGGCCGGGAGCATGGCGACGAAGCCGACATCGATGATGTTCATGCCGCGGCCCTTGACCAGGTAAATGGGGAACCAGGTCAGGAAAAAATACTGCATCGACGCCAGGCAATACTGGCCCAGGTAGATCCCCAGCATTTGCCGGCTGCCCAAAAACAGCTTGAGGTCCGCGAGACGCAGTTTGCTTCCCTGGGGACGGGCCGAACCGCCGTCGACGTTGGCGCCGCCATCACGCAAGTGTTCCAGCTCCAGTGCATTGACACCGGGATGCTGCACCGGGTTATGCATGGTCCTGGCCCACACTACCGCCAGCAGCACACCCAGCCCGCCCATGACCCAGAACACCCACTCCCAACCGGCCTTGTGCACCAGGATGCCCATGCACGGCACGAACACCAGCACGGCGATGTACTGGGCCGAGTTGTAGATCGAGGTCGCGGTGCCGCGTTCCGCCACCGGAAACCAACTGGCGGTGATGCTGCTGTTGCCCGGTGACAGCGGCGCCTCTACCAGGCCCATGATGAAGCGCATGACGAACAGCCCCGTGACCACCCAGCCCACCGGCCCCAGCCCCATGAACCCCTGGGCCAGGGTGATCACCGACCACAGGCACAAGGCGATGCCGTACACGCGGATGGCGCCGAACCGATCGAGCATCCAGCCGGCGGGTAATTGCGCGAGCACGTAGGCCCAGGAAAACGCCGAGAACAGGTAGCCCAGCTGGATCGGCGTGATCCCCAGCTGCGCAGACATCGCGGAGCCGGCAATGGACAGGTTGGCACGGTCTGCCAGGGCCACGGCGCTGGCGATCACCAACATCGTGAGGGTGGTGTAACGCACGCGTGAGCGCTTCTGGACCAGGGTCAGGCCCAGGGTTTGTTCGTTCATCCAGCGTCTCCAGTATTGTTATTGTGCGGAGAAGGCCAAGTGTCAGCGGCCTAGACGGCGCTCCAAACGGGTGACCAGCCTGTCGATTTCGCCAAGGTCCTCGGTCGACAGCTTTGGCCCCGGCGTGCGCATCGTCGCGTGGCGAATGGCACCGCGGCGGCGCATCACCTCCTTGCGCGCGCAGACGCCCCAGAACCCCATGGCCTCATAACGCAGCAGCGGCAGGTAGACATCGAACAAATCGTCGGCCTCTTCGAAGCGCCCGGCCTGGTGCAGGGTGTAGACCTGCGAGAGCATCTCCGGGTAGGAGAAACCGGCCATCGGGCCATCGGCACCGCGTTGCAATTCGAGCGGCAGATACATGGCGTTATTGCCGGTCAGAATCGCCACGCGACGGCTCATCCCGGTACGCAGCCGGCTGATCTTGTTGAGGCAGGGCAGGTCCTCTTCCTTGATCAGCTGGATTTCTGCGTGACGGTTGATAAGTTGCTGGATGACCGGCACCGACATCGCCACCTTGGAGGCGAAGGGGAAGTCCTGCAGCACCGTGGGCGTATCTTCGATGCGTCGATAGACCTCGGCGAAGTAGCCAAGGATGTCTTCGTCAGTCTGCAGCCCGGTGGGCGGCGCGATCATCACGCCGGCGGCGCCCAGATCCATGACTTCGTTGCTGAAATCGGCGAGTTGCGCCAGGCTCGGATGACTGACGCCGACAATCACCGGCAGGCCCTCGGCGCACTGAATATAACGTTGCGCCACCTGGCGGGCTTCGGCGGCGCTGAGCTTGCCGGCCTCGCCACTGACGCCAAGTACGGTGAAGCCATTGGCGCCGTGTTCACGGTAGAAATCTACCAGGGTATCGATGCTGTCGAGATCGACGTTTCCCGCCTCGTCGAACGGCGTCTGCGCCACGATGTAGACGCCCTTTGCAGTATTCAACATGGGACCCTCTCTTAGCGTTTGTTCAGATCGAAGACGTGATGGGCGGTGGTGTGGCGCTTGATGTATTCCCAGTCATAGGTGACCCCCAGGCCCGGACCGGTGGGGACGGGCACGGTGCCGTCAGCGTCGATGCAGTCGATCTGGTCGGAGTACCCGCAGGTATAGACCTGCGGAATGTTGTTCGCGCAGTCGGGGCCGACCAGGGCGATTTCGTAGAAATTGGAGTTGCGGATCGCGCCCATCACGTGGCGGTGCGCCGGGCCGACGGCATGAATCTCGACATCCAGGCCGAAGGCCTCGGCCATGCGCGCGGTCTTGATGGCGCCGGTGATGCCCATGTCGTATTCGGGGTCGACGCGAACGAAGTCGGTGCCGCCGGCAATCACGAAGTCTGCTTTGGGTTCGAGGCCGCGCACGTGTTCGCCGATCAGCAGTGGGGTCTTGAGCATTTCGCGCAGCTTCTTGTGCGAGAACGCCGAGAGCCCGGCGTCACGGTAAGGGTCTTCGAACCAGAAGTACTCGGCCTCGTCGCAGGCCTTGCCCACGTAGAGCGCGTCGGCAAAGGTCTTGAGGTCGCAGGCGCCGTCGTACATCAGCTCCATGCTGTTGCCGACCGCCTTGCGGGTTTGCAGGATCGCGGCGGCTTCTTCTCGGGGATTGCCATCGAACCAGCCGTGGATCTTGTAGCCCTTGTAGCCCATTTCGCGACAGCGCACGGCGAATTCGCCATAGGCTTCGGGGCTGTCGAGACCGCCGTTGCGGTCGCCGTGGAAGGTGCTTGCGTAGGCTTTGAGGCGGCTGCGATAGCCCCCGAGCAAGGTCTGGATAGAGGCTCCGAGCTGCTT